>JALNYZ010000062.1 GCA_023229575.1 Prolixibacteraceae bacterium
ACCGACCATGCCCATGCGTAATTTACGATTCATGTGAATATAATTTGATTTTTAATTGCCACATGGAATACCCACATATTCATTTTCGGTTGGTGTGAAAATTGTCTCATGGGTATTTCATTTGTATATAAGTTGATTTTTAAGTTTGGGAATAAAGTTAGGAAAAAAGTACTTAAAGTGACTAAAGTGAACTAGAGTGACTAAAGTTATTGAAAAAAAATGTTGATAAATAAAGGAAACCCAAATGGCTGTTTTGCGTTTTGACATGGAATGGTTTTATATTTTTGGAGGATTTTCATTGTTTCCCTGAAATTGTGGATCAAACCTGGTTAACCTGTAAATTGAAATAACACCCTTTTCTTCATGAAGAAAATCAAGCTCAAGCGAATTAAACTTATTGGGGCCGTTTTGGTTGTCACATTTTGTACCTGGGTGTTGGTTGGTATTGGTATCTGGATCAATGTCAAAATCACCAACTGGAGAAGGTTGAGCGAAATTGAAGGGGTAAGTGAGGGCAGTTACCAGACTTTCAGCAAATTCATCGGTGATATTGAAAGTCAAACCAATTGGAGTGTTAAGATTATCAGTGGATTAAGATCCAGGGAAAGGCAGAAGGAGCTTTTGAAGGAAAACTCCAAAAATGCTTCTGCCGACAAAAGCCGTCATGTCCAGGGAAGGGCCATCGACATCAATCTTTACCAAAAAAATTGGCTCTGGAGAGTATGGTTGAAGAAGTACAATTCCAAGAAGGACTGGAGAAATACCGGCGTAGTAAGGATCTCTGAAAAATACGGTCTGCTGTGGGGTGGGAGCTACCACAACTATCATGACCCGGTACACTTTGAGATCAGGTGATCTCAAAGAAGGATAAAGGATAAAGTAAAAAGGATAAAGTGGGGAAGAGAAGGATAAAGTAAAAAGTAAAAAGGATAAAGTAAGGAACGCTCTTATTAAGATACGACCAAATATATTTAAAGATCAAAGATACAGATCTTTATCTCGACACGAATGCCACTTTATCCTTTTTACTTTATCCTTTATCCTTTTTTCTCTTCTTTCGGTTTCCCGGGAACAGGAACCGTATAAGCTTTCAGATCGTAAGCTCCCAGCTCCAATTTGGCAGGCATCATGCTTGAGGCAGAATTGAATACCTCATCATAAGTTACCTCGTTGCCGGTATAGGCAGATTCGCGTCCCATGATGGCAGTCAAACAGGAGATGGCTGTCTCTACGGCCTGGTTGAGTGGTTTGTTGGCACGGATATGGTTGATGAAATCCACATGTTCCAGGGTATAAGGATCGGTTTGCTTGTGTTCGGCCTTCTCTTTCTCAACATCGGTTTTCCAGATCACATTGCCTGCCAGGTCTTTGATCTCCTGATTATTTCCGGCTCCGGCGCTTGTCCAGGATCCTTTGGTTCCCTGAATGAATTCCGATACGTTGTTTTTGCATCCGTCAATTTGGCGGCACATACTGTGCAGCCGTATGCCACCTTCGTATTCAAAATCAATACTGAACTCATCGTACTGGTCGCCTGTCAACCTTCTGTGGCGGGCGCCAAAACCAACACATTTAACAGGTTTTTTGCCTGTAAACCAGTTGAATACATCGATGTTGTGAACATGTTGCTCGACAATATGGTCTCCTGAAAGCCATTTCCAGTTTACCCAGTCGCGGACCATAAGCTCCATGTCGCTCCAGCTGCTTTCCCGGTTACGGTACCAAAGCATGGATTGATTCCAATATACAGTTCCGGAGACGATTTCGCCAATCATGCCCTTTTGGATCTGTTTGAAAGACTCAACATATTTTCTTTGGTGGTGACGTTGGGTTCCGGTAACAACAACCAATCCCTGGGATTCAGCCTTTTTGGCTGTGGTCATGATGGAACGGGCCCCGGAACCATCAACACAAACCGGCTTTTCCATGAAGACATGTTTGCCGGCTTCAACAGCTGCTTCGAAATGGATAGGACGAAAGGCAGGGGGAGTGGCAATAATGACCAGGTCGATATCTGAAGCGAGTACTTTTTTGTAGTTGTCAAAACCGGTGAAACATTTATCATCCGGAACCTCAACTTTGAATTTGTCTTTCAGGGTCTTCCGGCATCCATCTATGCGGTCTTGAAAAAGATCGCCTAATGCAACTATTTGAAGATTTGGACCTGCACTAAGAAAATTAACTGCAGCACCTGTGGCCCTACCTCCACAGCCGATTAAACCTGCACGAAGCGGTTTGCCATCGCTGGCATAATCAGGAAGTTCAGGAACATAGGCATTAGCTAAACCGGCCAGTGGGACAAGGGTTGGGGTTTTTTCACCTCCGCTACAGGAGGAAAGTATGTTACCGGCGCCTAGGGTACCGACTGCCCCTACTACGGCGGCGCTCTTAAAAAAATCTCTTCTGTTAACCGAAATTTTGCTCATAATAATTGGTCTGTAATTTGGTGAATTGAAAACTGTATCAAATGTATAAAAATGTTTCCGTTTATGTCGTTTGAAATGTTTGAATGGTCTGAAAAGTTTGAATGAGTGCCGGTCCCTGAGCCTGTCGAAGGGAAATGTTTGAAATACCTCCTTATCAATATTTTTGCATTCCGTCCGAAATAATCTATTGACATTTTTCTATATACTTCCGCGGACGGCTGATCATTCATCATTCCCAACCCGGGGTTCCACTCCTTCGTCGCTATACCCCGGGCTATTAACATTTAACCCCTCCGGGGTATGATTAGCAAAGGATCACCATGGTGGTCAGGAAATGTAGGATTGTGCAAATGCCAATTTTCACATTTCCCACTCTCAACTTCCCCGTTTCCCTGTTTCCCTGTTTCTCTGTTTCTCTGTTTCAATATCCTTGTCTCTTCGTCCCTCCGTCTCTCCGTCTTTCCGTCTTTCTACTTCAGTCCATCCGCTTCGCAAACGACCCTGAAGCCGATGCCTTTGATGTCGGAATACCACCAGATACTCTTGGGTTGCTGGGGATCCGTCTTTAGCCAGTTGGCAGTTTGGGTATACTCCCTGGCCGCAGAACGCAACGCCCCGGCCTCTGAGTTATAATTTCCGCCCCTGACAACATGCTCTTCACCCGTTTCAGGTCCTTTGGGATTATTCACAACATTCCCCGTGGCCTTGTAAGCATCGACGCTGTACCAGTCGGAGCAGTATTCGGCAACATTACCGGCCATGTTCTTCAATCCAAAGGGGTTGGGTTTTACGAAGGAAGGTTCCTGTGTCTTCGAAGAGGAGTTGATCTGATACACCACATATCTGTTGATGCCGGTGGTATCCACCCCGAATATTTTGTTGCGCAATCCCTTGTTGACAAATCTTTTGGGATCACCTTTGAAGAAATAGGGGGTTTCGCTTCCGCCCCTGCAGGCATATTCCCATTCAGCTTCGGTCGGAAGACGGTATTTCTTTCCGGTAACTTTTGAAAGCCACTGGCAATATGTTTGAGCTCCATAATGGGTCATGGTTATAGCTGGACGAGCGCCGCTGCCCCATCCCTGATCGGGAATCCCAAATGGCGGAGTCGGGCCGCTGATGGCATCGGGGTTATTGGCATTTTTTGCCATAACCGTAACCGGATCGAGACGGCCTTCCGACATAGTAGAGGCATAAAATGCCCAGTATTCATCCCAGGTTACCTCGACTTCACCCATAAAAATAGGAGAAACGGTTACCATACGCACAGGGCCTTCATCTTTGTTTCTCAATGGTTCCGACGCTTCACTGCCCATTTTAAAAGTTCCGCCCTTGATGGGAACCATGTTGAACGAGATGGCGGTATTCGGAATCTGCTCCGTGAATTTTGAAAAGGTGGTAACTGTGGCAGGTGTCGTGAAAACTTCTTTTGCAGCTGCGGCAACAGGGACTCCCTGCATCTTCTGGTGCTTGTAATTTGGATTGTAATGACCAACATCCAGGTGGCAATTGATACACTGCAGGTTGAGTTTTTCAGCATTGTTCTCGTAATAAAGATGTGCCGTTCCACCCTCGGAAGAGAGACTTTTGGAGAAAAGGGTTTGGTGACATTTGATGCAAGATTCGTTGTAAACGATCTTAACGGCATGTTCCAGTTCTCCTTTCGACTGCCAATTAAATGATGCGCTGTCTTTGAAATAATATCCATAGAGGTCGCTTAATCCGGTTTTAGTCTTCACTGCCAAGTACTTAAAACTCCCTTTCGGTGGAAGGTGGCACTCCACACAGTGGACTTTAACACCGCTTTTGTTGTAAAAATGCGTTGATTTTTTCCATGAATCGTCCGCTTGGGGGTGAATGTGACATGAGATACAATAGGTATCGTTGCTGGAATAGGTAATGCCCTTTTCCCCTCCCCATATCAGGAATATACCCATGACGATTCCTGTCAACAATATCAGTCCAATGAACTTTTTAGTCCTTTTATTAGTCATGTTAGATGGTTGTGATGTTGAAAATTCGAATTTTGCAAAAGAAATCCCAAAATTAAGAAATAAAAGTTTCAAAAATAGTGGAAAGTTGGCTATTTAGAACCAATATTGGCTAAGAAATGTCAAGGTTTATAAGCGATCAGGCTAAGCTGCGGAGGTATTTGAAAACCGTTGATCTTAAGTTTTTCCTTGAGGGCCCAACTTCTGGATTCAAAGCTGTTTTTTTGCGGCAATTCGCCGGCTAACTCAACCATCTCATCGATCTTATGGGTAAATTGCCAGATCTTCTCTTTGGAATTCAGCATTTCAGCTTCATTGCCAGAGATGAAAATTTTCTCCGGTTCGACGTTTGCCTC
This sequence comes from Prolixibacteraceae bacterium, assembly GCA_023229575.1. Classification (GTDB taxonomy): domain Bacteria; phylum Bacteroidota; class Bacteroidia; order Bacteroidales; family Prolixibacteraceae; genus CAINVV01. The sequence continues at coordinate 4,774 of JALNYZ010000062.1, forward strand.
CTGGAGAATGTCAAATATTTCTGTCCTTGTAAAAGTATTTCTGTGGTAACCCCCTTTGGCCCTATCCATATCGGCTTTTAGGGTCTGAAATTCGAGATGGGCCTCCTGGGCAGGGTTTAATCCGTCACATATGGTCTCATTGATAAGGATCCGTCCTCCTGATACCAGGACGCGCATCATGGACTGAAGTGCTTTTACGGGATGTTCAATGCGTTGAAGGGCGTTGGAGATGGTCACAAAATCGAAATAGTTTTCTTCAAACGGAAGTTTGCGGACGGTGCCCAGGACAAGGTCAACTTTATACGGGAAAAGTTTGTTTCTGGCAATGGAAAGGCTCTCCTTGTTGGGTTCCAGTCCGGTAGCAGAGTCAAAGGAAGCAACGGAATCCAGAAAGAACCGAAGGAAATCACCCTCTCCTGTAGAGACATCCAACAAATGGCCAACGCAGGCATTCTCCAGATAGGATCTCAGATCTGTAAGCTGGTACATGAAAATGTGGGGTTTAGGCTTCCGGTTATCTTATCTCAAAACTGGTGGTCCCGATGTTGTTTCCGTCGGCAAAGATGTCGATGGTATATTGACCGGCGATCAAAGCGGCCTGTCCGGCATTGTCCCAATAAATACTTACCGGAAGATCTATCCCTTCATACTCAACTTCACGAACGGCAGAAAAGGGGATCTTCAATCCTTCAAATTTAAAGAGGTCCTTGTCTGATTTGGTAAGCAAAAGTTGATCCGGACGCTGGATACGTACATAAATATTCTTGGCGCCTCTTTTGGCAGTCAGATTTTTACTTAACGTGAAGTCGACTTTGATGCTCTCTATTTTAGAAGCCTTGGCCTGTTCTTTCCCTTTCTTGCTGATTCCGGCAGCTTTCATGTTGACCGCCTCAAGGGTGGCCGCCAGTGTAACCGTTTGTTCCAGTTTTTTCTTCTCCTGTTCGAGCGACAGATTTTGTGTTTTAACTTCGGTTACTTCTTGCTTCACATTGCTGTTTTCGGCCATCAACCGCTGATTTTTCTGGTTGAGGCTATCTATCTGTACAACATAGTCGCGCATAATTTTGCGTAGCGTGGTCATCTCCTCGCGGTATTTCGAGATTTGCCTGAAGCTGGTACTCTTCACCTGCTCGATCTCGGTAAGCAACTCTTTTACTTTGGTCTGGGCGCTTTCGAACTGGATGTTCAGGTTGGTGTTGTTGCGTTTCAGCGAGTCATACCCCAAAACCATGCCGTTCAGCTCGGTTTCGATAGCCGCTTTTTCCTGTTTCAGTTGTGACGTTACTTCTGCGTGTTCGCTGCGCTGCCAGAATAGCAGTACAACCACAACAATCAATAAAACGGCCAATATAATGACAAGGGCATTTTTTCTGGGATCAGAGGGAACCTGGGCTCTTTCCTGGTTAAACATATACGTTACTGTTGTTGATTTGAGCTACAAAATTAAAAATATTTACCCCCTTTCAAAAAAGATTATTGAGGTGGCACCTAATTGTAACCTGATCTTGCAGTTAGCGTAAAAAATAGTGCCTAAAGTATTTAAAGTGCCTAGAGTGCCTAGAGTTAGGGACTCCGGACATTGTTTCAGGTAGCGAAGTACTTTAGGCACTCTAGGCACTTTAAATACTTTAGGCACTTCTTATGAACCTGAAAGATATTCGTACAAACTATTCCCGGGCGGTTCTTTGCGAAAAGTCGCTTCGCGAACCCTTTCCGCTCTTTGAACAGTGGATGGCGGAGGCCATCGAGGGCAAGGTCAACGAACCGACTGCCATGATGTTAAGTACAGTTTCGGAGGAGCAAAAGCCCTCCTCACGGATCGTCCTGTTGAAACTTTTCACCAGGGAAGGATTTCATTTTTTCACAAACTACAACAGTCGAAAGGGGAGGGAGATAGAGGCAAACAGTCATGTTGCACTGCTATTTTTCTGGCCTGAACTCGAGCGTGAAGTTCGGATTGAAGGGGTAGCAAGTTACTCCTCGCCTGAAATATCTGACCAATATTTCAGCGAGCGTCCTTATGAAAGTCAGATTAGCGCCATCATATCACGACAGAGTCAGCCGGTAAAGAACCGTGATGCATTGGAGGAACTCTGGAAAAACAAGGAGCTTTCGTCGAAAGGGGCCAAGCTGGACCGGCCGACAGATTGGGGCGGCTACTTTGTGCAACCTGAAAGGATCGAATTCTGGCAGGGGCGTCCCAACCGGCTGCACGACCGGATCCTATTCGTGAAAAGCGGGGAGGAGTGGGTGGTTTCGCGTCTTGCGCCATAAAAAAGACGGGGAGACAGGGGGACTAGGAGACGGGGCGAGTGGTCTAAATGAAAGTTTAGTGGATATGTTTATTCTCCCTGAGCCTGCGGTCCCTGAGCTTGTCGAAGGGCAAATAATTAAGGAAACCATGTCAAATACTTCAGAATTAATGATGAAGGGAAGGGATCCCCATTTTTAATCTTTAATCTGTAATTTTTAATTGATTTATCCTTTTCTAGTATTCCTGTACGGCCTGAGTTCTTTGCTTTTGGCGTTGAAGGCAAACGGGATTTTCTTTCTTCTGGGTTTTTTCTCATGGAAAGCTCCCTTGAAGCCGGTATCCTCCAATTTTTTCTGGCGGTCCATCTCCCGGGCGATCTCCTGTATCTCGCTGCGGCTTGATTGGACCAGTTCAACCTTCTCTGGAACAGGAAGTTCTGTTATCTCCATCCTGATAAGCTTTTCGATGTTCGCCAGATGAAACTCCTCATCCGGTTTCAGAAAGGAGATGGCAACCCCATCATGGTTTGCCCTGGCAGTCCGTCCGATGCGGTGAACGTAATCCTCGTAGTTGGTTGGCAGGTCAAAATTGATGACATGGCTGATCATCGAAACATCGATGCCCCTGGCCGAAACATCTGTAGAAATCAGTACGCGCACATTTCCCTCCTTGAAAGATTGAATGGCATTGATACGGGTATTCTGGGCCTTGTTGGAGTGCAGTACCCTGACCTCACCCTCCGTCTTGCGGTCCAGAACTTTGAACACGAGTTCCGCATTCTCCTTGGTGGCGCAGAAAATGATCACCCTTTTGTAAGTTTCAGTATCTGTCAGCAGGAAGTTGATGAGATTCAGCTTGCTCCTGAAATTCGGCAGGCGGTAGAAATATTGCTCGACTTTATCCACGGTAGTGGCCGAAGGGGCAACTTCTACCCTGGCGGGAAAGGTGAGGAATTCGTTGCTGATCAGCTCAACTTTATCGGAGAAAGTAGCCGAAAAGAGCAGGTTCTGTCTTTTGGGAGGAATCACCTCAAAAAGCTGATTCAATTGTGGCATAAATCCCATATCAAGCATTCGGTCCGCCTCGTCAATCACCAGGGTTTTGATTTTCTTCAGCCTCAGTGCGCCAACCGTATAGAGGTCCCACAACCTACCGGGAGTAGCGACGACAATGTCGACACCCGGTTTTACCAGCTCGGCATGTTTGGTCCAGCCAATGCCACCAAAAACTGCGGCCGACCGGATGTTGGTATATTGCGTAAGTTCTTCGATGTCTTCACCTACCTGAATGGCGAGTTCACGTGTTGGAACGAGGATCAGGGCCCGGGGATCTTCCCCTTCTGCCTTCACCAGTTTCATTAGGATGGGAATCAGATAGGCTGCGGTCTTTCCGGTTCCTGTTTGGGCGATGCCCAGAATATCCTGACCCGATTTTATGACCGGAATGGCCAGCTCCTGGACGGGCGTTGCCTCATGGAAACCAATCTCGTCCAGCGCTTTCAAGATGGATTTGCCAATCCCGAATTTGTCAAAAGTTGTACTCATTTTATCTTTTTGAACAGCCAATGGCTTTTAGCAATTGGCTGTTAGTCTTTAGCTTGTAAAGTAACAACTTTTTAAGCCAACTTGAACACCTTTCCGGGCAGGCACTTCACAATACCCGAAAATTCGAGGGCCAGCAACATCGGCGAGACCCTGTTCATGGGCAATCCTGTGGCCTGGCAGATCAGATCGATAGCGGTCTCCCCCGCCTCCTGGAGCAGGTCCACCACTCTTTGTTCATCCGGCAATAAGTCGGTGAAAAGGCGTGGCTGGTAGCCATCGGCGGCAGGAGAACCGGGTTGCCAGTTCATGCAGTATTCCAGATCGCCGATGTTCTCGATGAGTCCGGCGCGGTTGCTTTTGATCAGGAAGTGTGTCCCTTCGGTATAGGTTTCGCCGATCCTGCCGGGAAAGGCAAAAAGATCGCGGTTGTAGGAGATGGCCAGCTCTGCGGTAAGCAAGGCTCCGCCTTTTTTGGCCGATTCCACGACAATGACGGCATCGGCGAGTCCGGCAATGATGCGGTTTCGCCGGAGAAAATTTTTACGGTCGATGACAGAATTGCTCAAAAAGTCACTGACCATTCCCCCGTTTTTGTCACACATTTCCAGCGCAATCGCCCTGTGAAGCGAGGGGTAGACCGTTTCCAACCCATGGGCGAGCACACAAACGGTGGGCAAATTGTTGTGCAGCGCCGCCCGGTGTGCCTGGATGTCGATTCCGTATGCAAGTCCGCTGACGATCTGAATCTCATAGCCGCGTTCGGCCATCGAGAATATGAATTTATCGACAATCTCCCTGCCATATTCGGTAGCATTTCTTGTGCCAACGATGCTGATGACTTTGGGGCAATTCAAATTGGGTTTTCCTTTTGAAAAAAGCAGGATGGGTGCATCTACACAGGATCTCAACCTTTGAGGATAGCTTTCATCAAGGTAGAAATGGGCATCGACAGCATTCCTGGTAATGAAATCAACCTCTTTTTCGGCCCTTGTCAACACCTTGGATTGCAGGATATTTTTTGCCAATACGGTACCAACCCCGGGGATGGTGCGGAGAATTCTTTCCTTTTCACTGAAAACTTGTCCGGCGCTGCCGCAGTAAGCGATCATCGATTTGGCGGTGATGCTGCCAATACCGGGGACCAATGAAATAGCGATTTTATAAAGTAACCCTTCCGTTGAATGATCGATGTTGGACATAGATACAATTTACGGAAAATTGGGGAGAAATGGGAATTTTGGTGGCGGTTTTTCCACCTTAGTTAGGTTTTCCTAAAAGATCAAGGCCCTTTTTTCTTCAGCTAAGATAAAAGTACCTCTGCCGGAATATTCAACTCTTGATGAAACAGCCTGGCCAGCTCCAGGGTTAATGGTTTTTTTTTGTTTAACATAGAGGAGACATATCCCTTGCTACCCACTTTACCTACAAGATCTTTGTTCTTTAATCCAAGTTCATCCATTTTGACTCTAATGGCATCAATTGGGTCTGGTAATGGAATTGGATAATTGGCATCTTCATATTGTTTAATTAACAATAGGGCAACTTGTAATTTATTACCTTTTGGTGTATCAGCTTTTACTTTTTTATCAAAAAGCATATCTACCCAATCGAGAAATTCCTCGTATTGTCTCTTTGTTTTAATAATTTTTAATTCCATTGCACTTACTTTTCACCCGGTATTTGCACTATGCCTGGAACCAGGGAATCTACGAACAATTAAGATTCCATACTGGATTGCCCAATTATAATCTGAATTTCAATTCTAATTTCCGGAATTATATTTTTTACAACATCCCAGACAATAGAATAGTTGACACCCATATAATCATGTATTAAACGGTCACGCATTCCAGCCATGTTTTCCAGGAGATATTGCTCCATTTGAACTTAATGTCGGCGGGGATCTTTTTTGTCGCTTCCCCAATTATTTCCAAACTGCGGACAACCGCCCTCTTGACAGTCTCATCTTTGAGAAACTCATCCTTGCTGGTTTCCGGCTTGATAACGGAGACGATATAATCACATTCCAGCAAAATATGTTTCAGGTATTCGATTGATTCTTTAGACATACTCCACCTCTTTTAAGATGTATGGACCGATGTAGGGGCTTAACCCATTTTCAGTCACAATATCAAGCTTACATCCTTTCAATATTTCTTCCAGATAATTACAGGTATTCATATAATTCTCAAATGTTTCCAGGTCAGAACGGAAATCAATCAATATATCCACATCACTCTCACTATTTGATTGATTTTTAACAAAAGAACCAAATAATCCGATGCTTGTAACGCCAAATTTGTTCAATTCAGATTTACTTAGCTTGAGTTTATTCAAAATGTCCGCCTTTTGCATGATAATTTGAGTTTGAACAAATATATAAATTTTTAAAGGTTTATCCACACTTTATGTTGAGTTCAACATTAGATTCCATGTCGTAGGAATATCCTTCCATGCACAAAATTGTGAAATCAACCTCTTTTTCGGCCCTGGCCAATACCTTGGATTGCAGGATATTCTTTGCCAATACGGTACCAAGCCCGGGTATGGTTCGGAGAATTCTTTCCTTTTCACTGAAAACCCGTCCGGCGCTACCGCAGTATGCGATCAGCGATTTGGCGGTAACGCTGCCGATACCGGGAACCAATGAAACGAGCATGGGCTAATCCCACAAAAGGTGGTGTAAATGCAGTTGCGAGTTCCATACGTACGGTTTGATATTCAGTAATTTGCTAATGATATTTACGTATGAAATAGCGATTTTATAAAGCAACCCTTCCGTTGATTGATCGATGATGGACATAGATACAATTTACGGAAAATCGGGGAGAAATGGTAATAATGAAGGATGATTTTTAATATGAGCGGGATACATGTTGCTCCCTTCGACAAGCTCAGGGACCGGCAGTTTCGTGCATAATTTGATGACCCTTCGACAGGCTCAGGGAGCGCAGACTCAGGGCATGATTTAAATTGAGAAATTTTCTCTATACGAAAATTAAATACTTAACTTCAAATTATCAAGTACTTGAACCATCTCAAATTCTTATTATCAACTTTCACCATGTGTTAATTTTGTGATTCTGTAGCCATTTGTATATAAAATGGAGTACCCGATAATAATAAAATATGCGATAAGAAAGATTAGATATAGAATACTTGGAAGTCCAGAAAAATACTTCGCTAAAAATGCATAGAATCCGGATATTTTCGCCAATTCTTTTGGTTTAAATTTTCCGTCAGGAAAAGTAACTATTATATTACTATCATCTAATTTACTCCCCCAAAGCCTTACAAGAACATTTTCAGAGGAGCGTAAATACCCAACTCCTATTTTCTCTTTGAACAAACCAGTTGCTATACTCTCATCATTTTTTACAAACTCATAATAGGTTCTATAGGGTGCAGAAACTTCAATGTCTTTAATCTCTTTATCCCCAATATTCGAAATTATAAGCCTAGCATAAGATCCATAACCTATAGAAGAATGATGCAATTCATCTAAGATAAAAGATTTTCTTACAAGCTTTTCAATGCTGCTTCCTAAATTGAATGGCATTTTTTGCTCTGATTGCTTTTGTTGGGAGGATAAGAGTGAATCAAGTCGTGAACAAAACATATAATAAGATGAATCATCAGTGAGTTTGGAAGGAATCGGCCTGTTAATACTCTCTAAGGTTGCTGACAATTCCATTTTGGGTTCCAGCAACTTCGAGATTGTTGGTGGGATTAGAATAGTAATTAATGGAATAATTATAAGCCCTAAAACGTTTTTATACTTATCAAGAAAATTCTTCATTCCCATTAAAATTAGATAATCTTAACGTCTTATTTTTTAGTCAAGGTATCAGTAAAGTTAAAATAAATAACATAAAAATAATCACTTAATAAATTAATGCAAATCTAAGTTTGAATTAATATTTTATTCTGAAATCAGTAAAAACCACCCAAGCAATGTCGTCACTCATGGGTCAATCTCAATTATTAAAAAGTCCAGACAATTGAAGGAGAAAAAGAATTGTTGATGATTTTTATTTTATGCTACTAATTAGGAACCTATAGGTGATAATAGTTCAGGAGCAAGAACAAGAATAGTAATAAGGAGATAAATCAATATGTCTCTTAATATGTTGAGGATTAAAGAGATAATTTAAATATTATTATTTTAGAGCATATTGATAAATAGCGAGACCAATCTAACTATTATTCCAATCTTTCCTCTAATACTGCTATTCTGTTACTTAATTTGTTCGTAATTTCGACCATCTCAGCTATAGCAGTATAAAAACCTGAAAACAATTCTCCTTCTAATTTTGTTCCAGCATTCAATGCTTCTAATGCTATAATGATAAATTTAATTTTTAGTTCGTCTGTTTTGGCTTCCTTTATGTTTTGAATTGTTTTATCTACTGTATCACAAAACAATTCTTGTGCGAATTCAAATTGTGCTTTGTCGAGTGCTGACATAATGTTTGGTTTTAGTTTAGATTAAAAAATTTTGTGTTTTTACAGGAGATACTAAAGGTAAAAAACATTTTTGATTGTATGTTTCATTTCTTGTGTAAAGTGAAGCAATGTTCCCAATAGACTGATAATCTCTGCTCTATAAATCAATATATTCCGAAATAATTAATTATAGAATATTATTGTTTAAATTATGATTGTAACCAAGCCGTGGCCCAACACACAAACTGTCGGCAAATTGTTGTACAGCGCTGCCCGGTGCGCCTGGATGTCGATTCCATAGGCTAGTCCGCTGATCTCCCCTTCGGCTCCGCTCAGGATTTATCAGCGTTGCACTCACCCCATTGCTCTAATCATAGGTTGCGCTTTCCGTCCGATCCCGGAATGTTATTTTTGATGGAAATTTGAACGCGGACGGTGATCTCCTTGCATTCCCTTACCCGGGGTTCCGCTTCGCTCCACCCCGGGCTAATCGGGTAGGAAGCGGCTCACACCGCTGTCCTCCCACACCACCTGGCATACTTTCGTACCGCGGCGGTTTTCATTAGTTGTTCAACTTGTCGT
>JALNYZ010000156.1:0-547 GCA_023229575.1 Prolixibacteraceae bacterium
CACCAAACTTATCAGCGTAATTAATTCCTAAATCCCAACCACGGTTTTCAGTTTTACCTGCATTCTGCTGAGGTGCATCCATACCTATAATCAAAGGCACATTTAATTTCAAAAGAATATCATCGGTAACTTTATAGAAATAATCGGCTGTCAAATTTAATTTTCCAAAGAGTGTCGCATCTAATCCAATATCAGTAATTGAGGTTGTTTCCCAAGTAATTTTAGAATTAGCCAGGCTTGTAATACCGGCTCCTGATGTAACTGATTTATCAAATATATATTTAATACCTAAATTTACATCCGACGAAAACGGATAATTATCCCCGATGTTTTGATTTCCTAATTGCCCCCAGGAACCTCTAATTTTTAAATTATCTACGATTCCTTTAACGGGTTGCCAGAAAGACTCTTCTGAAATTCTCCAACCAGCTGAAAATGATGGAAATACACCCCATTTATGACCATCGGCAAATTTAGAAGAACCGTCGTAACGCATATTTGCTTCAAAAAGATACTTTTCTTTGTAGTCATAATTAATACGACCGAA
>JALNYZ010000156.1:557-2553 GCA_023229575.1 Prolixibacteraceae bacterium
ATTGCAGTGCCCACTCGGAAGCCCAACCATATGCTTTTTGATTATCTTCGCCTCCTGCACTCAAAACCGGATAATCAGGAAATGCAAAATTTTCCCTGTATCCACTATGTCCGTCATTTCGGAAATCATCTTGTTGATAGCCAGCCATAGCCTTTATCCCATGATTACCATATGTTTTATCAAATGTAATAGATGCTGTTAGTAAATTTCTCAGACTTCTATCTGACTGATCGCTTAACGTACTTTTTTGAGGAGCTCTGTAATAAGGTGTTCCGTCATATTTGTAAGTCTGCACCATCTTGCTAAATGATGTATTGTGTGTTTCATAATAATTGGGAGAATAATTTCCTTGAACAGTCAGCCAATCAGTAGGTTTATATGTTAATGCAAAGTTAAGTACTGCCGATGGACTATTAACGGTTTGCAATCCGCCATCATTTGTGAAAGCGATTGGGTTATCTCCATTCCAACCTTCCCCCCACTGTCCGGTTGTTAAACGACCTGCCTGAATAGCAGGTATTCTACTCATCCAATGAAATGCATCTCCTCTGGAAGGAGACAATCTCTTTGTCATACCTACATGAGCGTCAATCCGTGCTGAAAATTGATCTGAAATATCCATATCCGTATTCATACGAAAAGTATAACGTTTGAAATTAGAATTTTCTATAATACCATTTTGGTCCAGATACCCTATATTTGCAGAAGTACGGATTCGCTTGGATCCTCCGCTTAATGTTACAAAATGATTTTGCATCAACCCATTATTGGTTAACGTTTCTCCAATCCAGTCTGTATCTGGATATCTATCTGGATTTGTTGTCATATTCTCCTCGTATTCCTGTAGATAAGCATCTGAATATAAGGGAGACTTTCCAATGTTGGTATAAGCTTGGTTAGTCATACGCATGTGATCTAAAGCTCCTACCATGTTTGGCAAGTCAATAGCGCTTTGCCATCCAAGATAACCACTGTATGAAACAGAAAATTTATCGGCTTCTGCTCGTTTTGTAGTGATAAGAATAACTCCATTTGCAGCACGAGAACCGTAAATGGCTGAAGATGCTGCGTCTTTTAATACCGAAACAGATTCGATTAAGGAGGCATCAATATTATTTATCCCCATTTCAACCCCATCAACAAGAATCAATGCATCATTATTCCCCAACGTTGTTTTACCGCGGATACTGATAGTTCCACCATCAGCTCCAGGCTGTCCGCTCCTCTGAGTAATGGCCACACCCGGAACAAGCCCCTGTAAGGCTAATGAAGTCTGGCCAACCTGGCGTTTACCCATATCCTTGGCCGAAACGGAAGCTACTGATCCTGTAAGATTAGCCTTCTTTTGTGTTCCATAACCAACAACTACTACTTCGCTCAAATTCAAAGCATCATCAACCAATTTAATATCAATTTTAGATTTATCTCCAACAAGAATTTCCAAAGTATGATATCCTATGTAAGAAACCTGAAGCACTGAGGATGAACTTACCTCAATACTATAATTTCCATCCATATCAGTAGTGGTACCGTTTACCGTACCCTTTACTACCACATTCGCCCCAATAATAGATTCACCTCTTGAATCCGTTACATTTCCTGTAACCCGCTTTAAATGTTGTTGCGATGAATCTGTTTTCCTGAAAATATTTATATTCCTATTCGTAATCGTATAAGAAAGATCTGTACCCTGCAACGCCTGAGAAAGGATTGCGTCTATTTGGGTATTCCGGGCTTTAATGTTCACGTTAACATTTCGAACATCTGCATCTACATAAAAAAACAAAAACTCACTCTGCTTTTCAATCAAAGTAAATAGTTCGCTTAAATTGAGTTGATTTGCTTCAACCGAAACCTTTGTAATCTGCGAATAAGAAGTTTCGACTGCAAACGCTTCAAAAAACGTTACAAAAAGAAGAAAAAACGTGATTCTCATAATTTGAAAGATTTTTTTCAAATCCTTTGTCAGAAAGGACTTGTAATACGAAACATTTTC
>JALNYZ010000157.1 GCA_023229575.1 Prolixibacteraceae bacterium
CTGTAATAGAACATTTTTAGTTCATCTGTAATAATAAACGGCACTGCGGCATTCGCCAAGCACTCTTTGAATGTGACGAGTCGGCCAACACGACCATTACCATCTTGGAATGGGTGAATACTCTCGAAACGCTGATGCAGGTCAATAATATCTTCAAAGGTCTTATCTTTTTTGACATTATATTCGGAGAGCAATGCTTTCATTTCTCTGTGAACATTTTCCGGTGCAGTAGTTTCATTACCTCCAACCTCGTTGGGCAGGCGTTTGTAGTCACCCACTGCTAACCAATCCTTACGACTGTCAGAGGTTCCCTCTTTGAGTATGCGATGCAGTTCTTTAATAAAACCCTCCGACAAACGTTCTTCGGTTCGGTCAATGATTAAGTCAATGCAACGAAAGTGATTTGTGGTCTCGATAATATCGTCCACATTAACGCTTTCGTCTGAAATACCAATTGTATTAGTTTCGAAAATGTAACGAGTTTGATCATGTGTAAGGCGGCTACCTTCAATGTGATTAGAATTATAGGTCAGATCGATCTGGGTGCGGTGATAAATGCCACCTTTCAATTTCATAGACTTCTGCTCACGTAGTGCTTTGAGTATTGGAGATATTACAGATTGTAATTTTTTACGTGATGGCAAAATGGAATCTTCGGGTATACTCCAAGTTTTACCCGTTAAAAATGCTCCGTCAATTTTACCAACAGCGCAGTAGTTTCGGACAGTACGTTCCGAAATATCGTATTTTTTAGCGAAGTCTCTTACTGAAATATATCCCATAGTAGAAAGCTTATCGGCAAGTTTTGAGCCACAATTAGACTTCAAAAATAGCATTTCTTGCCGTTACCGGCAAGTTTTAACGCATATAATTTCACTTTAATCTTTCAAAAGATCACTTTAAGAGGAAAAACAAAACGCTATAAGTGAAATAAACTGCACTTTCACATTGTTTCAAACAAAAAATGCATTAAATTTGCGACGAAGAGGTAAAATAATGCACTATGGATTTTTATTCAATCATACGGGAACGACGCACCTTGCTGGGTTTAACTCAACAAGATTTAGCGGATTATACGGGGTTAAGTTTGAGGATTATCAAAAGTATAGAGGTCGGCAAAGGTAATCCATCTATGGGTACACTTACTAAAATAGCAGAAGTACTTGGTTTGGAAATTACAATGAAAGTAAAAGAGATGAATAGATGAGACAGGCACATATATTTTGCAATGGCATTTTTGCAGGTGTTCTGACCGAAACTGATAGTGGAAAGTATATTTTCCGCTATGACGAATCATTCTTGTTTGATGAAAAGCAGACTGCAATCAGCCTATCGTTTCCCAAGAGCCAACGAGAATTTACATCTACAGAGCTTTTTCCATTTTTCTACAACATGCTATCTGAGGGAACAAATAAGGCTATCCAATGTCAAAGTTTGAAAATTGACGAGAACGATTCATTCGGATTATTATTAGCAACGGCACATACCGATACCATCGGAGCCATAACCGTGAGAAAAGTATGATAAAAATAGAAGTTTGCCCCGGCAACCTGACTCCGGGATTTGATACATATAGCCCTCCTTGCCTTCGCAAATTGTTCGAAGGCAAGAACATCTCCCCACTATTGGATTTTGACTATGATGCGGACAGTTTTGACCTTGCCGATAGCATCAACCAAATATCAGTATCGGGAATACAGGAAAAATTATCGGCTGTTGTAGAGAAGGGGAAGATAATCCTCACTCCAACAGGACAGCAGGGACGATATATAATAAAACCAGCTCCAAACTACAAACATCTGCGTTTCCGTAATTTTATACCTGCTAATGAACATTTGACGATGCAGATAGCAAAACAGGTTTACAAAATAAATGTAGCCGAAAATGGACTTGTATTCTTTGCTAATGGCGATGTCGCATACATTACGAAGCGATTTGATTATGATACCAATGGGAATAAAATCAAACAAGAGGATTTCTCATCGTTGGCTCAAAAGACAGCTCTTACACACGGCAAAGATTATAAATATACAGGCAGCTATGAAGATGTGGCGGCACTATTAAAACAAAATGTATCGGCTTGGCAAGTGGAAATGAGTAAGTTATTTACACTTGTAGTTTTCAACTATCTATTTGCCAATGGCGATGCGCACCTAAAAAACTTCTCGCTGCAACAGTCTGCCAATGGCGACTACTTATTGTCACCTGCTTATGATTTGATGAACACCTCTATTCACGTTCAAGACGAGGATTTTGCCCTACAAGATGGGTTAATGCCACAAAGCGAGCATTCCGAAATATACAAAAATAGTGGACATCCGTGCAAAGAAGATTTTATCAGGTTTGCCAATCGCATTGGAGTATTGCCAAAGAAACGGGACGAAATTATAAAGATCTTCTCAACTGAAAGTCCACACATTAACAAATTGATCGATCATTCCTTTCTAGATAATAAGACGAAACGGATGTACAAAAGTTCGTATAAGGAACGGTTAAGTAGGTTTTTGAGAGAAGATACTAATGCCGACTGCAAT
>JALNYZ010000158.1 GCA_023229575.1 Prolixibacteraceae bacterium
AACATTCTATACATGTCCGGTATCAAAATTTGATGAATCGTGGGTAGAGTTGTATAATGCTACAAAGATAAACACGTACCAGTCTGTTGTGTATTTTTTGACAATAACAAAGGTTGGTACAGTTTTAGAAATTGATGCCGAACGACCCAAAATGCCGGACAGAGGTCTGCCAAAGATTCACGAACGCTACAAACAGCAAATTGCAGATATCAAGAATGCCGAAAATAAGCTGAAACAACTGGCTCTTTCAGAGTATAATACGTTGGATGCACTCGATAAGCGCTTACACAATCAATTCAATTATACGAATGCGATTGAACAGACCTCTAAAGAAGCCGAAGACAAACTAATGCTTCTTCAAGGTTGGATTCCTCAGGAAAATGAGGCGTTGTTGATTAAGACGCTGGACGAGAAAGGCTTCTATTACCAGAAACTTGAGATAAAGGAAGAAGACAGTGTTCCTATTAAGCTGAAAAACAATAGTTTTACCCGCTTGTATGAACCAATAACAAGGTTATTCTCGTTACCAAATTATAACGAGTTTGACCCTACGCCATTCTTTGCTCCCTTCTTTATGATGTTTTATGGATTCTGTTTTGGTGATGCAGGCTATGGATTGATTATTTTGTTAGCTGCTACTTTCTTTAAGAAGAAGCTAAGTGATGAGACTCGTCCTTTTGCAACATTATTCCAGTTCCTGGGTCTTTCAACCATCATATTCGGAACATTAACAGGTTCTTTCTTGGGTATATCCTTAGGGAATGTCGCCATTTTCAGCTCATTTAAAACTTATTTTTTAAGTTCGGACAATTTGATGACTCTTTCCATTGTGCTGGGATTACTACAAATTGTTTTCGGTAAATGTATAGCTGCCGCCCAGGTTATTTATTTAAAGGGCTGGAAGTACGGAGTTGGACCAATCGGCTGGATTATGGCGATTGTTAGCGCGTTGACTGCTTTTGGAATACCCATGCTGGGAGTTACCTTATCGCCGGTTGTATTAAACATATGCAATGGTATAATGTATGCAAGCATTGCCGTAGCATTGTTGTACAATTCTCCGGGTAAGAATATCTTTATGAATTTTGGATCGGGGTTATGGAATGCATACAACGTGGCTTCCGGGCTATTGGGAGATACCTTGTCGTACATCCGTTTGTTTGCCATAGGTCTTACCGGAGCAATTCTTGGAGGTGTATTTAATGAGCTGGCATTTTCAATGACCGAAGGAATGGGACTTATTCCTCGTTTCTTTAGTGTGCTGATTATATTGCTTATCGGTCATTCAATTAACTTTGGATTGTGCTCGATCAGCTCTCTGGTTCACCCACTTCGTCTTACATTTGTTGAATATTATAAAAATTCCGAGTTTGCGGGAGGAGGTAAAGAATTTAAACCTTTCAAACTCGAGAAATAATAAACCATTTAAGATATTAGAAATTTAATAAAACAAAAAATAATAATTTAAAAACTATTTAATTATGGAACCAATTTTATTAGCGTATATTGGAGTTGCATTAATGGTCGGATTTACCGGACTCGGTAGCGTGTATGGTGTAACTATCTGTGGAAACGCGGTAGTAGGAGCA
The DNA here is from genome assembly GCA_023229575.1 of Prolixibacteraceae bacterium. Classification (GTDB taxonomy): domain Bacteria; phylum Bacteroidota; class Bacteroidia; order Bacteroidales; family Prolixibacteraceae; genus CAINVV01. The sequence goes on from JALNYZ010000158.1 coordinate 1,590, forward strand.
ATGAAGAAAAATCCAGACCAATTAGGTACTTATATTGCTTTAAGTGCATTGCCAAGTTCGCAGGGACTTTATGGTTTTGTTGGTTACTTTATGGTTAAAGGATTTCTGGTAAACGAAATTTCGTTATTCGCGTCGATAGCTATTTTGGGTGCAGGAATAATTATGGCAATTGTAGGTTATTTTTCTGCAATCCGTCAGGCCCAGGTATGTGCAAACGGTATTGTTGGTGTTGCCGCAGGACATAATGTATTCGGAGCCACTATGGTTATGGCCGTATTCCCCGAATTGTATGCCATCTTAGGTTTGCTTGTTTTGATTTTGATAACAGGATCAATCCCTGTCTGAATCCATCCCGAATAAAGATAGATCCGACAATAGTCTGATCTAATTACACAAAGAGTATCTCTCCTTTATGGAGAGATACTCTTTGTCTTTTTATGACTACCGCCTGTCTTGCAATTACAGATCATTTATGCAATAAAAAAATTGGAAATAGCCCCTCATAAATTACAAAACAGTAATAGGTTTAGCGCTTCAAAATCAATTGATTTTGAAGCGCTAATAAGTTTATTTGAGTCGTTAAATAAACTTATTTAGAGTTGCAAATAAGTTCATTTGAGCAGGAATAATTGGTTTTGCATTTGCTTCATCCCAGGAGTAAGGTCGGGCAAAGCAGGATCGGCCTCGTCGGAGCAAGCGTTAAGAAACTGCCTTCCGGAGGCGATTAAAACGGAAAGCTGTTTGAGCGCAGCGAGTTCTTTCCGTTCAGCCGTAGGAAGGTAGTTTTAGCTTGCGCAGGCGCCTGCCTTGACTTTTTGTTTCTTTTGCGTCAAGGCAAAAGAAAGTAGGTAAACGTTACCTCGCAAACCTATCCGATGTAATTGTTATCAATGCGGATAAGTTAGATTTGATTTCATAAAGATAAGAGCTTT
>JALNYZ010000063.1 GCA_023229575.1 Prolixibacteraceae bacterium
ACGACAAGTTGAACAACTAATGAAAACCGCCGCGGTACGAAAGTATGCCAGGTGGTGTGGGAGGACAGCGGTGTGAGCCGCTTCCTACCCGATTAGCCCGGGGTGGAGCGAAGCGGAACCCCGGGTAGAAAAGATGATAAAGCAGCCGTACGAGGCAGAATGCTGAAAATAGGGATTGGCCCTTTTCGGACGGAAGGAACCCAAAGCTGAAAAAGAATAAAGCAAACGAGTGACTAAGTTTCCCCCTTCGGGTTTGGATGCAAGTTTAATTTTCTAATCCAACGATCGTTAGGTTACATTGATTCGCTCCGATAAGCAGTCGCTAAAATTTGTATATTTGACTAAATTTTAGGGGAATGAGTAACGAAAATTCAAATATTGATGTTGATAAAATTGTCAGGCACTGGGCTGATACTTCGGAGGAAGACTTTCAGACAATGCTCAGTCTATACAACTCAAAATCATATGGATGGGCTTTATTTTAGGACACATTTCGATAGAGAAATTGCTTAAAGCCGTTTATGTTAAGAAGTATAAAAAGCATTCACCGTTCCTCCATAATTTGTACAGATTAGCTGAACTCAGTGAGATTGAGTTAACTGACGAACAATCTGACTGGCTTGACAAGATAACATCATTTAACCTCAATGCCCGATATGATGATTACAAAAGAGAATTTTATTTATTATGCACCGAAGAGTTTGCCGGAGATTGGATTGAGAAAATCAAAATTTTAAGATCATGGATAAAGCAGATGCTATAAATATCGCACAAAAATATGCGGGTGCAGTAAAAGCAAATTATAACTACATCAAAATAATCCTCTTTGGTTCCTACGCAAAGGGAAACTTTAATGATGATAGCGATATTGATATTGCCGTGATTTTTAAAGACTATAGCAATTTAATTGATATGCAATTGGAATTAATGAGGCTGAGACGTAAAATTGACAGTCGTATCGAACCACACCCGTTTAGAGAAAGTGAATTCGAATCATCTAATCCTCTTGTAAGTGAGATCATTAAATATGGTCATGAGATCAATAACAATGTGGCCTAACAAGCCTCGCTCCCGCGCGATTGCATCGCGTGGTTGAATGAAGGTTATTCCCCCGTCGGTGCGGATTATGCCGGAGATAAAGGTCAGTTAGACAATGTTATTGTCATTTGGTAGGGTGGAATACCACGCGATGCAATCGCGCGGGAGCGGGGGGAGAATAAACACTAAATTTCAAATGAGAAACGTCAATGAGTAATGCAAAAATATCCATACGGTTTTTTGACAACCGCGAAGTGCGGGCCGTTTGGGACGAACTAAACGCCAAATGGTGGTTTAGTGTGTTGGATATTGTCGCTTTGCTTACCGACCAGGACGATTATACCAAAACACGCAACTATTGGAAATATCTTAAAGCCAAATTGAAGAAAGAAAAAAACGAGTTGGTTAGTGCCACTACCCAACTGAAACTTTTGGCAAATGACGGTAAACGATATTTAACCGATATGTTGGATTATACCGGCATTATTGCCTTGGGCAAAGAATTTCCGGGCAAAAAGGCAAACCGGTTTATTGATTGGTTTACCTTTAGCGATGAAAGTATAGACGGAAAAAGCAAAATAAAAGCGTATGCATTGTTCGAAAGTTCTTTTATCAACAGCATAGATGTTGGTACAACCAAAGGTTTACAACAAATACACGCTTATTTGTTTGGCGGATTGTATGATTTTGCGGGACAAATCAGACAAAAAAATATTTCAAAAAGTGGATTTCAATTTGCCGTTTCACGCTTTTTAGGCGACACATTAAAGCAAATAGAAGCAATGCCCGAAACTACATTTGACGAAATCGCAAACAAATATGTAGAAATGAACATCGCACACCCTTTTATGGAAGGTAATGGCAGAAGCGCCCGAATATGGTTGGATTTGATACTAAAAAAACGACTCAAAAAATGCGTGGATTGGAGTAAAATAAGCAAGCGGGATTACATGAATGCAATGATGTTAAGTCCAACCAAAATTGGTGTTCTAAAAACGCTGTTGGAAAAAGCGCTTACCACCAAAATAAGCGACCGCGAAATGTTTATGAAAGGGATTGACTACTCCTATTACTACGAAGAAAATGACTAATGTAAAAGGTAAAAACGTGGGCAGCACACTACGAAAAAATGAAAAGCGAAACGACAAAATCAAAACAACGAACTGCCAACGAAGGTTATATGCAATTCGGTTTTTGGTGCTTAATTGATTGGTAATTATTTAATTATAGTATTGTATCATGCATACCTGGCAAATTACACCATATTTCTATTTCTATCTAGCAGGTGCAATTCTTTCTTTTATCCTTGCCATTCTGGGATGGCGGATGCGCCCTGCCAAAGGGTCGACATATTTTAGCTTAATGGCCCTGGGGGTTTGTTTTTGGTCATTTGGACACCTTTTGGGTTTCTTTAATACAGATTTGGCATGGAAACTGATCATGTTGCGAATCGAATATTTTGGAAACATCACCTCAGCCTATTTTTGGGTTTTATTTGCCATATCCTATGCACAATATAACCGGTGGCTGACAAAGCGGACATTTTTTTGGCTTGCCCTCCTACCCTTGATTACTTTTATTCAGATTCTGACCATTCAGCAACACAGCTTATTTTATAAATTCTACGGGCTCGCTTTTGAAGATGGGCTAGTTCGATTTGTAAAAGAATACAATTTTGGATTTTATTTGTGGGCTATTTATGGTTACATCATGATATTGACCGGAGGTATTCTTCTGATTGCGGCAATAATAAACAATCCGGGAGTATATCGCAGACAAGTAATTCCGATTGTATCATCCGCAGTCTTCCTGATCATACCAAATCTTCTGTACATTACCGGCAAAAATCCCATTTCACCATACGATCCAACGCCCCTTACATTTACGATAGCCGGGATTATCTGCCTTCTGCTTCTGAGGCAGGGCAGACTTTTTGATCTTGTTCCGGTAGCGCACCATTTGGTATTTAAAAATATAAAAAGTGGTGTTATTATCATTGATAAAATGACACGGATATTGGAAATGAATAGAGCAGCTGAGAATATTATCGGTTGTTCGCAAGATAAAGTACTTGGGATCCCACTTTTGCAGTTTCTACCGGAGTATAAAGATCTAATGACGGATAATAATCTTAAAGAGAAGAAGATTGAGTTAGAAGTTGGTAGCGACAAACGGATCTACGAAATTCAAATAACCTCATTAATTGAGAACACAAAAGAAATAGCCGGGGAAATTATCATGTTTTATGACATTACAGACCTAAAACATACCCAGGATGAACTGGACGCATTTGCCCGGACTGTAGCGCACGATTTAAAAAGCCCATTGGGCATACAATGGAGCTTTATTGATTTATTAAAAGAAGGTGATTTGCCAAATAATGAAAAGGCCGCTTTATATGAGTCTATTAGTCAAGGTGCCGTAAAAATGATGGAGATTGTAGATGCATTGCTTCTACTGGCTAGAGTGCGTAATCAAGATACTATAGAATTGAAACCGCTTGACATGGATGGAATAGTTAATAGCGCTATTTCCAGGGTGATTAATGTCAATTCTTCTTGTGTTGAGATTATTCGGCCGAAAACATTCCCTATTGCTCTTGGTTATGCACCGTGGGTTGAAGAAATATGGGTTAATTATCTAAGTAATGCTTTAAAATATGGTGGTACTCCCCCTATTGTTGAAGTCGGTGCAGATAATCTGGATGGTTATGTCAGATATTGGGTTAAGGATAATGGAGAAGGCCTTAACCAGGATGAGCAGGCTACACTTTTTAAAGATTTCAGACGTATTGACCGACATATTTCAGAAACACTTGGACATGGATTGGGGCTTTCAATTGTCCGGCGAATTGCAAACAAGCTTGGTGGTGAAGTTGGCGTAATTAGTGATGGCAAAAATGGATGCACATTTTATTTTTCCCTACAGAAAAAGCATGAATAATGTGACTATTTTAATTGGTGAGATTATTTTCTAAATTTGGATAAAAAACAGAATGGGTTACGATGCTATTAAATTTGAACTAATCGAATGGCTTACCAACATGGAGGATGGTGAAACTATTGATTATCTTAAAATATCAGGGACGCTAATGTTTCGCAGAACGATTGGTGGCAGGATTTAACAGTTGAGCAAAAGTCTGGAATTGAGCGTGGATTAAAAGATATTGATGCCGGTAGGGTTACACCACATGAAGATATAAAACTGAGATATGACCTCTGAATACAAGATTCTTCGGGCAAATTATTTATTCAACAATAAACAAGATATCGGATGTTTATTCCGGACAAATTTAAATCGGAATATACAATCGGAAGAATTAAATTTTGATGCCTCCGGCATCTGTTTTGTAAATATTGCGAAGATTTTCTCATTCCAAATCCGCTAAGCCCACTGATAATCAAAATATTTCATGTTTGCCTATTTCGATAATCCGAATTGATTTATACAACTCTCCTGCGAAATTCGGCGCAAACAATCGCGGCGGAAACCGCTACATTCAACGACTCCGGTTCACTGCTGCCTGCCGGATAAGCAGGGATAGAGATTTTTTTTGTTAGGAACCGGTTAAGATCCGAAGAGATACCTTTCCCCTCACTTCCCAAAATGATGAGCGCCTTTTCTGCAAGCTCAGTTGTGTAAAGATTTTCATCTGCCATAAAAGTTCCATACACCGGTATCTTAATGGCGGTTGCCTGTTTTAGAAGCTCAGGTAGATTGAGGTAATGCACCTCCACCCGGGCCAGGGCTCCCATGGTGGACTGAACGCATTTGGGGTTGTAAAGATCGGCACAATCGGGTGAGCAGAAGAGATTGGATATGCCAAACCAATCGGCCGTCCGAATGATTGTTCCAAGGTTACCGGGATCCTGAATCCCGTCCAGTACCAGATTGATCCCTTCAAATGTTTCATCGATTACCTCTTTGCTTTTGGGTATTTCAAACAGCGCCAAAACGGAAGAGGGGTTTTTAAAGGCAGAAATCCGCTCCATCTCCTTTCCTGAAACTGGAATTGCTTCCACTTTCATCCGTCTGGATTGAATGGAAGACAATCCTTCCTGCGTGCAGTAAATCTCCCGAAGGTTCAAAGTGGTATTTATCAGGTCAAAAACCAGTTTTTCCCCTTCAGCAACGAAGCAACCCGCCATTTCGCGCTCTTTTTTGCGTGCCAATCCATGGATAAAATCAATCTTTTGTCTGGAGATCATACGGGTTTTCCATTATTTATCCCAAAAATAATCCATTTTTAATTAGCAGGGTTGATTATCTTTGTTTTAGTTTTTAACTATTCGAAATTGAAGTGTATCCCAATACATAGGCCTGTTTTAATATGGATTGTCCTGTTCTCCTTTTTGGTGGCAGGTTGTCAGACCAACAAATATGTTCCTGACAATGAATACCTCCTTTCAAAAGTTAAAATTGATCTTGACCAGAAAGATCTTGACAAGACCATCCTTAAAAGCTATATGAAACAGAAACCCAATACCCGTATCCTGGGATTTTGGAAGTTTCATCTTGGGTTGTACAACCTGTCATCCCAAAAAAGGGAGAATAACTGGCTCAAAAGGATCGGAGAGGCGCCGGTTATTTACGATCCGTTCCTGACCCAAAAAACCAAGCTGGAGTTTGAGCGTTTCATGAACAACAAGGGATATTACAATGCAGAGGTAAAGGATAGCACTGTATTGAAGAAAAACCGGAGCGCCGAGGTCCATTATTACATTACAGCACATCAGCCTTACACCATTCGGCTTTACCAAACTGATGTAAAGGATGATTCCATGAGGGCTTTGATGAAAGGACCGGATAAAGAGAGCCTGATCAAACCAAACTCGCTTTTTGATTCAGACCTGCTTGGTAGTGAGAGCCAGCGTTTGCTTAGAAAATTCCAAAACGAAGGGTTTTATAAATCAACGAAGAATATTTTATATTATGAGGCTGATACCGCAAAAAGTGACCATGGCGTAGATTTAAAACTTATTGTTGAAAGAGGGCATTTGGGGGATACAACCGACATTGACCCGAAGAATAATCATGAAAGGTATACGTTCAGGAATTTTTACTACCAGAATGAAAGGGATTTACAATCAGCCCTTTTTGCAGAAGGTGCTGTAGAGGATACTGTCCGAAATGATACCCTTCGATTGGGGCATCATTATTTTATTTCCAAGAAGAACAAGAGGCTAAGAACCGATCTGCTGATGAATGCCAATCACCTGGACGATAAAAAATTCTACAGTGCAGCCTTGGTCGACAGAACCTATAATGAATTTTTTGCGCTAAGACTCTTCAAACTGGTCAATATTCGTTTTGTCGAAACGAACCGGAAGGATTCATTGGGATACCCCATGCTGGATTGTTACATTCAGCTGACACCCGGAATGCCCCAATCATACAGCGCCAGTATCGAAGGTACCAATTCACTTGGGAATATTGGTGTGGCGGGTAATTTGGGCTACCAGCACAAAAACTTGTTTAGGGGCGGGGAGATCTTCGACCTGCAGTTTCAGGCAGCGACACAACGGCAGAGTTATGGGGTGGGAGATTCGGCCACCACCTTTAATTCGATGGAAACAGGAGTGGATGCCAAGATCACCATTCCGAAGTTCATAGCACCTTTTCTGAGAACGAAGTTTTTCGAATACTCCACTCCGCAAACATTTTTTAATATCTCCTACAACTACCAGCAAAGGCCTGATTACACCCGGACAATAGCCCGGTCGGCCTTTGGTTACCAATGGAAATCATCAGAATATGTTACCAAGCGGATTAATTTAGTGGACATCAATCTGGTTAAAATGTTTGCACTCGATTCGGCCTTCCTGAGTCGGATTGAGAATCTTTACATCAAGAGTTCATACATCGATCATTCCATAACAGCATTTAACTACTCCTATACCTACAGTACACAGACCCAGAAGAAATCCGGTTATCTGATGCTGAAATACAATATTGAAACGGCAGGGAACATGCTTTATCTGATCAACAAGTCATTGGCAAATTCAAAAAATCTTTCTGAAGGAGGGACTATTAAACAATACCAAATCTTAAACACACCTTTTGCGCAATATCTTAAATTTGATCTGGAGTTCAGAAAGGCCTGGATGGATGGATATTACAACTCTTTGGTTGTGCGGGCATTTGGCGGTGGGGCGTTCGCTTATGGGAATTCCGACCAGATACCATTTGAACGGAAGTTTTTCTCAGGTGGGGCAAATGGGATAAGGGCATGGCCTATCAGAACCCTTGGCCCTGGATCGTACCAACAAAATCCCAATGAATTTCCAAACCAGTCGGGCGATGTCAAACTGGAGGCAAATGCCGAATACCGGTTTAAATTGGCCGGACCCCTCGAGGGGGCCCTTTTTGCCGATATGGGAAATATCTGGTCGATAAAAGACAACCGTCCAGGAACAGAATTCGACTTTGGCAGCTTCTACAAAGAGATTGCGGTTGGATCGGGATTGGGTGTCCGGTATGACTTTAGTTATGTCATCCTGCGACTTGATTTGGCTTTTAAAATGCACGATCCTTCAAGGATCGAAGGGCAAAGATGGATTGCCCCAAATGATTATCTCCGGAAAGGCAACGTGAATTTTGTGTTTGGGATAGGTTATCCTTTCTAACCAATCAGGAATATTCTTTTTTCTCGCTGGAATTCGGTAACTTGTAGTAATAAAAACCGGATTCGGATGAACCTCCAGCGCTTACGTGAATTTTTCATCTTTACCAGAAAAGAGAGGAACGGGATATTGCTCCTTCTCTTCATCCTTCTTTTAGTTTTAGTGATGGATTTGGCACTGCCCTATATCCTGCCCGAAAGAAAATATGATTTGACGGCCTGGAGAGAGGAGGCAATAAGATATAATGCGGAAGTTTCACCAAAAGAAGGGCCACTGAAAGAGCGGTACGAAGGTGAATTTGATCCCAATTCCCCCTCATTGACAGAGCTCGGCAGGGCGGGGGTACCGGAAGGGCTAGCTACCAGGTGGATAAAATATACGCAAAAGGGGGGACGGTTCAGAAAAAAGGAGGATATCAGGAAGCTGTATGGAATGACCGATACCCTGTACCAAAAGTTGGAAGGGCATTTGGTGTTCCATGACGGGATGGAGGGGAAAAATGTCAAAATAAATCCTGGTAAGAATTTTAAAAAGGAATTGTCGGGAACTGGCAAGATAGACTCTGTAGCGACAATACCAAAAATTGTGAAGAAAGAATTTGCTCTGGTGGAAGTAAATCAAGCCGATTCTGCCCAGTTGGAAGCGCTTCCCGGTATTGGTCCGGTTTTGGCTTCCAGGATCATAAAATACAGAAAATTACTTGGTGGATTTTATGAGGTGGCACAACTCAGGGAGATTTATGGTATGTCAGATGAATTATGGTCAAAGGCTTCTCCTCAATTTGCGGCTGATCCGACTGTAATAAAGAAAATAGACATCAATTTTCTTTCGCTGTCCGAACTAGGAAGACATCCATACATTGGCTTCAGACAGGCGAAGAAAATTGTATGGACAAGGGATACCAAAGGGAGATTCAATGGATTGGCAGATCTGGCCATTCTTTTTACATCGGATTCGCTACAACATCTGATGCCTTATCTGGAGACTCGGGAAGGTCCGCCATGATTTTTTTTTGATTTTGATGAAATTTATCGACAAATCTTGCAGGTATTGAGGAATATTTCTAAATTTGCGACCCGAAAAGACAAAGAACAAAGTAAAAATTTTAACGTATGATTGTTATTCCTATCAAAGACGGTGAGAACATTGAAAGAGCATTGAAACGTTTCAAAAGAAAATTTGAAAAGACCGGTGCTGTCAAAGAACTTCGTGGCCGTCAAGCTTTTGAAAAACCCTCTATTACACGTCGCACAGAGATCAAAAAGGCTATTTACATCGAGAATTTGCAACGTTCGGAAGATAATTGAGGAATTATAGCGGAAGATTGTACATTGAAGGATATTATTTAGTAAATTCCTTCCGATTTCAATCTTTGTTTGAATGCAACATCTCGCGCATTTTCTCAACTATATAAAATATGAAAAGCGGTATTCCGAACATACGGTAACTGCTTATGAGAAAGACCTCGACCAATTCATACTGTTTGGCAGTGAAATGGTTGGGGATTTTTGTTTGGTTGAGGTCGACTACCATTTGATCAGGCAATGGGTCATTTCACTGATGGATCAGGGATTGACAGTTGTCAGTGTCAAACGAAAACTTTCAACGCTGCGCTCTCTCTATAAATTCCTGCTAAGGGAAGGATTGATGAACAAGAACCCAACCGACCTGGTGATGGTACCCCGAAGCGGCAAGAAATTGCCTCAGTTCGTACAGGAGAAGGAGATGGACAGGTTGCTGGATCTCTCATTTTTTACTGATGATTTTACCGGGTTGCGCGATAAGGCAGTCATTTCCCTGTTCTATGGTACCGGGATGAGGCTTTCAGAACTGAAAGGAATCCGGATGAATGATCTTCGGATACAAGAAAAAATTGTGAAAGTATTGGGAAAGAGGAACAAAGAGCGGCTAATCCCTTTCCCTTCAGAAATAGCACAGGAACTCAACAATTATTTGGGGGTTCGGAATGAACTTTTTGGTGATTCGAACAGTTATTTGTTTGTTACAGATAAAGGAGAGCAGATATACGATAAGCTGCTATACCGGATCGTTCGAAAATACTTAAGCCTGGTCACGACCATGGAAAAGCGCAGTCCGCACATATTGCGACACAGTTATGCCACTCATCTTTTGAACCGAGGTGCCGATTTAAATGCCATCAAAGAACTGCTCGGACACGCAAGTCTCGCTGCTACCCAGGTATACACCCATACATCTTTTGAAAAATTAAAGAAAATATACAACCTTGCCCATCCAAGAGCGTAGAAAACAGAACGTACAACCAAGTCCGGCGACGGGCTTAAAATAGAGGAGGAACAATTATGGAAGTAAAAGTACAAACAGTTCATTTTAAAGCCGATCAAAAATTGCTTGATTTTTGTGAAAAGCGATTGAACAAGCTTGATCAATTTTTTGACAGTGTCATTGGAGCGGAAGTGATGTTGAAGCTCGAGAAGGACGAAGACCGTGAAAATAAGGTGAGTGAAATTAAACTTTCTGTTCCTGCCAACGATCCTTTGTTTGCCAAAAAGCAAGCAAAAACATTCGAAGAGGCCATTGATCTGACCGTAGAAGCGCTGAAAAAACAGATGGAGAAATACAAAACCAAAACCATTAACAAATAATTTGAAAAAAAGTCAGACGAATTGACTGTAAGAAAAAAAAATAGATTAAATTTGCAAACCATTTTTGAAGAGTAAAATCGGAGAAAATGGTTTGCTCTTTGGAATTGATGATGTTCTTGTCGCAATGGCATTATCCCGATAGGGGAGATACCAAAGCGGCCAACTGGGGCAGACTGTAAATCTGCTGGCGTATGCCTTCGTAGGTTCGAATCCTGCTCTCCCCACCATGCGCGAGAAGTAATATCTGCAGGGCAAAGTTTGGCAAATATGCGGGAGTAGCTCAGTTGATAGAGCATTAGCCTTCCAAGCTGAGGGTCGCGGGTTTGAGTCCCGTCTCCCGCTCCAGTTTGCTTTAAGATTCTTAGTGAGCGACCGCTAAGAGCGGTATGGTTGTGGCTGAAAAGCTTACAGCCTATTGGTTTAAAAGAGATTAGATGAATTGAAATATATAACTGAAATTAAAAATTATTTATTATGGCAAAAGCACATTACGACAGGTCCAAACCCCACGTAAACATCGGTACTATTGGTCACGTTGACCACGGAAAAACTACTCTTACTGCTGCAATCACCATGGTTTTGGCAAAGAAAGGTCTTTCAGAAATCAAAACATTTGATTCTATTGACAACGCTCCTGAAGAGAAAGAGCGTGGTATTACCATTAATACCGCACACGTTGAATATTCCACTGAAAACCGTCACTATGCACACGTTGACTGTCCCGGTCACGCTGACTATGTCAAGAACATGGTAACGGGTGCGGCCCAGATGGACGGTGCTATCATCGTTGTTGCTGCAACTGATGGCCCTATGCCACAGACCCGTGAGCACATCCTGCTTGCACGTCAGGTAAACGTTCCCCGTTTGGTTGTTTTCATGAACAAAGTTGACATGGTTGAAGATCCTGAAATCCTCGAACTGGTAGAGATGGAAATCCGTGACCTGCTTACTTTCTACAACTTTGACGGTGACAATACCCCGGTTATCCAGGGATCCGCTCTGGGAGCACTGAACGGTGAGCCACAATGGGAAGAAAAAGTGATGGAACTGATGGATGCAGTTGATAGCTGGATCCCAATTCCTCCACGCGATGTTGACAAACCATTCCTGATGCCGGTTGAGGACGTATTCTCAATCACAGGTCGTGGTACTGTTGCTACAGGTCGTATCGAAATGGGTAAAATTCACACCGGCGACGAAATCGAATTGATTGGTCTTGGTGCAGAGAACCGCAAAACAGTCTGTACCGGAGTTGAGATGTTCCGTAAGATCCTTGATGACGGACAGGCAGGTGACAACGTAGGTTTGTTGCTTCGCGGTGTTGACAAAAAAGAGATCAAACGTGGTATGATCCTTGCCAAAACAGGTTCAATCACTCCTCACACAACTTTCAAAGCAGAGGTTTATATCCTGAAGAAAGAAGAAGGTGGCCGCCACACTCCATTCCACAACAAATACCGTCCTCAGTTCTACATCCGTACATTGGACATCACAGGTGAGATCAATCTTCCTGAAGGAACTGAAATGATCCTTCCGGGAGACAACGTAACCATCACGGTTGAGTTGATCTATCCTGTTGCATTGAACCTTGGTCTTCGATTCGCGATCCGCGAAGGTGGACGTACGGTAGGTGCCGGTCAGATTACCGAGATCTTAAAATAAGCCGAAGTTATATACTTCAAATAAAAAGTCCCGGACTTTTGTCCGGGACTTTTACAACGGATAGCTTGTCGGAAGCAAAGGTAAGTTCGACTCTTCCTATCCGGCTAAAAATTCAAATTTTTCAAGAATGAAATTAACGAATTATTTCACTGAAGCCTACACCGAACTTGTCCAAAAGGTCTCTTGGCCAACCTGGAGCGAGTTAAGGGGTAGTGCTGTTGTTGTATTGGTTGCTTCCCTTATAATCGCACTGTTGATCTTCGGCATTGACGTCTCTTTTAGAGGTGTCATGAAGGTTGTCTACAGTTTTTTCTATTAATTTTTTCCTGGAGAGATCCCTATGAGCGAAAGTCAACACAAGTGGTATGTTCTGAGAGCCATCGGAGGTAAAGAGAAGAAGGTAAAAGAGTATATCGAGAATGAGATAGCCAATGGCGATCTTCAGGATAATGTTTCTCAGGTCTTAATTCCCACTGAAAAGGTTTTTCAGATCCGTAATGGCAAGAAAGTTGCAAAAGACCGCAATTTTTTCCCCGGTTATGTTCTGATCGAAGCCAGTTTGGTTGGAGAAACTCCACACAAGCTTAGAAATATTCCCAATGTAATCGGTTTCCTTGGAGACACGAAGGGCGGCGATCCCGTTCCCATGCGTCTCGCTGAGGTAAACAGGATCTTGGGTAAAGTGGATGAACTTCAGGAGAGTGGCGAAGATTTCGATATGCCTTTCTTCATCGGAGAGACCGTAAAAGTGACCGACGGACCATTTAACGGTTTCAACGGAACCATTGAGGAAATCAATGCTGAACGTAAGAAACTAAAGGTAATGGTTAAGATTTTCGGTCGTAAAACCCCCTTGGAGCTTAGCTTTATGCAAGTGGAAAAGGAGTAAAGTAAATTTTTTATAAAACGTTATGGCTAAAGAAATTGCTGGATTTATCAAATTACAGATCAAGGGTGGTGCAGCAAATCCTTCACCTCCTGTAGGTCCCGCACTGGGATCG
>JALNYZ010000017.1 GCA_023229575.1 Prolixibacteraceae bacterium
CGGAACCTGGGCTGTGAATTTCTGATTGTAACGACCAAGATCCTTTTGATGCCATAGATCGCGAACTGACCGTTTCCCCGAGATTTGCAATTCAGCCCAATCCACCGTTACCTCGGCAGGGCTTTTCCCACGGTTAAACAGGCCCACGGACTTCGATCCGTCAGCCAGATTTTTAACCATTAAAAAACAATTGTCACTATGTTTGATCACCAGCCCACATTCACCCAATGGATCCTGATTAACTTCAATCACTTCAGGATTACACAAGACGTTTAGGGTAAATTCATCCAGTTTCGACATGTCCCCACTATATATCAGAGGGGCCGCCATCAGGCTCCATAACGACATGTACGCATACTGCATGGTGGCTGGCATTGGGGAAAGTTCAGGAATTCCCAGTTTGTGGGCATTCCCAATCCACCCAATCTGAATGTAATCCGGATCGTTCCATTCCCCGGGTTTGTTGTATTCCCGTATCTTGGCATTATTTATGGCAACGTCAAAGATGCGGTCGAGTTCGAACCCCAAATCCCCGGCAGTCCGCCAACATTGGCCTCCTACCTCGCCCCCCCATTTCCATACATCTGAAAATCCGTACTGACAAAGGTTAAAAACAATATCCCGGTCTTGCTTTTTCAAGATAGTGCCCATCAACTGGTACGGCAATTTATCACCTTCGGGTGTGGGGGCTCCCTTACCCCAATTAGGAATTTTCGGGTCGTCCTTACTTCCACCATTGGCAATATGGCTATAGCTGCACCAGTCGTACTTCAGAAAATCAAACCCCCAGGTGGCAAACTGGTGGGCATCTTGCTCCTCATGCTTATAGGCTCCGGCAAAACCCATGCAGGTCAATGGCCCCGGAGATGTATAAATTCCGGCTTTCAGGCCATAAAAATGTATGTAGTCTGTCAAACCTTTCATATCCGGGAAATGACGGTTTGGAACTATATTTCCTTGCTCGTCCCGGAGAGGCCCGACTCGTAGTGGATCAGTAAATTTTGGGGAATTCATCCAGCAGTCGTCGATATTGACATACTGGTAGCCAACATCGGCCATTCCACTTCTTACCATGATATCTGCGGCCTCACGCATCATTTTATCGGTAATGCGTCCGTAATGGGCATACCAGTGATTCCATCCCATTGGTGGTGTAAGGGCAAGCTTGTCCCCTGACACAATTTTAAACTTTCGTTTGTCTTTTCCTTTTGCATTGACTGCCTGTATCAACACATCATATTCTCCTATTGCGGGAACTTTTCCTGTAATAATCCCGGTTGATGGATCAAGTTTTAATTCAGGTGGCAATCCCTTTACTTTAAAATGAATAGGTCGTTCGCCCTGACAAGGGATCCGGTAAAGAAAAGGGTGCCCAGGACGGCAGCCGTAAACCAACGGACCGTTGATACGGGGCTGGGGCTTTGGCTTCGGAGTGTAGATTTCAGAACCGTCATAATTTTCACTATTTCCCTTTTCGGCGCAATACGAAGCAAAAGGAGTTATGGTCAGAAAAAATACTGCGGTAAGTGCTAATAAATAGTTAATTGATTTAGTTTGCATATTGATTAACATTTAAA
The DNA here is from genome assembly GCA_023229575.1 of Prolixibacteraceae bacterium. Classification (GTDB taxonomy): domain Bacteria; phylum Bacteroidota; class Bacteroidia; order Bacteroidales; family Prolixibacteraceae; genus CAINVV01. Next base: position 1,578 of record JALNYZ010000017.1, read on the forward strand.
TAGTTAATTGATTTAGTTTGCATATTGATTAACATTTCATTTCGTTTTAGAATTGTATTGTATGTGTATTATCTATTAGAATTGTTGCCTGCTCACAGTAGAGTTAATATTTTTGTCTTATATATACATACCCATGTTATTGAAGCAACAAATATATAGATGTTTTTAATCTTTCAACTATCTTTGGAAAGTGTTTTTAAGCTCTTTTTAAACTCATTTTAAGTTGAAAATAAAGATGTGTACTTCTATAAAATCCCATTTCGAGGGTCTACCCTAGTTACACCGGTTCTTTCAAAGTATTTTTGGTTCTCCAGGCAATAGGAAATAGCGTGGATTTTCGGGATGAACATTATGCAGGGGACAGGAATCACTAAAACAAGGGAAAACAAAACTGGCCATCACAATGATAATTTGGGTCTGCTGTTAAAGAATTATGGTATTGATATAAGATATTTGAAGTTGCTACCGGCTTTAAGGTTCTTCACGACAATTGGAATGAATTAAAGCCATTGAAACTGCACAAAAACAAATTTGTTGAGTTTTTATCAAAGTTTAATAGCTTTGTCAAGGAAAACTATAAGTAAGTGTATGTCTAAATTCAATCCCGATATAGTGACTCAATTTATAACGGGGGATGAATCTTCATTTAAGGAAATCTTCAATTACTTTTATCCCCGGTTGTTCCATTTCATTCGTGAATATATTCCCAATAATGATCTTGCAGAAAACATGGTGCAGGAAACGTTTCTGATATTATGGAACAAAAGAAACAACCTTAAAGAAGATACCAATATCAATGCATGGCTGTACACTGTAGCCCGTAACAATTGTTTAAAGAAACTCAGGGATGATAAGTCACGAAAAGCTTCGTTCTTTTCCATTCAACTTAATGAGCTCGAACTTGAAATGAACATAGAGGCCTTATCAGTATTGGATACATCGGATATGACTTTCTCTGAAATTGAACGCATCATCGAAAAGACACTGGTTGGACTATCCCCTCAATGCAGAAAAATTTTTGAATTGAGTCGCTTCGGAAACAAGAAAAACAAAGAAATTGCAGAGGATTTGGACATTTCGGTAAAAGCAGTTGAGGGGCAAATGACCAAAGCTCTGAAAGTTATTAAAACAGCCTTAAAAGAATTCCTTCCGCTGGTTTCATGTTTATTTGTCGGCTAAAATTATACTTTCTTTCATTTAGTCCTAAAAAAGTGGAAACTTCAACTGGGGTATGCCGGTGTTTTTGGATTATAACTATGAAGATTCGATATTTTTATGGATGAAGTGAATAAAATAGTAGCGTTAATTACAGGTAATGTTTCTGCGGAGCAGAAAAATGACATTTTAAATCAGATTAAGTCGGATGCCCAACTTCGTAAAGAGTATAATTCCGTTAAGAATGCATGGGCCTTATCAAATTCCCATACATCAATTTCTGAATTAAAAGTCGAAAGATCTTATTTGTCCCTAAAAGAAAAGATCAGGCAACAAAAGCCAACAATTACGATGCGCTTGTACCCGATCCTGAAATATGCAGCCGTGTTATTCATTGTTTTTGGTGCAGGCATCTTATCCAATAAATATCTTACCGCTTACATAAGTGGAAACGAAACTGCAAAGAATGAGCTAACCGAAATTGTAGTACCTGCAGGTCAAGTTGCCGAAGTAAATTTACCCGATGGTTCGCATGTTTGGCTCAATTCTGAAACGCGATTATCATTTTCGAACAACTTTACAGGCAAAACCCGCATAGTATCTTTAAAAGGTGAAGGCTACTTTGAAGTACTGAAAGGTGAAAAGCCATTTGTAGTTTCAACCAAATTTGGTGAGATTACGGTATTGGGAACCTCTTTTAATGTTTGTGCTTTCGAAAATTACGAGTTTCAGGCAACTTTGGTTGAAGGGAAAGTACGATACAAAAATATAGAACAGAATAAGAACGTTATACTTTCTCCGGGACAGCAGGTATCGATGTCTGAAAATAAAGTTATTCAGGTTCATAAAGTTAATACGAAAATATACACTTCATGGAAAGTAGGGATCATCATTTTCAAAAATGAACCATTGCGGGAGGTGATGAAAAAACTAGAACGTCATTTTGCCATTCGGATTGAGTTGGAAGATGAGCAATTGAGTGATATTCGTTTTACCGGTAACATCGAAAATGAAAATGTGTTTGAGGTAATGCAATACATCAATAAAACCAAGCCAATAATATATACTTACGATAAAAAACTGAAATTATTAACTTTAAAATCAAAATAGTTCAAGTGAAGTAGCAATATGAAAGTAATCAGGAAAGAGGCAGAATCTGACCATTCTGCCTCTTAGAATCTTGATTTAATGTCAATAATTAGTTAAATCAATAAAAAAACAAATTTATGAAAAAAAATCGATGTTGTGATGGCATTAAGCCATTGTTTTATCAAATTTTGAGAAAGATGAAATTAACTGTATTATTACTATTCCTGACCGTTTTAACTGGTATTGCGGCCGACACGTATTCACAAACAACAAAGTTAAACTTGAAGTTGGAAAACGTTAGTATAATAAATATACTATCCCGCATTGAAGACCAAAGTCAATTCCGTTTTTTCTACAATGAGGAAATTAACCTGGAACAAACGGTTTCGCTGAATGCCTCAAACGAATTCATCACTAATATCCTTGATGAAATATTCCATGATAAAGGGATTCACTATGAGATTATTGGCCGTCAGATAATTTTGACAAATCGTGTTGATTTAAAGGCTCAATCCTTACAACAGCCAAAACCTGTTTCTGGGAAGGTTACCGACACTGCCGGAAGTGCATTGCCAGGTGTAACCGTACTGATAAAAGGAACTGTTAAAGGTGTTATAACTGATAGTAATGGTAATTTCACGATCACTAATGTACCTTCTGACGCGGCATTGGTTTTTTCTTTTGTGGGGATGAAAATGCAGGAAATCCAGGTTGGGACTAAGTCAACTATTAATGTTACGATGGCAGAAGATGCTATCGGAATTGACGAAGTGGTGGCAATTGGGTATGGAACCCGTAAAAAGGAGACACTGACTGGGTCGGTGGCAAGTGTCAGTAACGAAAAACTCAAGGCAAGCCCTAACCTAAATTTAACCAATACCATCAGCGGATTGATGCCTGGGATTATCACAAAATACACTACAGGAGAGCCAGGTCGGGATAACCCTACCATTTTGATCAGGGGACGAAATACAACTGGTAACAATAATCCACTGGTTGTTGTTGATGGAATCCAAGATGTCGCCGGTTGGGAACGGATCAATTCCAATGACATTGAATCCGTTTCAGTGCTAAAGGATGCCTCAGCAGCCATTTATGGCGCACGGGCTTCGAATGGTGTAATTCTTATTACTACAAAACGAGGGGCACTGGGCAAACCTGTAGTTAGCTATACATTTAATCAGGGGTTTATTCAACCTACCAAACTTCCCAAAATGGCTAATTCTGCAGATTTTGGTAGTTATATTAATGAACTGGATTTGGCAGCCGGACGAACACCCAAGTTCACCGATGCTGAGATCCAAAAATTCAGGGACGGATCTGATCCCAATTATATTAATGAGAACTGGTATGACAAAGTATTAAAGAAATTAAGCCCGCAGAGTCAGCACAATCTGAACCTAAGAGGAGGTAGCGAAAACGTAAAATATTCAATTTCAGGATCATATACTGACGAGAACAGCATATTTAAAAATGGGAGCCTTAAATATAACACCTATTCCCTCCGCAGTAATGTAGATGCCCAAGTTACAAAAAATTTAAAAGTTGGTTTTGACCTGAACGGTGCACTGGAAGATGGTAACTATCCGGGTGGCCGTTATAATATCTTAACGACTTTTACTCGTATGAACCAATATCCCTGGGTGCCGGTTTATTGGCCAAACGGTTCACCCTCTCCAGGCTTCTCAAACGGTGAAAACCCCGCAGTTATGATGTCTTCGGCATCAGGAAATAAAAACGTAAAAACTTACAGGATTATGGTAAAGACCTCTTTTGATTTAACCATACCCTGGGTCAAAGGATTAGGTGTTGATGGTTATTTCTCCTATAACAATGATTTGAATGCAAATAAAGACTGGAGAATACCTTGGCTTGTATATAATTATGACAAAACAGCCAATACCTATACTACTATATTAGGATCAGGCCTTAAAACGCCAGATCTTAGTCAATCGTTTAATGGATTACGTAGCACTTTGGTTAACCTTCGTATTAAATATGAGACTCAAATTAATGATCATAAACTGAGCGCTTTTATTGCTGCTGAACAACAGAATGGGGTATCTAATTACTTCTCAGCATTTCGTAGAGATTATATATCACCAGCAATTGATGAGCTGTTTGCCGGTAGTTTGGTTAATCAGTCAACGGACGGAGGGAGGACAGAAAGTGGCAGGCAAAACTATTTTGGTCGTGTCAGTTATGGGTTCCAGGAAAAATATTTAGTTGACTTCACTGCCAGGTACGATGGTTCATCCAACTTTCCCAAAGGAAATCGATATGGCTTTTTCCCCGGGGTTTCGGCAGCATGGCGAATATCCCAGGAGCAATTTATGAAAAACAATGTCCCTTTTATTGATAATCTGAAGTTTAGGGCTTCTGTCGGGACATTGGGGAACGATGCGATTGCCGCTTTCCAGTATTTAAGGTTATATACCCTGGGCAATACAGGCATGAGTTTTGGAAGCTCCCCGGCTGCAACAAGCGGTTTAGTTGAAGGTGTTTCACCCAATCCAAATATTACCTGGGAGGTTGCCACAGCAACAAATATCGGCTTGGATGCCAGCTTATGGAATGGTTTGTTAGGGGTTTCTGCCGACGTGTTTAAACAAAGGAGGTCCAATATTCTGGCAAGAAGAAACCTCACTGTTCCAGTTTATACCGGTCTTGCATTGCCAAATGAAAATATTGGAGTTGTTGAAAATAAAGGGATCGAACTCGAATTGAGCCACACGAAAGCTATAAAGGATTTTTCATGGAGGGTAGCCGGAAATGTTACTTACGCGCGTAATATTGTGATTGATATTGATGAAGCTCAAGATGTGGCAGAATGGAAAAAGGTTGAGGGCCATGTTCTTGGCGCTAGTCAATATTATCATGCTCTGGGGATATTCAGGACCCAGGCCGAGGTTGACGCGGCTCCGATATATCCGGGCACAAAAGTGGGCGACCTGCAATATGAAGATAAAGATAAGAATGGCGCAATTACTGCCAACGACATGTATGTGATGGACAAACCCAACATACCAGAAATGGTTTTTGGGTTTAATTTAAACCTAAATTACAAGAACTTTGCATTATGGGCCAATTTTGCCGGTGCGGCCAGGGTATGGCAATATTATCTTCTCGCTGCCGGAACCGGTGGAAATCAAATCGCGTATCTAATTAACAACCGGTACACTCCAGGGAGTATGGACTCAAAATTCCCTATATTAAATCAAAACAGAAATTTCAACTCAGTTAGTGGACTTGAATCGGACTTTTGGTTATTAAACTCTTCTTATGTCAGATTAAAAACACTGGAATTGTCATATAATCTGCCAAAGAGTTTATTGTCGAAGGTTAAAATACAATCGATGAAACTGTTCCTCAATGGACAAAACTTGTTCACCATCGATAAGGTAAAATTTGCTGATCCTGAAAATGTCAGTAACCTAAATGCCTACTATCCTCAGAGTAAAATATACAATTTAGGACTAAATATCACTTTTTAAAATTTACAATCATGAGTTGGATATACAATCTTTTAAATAAAACAAAGAAGTCAGCTTTTTTTTACAGCCTGTTGCTGATTATTCCGCTGACATTTATTTCTTCCTGTAGCATGGATGTTCTTGATAAAGATCCTATAAATAGCTTTAATGATGCCGCGGTATGGAATGATGGCGTCTTAACCGAACAATTTGTTAATAACACCTATAAAATTTTGCCTACAGGATTTAGTTCCGTTTTTACACTCGGAAGAGTAGCATCTGATGAAATGTATAACCGGGGTGGCGCCTTTAACTTTATAAATGAGGGAAACATAAGCCCAACCAATTATGGCATCCTGAATTTCTGGACTGGTTCCTGGACTTACTGGAACGTCATAAAAAAATGCAATATTTTTTTAAGCAACATTGATGCCATCAATGCGGCTCCGGGTGACGTCGCATTCAAAAACAGGATGAAAGGGGAAATGTACTTTATGAGGGCATTTTCATATTTTAGACTTGTTGCGTTATATGGAGGTGTCCCTTTGCTTAAAAAACCTTCTGAATTAGCAGAAGAATTCAGGGACATCAGAAATTCTTATGATGATTGTATGAAATTTGTCATTGAGGATTTAGATGCCGCGATTGCAATGTTACCGGCGACTTATCCTGCAGCGAACCTGGGCCGAATTACAAAAGGCGCTGCTATGTCAATCAAATCACGGGCATTGTTATATATGGCCAGTCCGTTAAATAATCCGGCAAATACTGCTGCAAAATGGCAGGCAGCGGCCGATGCGGCAAAAGCGGTGATCGATCTGAATTTATATTCGCTTTTTAATAATTATGGGAATGTGTTTCAGCTTGCAAATTCGTACAATTCAGAAATAATCTGGTCAAGGCCATATAATTTCCAAAATCAGAATGAAGGAGTACTAAATGAAACCATCTCATTTCCCAATGGGTATGGAGGACAAGGACAAATAGCTCCGTATCAAAATTTAGTTGATGAGTTTGAAATGTTGAGCGGCAAATTACCCAAGGACGACCCTACTTATGATCTTCAAAATCCATACATTAACCGCGACCCTCGTTTCTATGCCTCTATTTTGTACAACGGAGCCACCTTTAAAGGCCGGGCAGTTGAAACATTTTTGCCAAACGGGAAAGATTCAAGAGGTGGCGCGTTATCTCCAAACGATGGCACTGAAACCGGGTACTATATGAGAAAATTCCTCGTTGAATCAATTACCAATCCTTCATCTTCCAATACTGGCAATTCACCGTGGATATTTATCCGGTATGCCGAAATATTGCTCAATTACGCCGAAGCAAAATATAACCTCGGAGACGAAGCAACCTGCCGTGAATACATTAACAAGGTAAGGAGCAGGACTGGTGTGAATATGCCTCCTGTTACCGATACGGGTGCGGCATTGTTGGCAAGGGTACAACATGAACGCCAAATTGAGTTGGTTTTTGAAGAACACCGTTACTTTGATGTCCGTCGCTGGAAAATTGCCCCGGTAGTACTGAATAAACTCCCCAAGAGAATGGATATCGTAAAGAACCTTACAACCGGCGTAATTACCTATGAGGTAAAAACTATGCTGCAATTTACTTTCGTTTTTAACGATAGAAATTACTTGCTCCCGGTACCTCAAAGTGAAATTGACAAAAATCCTGCATTGGAACAAAACCCGGGATATTTGCAGTAGAAGCTGATTTCCTGAGATATTGCGTATGCGCCCGTGTATAAAGTAGTTAAAAAGGTACTACACCCCGATTGTAGGTGTGGTACCTTTTTGCTTAATAACCTTATTTTGATGTAAGGTAATGGTAAAAATACAAAACCTGTGAGTTTGCTTTTGGAAAACTCTACCCCAAAGCATCTGAATTGATACGTGATTCCTTCTTGTTTTGAATACGGCATCAAAAAACAAAAAATAGTAGTTTTCATAGGTGCCAATTATCTCAAATAATAACCCATAAAAATTAGTATTATGAAAAGAAGTTTACATGCCACACAGAAAAAAAGGCCATGTGGAAAGTTTCAATCCTTACAATAGTATTATGCTTGCTGTTTAGTGTTAACGCGATTGCCCAGGCTCCTCCGCCAACCAACCCTTATGTGGCAAATGTACTTGATTATGGTGCGGTTGGTAACTGCACGCTGGTTGGTAATACCTGGACTGGTACCGATAACACTGCGGCAATACAGGCCGCGATTGATGATGTGTCTCAAAATCATCCGGGCGGAACTGTTTTAGTACCCGATGGAACTTATTTAGTTTCTAAAAAGGCGGCGAATCCTGGGGAAGCCATAACACTCAAGAGTAACATAACGTTTAAGATGACGAGCGGGGCCACTATTCAATTGAAGGAAACTAATGCTGGGTCTTATGTTATTCTATATATAAGAAATGCCACAAATGTGAATGTTGTAGGTGGAACGGTGAGTGGAGAACGACATCAACATCTTACCCCTGGAAATATTCCTGCACCACCGTACACCGATCCTAATTGTACCAGCGCTAATAGTTGTTATGGTCAATGGGGGTATGGCATACGAGTCAGTGCTTCCAGCAATGTATATTTTGAAGAGGTGCTTGCAAAAGATTGTTGGGGGGATGGATTTATTGTTTCTGATGTAAGCACTAATGTAAATCTTTATCGTGTAGTGGCTGATGGTAACCGTCGTCAAGGGTTGTCCATTATATGGGTTGATGGTATGGTAGTTAAAAATTCGATATTCAAAAACACCAGGGGGCATAACCCTCAAACCGGCATAGACTTAGAACCTGATGCAGGTAAGGCGGTAAATAATGTTCAGATATTGAACAATTCATTTATAAATAACCATTTCGGAGCTATAGGCATATATGCTAAAAATGGCCCCGTTACTAATGTTGTTATTGATAGTAATACTAGTACGGGGGGTGCTATGGCTATACGGTTATCATTCTCAGCTTCTAATATTTCGATTACAAATAACACTCTTTCTGCAACTGATTATGGATTCTATACTTATGGTGGAGTAACTGCCAGCACCATTACCGGAAACACTGTAACTGCACCGACTTGTTTTTATGGAAATTTTACAGGAAATACAATAAGCCCTAATACTTGTTTTACAGGCTCTGTTTTAACCGTTTATCCGGCAAATTTAAGTTTTGGGGATGAGGCAACCGGCAGTACTTCGGACGAATTAAGTTACCTCCTTACTGGCATTAACCTGACAGATAATGTAACCGTAACTGCCCCGGCAGGGTATGAGATATCAACCACGAGTGGAAGCGGTTTCGGGTCAAGCAAAACGGTAACCCAAACAGGTGGAACAGTAAGCCAAACTATATATGTACGGTTTACACCAACTGCTGTCCAGGTATATAACGGCAATGTTACCAATGCCAGCCCGGGTGTCGCCACGATGAATGTTGCATTAACAGGCAGTGGTACCGGTAAAGCTACAGGTGCTTCTGATGTAAAAAAGTCTTCTTCTACAATAACAATCGATGGTTCCCTTTCGGAGTGTGACTGGGCAAATGCAAATTCATCTACTTTTATCAATGCGGTACAAAGCAATAATACAGTAAAAATCAGCACATTATGGGACAGCGCCAACCTTTACATGGCGTACGAAGTTACGGACAGCCAGATAGAAACACCGGCTGTTAGTATTTGGTCGCAGGATGCCATTGAACTGTACCTGGATGCGGGGCATGAAAAGTCGACTGCCATTGATGCAAACGATTACCAGTTTATAATCAGCGCGGCAAACGAAATAGGGTATTTTCAAGCTGCAGTTGGTAAAACAATACAGAAGGCCGTTACCATATCGGGACCAGGTTATATCGTAGAGATGGCGGTACCATGGGCACAGATTGGTATTATCCCAGCTGAAGGTACAGCGCTGGGCGCCCTCTTCGCCAATGACGACAGGGATGCCGGTGTTTCAAAATCATTTGACTGGAAGGATTTGAGATCTACCGGAGGCTTTGCTCGTCCCAACTTGTGGGGGGATATCCTACTTTCCGGTACTAAGGCATGTGTTGTAACTTCATCAGGAACAGATCTTCACCAGGCAAATGGTATGACTATTTATCCAAGTCCTGCCAGCGAGTTTTTAACAGTGGTACTTGCTGGGATTAGCGGGAAACAGCAAATGCAAATCTTTAATTCCATCGGGTTGTTGGTCAAAGTGGTTGAATTTACGGGATCTTCCCAGATTGATATTTCCGGCTTGCCAAATGGTCTTTATTTTATTTACCTGAAAAATAATTCGCTTAAAGCTCAGAAATTCATCAAACAATAAATCTGCTGACAAACTGAAAAGTGAGGATACTAACCTCAAATTCGGGGTTGGTGTCCTTATAGCAAAGTAGGAATCGGCCTAAAATACTTTATGTATTCTTTCACCAATGTTGTTTTAAAAAGCTTACTGCATTACCAAATAATTAACGCTAAAATCATTGTTATGAAAAAAAATTTACGTACTGCACAGAAAAGGACCATGAGGCCAGTTTCAATTATTGCGGCAGCAATTTGTTCACTGCTGAGTGTTAATGCGATTGCCCAAGCCCCTCCGCCAACCAATCCCCTTGTTGTCAATGTACTTAGTACAGGCGCTACACCAAATGACGGCACCAACGATACTGCTGCAATTCAGTTAGCTGTTAGTCAGGTTGCCGGAACAGGTGGAACAGTATTAGTACCTGCCGGTACCTATATGGTTGATGCCTTAGTATCGGTTAATCTGGGAAGTAACATGACCTTCAAGATGGAAAGCGGAGCTGTGTTGAAAGCAATTCCGAATGATACCGGGACCTATAATATGGTTACAATATCAGGAAAAACAAACATTAATATTGTGGGAGGTAAGTTACAGGGTGAACGGCATCAGCATCTTACCCCGGGAGATTTTATTAATCACAGCCCATACGGTGAATGGGGGATGGGTATTAGGATAGGCAGCGCTTCAAGCCATATATATATGGAGGGAGTTACCGTTACAGAATGTTGGGGAGATGGGATTTACATAGGCGGAAGTGCTGTAAGCACAGACATCACAATTTTGGGGGTTGTTTGCGATGACAATCGTCGTCAAGGGTGTTCAATCACTTGGGCGGACGGTGTATTGGTCAAAAACTCCGGCTTCAACAATACTGTGGGAACTGCTCCCCAGTATGGAATTGATATTGAACCAAATGCTGGCAATTATGTGAAAAATGTCCAGATATTGAATAGTCAATTTATTAATAATAAATCAACCGGAGTAGGACTGCATTCGGCAGGCAATCCGGAAATAAGTAATATAACCATTACTGGCAATACCATTTCTGGTTCCTGGAGGGGTATATCTGTCTATAAATCAAGAAGCGGAATTACAGTAAGCAATAATACATTAACCAACAACTCTGCTCTTGATGGAATTATAATTGAGGGAAGTACATCTGTCAATAATACGTATAGCAATAACACAATATCAGTTAGTCCTGCTATCACTGGTGACCATGCAGGAATTAGGATAAAAGATGGCGCAACAGGTAATACAGGTACCGGAAACTGTATTTCAGGTTATCCATATACAGTTAAAGATGAGGCAGGAGGTAATAATATTATCGGCGGAGCCTGTAATGGTGCAACCATATCAGTAGCCCCAACAAGTTTGGCAACCTTTGGTGAGGTACCAACAGGTACCACTTCGGACGAACAAAGCTATACTCTTACTGGCATTAACCTGACAGATAATGTAACCGTAACTGCCCCGGCAGGGTATGAGATATCAACCACCAGTGGAAGCGGTTTCGGGTCAAGTAAAACGGTAACCCAAACAGGTGGAACAGTAAGCCAAACTATATATGTACGTTTTACACCAACTGCTGTCCAGGTATATAACGGCAATGTTACCAATGCCAGCCCGGGTGTCGCCACGATGAATGTTGCATTAACAGGCAGTGGTACCGGTAAAGCTACAGGTGCTTCTGATGTAAAAAAGTCTTCTTCTACAATAACAATCGATGGTTCCCTTTCGGAGTGTGACTGGGCAAATGCAAATTCATCTACTTTTATCAATGCGGTACAAAGCAATAATACAGTAAAAATCAGCACATTATGGGACAGCGCCAACCTTTACATGGCGTACGAAGTTACGGACAGCCAGATAGAAACACCGGCTGTTAGTATTTGGTCGCAGGATGCCATTGAACTGTACCTGGATGCGGGGCATGAAAAGTCGACTGCCATTGATGCAAACGATTACCAGTTTATAATCAGCGCGGCAAACGAAATAGGGTATTTTCAAGCTGCAGTTGGTAAAACAATACAGAAGGCCGTTACCATATCGGGACCAGGTTATATCGTAGAGATGGCGGTACCATGGGCACAGATTGGTATTATCCCAGCTGAAGGTACAGCGCTGGGCGCCCTCTTCGCCAATGACGACAGGGATGCCGGTGTTTCAAAATCATTTGACTGGAAGGATTTGAGATCTACCGGAGGCTTTGCTCGTCCCAACTTGTGGGGGGATATCCTACTTTCCGGTACTAAGGCATGTGTTGTAACTTCATTAGGAACTGATCTTCACCAGGCAAATGGTATGTCTATTTTTCCAAGTCCTGCCAGTGAGTTTTTAACAGTGGTACTGGCTGGGATTAGCGGGAAACAGCAAATACATATCTTTAATTCCATCGGGTCGTTGGTCAAAGTGGTTGAATTAACGGGATCTTCCCAGATTGATATTTCCGGCTTGCCAAATGGTCTTTATTTTATTTACCTGAAAAATAATTCACTTAAGGCTCAGAAATTTATCAAGCAACGAATTTGCTGAAAATGCCAAAAGAAATTTAACCTCGAATTAATTTTGAGGTTAAATTTCTTATTGATCAGGTAGTAAAGAAAACTAATGGAGTAAAAACTGTATAAATTCTTCCCATACAGTTTAAATCTTTAAGAAACTGTTTAAAAATTTCCCGTTAGGGAAAACCGGTCGGTAGAAACATGGAAATCCATCAAATGGATTGTCCCGTACGGGACAAAAGCAAGGTATTTCAACATTTTATCTACCGACCTTTGGTGCCTAACGGAACCCGAATATAAAATTTAAACAATTTCTAAAAACATTTATAAATTTGTCGAAATAATTATATGGGTATGTGTGTATAAGTAGACAATTATTAACTATACCGAAAACAGTTTCAAATTAACTGGATGAAAAGTAGTTAATAGCCTGTTTGGAATACTTGAAGGTAAAATGGAAGTATGGCGTAATATAAGATTGATCATGAATAAAGGAAGAGTATTATTGGTGTTGTTTTTAGCACTGTCCATTCTTGGCTTTGGCCAAAACGAAATCTACACCCCCCGTCCAAAACCTCAACCACGTATCAACGGTCCGTTGGTTTATGGTTGTCGCCCGGGGCACCCTTTTCTTTACAGGATACCTTGTCAGGGAGAACGCCCGATCCGATTTTCGATAATGGGCTTGCCCCCTGAATTAAAACTTGATCCATCAACTGGGATTATTACAGGAAAAGTTCCTGCAAAAGGAGAATATGAAGTTTTGATTCGAGCAGAAAATTCAAAGGGTAAAGACAAGCAAACGTTTAAAATCGTTTCAGGTAATAAGCTCGCCCTCACTCCTCCAATGGGATGGAACCACTGGTATGTTCACTATTTCCGGGTTACCGATAGTTTGATAAGAAAAGCTGCTGATGACATGGTGAGCAGCGGTATGGCCGATGTTGGCTACCAGTATGTCAATATCGACGATTGCTGGATGAATTCCCCGAATTATCGTGATTCCTGGCGTGTCGGACCACTGGATACTACACGTGTCGGACCGCTGAGAGATGACAAGGGAAACATAGTCCCAAACAGCCATTTCCCTGATATGAAAGAGTTGACAGATTACATTCACTCCTATGGATTGAAGGCGGGAATCTATTCTACCCCCGGAAGGAAGACCTGCGAGGGTTTTGAAGGCAGCTATATGCATGAGGAACAAGATGCACGTCAGTACGCTGCATGGGGATTTGATTTTCTGAAGTATGACTGGTGTTCATATGGTGAAATTTTCAAGGAAGATAAAAGCTTTGAGGCTTATAAGAAACCATACCGGCAAATGGGCAACATCCTGAAATCGCTTGACCGCGATATGGTTTTTAACATTAGTCAAAACGGTGGATGGGATGTTTACAAATGGGGAGCCGAAGTTGGGGGCAATTGCTGGAGGACTTCGGGAGATTTGGGTTTTGAACTCGACCGGATCTTCGAAGTAGCCTTAAAAAACAGCGAATACAGGCAGTATTCAAAGCCCGGCGAATGGAACGATCCGGATTACATCCAGATTGGTCGGATTGGCAACGCCCGCAAACGGGGCATTCCTGAACTTACTCCTATGCCTGCTGCCTTGCAATATTCCTACATGTCATTATGGAGCCTGATGGCAGCCCCTCTGATATATAGTGGCGACATGTCGAAACTGGATGAATTTACTCTAAACGTATTGTGTAATCCTGAAGTGATTGAAGTTAACCAGGATCCGCTGGGCGAAAGCGGATTGGTGATCAGGCAATCTGACAACCGTTTTTTGATGGTTAAAAACCTGGTCGACGGCTCAAAGGCTGTTGGTTTATTTAATCCGGGGCATAAAGTTGCCGAAGTAGTTGTGGATTGGGCAGAATTGCAAATTTCTGGAAAACGGTCAGTTCGCGATCTATGGCATCAGAGGGACATTGGTGTTTATAAACAGAAATTCAGTGCGCAGGTTCCACCCAAGGGAGTCGTGATGGTAAAAATAGGCAAACGTTAAAGGTGAGAACTGAATTTATTTAATTTATTTTTTCATACAAAATAATTTAGTTCTGTTTTGAAATTTTAACTAAATATATAATTATACTTTAATTGATTGAATATGAAGGCTAAATTGAGTCGAAAAATCAAATATCTGCTCGGAATTGGCGTGGTAGGATTGCTCCTATCCTTCACTTTGATTGCCCCAACGGATAAAAAACAAGTTAAAAATCCTGACCCGATGCTTTGCGTGGGAAAACATTGGACGGAAGCTGAAGGCAAAGTGTTCCTCGAAAAGGAACGTCAGGCTTACACTACATCTGAAGCCTGGAAAAAACGTGCAAAGCAGATTAGGAAACAAATTCTGAAAGGCGCTGGGTTAGGGAAATACCCTAAAAAATGTGCCCTAAACCCTATTATTGGCGACAAACGTGTTTACGATGGTTACCAGGTCCGGAATATAGCTTTTGAAAGCCTTCCAGGAGTTTATGTAACCGGAAGTTTATACACTCCAACCAACGCCAAAGGCATGCTCCCCGGTATATTAAGCCCTCACGGGCATTGGTCCCAACCGGGAGATGTGGGCCGATACAGACCCGATGCGCAAAAGCGGTTTGCCGCGATGGCGCGTATGGGAGCAATGGTTTTTGCTTACGATATGGTCGGTTATGGGCAAATGGCCGAGTACGGTTGGGTTCATAAACATGCCAACGTGCTGAAATTACAATTGTGGAACAGCATCCGCGGGCTTGATTTCCTGCTTTCGATGGGCGCCGACCCCCGGAAGATTGGCATAACAGGCGCATCGGGTGGCGGTACACAATCTTTTTTGCTCACTGCCATTGATGACCGTGTTTCAGTTTCTGTTCCTGTCGTAATGGTTGCCGCCCATTTCTTTGGCGGGTGCGTTTGCGAAAGTGGCATGCCCATTCATAAAACATCTGATTTTCAGACAAATAATGTTGAAATAGCTGCATGTGCGGCTCCCCGTCCCTTGTTGCTAATTTCAGATGGTGACGACTGGACAAAAAACAACCCCGAACTAGAATTTCCCCATCTCCAATACATCTACGAATTATTTGGAAAGCCGAATCTGGTGGCTAACGCACACCTTCCGAATGACAAGCATGGCTATGATTACAACAAACGTGCTGCAGCATACCCGTTCCTGGCCAAACATCTGGGGCTTGACCTTACTATGGCATTGAACGGTGATGGCTCCCTCAATGAAAAGGTTATTGTGATAGAGGATCAGAAAGCGCTTTACCCGTTCGATGACAAACACCCATTTCCGGCTAATGGAATCAGAAAAAATGATGATGTGGTTTGGGAATAATTTCTTATGACAACTAAATTTTAAAATGATGGAAAATAACAAAAACAATTCGAGAAGAACTTTCCTCAGGACTGCGGCAACCGGCACAGTTCTGGCTGCTGTGAGCCCGGCTGCGCTTGCAGGTGAACAGGTCAAAAAGCCGGTGATTATTCCGTCCGGTGCAAAAGGGGCAAACGACCGTATCCGTGTGGCAGTGCTTGGTGTTAATGGCCGTGGCCAATCACACATTGCCGAAATCATGGGGCTTGCAGAAAAGGCCAATGTGGAAGTTGCCGTTTTGAGTGACCCGGATATGGACATTCTGCAGCAACGGGCCAATGAGTTTGAAAAGAAATACGGCAAAAAGGTGATGATTGAACAGGACTTCAGGAGAACTTATGAAGACAAAACCATTGACGCCGTAACGCTTGCTTCGCCAAACCACTGGCATGCACTGCAAACCATCTGGGCTTGTCAGGCCGGAAAAGATGTGTATGTTGAAAAACCGGCCACTCACAACATTTACGAAGGCAAAAAGATGATTGAAGCTGCCTACAAATACAACCGCATCGTTCAGCATGGGGTTCAATTGCGCAGTTCGGTTTCCATTCGCGAAGCTGTAAAACATCTGGAAGAAGGAGTGATCGGACGTGTTTACATGTCGCGTGGGTTGGTTTACCGCTGGCGTCCCGATATCGGCAACAAAGGCATTTCGCAAACGCCTCCCGGATTGAATTACGATTTATGGTGCGGACCGGCACCGATGCGCCCGTTCAGCAAAAATCTGGTCCATTACAACTGGCACTGGCACTGGAATTACGGAAACGGCGACGTGGGCAACCAGGGAATTCATCAGACCGACCTTTGTATGTGGGGCCTTGGCGTAAACAGCCTGCCAGAAAGGATTACTTCGATGGGCGGCAAGTTCCTTTGGGACGATTGCAAGGAAGTTCCTGAAATCCAGACTTCGATTTACCACTATCCGAAACAAAAGAAAATCATCCAGTTCGAAGTGCGTAACTGGTGCACCAACCTGGAAGATGGCGCCGGAGTGGGCAATATTTTCTACGGGGATAAAGGTTACATGGTCGTTAAGAATTACGGCACATACGAAACTTATTTGGGTAAAGACCGGGAAAAAGGACCGAGCCGGACAGAAGGCGGCGAATTGACCCTGCATTTCCAGAACTGGTTTGATGCCATTCGTGCCCGCGACATGAGCATTCAGAACGGGCCTGTTCAGACTGGTCATTTATCTTCATCGCTGGCCCATTTGGGCAATATCTCCTATCGTTTGGGCCGCCAGCTCGAATTCGACCCTGTAGCAGAGCGTTTCATTGGTGACGGCGAAAACGAAGCTAATTCAATGCTTACCCGCGATTACCGGGCACCCTATATTTTACCCGAAATTGTGTAGTGGACTAAAACGAGAAATAATAACCATGAATGATATCCGTCTTTTTATTATCCTCCTGCTCGCCGGCATTGTCCTTTCCTGTAGTATGGAATCCAATCCACCACTTAGCCTGCACCCCGAAAACCCGCACTATTTTCTGTTTCGGGGAAAGCCAGCAATTTTAATTGGTTCAACAGAGTCTTATATGGCTGTCGTAAGTAAGGATTTCAATTATATTGCGTACCTCAATGAAATTGCATCATCAGGACTTAATGTTACACGCACATTTTCAGGAGTTTTAGTTGGGCCCAGTGGGTTGAATCCTAAAATTGGCACGTTTACCATTGCTCCTGAACGATATTTGTGCCCTTGGTCAAGGAGTTCTGTACCTGGTTATCCAAACGGAGGAAACAAATTCGATCTCACCAAATGGGACGAAGCCTATTTTTCAAGATTGAAAGATTTCGTTACTGAAGCCGGGAAACGAAATATTGTGGTTGAGCTTGACCTGTTTTCAAATTATTATGATACCGTTCACTGGAAATTATCCCCGTTGTACTTTGCCAATAATATCAACATTAATGACAAGACCAAGAAATATAAGGAAATATTGTCTCTCAGCCATCCTGAAATACTCGAGGTTCAGGAAAAAATGGTAAGAAAGATAATTTCCGAACTCAAAAACTTTGATAACCTGTACTATGAAATTTGCAATGAGCCTTATTATAATTATAAAAAGCCACCCGTTGATTGGGAAAAATATATGACCGCCGTCGTGGTAGATGCTGAAAAGGATTTTGTCCATAAACATTTGATTTCTAATAACATCGCAAACAATTTTTTAAAGCTTGAAAATTCACGTGAAAATGTTTCTATTTATAATTTTCATTATGCACGTCCTCCGGTGGCAGTGACCATGAACTACCAACTCAACAAGGTAATCGGTGATAATGAAACGGGTTTCGATGGCCGCGAAGATGAACCCTACCGAAACGAAGCGTGGAATTTCATTCTGGCCGGGGGTGGAATATTTAACCACCTTGATTATTCCTTCACCGCAGGGAATGAAGACGGTACTTTTATCATTACTAAAGGTATCCCTGGCGGAGGAGGTAAAAGCTTGAGACACCAGTTCCGCATTTTGGTGGATTTTATGAAGGGTATAGACTATATCAATATGGTACCCGATACCAGCTTTATCAGGATATTGAAACCGGAAAATTCAACTGTTCATGCATTGGTTGGAAAGGATGAAACTTATGCAGCTTACATTAACAATTCTGCAGATCAAAAGGACATGACAATCTCAGAAATTGAAGTTGACTTGCCCGTGGGATCATACGAGGTGATTTGGCTCAATACAAAAACTGAAGCCAAAGAAATCTCGAAACTGGACAAACATCCGGGCGGTAAACTCCGACTTGTTTCACCAGAGTATTCGCGGGATATCGCCTTGAAAATTACTGCTTTAAAATAAAAATAGAATAATGAAAAATCTGTTTACTGTTTTATTCCTGTTAGGGTTTGCACTGACAGTCGGTGCTCAAACCAAATCAATCAATAAGTCTCCGGCATTAACAGAGGGTACACCGGAAAGTGTAGGAATGTCGTCCGAAAGATTGGCACGGATTGAAACAATGTGCTCAACCGCCGTTGAGGACGGGAACCTTCCCGGCATTGTTGCCCTTGTGGCGCGAAATGGCAAAATTGTTTATTACAAAGCTTTCGGGAAGTCAGACAACCAGAGTGGCCGGGATTTAAAACGGGACGATATTTTCCGGATCGCTTCACAAACCAAAGCCATTACTTCAACCGCGGTGATGATGCTTTGGGAAGAGGGAAAGTTTCGCCTTGATGATCCTATTTCAAAATACATTCCTGAGTTCAAGAACCCCCAGATTTTGGAGACTTTTAATTCCAGCGATACCAGTTACACTACCAAACCGGCAACAGGTGAGATTACGATCCGTCAATTGCTGAACCACACTTCGGGGCTTGGATACGGGATTATCGGCAGCGATGAAAGAATACGGATGATCTATCAGAAAGCAGGGATAGTTGATGCATTTAGTTCAGAAAATGTGACAATCGGTGAAAATATTAAACAACTCGCAAAACTACCTTTACTGTTTAACCCGGGCGAGAAATACAGCTATTGTGAGGGGCTTGATGTGCTGGGTTATTTCATTGAAATCGTATCGGGTATGCCGTTCGATACCTTCTTAAGGACACGCATTTTCGAACCACTCGGGATGAACGATACCTGGTTTTACCTGCCTGAAGGCAAAGCGCCGCGTTTGGTTTCGGTACAGAAACCGGAGAATGGGATGTGGGTCAGGTATCCGGTCACATTTTACGATCCCGGCTACCCTGTTAAAGGAGCCAGGAAGTTTTTCGCCGGGGGTGCAGGTCTTTCAAGTACTGCCAAAGATTATGCGACATTTTTACAAATGTACCTCAATGGTGGTGAATTAAATGGCAAACGGATATTGAGCCGGACTACCGTACAATTTATGATGGGTAACCAGAACAGTGCAATCTGGGGAGATATCTCCAATAATTACTACGCTTTGGCATTTAGTGTCATCACCGCAAAGGGACAGAATAAAGGAGGTCAAGGCAGCGAAGGCACATTTGGCTGGGGCGGGTACTTCAATACCCAATACTTTGCTGATCCGAAAGAGAAAATTATTGGAATTTTGATGAAGCAGACACAGGGAACCAAGAACGATGATACAGGGTGGAAGTTCCGACAATTGGTCGGACAGGCATTGGACGATTGAATTATAAATAATAACAGAAATCAAAATGAATAAAAAAACAGTACTGATTATTTTAGTGGCGACCGGTTGGTATTTAAGCAGCTTTGCGCAAAGCAAATCCTTTAATGTAATGGATTTCGGCGCGGTGAATGATGGGGCTACCATTTGTACTGAAGCTATTAACAAAGCAATAACTGCTTGTTCTGAAAATGGAGGTGGAACTGTTATTGTTCCGGCTGGCAAGTTTAAAAGCGGTACATTCCGAATGAAAGACAATGTAGAATTACATCTTGAAATCGGATCAACATTGCTTGCCAGTCCAAAACACGAGGATTTTCCAAGGCTACCTCAACCTGAATACCGCTCTTATGTGGACAGGGGAGGATGGTATGCCCTCATCTATGCCGAAGGCGCTTCAAACATTGCCATAACCGGTTTGGGCACAATAGACGGGAATGGGGCCCGGCACCAGCCTGTAAAGGGATTGCCAGGCGGCGATGTGGACGGACGCCCCCGCAATATCTTGTTTATCTCCTGTAAGCGGGTCCGTGTGGAAGGAATTAAAATGCTTAACTCGGGTATGTGGAACCAGCATTACCTCAATTGCGAAGATGTCGTTGTAGATCGGGTGGAAGTCTTTAACCACTCGAACAGGAACAACGATGCTGTGGATATTGACGGTTGCCGACGGGTTACAATTTCGAATTCGATCTTCGATACCGATGATGATGGCATTACATTGAAAAGTACCGGGCCGGCAGTTACCGAAGATGTGGTAATTTCCAATTGTGTGGTATCCAGTTTTTGCAACGCCATCAAGGCAGGCACTGAGTCAACAGGTGGTTTCAGAAATATCAGCATCAGTAATTGTGTGGTAAAGCCAAGTAGGAGTACGTCAGATCCGGTATTCAAGACTTCCCGAAAAGGAATTACGGGTATTTCGCTTGAAATTGTTGACGGCGGCACAATGGAAGGGATAACGATCAGTAATATCACGATTGAAGGAACCCAATGCCCGCTCTATATCCGTCTTGCAAACCGTGCAAGGAAACATACTGTAAATGCGCCGGAGCCACCGGTCGGCAGGATGCGAAACATTGCAATCAGCAATGTGGTAGCATACAATACTGATAATTTCTCCAATTCAATTACTGCGATTCCCGGCCATTATATCGAAAATGTAACCATTGACAATGTACAATTTTTCAATATTGGAGGAGTACAAAACGGCGACTACATTGCCAATCATTTGGAAGTAAAGGAAGATGAAAAGGGATATCCGCAGCCAACCGTCTGGGGCAACCTGCCTTCTTCTTCATTCTTTATACGGCACGTAAAAAACATAGCAATAAACAACCTGATGTTTGGCAGTAATGAAGCTGATCCGCGCATCCCGGTCATTGCCGTGGATGTTAAAAACCTGAGGATAGGAAAAGCATCCTATACGGGTTCTTCATCTCCTGAATCTTTTGTCTTACTGGATCGCGTTGAAGGATATGACATAGAAAAGCCACTGGGTTGGGGAAAAAAAGAGTTGATCAGAAAAATAAAGTAAGCACAGTTAATCTAAAACATTGTTTTCAGGGCATCAATTTCCCTGCTGAAGAAATAAAATAGTATGAAAACTCAGAACCCGGAGACATTTTTCCTAAAGATTAATAAAGGTTGATATTTAAAATATCCATAACAATGAAAAACAACCGAAGAGAGTTTTTAAAACTGACCAGCCTTACGGGGATTGGATTTGCTGGTGCCGGTATTCTTCCAACCTATGGCAACAAAAGGGTATCGCTGCCTTCCTTAGCTTTAGAACCTGGCAATACTTCCCTCCTCGTACCGTTGAACCGTTTTCCCCGCATGGTCCACGAGTATTTTGTTGAACGTGTGCGACAGGTTGAACGAACTGCCGATAACCAACGTTCCGCCCTGCGTACCAGAAGCGATGCAGAAAATTATGTACGTGAGGTGCGGACAAAGATTCAACGGTGTTTTGGCCCATGGCCGGAAAAGACACCCTTGAATGCCCGTGTTACCGGGATACTTGAGCGTGATACCTACAACATTGAAAAAGTAATTTTCGAGAGCCGGCCGGGTTTTCCGGTTACAGCAAACCTCTATGTCCCCAAAGGACGAAAAATTCCACTGCCTGGCATTGTTGGCACCTGCGGCCATTACGATAATGGTAAAGCTTGTTCTGCGTATCAATCTTTTGCCCAGGGTCTTGCAAAAAAGGGTTACGTAGTATTGCTCTTTGATCCTATGGGTCAGGGCGAAAGGCTCCAATATCTCAACAGTGAATTTAAACCGCGTCATGGAATTAGTGTAATGGAGCATCTCTATACAGGTAACCAGATGGTTCTCACAGGTGAGTCTTTAAGTACTTGGTTCGCATGGGATGGGATTCGTGCACTGGACTACCTGCTTACAAGACCTGAAGTAGACCCGAAGTATCTTGGGGTAACGGGAAACTCTGGCGGAGGTACACAAGCCACATGGTTGTGCGGAGTTGAACCTCGTCTCACTATGGCTGCTCCCAGTTGTTTTGTGACGACTTTCCTTCACAACCTGGAAAACGAACTCCCTGCCGACAATGAGCAGTACCCGCCGCATGCACTTGTTCTGGGGCTCGACCACTCGGACTTTATAGCGGCAATGGCGCCTAAACCGGTAATCCTGCTGGGCCAGGAGAAGGATTTCTTTGATGCCAGGGGATTGGAGGAATCCATTGCCAGGTTAAAGCATCTCTATCGGTTGCTTGGGGCAGAACAAAACTTCCAGACTTTTGTTGGCCCCGATTACCATGGTTATTCGCAGTTAAATCGTGAGGCAATGTATGGCTGTTTCAACAAGGTAACGAAAATTTCGGATACGAATGCAGAACCTTCTTTAGTTTTGGAAAAGGAAGAAACTCTTTGGTGCACACCGCGTGGTCAGGTTGGTGAATCCGGCTCGCGTAATGTTTTCTCCTTCACCAGTCAGCTCTCAGGTTCACTTAAAAATAAACGCGGCAACCTTAATGGCGATGCGTTAAAACGGGCTGTTATTGATGTTTTAAAACTCCCAAAATACACAGGGGTCCCTGACTTTCGCATTTTACGCCCTATGCCAAACCGTCTTTATCCAAAGAAATTTGCAGGCATTTATTTGGTAGAAACTGAGGCTAAAATCACGATCCCGGTTTATCGGTTGGATGATAACGAACTTGTTTCCCGTCCACCAACAGGTTTAAAGCGGGCGCTGCTGTATATTTCGCATCAGTCGGCAGACGATGAATTACGTCAGGAACCATTGCTGGCAGAGCTAATCCACAACGAGCCAAATTCTGCTGTTTTTGCGTTCGATGTACGGGGCATCGGTGAATCTCAGCCCAATACCTGCAATAACGACTTTCTGAAGCCTTATGGTAGCGACTATTTCTATGCGGAGCACAGCATCATGCTTGATTATCCCTATGTAGGGCAAAAAACCTATGATGTGCTTCGTGTCATCAGTTTGCTAAAGTCATACGGTCACACGGAAATTCACCTGGTTGGAAAGGGCTGGGGGGCAATTCCAGCGACGTTTGCTGCACTGTTATCAGATACTGTGTCACAAATCACCCTGAAGAATGCGCTTACCTGTTATAGTGATATAGCTGAACATGAGGAATATAACTGGCCATTGGCATCGTTATTGCCTGGAGTGTTGAAAACCTTCGATCTGCCCGATTGTTACCGTGCCCTTGCATCGAAAAGCCTGCGCCAGATAGAACCATGGAACGCGAATGCCGGTAAGGTATAATGTATATTAACCTTTTATTTCAAACAATAACTACAAAAAAACAGGATGTCACCAAAAAACTAAAAAATAATACTTTTCAAAATGAAAGACGAGAAATGGGATTAAAAAAGTTTGAGCGGACGATCAGGATTTTTTCAGGACAATTACTGTACTTATTGATTTTTCTGACCATCTTCCTGCCAGACATTTGCGCGGGGCAAATTGATAAACAAAGTAAAAAATATTCGGATGAGGCTGTTCAAAAGCTAAAGTCGAATTGTGATTATGTGCACGTTGATGATCGGGAATACAGGATAATAAGCCCGGATGATGTGGCAAGAAAAAGATCTGAGATAATTCGGGCAATATGGGATACCGGTCAAATACCCGACCGCTCCAATGTACTTGTTTCCCCCAATTGTCAATCTCCTTTATCTGCAAACCCAATTGTTTCCAGGGTCGATAAAATTGAAATTCCGGTAGAAGGAGTTGATTCAATTAGCGACCTTGCCTATTTGTTTGTCCCTGTAAAAAGGAATAACCGCCTGGTGTTATTTTGTCCGGGGCATAGTTGTTTGTTAAAAGACCTCACTGAGAAACCTTCTCAGGGAATTGAGGCTACAGTCACCGGATTGTTGTCCGATGGCTTTGATGTCCTTTCGGTTTACATGCCCCATGTTTCAGAAAGCAATTGTGATCTGGACCATTGCAAAATTTTTAATACCAACCTCGGTATTAAAAACCCGAAACCAACCTCCGGGTTAAGATTGTTTCTTGAACCAACCATTGTTAGCCTGAATTACCTTCTGAAACGGAACAACTATAAAAATGTAAATATGGTCGGACTTTCAGGTGGAGGCTGGACCACAAATCTTATTGCAGCGGTTGATACGCGTATTAAACTTAGTTTTTGTGTAGCCGGTTCAATGCCAATATATTACAGGTTTGGTGCTTCGGTGGGCGACATTGAACAGTTTTTACCGGAGCTTTACCGGGACATAGCCGGGTATCCCGACATTTATATACTCAATTCCTTTGGCAAAGGGCGCAAGCTAACTCAAATATTTAACCGGTATGACAGTTGCTGTTTCGGCGAAAAACAACATGACCCTAAACGCGATTATGAAAACGATCTGAATTCGTTTGAGAAAAACCTGAATGAAAAACTTGAATCGCTGAAATGCAGGGATCATTACAGGCTTGTAATTGATGAACAAGCGCCATCTCACCAGATTTCAGGTTTTGCATTAGACAGCATTATTTTACCAGGCTTAAATGAAAAATAAAAAAATGATGGAAAAGGGAATGATGATAAAAAATGGTTATCTGAACAAAAAAATCGGTGTTTTTCTTGTTCTGCTTGTGATGTCAATCGTGTCTTCAGCCAATCCTATGATTTATAATATTGCTGATTTTGGAGCAAAAGGAGATGGTTCGACACTCAATACAAAAGC
Organism: Prolixibacteraceae bacterium; assembly: GCA_023229575.1. Classification (GTDB taxonomy): domain Bacteria; phylum Bacteroidota; class Bacteroidia; order Bacteroidales; family Prolixibacteraceae; genus CAINVV01. The sequence goes on from JALNYZ010000017.1 coordinate 26,774, forward strand.
TATTCAATCGGCCATCGATGATTGTGCCAAAGGAGGTGGAGGAACAGTCTTTTTCCCGGCTGGCAAATACCTTTCAGGAACGCTTTTTCTCAAAAGCCATATCACATTGAGACTGGAAAGCGGCGTTGTACTGGTTGGGAGTAAAAATTTAGGTGATTACCCGATAACAGTTCCAAAGGTTCGATCTTATACTGATAATTTTACTGATAAGAGTCTAATTTACGGCGAGGGATTGGAGCATATTGCCATTATTGGTCAGGGTACTCTGGATGGTAGCGGTACTTCTTTTAGTCCTTCTGAAGATTTAAGGAAAAGAGATTTGGAAAAATGGTATAAGTCCAGACCTTATATGATCCGTATTATTAATTGTAAAAACGTATTGGTTAAAGGGGTAACATTCATAAACTCACCCATGTGGGTACAGCACTATTTAGCGTGCGAAGATGTAAATATTGATGGGATTACTGTAAATAGCCGATTGAATGTTAATAATTACGATGGTATTGATGTCGATGGATGCAACCGGGTCAGGATTTCAAATTGCGATATTAATAGTGGCGATGATGCCATTGTGTTGAAAAGCACACTTGACCGTCCATGTAAGAATGTCACGATAACAAATTGTGTATTAAGTTCCCTTTGTAATGCATTCAAACTGGGGACAGAATCGAATGGTGGGTTTCAGAATATTAATTTAAGTAACTGCGCTATTTATGACACTGATTTCGCCGGTATCGCCCTGGAAATGGTGGATGGTGAAATTTTGGATCAGATTTCCATATCAAATGTTACCATGGACAATGTTGGTACTGCAATTTTTATCCGATTAGGCAATCGCGCCCGCCCCTTCAATGAAAAGTCGGCAAAACCGGGTATGGGTAAGTTGTCTAACGTGATCATTAGTAATGTGCAGGCAACTAATGTGGGGAAAATCGGTTGCTCTATTACTGGCCTACCAGGTCATCCCGTTAAAAATATTACCCTGGAGAACATTCGTCTCAAATTCAAGGGTGGAGGTACACCGGAACTTGTGAACCGTGAAATACCGGAAATTCCTGCGGGCTACCCTGAATTTGATATGTTCGGCATACTCCCGGCTTATGGATTTTACTGCCGCCATGCTGAGAACCTGACTTTGAATGATGTAGAACTGGATTTCATTGAGCCAGAAGTCAGGCCTGCCATTATTTGTGACGATATCACCGGGGTGGAAATCTATAAAATAAAAGCCAGGGTGTCAGGCAATGAACCTCTTATAGCCTGTAAAGATGTGAGAAATATGTTCATTCAATCCTGTGTGGTACCTAAGGGCATCGAAACATTTTTACACATCAGGGGAGCAAAGAGCGAACACATAACCTTGTTGGGGAACGACTTGAGTGGTGCCGTAAATGCAATCAGAAAAGATAACGATGTGGAAGTATTTTTAGGTTCAAACCGGATGAAATAGTAAATCAATGTAAATCAAGCTAAAAATCAAATTATTGATCAGATGAAAAGCAAATATGTATATGGCGCAACTAGCGGAAAACAATCTTACCTCTTTTTATTCGACAAATACATAAACAAAGTGAGGCCATTAGGAAAAATCCCCAATACTTCGGGTGTTTATCACACGATGGTGTCAGACAAAGACGGGAATATCTACATCGGGACCGGCCTCAATTTATTGGATGAGATTCCCTTGACACGCGATTTTCCCGGAGGGCACCGGCAAATCGAAACCCAGTTATGGAAAGATATTTTAAATTACCATTCAGGTTTTAACGGTGGGCGCATCCTGAAATACAGCACAAAAAACGATGAGAAAGTTTTTCTTCCCAACGATAATGCTGTTGTGGAAGACCTTGGCATGGTACAGGCAAAAAATTCAATCTATGCCCTCACCATCGATAAAACCCGCAATTCCCTTTACGGGATCACCTACCCTGAAGCCCATTTCTTCAAGTTTGATTTAAAGACAAATAAAACGGTTGACTATGGCGAAATGCTCGATACTTTGGTTTATTCGGGGCCCGAGCATTCCTGGAGAAGTGTGCCCCGCGCACTGCTTTGCCTGAAGGATGGCAAGGTACTGACTGCAGGCAATGACGGGCTTATTGTATTGTTCAACCCTGACACTGAAAAGTTTGAGAAAACGGATTTGCGTATTCCGGGCGAATACTGGGAATCGTGGAATTACATTGGATATCCTGTGGTGGAACAATTGGTGGAAGGAGAGGATAACATGATATACTGGTCAACAAGTGATGGTTTTATCTTCAAGTTAGATTTAGCAAACAATACGCTTATCGATCTGGGCAAGCCACGTTTAGCCAGGCGTGTAAGAGGTATGGCGCTGGGTAGGGACAATAACCTGTACATGGTCTGTGGCGAATTGGGCCAGCCATGCAAACTATTCTCTTATAACACCAATGGGTTGGAAGGATTCAAAAACTGGAGCTATCTGTCGGTAGACCGTAGCCCTTATTATGAGAAACGGGCCTACCAGTTCGATGCAATGGCCGTCAGCGACGATGGCTCGGTATTCATTGGCGAAAGCGACAGGAGAGGTAAATTATTCATTTTCATTCCTGGCGCTCAAATTTTCAAAGGAGGTTTAAATATTAAAAATCCCAGGTAGCAGTTGAAGTTCATTTATCCAACCTGAACAGCATTATTTTACCAGGTTTAAATGAAAAATTAAAAAAGTGGCGGACATGAAAATGGAATTAAAAAAAACAGAGCGGACGATCAGGATTTTTTCAGGACAATTATTGTACTTATTGATTTTTCTGACAATTTTCTTAGCGGGCAGTTGTACCGGACAAATCGATAAACAAAAATCTGAAATTCCGGCAAAATTTATCTCCACGCCATCGTGGATGGGTAAGGAGCCTATTGTTTTCGTTGGCAATTGGGATGGTTTGGCATTGTTCAGGCGCAGAGTTGGCGGCAGTCCTGTATGGAAAGATGAAGATTACATTAAAGAGCATTCGGAAGAGGCTGTCCAAAAGCTTAAAGAACTTGGCGTTACTATGGCAATCATCCATTTTTATAAAGGATTTGGCCTTGAAGCCGAAAAGCAACAATTGGAAGATTCTAAAAGGTTAGCGGCCTTATGCAGGAAATATGGCCTCAGGGTAGGCGTTTATATAGGAAGCACGATAGGGTACGAAACCATGTTGGTTGAAAAACCGGAAGCAAAAGAATGGTTTGTCCCTGATTATTTTGGCCAGCCGGTGCGGTACGATGCAACTCAAACGTTTCGCAAAAGGGTGTATTTTATGCACCCCGGATACATTAAATATATGAAAGAGGTAATCCGTATTGCAGTACAAGACCTAAAAGCCGATCTGATTCATTTCGACAATACAAGCATGCAGGCACAACCTCCGATATTTTTTCATCCGATGGCCATTGAGGATTTCAGGACTTTTTTACGCGAAAAATATACTCCTGAACAACTTGAAGAAAGATTGGGGTTCAGTAATGTAACGTATGTTGAACCTCCTTTATACAAAGGCTCCGGAGGTGAGATTAAAGATCCGGTGGTCCAGGAATGGACTGATTTCAGGTGCAGGCAATTGGCAAAATACTATAACGAAATGGGACTTTATATCCAAAGCCTAAACCCGGAAGTTGCTGTTGAAAACAATCCTCATTCGGGAATGTCCGGAACCAATACGGTCTGGAACCAGGGCGTGGATTACCCAAGATTATTATTGAATACAAATGCGGTATGGACAGAAGAAGGCAATAATGCCAGTTTTACCAATGATCTGCTTATTTCGAAAATAAGGTCCTACAAAATGGCCGGATTATTAAATAATATGATTTTTACCTACACCGGTGAAACTACGCTGCAAATAGCTGAAGCAATGGCCTATAACAGACAATGTATAGGGATGGTTGGCGGAGGATTGGCCGGATATCAATTACCTGAAGAACAAAGAAAATACATCCGGTTTTTTCATGACAAATTTGAATACTATCGTGATATTAAAACGATTGCCGACGTGGCTGTGCTGCATTCATTTTCGACAATGGCCAATAACAACGACCGTCCTTATGTAAGCACTTTTCTTTTTGAACAGTCGTTGATTCAGGCAAAGATACCTTTTGATATCATCTTTGATGATAATTTGGAAGACCTTTCCAAATACAAGGCACTGGTATTAGCCGATCAGGAGAATCTAAGTGATGATAAACTGGATTTGATAAGGAAATTTGTTTCGAATGGGGGAGGGCTGGTCGCCACGGAACAGACCTCCCTGAAAACGGAGTGGGGACAACGGAAACGAGATTTTGGGCTAAACGATCTTTTAAATGTTAAGGCGCCGGAACTGGAAGAGTTGATTTATTTTGAATATGCCGAAACCAAAACAAAAATGACTTCATCCGTTAAAAGCCAGGTCGGAAGCGGCCGGGTAATGTATATCCCTGAAATTATCCCATCCATTCAGAAACCATCAGGCGATGCGATGACCAGTAAATATTGGAAACTCCCTAAAAACAATGATGAATTGATTCAGGCAGTAAAATGGGCTTCGGGAGATGATTTATCTATCAATGTAACTGCGCCGCCTTTTGTTACTGTTGAGCTGACGGCTTCCGAAAAAGGGGACAAAATGATGCTGCACATCATAAATTATAATATCAGGAGAGAAAAATTAGTAAAAGATATAAACGTTAGCCTGAGGATTCCAAAATTGAAACAAGTGAAAGAGTTACTTTTACTTACTCCGGATAGAGAGGGAAGTGAATCTCTTTCTTTTACTGCCAAAGATGGGCGAGTCGTTTTTAAAGTTCCGCGTTTGGAAGTATATGATTTAGTGGTTGTTAAATTATAAGAGTCTTATTAGGTGTTGTAATTATTTCATTCCTTTAATACCAATTTTAAAATCTACGATGATGGAAAAAAAATTTTCCCCTCAAAGTTTAAGTAGGCTATTTTTTATGTTATATCTTTTGTTTTGCCTCTTTTTTACTGTTGATGCCCAGCTACCTGACAAAAAGATTGCAGACAAGTACGGATTAATTATCTTGCCACCAAATGAAAAGCTTGAACCGGCTCCGGAATGGTTGCAAAAGGCAGACATGTTCACCAATGGCGGTGGTGTATGGAGGGACTATAGGTTCGTCTTAAAAGATACCTTGATGACTCGTATTGTCAGGATACGTTCAGGAAATGGTCCCATGGAGATGACAGGACATTATCCTGTTGAAACTATTGGTTCGTTTGATGGTTCGCTGATCAAAGGGGTATCGTTGGTCTCCCACATACCTCATAGCAAAAAGGCTTATGAAGCAGCTCATAAACAAGGCTTCAAAGTCATACCTTACCTACATTTTACTGACATACATTCCTTTTATGCCGACCAGGATGTTTTCTTATTCCAGCATCCTGAAATCCTTTTAAAAGATGAGACCGGAAAATGGGTTCATATATCGATGGATGGCTCTGACAGAGCATTCCGTTTTCTTACTTGTGCCAACAGTCCAAGCTATTGGAAACTATCCTTAGCCTATGTAAAAAAGATGATGGATTGGGGTGCTGACGGAGTCTTCATCGATAATGTTGGTTTACGGAAACCATGTTTTGCTACAAAATTTAAAGCTTCAAATCCGGAATTTCCTCCATATACACATGAGCATCTCTTTCCGGACACTACCCAAAACTATGCCTGGGATCGTTTGCTACAGAATATCAGTGCTTTGGTTAAAAGTTACGGAGAAGACAAAATTGTCCTTCTCAATTCCGGAATCGGTACTCCATTCCAAAAAAATGGTGATTGCTGCATGTGGGAGTCTTTTATCTATAGCTGGGCATGGGAAGGGAGGCGCAATACATGGGCGGATGTGAAAAAGAGAGCTCAAGATAATGCATGGTATCTGAGCACTGGGAGAAGAATAACCGCTTTATCCACCATAAATCGATCACGCAAAGAGGCTAAGGATGATGCCTTCTGGGCATTTTCTGCTGCAAGGCTGGTTGATTTTATCTGGTGGGCTTCATTAAACGGTACTGGTGCAGAGGCTCTATACCAGGCTCATATGGGTAAAGGTTTGGAGCCTTTTAAAGAGACAAATGGGCTTGCATTTAGGGTATATGAAAAAGGACTCATTGTCTTAAATGATAGTGAGGAAGATCAAAATATTGAGTTAACCCTACCGGCAGATTTCCAACCCAAACGCTTACTGGATCTTTATAATGGCTCTCAGATTATTCAGGTAAAAAATAAAAAGATCAAAGTGGTCGTGTTTAAAAAAACTGCAAGAGTTTATCTTTTACCACAAAGCCTATAATAAAAACAATTTCCGTTTAAAATTTATAAAGGTTAAAATTTCAAAAATAAACTATGACTACTTAATCCATCCAAATCTATGAACATATTAGCAGATCACATCAAAAATGATATTGTAATTAATAGTAGAAATGTTGAAAAGCATTTTTTTTTCCAATTATTTTTTTCCCGTTTTTCACTCTGTATCGGCATGGTTTTTTTTATTTTACTAACGTCGAGTTGTAAACAAAACATTGACGAGAAAAATGTAATCACAAACTACAAAAAAACTCTTCCCCGTCCGGCATGGATATCGGATTATCCGATTGTTATGGTTGGAAATTGGGACGATATGCCTATTTTCAGACGTCGGGCAGGAGGTAATTTGGTAGGCCAGGAAGATGAATATTATAGAGAACACACTGAGGAGGCAGTCAAAAAGCTTAAAGACCTGGGCGTAACAATGGCCATTATCCACTTCTATAAAGCCTTTGGTATTGAAGCGGAAAAAGAACAAATGGAGGATTCAAAAAAGCTTGCCTCGTTATGTCATAAATATGGAATTAAAGTGGGTGTCTATGTGGGATCTACCATTGGATATGAAACCTTTCTTCTGGAAAAACCTGAAGCTAAAGACTGGTTTGTTCCCGACTATATGGGACAACCGGTGGTTTATGGCAATCAAACCTTTCGCAAACGGGTTTACTTTATGCATCCCGGTTATATGGAATACATTAAGCGGGTAATACGAATTGCCATTGAGGACTTAAAAGTTGATTTGATCCACTTTGATAACACCAGCATACAAGCCGAGCCTGCGATATTCTTTCACCCTATGGCCATTGAGAATTTCAGGACGTATTTAAAAAACAAATATTCTCCTGAAACTCTGAAGAAAAGGTTTGGATTCAGTGACGTGAGGTACGTTGAACCACCTGCATACAACCGGCCTCTCAGTACAATTGACGATCCCCTGCTTCAGGAATGGACGGATTTCAGGTGCCAGCAACTTGCCGATTACTATGGAGAGATGGAAAAATATATTAGAGGGCTCAATCCGGAAGTTGCCGTAGAAAATAATCCACATGGGCTAACCGGGAAGAATACCATGTGGGATCAGGGCATCGATTTTCCAAAACTTCTTTCACATACCGACTTTTTCTGGACAGAAGGAGAAGAGACGAATCTTACCAATGAGGGGATACTGATTTCCAAAATCCGCACTTTTAAAATAGCACAGACTTTAAACAACCGGGTTTTTACTTATAGCGGTAAAAGTAAGCTCGACATGGCTGAAGCAATGGCTTATAACAGGCAAGGCATGGGAATGGTGGGTGACTTTCAGGCAGGCGATGAGTTGCCGGAAGGCCAAAGAAATTACATCAAATTCTTCCTTAAGAACTTTGATTATTACCACCATATTCGCAATGTTGCAGATGTGGCTGTTCTGCGTTCCTACGCTACAATGGCTTTTAACAACGATCAGCCTTATCAGGGCACCTTTCTTTTCGAACAAGCTTTAATCCAGAAGAAGATTCCATTTGATATCATTTTTGATGATAATTTAAAAGATATTTCCAGATACAAAGTATTGGTACTTGCCGACCAGGAGTGTTTAAACAATGAAAAGCTGGATTTGATCAGGAGTTTTGTTAATCAGGGTGGGGGACTGGTCGCAACGGAACGTACCTCCTTGTTTACTGAATGGCGCCAGAGAAAACCGAAATTTGGATTGAACGACCTGTTCAAAGTTGAAGTTCCCCAAAGGTCTGAGAAGGATAAATTAAATGTGCCCCTACAAAAAAATCAGGTTGGCAAAGGAAGGGTTGTGTATATTCCCAGGGTTAAGCCATCTATCCCGAAACCGGAAGCAGCAGCGATGAGTGGTCAGTATTGGAAGCTCCCTCTAAATTGGGAAGAGCTCATCGAATCGGTACAATGGGCATCTGGCAATAGCTTGTCACTTAGTATAGAAGCTCCACTTTCAGTGACCATGGAATTAACAGAAAAAGAAGATAAGAGTGCGTTGATTTTGCATCTCGTTAACTTCGATTCCAAAAACGCGTTGGTCCAAAACATAAAAGTTGATGTGCAAGCTCCTGAAGGGAAGAAAATCGCAAAAGTAGCAGTAATGACTCCGGATGGAAGAGACGATAAAATACTTTCCTTTAAGGAAAACGGGAAGCACGTGGTATATACTGTCCCTCAGCTATCTGTTTATAATATGGTTGTGATGAAATTAAAATAATAGTAAAACGATAGTTATGAAAAAAACTTCTATAACATTTTTTGCAGTATGCTTCATTCTACTGGGTTCGTTGCTCGTTGGATTGCCTTTTGAGAACAGTTTATTAGAGGCGATGTCAAATAAAGGAAATAAGAGAGGTACATCGTTTTCGGATACGAAATCCGGCCAAGCCAATAGAAGACCAATCGTTCTTAATGATTCGGAAAATTTTGAAGATATTGAAATTAAGGATTTTGATGGAAAGGTCGATAAGTTAGTAAAGCCAGTGTCTCTGAAAATATTTGAGACTACAAACGAGCAGCTTATGGGTCGTCGGGTATTTACTGACTTTGTTCGGACTCACATTGACAGTCTTGAGGAAAAGAGAAAGTTAGAACTGGACGGGTTGAAAAATCCTGCTGAGTGGAGCGCAAGACAAAAGAATATCAGGGAAGGGTTATACAAATTTTTGGGTGAATTTCCGGAAAGAACGCCATTGAATGCGAGAACTGTCGGTAAACTAGACCGGGAGAATTATACAATCGAAAAGATAATATTTGAAAGTCAGCCCAGATACTATGTTACCGCAAATTTATATATCCCCAAAGATCGCAAATTCCCTTTACCAGGAGTGGTTCTCACATGCGGTCACTCTAACGATGCCAAGGCTTATGATGAATATCAGATGACATGTTTGGGACTGGCATCAAAGGGTTATGTTGTGCTGATTTTTGATCCTATGGGTCAGGGCGAACGCTCGGAGTATTTCGATGCAGGAACTAAAAATCCTCTTGTTCCTATGTCGGTCAGCCAGCACCATTATGTTGGCCGGCCTGCCTTTCTGGTAGATTGGACTCTTTCAGGATTGCGTACCTGGGATGCTGTCAGGGCTGTGGATTATCTGGTATCGCGACCTGAAGTTGATAAAAACAAGCTTGCCTCTGTTGGTCAATCTGGCGGCGGCCAGATGGCTCTGTTACTTACTGCTGTCGATGAACGGATTAAAGTCTGTGCAGCTTCTCATCCTGGCGGAAGTATGGAGTATACATACCTTTTGGGACAGAGATTAGCAGACAGGGAAATTCTTAGTCTAATTCCACCCCGGCCTCTTAGAATAATAGTTGGTAGTGAGTCTGGTGAAGAGCCATATCACAGGCAAAGGATTGAAGATATGCAGCTTTTTTATGAAGGTCTTGGAGCAGGCAAACAATGTGGCAATATGGATGTGGTGCCAGGGATTCATTCGATGAAACGGCCAAATCGTGAATCAGTATATGAATGGTTGAATAAATGGTTAGATAAAGAAGTGGAAGGTAAAGCAGAGGCTATGATTGAACCTGAAAAAATAGAGACGCTCAGGTGCACAGATAGCGGGAATACGATCATTTCACTTGGAAGTGAAACCGGGCAAAATATAAATGAGAAACGTGCTGACAAGATTTACAAACCAGAAATGGACCTAACAAAGCTAAAAGAACGTATTGCCAAACGTATCGGATTAGCAATACCAGAAAATGCCTCTGTACCAGTGGCACATTCATTTGGCACAATACTCTATGAAGATATCACAATCGAAAAGCTAACTTATGAGAGTGAGAAGGGCATAGTAATTCCCACCCTGCTCATAAAACCAAAAAATGTAAAACCTGGTAGCCCTGTTTATATTTATGCTTCCGATAAGGGGAAGCCAGATAAAATTGACGATTCCATCCTGCCATTTATTCTCGCAAAAAATGGATATACCGTACTCGCAATTGATGTTCGCGGAATTGGTGAAACAAGTCCAACCCCGCCATTGGGTCTTGACCAATTTACTGGTTATACACCATCTTTATGGAAGCATGACGTTCTGGCCATCGAAAGCGCCAGCTTTGGGCGCACTACGCTGGGCATGAGAACGTTTGATGTGATAAGGGGAATTGATCTTCTCCATTCGCGCGACGATTTTAAAGGCAGAAAAATAATAGTTGTTGGTGAAGGGCTGGGAGGTCTATGGGCACTGCTTGCATCAGTTTATGATTCACGTATTAATGGTGTGGTGACCATCGGCACGTTACCCTCCTATAAATTACTGATTACTAACCACTATTATAATGTTTGGGGATATTTTTGGGTTCCTGGTGCCTTACATGATTTTGATATTCCGGATCTAACACGGCTTATTTCACCCAAACCTCAGATTTGGATTAATCCTGTCAATGAAATGGGGAATAAACTTAATATTTTGAGTGCCTCTTCAATTACCGGCTCAAATAAATATTTGCACATCATTACTCTCGGGAATGATTCAATTGGGAAAGTTTTAAAGCAATTCAATAGAATATTTAATTAAAATGATAAAAATTACTCTTCAATCACACCGTTTGGGAATGTTAGTCCTGGTGTTTTTTAGTTTCGGTATTTTTAATGTCTTTGCCCAGGAAGCCGAAATTTGTCTTGTGGAAACAAGGGAATATCCTGGCAAGGATCCCGTGATGTGGGATGGATTGTATGCCGCGAAGGATGGGAAAGTTTATTCCGGCTTAATTACTGAAGGGGCAAGCGCCCATTTTTATGTGTATGATCCGGTAGCAGATACTCATGAGATGTTATTCGATATGGCTGAATTCTTCGGCGAAAGAGGCAAAGGGATCAGGACAACCGGAAAAATACATAACAAGCCTGTTGAAGATGATGAAGGCAATATCTATTTTGTCCCCATGTGTAACGGAGGCGGCCCGAATACGATTGATTACACAAGCTGGAGAGGTGGGCATTGGATGAAATATGATCCCAGAACCAGGAAGCTGGAAGACTTGGGTTTGGTTGACCAGGGAATTGGCTGCTATCCGTTAGCGATTGATAAGAAGCGTGGATATCTTTTTGGTATAGGCTTTACCGGATATTTTTACCGGTTTGATATTAAAAACCGGATCACGAAAAACTTTGGACGTGTGAGTAATTGGGATATTTGCCGGAGTATTTTCTGTGATGACAAAGGTAATGTATATATGAGCTATCCAACTGCACATGTAGCCATGTACGATGCCAAAAAAGATAAGGTGTACGAAACTTCGCTTCGTACACCTTATGATCCAACCATTTACCCCACCCAATTAAAAAATCCGATGATCGACAGGACATATGACTGGAGGGATGTTGAATGGGACCCAATTCAAAAGGTGGCCTACGGAATAACATGTGGCAGCGGTTCGATTTTATTCCGGTTTGATACGCATGATGGAGCTGAGGGTAAAATTACCCCTCTTGTAAAAATGTGTGATGGTAAATTCCTTGAAGGCAACCGGAAGGACATACCCTATTCCCCGCTTTCTTTTACTGTTGACAGCCGAAACAGGAAGATTTATTTTGCCCCTTCAGCCCGTGGTTTCTCCATACAGAATTATGCGGAAACCTTTGGCAGTGATGAAGGGCATCATCTGATCATGTACGATATTAAAACTGATCAGCGAGTTGATCTAGGTGTTATGCAAACAGCCGACGGGCGGAAAGTTTTCGGTTGTGAAGCTGCTTCGGTTGGCCACGATGGAACTGTGTACCTTTGCGGACAGGCAGAGGTTAAAGACAAAAAGAATTCCACTTTTATTATTGGTAATATTCCTACAGCGTTACAATTGATTATTTACAAGCCACTTCATCAGTAAGTTTACAGGTTCTATTAAAATAATAAAGGAGAAAATCTTATGATCGTAATGAAATCGAAATTGTCTGTCACCTACTTTTTTACTCTCACTGCTTTTATAATGGTGAATAACGTTTATTCCCAGGATTGGGCAGTACCAGTCATTAAAAATCAACAACGGGTTGACCTGAGAGATCTTGGGTATCCTTCTGTAAATGAGGTTCCTGTTAATAGCAGTGCCATAACCTCGCTTTTAACGGCAAGAGATGGAATCATATATGGGGGTACAAGTGGCGAAGAAGCCTATTTCTTTTTATTCGACCCTTCGATCAATAAGGTGAAGCACCTCGGAAAGATTCCCGGACAGACCGGTATCCACCACTCCCTGGTAGAAGATAAAGACGGGAACATTTACATTGGTACCGGTCAAAATGTATTTGACGATGTTCCATTATCCAAATGGGGCGAAGGTGACGATAAGTTGGATGTTACCTTATGGAAGGACATTAAACGACATTTTAGCGGTTATCCCGGCGGTCATTTATATGGTTATCATCCGGCTGTAAGCAAAGAAAATGTGATGTTGCCTGACATGGATTGTGAAGCGGAAGATTTGGGCATCCCTGTGGCAAATAATTCTATTTATGCCCTCACAATCAACCCGAAAGGTGACGAGATTTATGGTCTGACCTATCCTGATGGCCATTTTTTTATTTACAATATTTCTCAGAAGAAATTTACCGATCTGGGAGAAATTGATCATCAAAAAGTTTATCATGGACCTGAACGACAGTGGAGGACACTTCCACGGGTCCTGGTTTGTGACGGTTCAGGCAGGGTATTTATGTCCGGAAACAAAGGAATGTTAAAATACTATGACCCCGAAATTGGGAAACTTGTTTCTACCAATATTGAGGTGCCAGGCGATTATTACTATATGCAATTTTATCAGGACTACACAGCAGTGGAGTATTTTGCAAAAGACCCTAACGGGTTGATTTACGGTGGAACGACTGATGGCTATCTGTTCTCTTTTGATCCACAAAAAATGAAACTGATAAATCTTGGAAAAGTCCGCGAATCAAGGCGATTGAGGTGTTTGACTGTTGGGAAGGATGGCAAAGTTTATTTAATGGCTGGAGAACTTTCAACGACAAAGCCTTGTCAATTTTACTCATACGATCCCCATGCAGGTGGTTTTGACATACTTGGTCTTTTAATCGTTGACCGTAGCCCTTACTATTATTGGCGGGGCCAGCAATTTGATGCCATGACCACGGGCCTTGATGGAACAATCTATATGGGAGAAAGTGAACGTAAATCACATTTGTTTCTTTATATACCCTGATCATCTGTAAATGTATTGCCCTTTATAGTAGCATAGACACAGAACGCCAATAAAAACCGGGATAGCGTTCAGTATAATATCTAATAAATTACAGCCTAAATTTTAACCAACTAAGTTGATATCTATCATGAAACGTGCACCACTAATATTTGCCATTTTCTTTTCAGTTCAACTGCTCTTTGCACAAAAGGCCACCATTACTGAAGAAAGCATGGAATTGCTAACCTATCCGTATAGCGACCCTAATCCAAATCCTATCTTATCTGCATCTGGAAGAAATTTCAAGATATACCCTTATCATTCTTTCGATGGATATTCTTTAATCCCGCAAAAGCAGAAATGGAAAGTCATCAAACTTGAAAACGATTACATCGAAGTCTATATTTTGCCTGAAGTAGGCGGTAAAGTCTGGGGCGCTGTTGAAAAGTCCACCGGCAAAGAATTCATTTACCACAATGATGTGATGAAGTTCCGGAACATTTCCATGCGTGGTCCCTGGACTTCAGGCGGGATTGAATTTAATCTGGGAATAATTGGCCATTCACCGGCAACTGCAAGCCCGGTTGATTATCTGATCCGGGAAAATGCCGACGGAAGTGTTAGCTGTATTGTTGGAAATATCGATTTGCCTTCGCGCACGCAATGGCGGGTTGAGGTCAGGCTTCCCAAAGACAAAGCTTATTTTGAAACCATTCCTTTGTGGAATAATCCGACTCCCTTATCACAATCTTATTATTGCTTTATGACTGGGGCGGCTGTTGTTTCTGACGATCTGGAGTTTTTCTACCCCGGAAACCAGGCGCTGGAACACAGTGGAGAAGTCAAGTCCTGGCCAGTTCAGAACGGACACCTCAAGTCAATCTACCCGAATAACGCGTACGGTTCACATACCTCGGTACATGTTGTTGGCGAGTACAATGATTTTATGGGCGGGTACTACCATAAATCCGAATTTGGGTTCGGCCATTGGGCTTTGTACAACGATATGCCTGGCCGTAAACTCTGGCTTTGGGCCTTATCTGGCGAAGGCGAGATATGGAAGGACCTTCTGACCGATATACACGGGCAATATATGGAATTTCAGGCCGGCCGTACGTTTAATCAATATGGTCAATCTTCGTTCCGAAGCCCGATTAAAGAGATGCCTTTTAATCCCGGTGTTACCGACCAATGGAAAGAAATATGGTTTCCGGTAAAAGAAATTGGCGGGTTGCAGGAAGTTTCGCCAATGGGTGTTTTAAATGTCAAACATGTACATGGTAAACTCGAAATTGGAGTCAATGCGCTGGCATTTGTTCAAGCCAAACTGATCGTAAAATCAAACGAAAAAATCATATTTACTGAAGACAAAAAGTTCAGTCCAATGGATGTTTATAAAACTACTGTTGCCCTGGAAGAAAATGAGCCTTATGAGGTGATTGCGGAAGGGATGGACCTTTCGCATGGTTCGGTAAACAAAAAATTAATCAAGCGGCCATTTGCCACAACAATACCTGCTGATCCTTCAAGTGCGGCCAGCTTATTTCAGGACGGAACGGAATTTAAAGAAAACCGCAATTACAACCCGGCACGCATAAGTTTTAAGAAGTGCCTGGCAAAAGATCCGTTGTACATTGATGCGATGGCAGCTTTGACCGAATTGTATTATCGGAGCAATCAGTTCGATTCGGCATTGTACTTTGCCAACCAGGCTTTACAGTTAGATGCCTATCATCCGGCGGCCAATTATTACGCCGGAATAACGTACCGGGCACAGGGAGATCTTGTTAATGCGCTCGAAACGTTTGGATGGGCAGCCCGTTCAATGGAATTCCGTTCGGTAGCCTATTCCCAAATGGCAGGCATCGAATTGCAGCTTCACGACCTCCATTTGGCTGAACAATATGCAAACCAGTCGTTAGACTATAACCGTTTCAACCTTAATGCTTTTAAAGTTTTGGCGATTAATTACAGGCTGCAAGGAAAACCTGATCTGGCAGACCGTATGATTGACAACATTATCGCTTTGGATCCGTTAAGCCATTTTGCTGGTTTTGAACGGTTTCGTTTGCATCCTTCTGTGGAAAATCTATCCAAATTCAAAGATGGTATCCGGAATGAATTCCCATACCAAACTTACCTGGAATTGACCATTGATTATTATGATTTAGGCCTAAAGGAAGATGCACTGGCAGTACTAGAGAATGCACCGGTTCAGCCGTTGGTTTCCTTGTGGAAGGCGTTTCTGAAGGATGATCCCTCGATGTTGGATGAAATAGCCAAAGCATCACCAGCCTTTGTTTTCCCGTACCGTACAGAAACCGTTTCCGCTTTGAACTGGGCAGTAGCGAAAAACAATCATTGGAAATTCAAGTACTACCTTGGCTTAAATTACTGGGCAATTCAAAGGGAAGATGATGCCAGGCAACTATTCAGGACTTGTGGGCAGGAACCGGATTATGCCATTTTCTATCAGTCGCGGGCATATCTGGAAAAACAAACCGATGAAAATCAGTTTCTCAGTGATCTCCAGACAGCTCATCGACTGGCCCCGGATGACTGGCGTGCAGCAAACAAACTGATTGAACACTATTTGAATACTTCGGATTATAAAACGGCTTTAACCCTTTCAACCAACGAGGCGATAAAATTTAAGGGAAATTACAACATGGCTTTGCAACATGCCATTGTGCAGTTAAACAACGCCCAATATAGCGCCTGCATCAAAACGCTCGAAAATACCCATATTATTCCTTTTGAAGGTTCAGTGGAGGGAAAGACAGTTTACGAGCAGGCTGGCCTGCTATTAGCCATCGATTTAATGAATAAAAAGAAATATAAAGAAGCTTTGGTGAACCTTGACAAATCGAAATCATGGCCAGATAATCTTGGTGTAGGAGCGCCTTACAATCCGGATACCCGGATGCAGGATTATCTTGCAGCGATTTGTAAAGATAAATCAGGCTGGGCTAAAGAAGCGGTGGAAATACGAAATTTAATTCTGAAATATACAAATGCTCATTTCAGCGAATCCAGACAATCGTTGAATAACCTGCTTGCCCTCTTGATTCTTCGGCAACGGGGCGAAACAGAATCGGCCAATGCTTTAATCAAAAAAATAAAAGAATCAGGTCAATACAAGCAACTGGCAAATCAGTGGGTCGTGGCTTATTTTTATCAGGATACGGTTACCTGTAACACTTTGGAAAAAGAATTTGCAAAGAACCGTTACTTTTCAATATTAAAAAGCATGCTGAATTTTACCAACTAATAAATAAAAATTATGAGAACGCAATCAATTTCGATCGTATTGCTGGCAGTACTGATTTTTTCAAGCTGCGGTTTACGGTCCAACAAACAACATCAGGGCGACATGGTACCAGAAGTAACGTTTGCTGCGCATGAAGCTGATCAAAGAGTTGATGTCATGGTTGATGGAAAGCTATTTACTTCTTATTGCTGGTATGACAAGGTTCTTAAACCCATATTGTATCCTGTTTTTACTTCTGCGGGAACTGAAATTACCCGTGGCTTTCCGCTAAAAACGAGAGAAGGTGAACGGAATGACCATCCGCACCAGGTTGGGATTTGGTTAAACTATGGCAATGTGAATGGCACTGATTTCTGGGGAAACGGTTCTCAGGGATTTGGAACAAAAAATGAGAACGGAGGGGTCATAAAACATCTGACAGTAGAGAAAATGACCGGAGGAATTGGAGAAGGCGCAATGTCTGCTATTGCAAGCTGGACCGATCCGGCAGGGAAAGAACTTCTGGCTGAAAGGACTGAATTCCATTTTGTTGCAAAAGATTCAATACGGATAATTGACCGCATTACAACCCTTACAGCAACAGGTGGAAGCATCGTTTTTAATGATACGAAAGAAGGTATGCTGGGTATTCGTGTAGCCCGTCAACTTGAGCTTCCCTCAAATGATGATATTGCCCTCACAGATGCTAAAGGAAACCTTACCACAGTGAAAGCCTTGTCGAACGAAGGAGTAACGGGAAACTTTATAAGTAGCGAAGGAGTTGCCGGCGGGGCCGTTTGGGGCACAAGGGCAAAATGGATAGACCTTTACGGAAGCATTGGAAATGAGAAAATCTCCCTGGTTGTTTGTGATCATCCGAAAAACCTCAATTTTCCTACCTGGTGGCATGCACGCGGTTATGGGTTATTTGCGGCCAACCCACTTGGGGTGAAGGATTTCACTCAAGGAAAGGATTCTTTGAATTATACCATTCCAGCCGGACAATCTTTAACTTTCAGGTATAGGGTAATTATCAGTTCCGGCGTTCAATTAACCAATAACGGAATCAGTGTTTTTGCCGACGATTTTGCCAAAAAATATTAATTGTACACCTGTAACTACATGAATGCATCTATAAATTGGTTTTGAATGAAATAGAACAATTTCGACACAAATGAAAAATGTATTTTATATTCTCTTCGGAATTTTGATAGCAGTAAACTATACGCTCAACGCTCAGTCTGGTAAGCGTTATGAGACTAACTGGGAATCGTTGAATTCAGCTCCTGTTCCTGCCTGGTTTAACGAGGCAAAAATCGCATTGTATGTATTTTGGGGACCATATTCTGTCCCAGCTTATGATCCAGGTTATGGTTATGCCGAATGGTATGGCGGCTGGGATCGCTCAAAGGAATTTCATGAGAGGGTGTATGGCAAGGACTTTCTTTACGAAGATTTTGCCGACCAATGGAAGGCCGAATTATGGAACCCGGATGACTGGGCCGATTTATTCTCAAAATCAGGGGCGAAAT
The DNA here is from genome assembly GCA_023229575.1 of Prolixibacteraceae bacterium. GTDB lineage: Bacteria > Bacteroidota > Bacteroidia > Bacteroidales > Prolixibacteraceae > CAINVV01. The sequence goes on from JALNYZ010000017.1 coordinate 44,998, forward strand.
ATTTTATTGTTGTGGCAAAATACCATGATGGCTTTTGTCTTTTCCCAACCTCCTATGACGCCCGGACAATAAACAGGGATAAATGGAACAGCATTGACCGTGGACCTAAAAGGGACATTATAGGTAACTTATTTGATGCCTGTAAAAAAAGGGATCTGAAGATGGGACTCTACATGTCTGTTTACGAATGGTGGCACCCTTTGTGGGTCAATCCGGAAACAAGGGGAAAATATGTCGATGAAGTTTTTCATCCTCAATTTAAGGAATTGATTACAAGATATAAACCCTGGTTCGTTTTCACTGATGGGGCCTGGGCTGCTACCGATAAAATTTTCAAATCAGAAAAACTGGTTTCATGGCTGTTAAATGATTCTCCGGTAAAAGATTATGTCGCATTTAATGATCGGTGGGGAATGGATAGTAAAGGCAAAAATGGCATGATTTACAATACCGAATTTGGAGGGGGAGCCGGCAAGATTAGCCATGCATGGCAGGAAGACAGAAGCTTTGGCCCTTCTTATGGCTACAATAGAAATTTGAAAATTACGGATTATGACACTCCTGAAGAACTTATAGGAATGATCGTTCAATGTGTGGCAAGAGGTGGCAATATTATTCTGGGCGTAGGTCCAAAAGCTGATGGAACCATTCCTGAAATATACCAGGAGCGTATCCTCCAAATGGGAGATTGGCTGAAAGTAAACGGTGAGGCAATTTATGGCACTACAAAGTGGCAGAAAACCGAACAAATAAGAAAAGTCAATGTATCCAGATTAGATTCTACTATCAATTTTAACTGGAAGTTGAAGGCTCCGGTTCCAATGATTCCTAAAAGGTTATATGACGTTATTTGGGATGGGTCGCTTGTTCCTGATAAAACAGATGAATACAAATTTAAACTTTCGGCAATAGGCCAGTCGCGCTTTTTTCTTAACGACAGTTTGTTGATAGACAGGACGGGGACTGGTTTTGATTGGTTGAAGAATTCCGACTCGGTTTCAATTCATTTAGACAAGAATAAATCTTACAAGGTGAGCGTTGAATATTACCGCAACCAAAACCGGTATGATATGATGGCAGGTGAAGTTCGCCTGCTATGGTCACGTCGGGGATTAACACCGCAACCGGTTCCGGCATCCAGGTTTTATAGCGATTATAAAAGTAAAATACATGGATTAAATGCGAAATTCTCTGCAGATCTGCCCGAAGTATTTTATACAAAAAAAGGAAATTCACTTTATGCGATATGTCCAATTTGGCCAGGAGAAGAATTGATACTTAATGGGGTTGTTCCATCAAAGACAGCAAATATTTCAATTCTTGGGATAGGAAAAAATCTAAAGTGGTCGGTTAATAATAACAATTTGCACATAAAAGTTCCGCAATTGACAATAGACAAGTTACCTTGTCAATATGCGTGGACATTTAAAATCGAAAATTTTGATTAAAAACATTAATTAGGCTGTGTGTCATCTTAAATTTTGAAATTATGAACAGACGTGAATTCACTAAAACCGTTGCAACCGGAACCTTGGGAATCGGTGCAATGCCAACAATCCTGACAGGTTCGGGATGGAAGGGGGCCAACGACCGTGTCAATGTTGCTGTTATTGGCATACATGGAATGGGACAGAACCATATCCTTAATTATACGGGGATAAAAGATGTTAGGGTCGCAGCACTTTGTGATGTGGACAGCAATCTTTTTGGAAGTACCGTTAAAAAGTTATTTGCCAACAAAGGATTGCCCGATCCGAAGGTTTATGCTGATTTAAGAAAACTTTACGAAGACAAAGACATAGATGCAGTTTCTATTGTGACCCCAAACCACTGGCATACACTTGCTGCGATATGGGCATTGCAGGCCGGAAAACATGTCTCGGTGGAAAAGCCATGTTGTTACAATTTTTATGAAGGTCAAAAATTAGTCGAGGCTGCTGAAAAGTACAAACTTATTGTTCAGGATGGAGCTGAACAAAGAAGCAACCCTTGCGCAAAAAGCATGGCGGATTTTTTACATGCCGGAAAGCTGGGCGAAGTATATATGGCAAAAGGTCTGTGCTACAAATGGCGCGACACGATTGGGAAAACTCCGGAAGGTTCGGTTCCTGCCGGAGTTGATTACGATCTCTGGTTAGGGCCCGCGCCCAAACGATCATTCTCTAAAAACCGCTTCCATTACAACTGGCATTGGAATTGGGATTATGGTAATGGAGATATGGGTAACCAGGGGATTCACGAGATGGATATTGCCCGCTGGGGGCTGGGTGTTACCCTGCCGATTAAAATTAATGCTGTCGGGGGCCACTTCATGTTCGACGACGACCAGCAAACCCCAAATGACCTGATAGCCGTTTTTGAGTTTCCCAATCCAACCGGTGGTGGCGACAAAAAGAAGATCCTCCAGTTTGAAGTGCGTCACTGGATTACCAACAGGGAAGGGGTGAACAGCGAAAGTCCGGGCGCCGGCAGTAATTACATGATTAGTGCTGACAATACTGTCGGAAACCTGTTTTACGGTTCTAAAGGTTATATGACCAAGAATGTTAACGAGTGGCAGGCGTTTTACGGAAAAGAGCGCACGCCCGGCGAAAGCGGCAGTGGCCTTGGCGACCATTATGCAGATTTTATCAAAGCGATCCGTGCCAATGATCAGAAACTGGCTCAGGGAGATATTCGCGAAGGGTTCTATTCCTGTGCAGTCATGCATCTGGGTAATATATCGTACAGGCTTGGAAGGACACTTGTATTTGATCCTATGAAGATGAAGTTCAAAAATGACCCCGAAGCTGATGTAATGCTGACACGCCAGTATCGCGAACCATTTGTTGTACCTGATAAAGTATGACATCTTCTCTGTTTTATATCAACAGATTCCTCATTAAACAAAACGCTTAAATGTAAACAATGAATTTCAAGAAATTAACTCAACAAGATAAAGAGGATTATGACCCGGATGGTTATTTGCTGGTACCGAGATGGGTTTCTCTTCCCCAACATGCTTAGCGTACTAACTTCGCTGACTCCTGCCAATAAGGAAAATGGTTGCCTTCAGGTAATAAAAGGCTCGCACAAATTAGGACGTATAGAACATGGTTTTACAGGAGAGCAGCAAGGGGCAAACCAGGAAAGGGTAGATGAAATATTAAAAGTTATGGAACTGATATACGTGGAAATGAAACCAGGAGACACACTTTTTTTCCATAGCAGTCTTCTTCACCGTTCCGATCGAAATAACAGTTCCGAACCTCGATGGTCCCTGATATCTGCCTATAACAGAAAAGACAACATACCTTTTAAAGAAAATAATAAGCTCTCGTACACTGCTATTTCAAAAGTTAGTGATAGCGCCATACTGGGATACAGGGGTGGAAGTATTTCTGAAGATGCTGATTTCAAGTAAATCGTCCAAAACTGATAGATAAGTGGACATTATGTATCAATATTTAAGGTTAAACCCAGGTATGAATAAAGATAAAAAGAATGACTGAAAAACTTAAACTGCCAACTAATTTTCGCTGGATTATTCTTAGCCTGCTTTTTGCTGCAACGACTATCCTTTATATCGATCGTTCGGCTTTGGGAATCCTGGCTCCCGAACTTCAGAAGAGCATTGGCTGGTCTGAAGAACAATACGGGATCATCAACAGTGTGTTTATGATTGCCTATGCCCTCTGTTTTATCCTGATGGGCCGGTTGATCGACATTGTCGGCACCCGGAAAGGCTACCTGGTTTCCATCGGAATATGGAGCCTGGCAACTCTGGGCCATTCACTTGCCCGCAGTTGGATCGGTTTTGCTGTGGCACGTTTCAGCCTGGCTGTTGGCCAATCCGGGAATTTCCCGTCTGCCATCAAAGCGGTTGCCGAATGGTTCCCCAAAAAAGACAGGGCTCTGGCTGTCGGGATTTTCAATGGAGGCGCCAACATGGGAACAATCCTTTCGCCTCTGATTATTCCAACGCTTGTACTTAATTTCGACAACTGGCGGGTTGGTTTTTTGTGGACTTTCCCGATCAGCTTAATTTGGGTACTGCTTTGGCTGAAATATTTCAGGAAACCAGAACAAAGCCCGAATGTTTCGGCAGAAGAACTTCAATTCATTAATTCAGACAGCGATGAAAACGAAAATGCCGAAAAAGTGGGGTGGAAAGAGATCCTGCCTCACCGTGGAACCTGGGCCATTGCAGTCGCCAAATTCGTGGCCGACCCGATCTGGTGGTTTTACCTGTTCTGGGGCGCTAAATTCCTGAACGAAAAATTTGGACTCAATCTGAAAGAAATTGGCTTGCCATTTTTTACCATTTATCTGGTATCATGGGGACTGGGTATTTCTCTGGGTTGGCTGTCCTCCAAATTCATGAAGATGGGTTTCAGCCTTAATCAGGGGCGAAAATTTAGCCTGTTGGCTTGCGCGTTGTTTGCCGTTCCGGTGGCCATAGTGCCACATACCGATAATATGTGGCTGGCAGTCGGACTGATTGCCCTTGCTGCGGGAGGCCATTGCGGATGGTCGGCCAATGTGTTTAGCCTGATGACAGACATTTTCCCGAAAAAGGCAGTTGGGTCGGTGGCAGGTTTTGGTGGCTTTTCAGGCGCTGTAGGAGGTGCTATTGTTGCTTTCGGGGTTGGCAAAATCCTTCAGAATATAGGCGTTGATGGATACGCCATTCCTTTTGCCGTTGCCGGATCGGGATACCTGATAGCCTTGGTTATTGTCCATTTATTAGTGCCAAGAATTAAAACAATAAATATTTAATCTGATTTGAAATGAATAGTAGAGAAAGAATTCAAGCCACCCTCAGTCACAAAGAACCTGATCGGATTCCATACGATTTGGCTGGAACTACAGTAACAGCGATTACCAGGAATGCCTATTTGCGGGCGATGAAATTTCGCGGGCTCTCCACAGAAATCGGTGACGACGAAATCGACCCGATCCAACAGATAATTACTCCTAGTGAGGAAAACCTGATTTTCCTGAAGGCAGATACCCGCCGGTTGGGCGCCAAACGAATTCCCGATTACCAAAATGTCAGACGCTTATCGGGAAATACAATTGAAGTAACCGATTTTTACGGTTGCAAATGGAAATTTGAACAAGGGCATGATATTTATTTTAACCTGTTTGATTCCCCGATTGAAAAGGCCGGTTCGTTATCCGGATCTTTGCATTTGCTGCCTCAAACCGATTGGGACAGCTACAAAAAAGTCCTTCGGAACAATTTAAATGAACAAGTCGGAAAGGTTGGGGATTTCTGCGGAATTGCAGACCGCAATACAGCCGGGCTAACAGAAAACAGCCTCCGCATCAGGGGATACGAAAACTGGTTTATGGATACCATGATTGACCAGGAAGGAGTTGAAGAACTGTTTCATCGCATTGTTGAAGATAAACTCATATATTGGGATGCGATTATTGATTGGGCCATTGAAACTGGGAACGGGCAAAAAATTCAGGTCATTTCGGAGTGTGACGATCTGGGGTCGCAGGCAACAACCATTCTCGACCCGGATATTTTGCGGCAGATGGTCATTCCACATTTCAAAACCATTTTTACCCATGTAAAAAAGCGGTTGCCACATGTAAAAACCTTTATGCACAGTTGTGGCGCTATCCGGGAAATACTTCCCGATTTGATTGATGCCGGATTGGATATTTTGAACCCGGTGCAATTTACAGCAACAGGAATGGATTTGAAAGGGTTGAAACGCGATTTTGGTGATGTACTCACTTTCTGGGGAGGTGGTGTCGATACTCAATCGACACTCAACAATGGTACCCCTCAACAAGTTGCCGATGAAGTTAAACAGATTATCGATATACTGGCTCCCGGCGGAGGCTTTGTTTTTTCCCCGATACACAACATTCAGGAAGATGTACCCCCGGAGAATTTCTGGGCCATGTGGGATACCCTTCAGCAATACGGTAAATATTGATAGAATTGACAAATCTTTCTCAACAAACAAGGGAAGCATTGGTGAGGTCATATACCGATAATTTCAAAAAGACCCTGCTGGTAATGCTTCTGACAGACGAGAATACGAATAAATTCGGTCTTTCTCAAGCCAATGTAGGCTGGAGAGTTGACTGTATCGGCGATCTCGGATTTTGGGCCAAAGACAAGGATAATCCTGAAAGGACCCACATGTATGATTATTATCCGCAAGGCATTTCACAGACGATGCACGATAATTTAAAAGCTTTGCAAACGGCCTGGCAGGATATTGTTGAGGCGCCAAAACTTTCGCGGGGTCGGTTGCCACAGAAGTTGCCAAAATGAAAATTTCCCTGGCACATCACGTTCAGTAATTATCAGCGAACTACAAAGTTTCTTTGAATTCTATCAGGAAACCAGTAATCTTTTCAATAAAAAAGAGGATGCCTTTTTGGACACCCTCTTATCATAAGGGAAAGTAAAGAAGCAGACTAAACCACTGCATGTATTCTTTATTCACAATTCTCATGTTGCCAATACCTTAAATAGTAGATCTTTAGAGTTTATGTCCCGCCTTGTAATAAGCATTATAACAATCAAATGTTATTTCAAAAAAAATGTTAAAAAACATTTATAAATGTTTGTGAATAGATTAAAAATGTTTATATATTTGACGCAGCAATTATATGGGTATGTGTGTATAAGTTATCAAACATAGACTCTTCTTGGAATTACTAACATTTAGACTAAATTAATCAGTATGAAAAAAAGATTGTGCCATATTTTGATTGTACTCTTGCCACCTGAGCCAGTGTAATGGCGCAAGTGAAAGTATCCAGTACCATTTCGATCCTAATGGAAACGGTATTCCTGGTGTAATTGACGTCCAAAAGGGAACGACGAATAGAATAAATAAGTAACATGGGTGGAAAATACGCTGATGTTGTAACCGAATAGGTATAAAGCGCGATAAAAAACCGGCCGATGCACGCAACATCAACCGGTTAAACAAAATCTGCCGCAAGGCAACATGTTTAATTAACACATTTCAAAAGTATGAAAAAAAATCTTGATGATCTCTCTTTCCATTTCAGAAAGAGGATAAGAGTTAATTGGCTGGCTATAAAATTATTGACATTTTTTGTTTTTGCCGGCACAATAACCTTATCGGCCAGTACTTACTCGCAAAAGACGAAAATCGACCTTCATATGCGGAATTCATCTTTGGCCGATATCTTTAGCTCAATTGAAAAATCGAGCGAATTCATTTTTTTCTATAATGAAGAGGTAGTGAATGATCAAATCGTCAAATCGGTCTCTGTGGAAGGCGAAAAGATAGAGGAAATTCTTGAGCAGCTATTTGCCGGAACTGACATTGCTTACAAGATAGACGACCATCAGGTTTTCCTCTATAAAAAGGATAACCTAAAGCAGCTTGAGCAATTGAAGATGGAAATAAAAATTGAGCAACCCCAGAAGAAGCAGCTCAATGGAAAGGTGACAGATATTAAAGGAGAACCTATTCCAGGCACGACAATATTTGTAAAGGGCGCCACGGTCGGAGTTGTATCCAACTCCAATGGCGAGTTTATACTTAATGTACCATTTGATTCAAAGGTGCTTTCGTTTTCTTTTGTTGGCTTCAAAGCACAGGAAATTCCGATTGGTAATAAAACATACTTTGCCATTACCCTTGAGGAAGAGACGGTTGGTTTGGAGGAGGTTGTGGCAATTGGCTATGGCGTTCAGAAAAAAATAGCCATTTCCGGCGCCATATCAAGTGTTTCATCTGCGGATATAATTCAATCCCCGGCATCAAATGTTGCAAGCAGTTTAGCAGGCCGTGTGACCGGATTTGCTGCCGTTCAGCTTGGCGGTAAACCGGGAGACGATGATCCAGTATTATTTATAAGAGGGATTGCTTCACTTACCCAGGCTAGTTCCACACCTTTGATCCTGGTTGATGGTGTGGAACGTGAGTTTAACAGGTTAGACCCTAACGAAATTGAATCAATATCTATTTTGAAAGACGCTTCGTCAACCGCAGTATATGGGGTTAGAGGCGCTAATGGGGTTGTTTTGGTCACAACAAAGAGGGGGAAATCGGGTGCTCCCCAAATCAACTTTACCTCTAATTACGGGATACAAAAGCCTACAAATTTAATAAAATTTATTGATAGTTATACCTATGCTACAACATACAACGAGTCACAACTCAATGATAACCCGAATGGTTCAGTTAGGTTCAGCCCCGAAGCAATAGAGGCATTCAGGACGAATTCGGATCCAATCCTGTACCCAAACACTGATTGGATGGATTATATGCTGAAACCTTCCTCCTTTAATTTACAGGCAAATATCAATATCAGTGGAGGGAACGAAAAAGTAAGGTACTTTGTTTCAGTGGGCTACAGGAATGAGGATGGTTTATGGAAAAAATTATACCCGTGGGATGCGACATTCTGGTACAAACAATACAATTTACGTGCCAACCTTGATATAAATTTAACGAAAACAACGAGCATTTCATTGACAACCAATAACATCGCCGGCAGGCAAAATCAGCCATATAGTTCGCAGGCGGACGATGCTTGGTTTAGAGCAATGTATTGGTCCCAACCATACTCCTCACCAGGCATAATCGATGGGAGACAGATCATTACCGGCTCCCACATCCCTGATCAAATGAAACAGGGATTTAATCCTGATTACGGCTCCGGTACAAGAACGACCCTTAAAAACAACTTAAATTTTGATATTGGACTGGTGCAGAAGTTGGATTTTATTACCAAAGGATTGGGGTTCAGGACTAAGGTAGCATACAATTATGCCATGGCACAAACAAAAAACAGGACAATAAATGTAGCAAGGTGGTATGCCGATCCACTGTATGTTTATGTACCGGATGCCCCTGCAGAAACCCGTAATACAGTTGTTTACAGGAAACAGGGCGATGACCGTATTCTGGGATACAGCGAGAGCAACACTTCTGGTATGAACTGGTATATGGAAACAGCCTTTGACTACAACCGAAGTTTCGGGAACCATAATCTGGCCGGTCTTATAATGTACAATCAAAGCAAGGCATACTATCCTTCGGTATATCCGGATATTCCAAGTGGCTACCTTGGGTTTGTCGGACGGCTAACTTATAATTACAGGTCTAAATATTTTATCGACTTCAATGCCGGGTACAACGGCTCCGAGAACTTTGTCAAAGGGAGGCGTTTTGGATTTTTCCCGGCCGTGTCTGGTGGCTGGATTGTGTCGGATGAGAACTTTATGAAAAAAATACCCGTGATCAGCCATCTGAAACTTCGTGGATCTTATGGGTTTGTGGGCAACGATAAGATTGGCGGCAGCCGGTTCCTCTTTCTCCCCGATACTTACAATGGTAGCGCGGGTGGGTATAACTTTGGGACTTCAGTTCCTCAAAATCAAATAACTGCTGGTGAAAGCACTATAGGAAACCCGCTGGTAACCTGGGAAAAGTCCAGGAAACAGAATATCGGTGTTGATCTTAAATTTTTTAAGGGTAACCTGGGAATTAGCTTCGATCAATTTTACGAGTATAGATCCGATATCCTTATCACCCGAAATACTACCCCTGCATTTATTCCGGTCAAATTACCCCCGGTAAATCTTGGCAAAGTATCAAACAGAGGATATGAAGTTGAGGTGGAATGGAGAAAAAACAAAAAGGAATTTGGCTACTTCATCAGTGTTAATTTATCAAAAGCCAAAAATAAAATACTCTTTAACGATGAACTGCCGCAGGCAGAACCTTATCTGGCAACGACAGGAAGATCTGTAAGCCAGACTTTTGGTTATATCTTTGATGGCTTCTGGTCAGAAAATGATATTACAAATGTATCCGATTTCCCCACGCATTGGTACACCCCACATGCCGGCGATATAAGATATAAGGATTTAAATAACGACGGTGTTGTAAATGCCAATGACCAAAAGGCAATTGGTTACCCGATAAATCCTGAAATTACCGGAGGTACGAAACTTGGGATGAACTATAAAAATTTCGATTTTTTTGTGATGTTTAGTGGTGCAACACGAACATCAAGACTGTTAGGTGGATCATTGCAAATTCCTTTTTCTTCTCTTTTCCGAAATACTGCGCAGTGGCTGGTTGATGGGAGGTGGACGCCCGAAACTGCCGAAACAGCCACACTTCCCAGGTTTAGCTTAAACGGATTAGGATATAATTACGCTACGACCTCTGATATCTGGATGAGGGACGCTTCGTACGTGCGGTTAAAGAATGCCGAAATAGGCTATAGTTTATCGAATATCAACCGGTTTAGTATTTCTAAAATACGCGTTTATGTGAACGGTTATAACCTGTTGACTTTTTCGAAGCTTAAAATAACCGACCCTGAATCGCAAACAGGCGATAGACAATTATATCCGTTAATGCAGATGATCAATTTTGGCCTGAATATTACGTTTAAATAAGTCTAATCTGTAATCTACATTGTTATGAAAAATATAATAATTTGTTTTTTCTTTTCAGGAATTGTTTGTTTCTTCTCATCCTGTGCGAAGATTGAATTGGGGGGAGATTTCCTTTCAAATCCCCCAGATATGACCACTATAAATAAGGATACTGTTTTTAATGATATCAAATATGCGGAGCGTTTTTTATTTGGCGCTTATGGGACACTTCCATGGCCGATAAAGTATAATGTCAGCCAATATTATTATCTCGAAAATCTGACAGATATTTGCTCTGCAGCTAAAGGGCTTCCTGCATATTATAATGGAACTATTACCGCAGTAGATGAAAACACAGGCGTAGGCGCCGGTAAATTTAATTATTACTCGGGAGCCTGGGGAGGTATAAGAATATGCAATATATTCATTGCCAACATCGACAAAGTTCCCAGCGCCAGTGAAACATACAAAAGGCAATTAAAAGCTGAGGCAAGGGCCATAATGGCTACACTCTATTGTAATTTGTACAGGCATTATGGCGGCATCATGTGGATAAACAAAGATTTACCGGTTACAACAATTGGCGAGTTTCCCAGGCTGACCGCGCGTGCAACCATGGATTCTATCGTGGCATTGTGCGACAAGGCTATTCCTGATTTACCCTGGGTAATTGATGATATCATCAATTGGGAAGGACGTTTTACAAAAGCCGGTGCAATGGGAATAAAGGCCAGGACGCTATTATTTGGGGCCAGCCCGCTTTTTAACAGTGCCACCCCCTATAAGGAAGGAGAAGCTGCAACACGAAAATTGATGTGGAACGGAAGTTATGATGCCAATCTCTGGATAAAAGCCAGGGACGCGGCCAAAGAATTAATTACAAGAGTCGAATCCGAAGGGGGCTATGTAATAAATAAGAGTACCGGAAATTATCGGAAAGATTTTCAGAATGCCTATTTTACCAGGGGGTACGGCGAAACATTAATCAGTACAAGGCGATCTTACCTTGCCAACACGAGCGATACCTATGGAATCGTATGGTACAATGGTGTTGTTAATTATACCCAGGAATACGTTGATATGTTTCCTATGGCCAATGGCAAACCAATCACTGACCCTACGTCCGGTTACGATCCGAAAAACCCCTACGTTAACAGGGATCCCAGGTTATACGAAAGTGTTTTGGTCAACGGCGACGCCTACCAGGGCCGTAAAGCAGAACTTTGGATCGGAGGTAAAGAAAGGGTAACTGTTGACGACTCACCAACCTACACTGGTTATGGTCCCCGGAAGTTTATCCTCGACCACGACAATGTCACCCTTGGAGGGGCAATAGAGCAATTCCCGTTGTTAAGGTTGCCTGAAATATATCTTTCTTATGCCGAAGCGGAAAATGAAGTTAATAACGGGCCAACTGCGGAAGCATACCGGTGTGTCAATATAGTCCGCAACAGGGTGGGACTAGGCAATTTGCCATCAGGCCTTTCCAAAGAAAATTTCCGCGAGGCTGTATTAAACGAAAGGGCTTTAGAATTTGCCATGGAAGAAGTGAGATGGTTTGATATTGTCCGATGGAAAAGGGAAGACGTTTTTAAAAAACAGCTTCATGGCATGAGGATATACAAAGCGGGCAATGTACTTACTTATGAATTATTCCCTTTAGATGTACGGAATTGGAGCATTAACTGGAATCCAAAATGGTATTTGAGTGCGTTCCCTTATCTGGAGATTCAGAAAAATTACGGGTTAATCCAAAATCCCGGATGGGAAATATAAGATTTAATTAATTACTTATAATTCTAAAGACTCAAAATATGAATAACAAGAATATAATCAGGTTCATTTTCCTTTGGCTTTTAGTCTTTCTCGCTATTTTTGATGGATTGGCTCAGAATAAGGTACTTAAAGGAAAGATTACGGATGTGAATGGCAATCCTGTGACAAATGCAATTATCTCAGTCGTGAATAATCCCGATGAAGTTTCCAGTAGCGATCAGGATGGTAATTTCATGATCAATGGACAACCAGGCCAGTACCTCAAAATTACTGTTGCCGACCTTTACCAAAAAACGGTTAAGGTAGAAAATGAAACAATGGCTATTTCCCTGACTGCTAATGATGAACTTATTTCATTGGGATATGGTATCCTCCACCCTAAGGAAGAAATGACTATGGCTTTCGGAACCGTAAAATCAAATGAATTATCCAGAAGTTCAGCAGTCCTTTCAGCCAATGCCCTTTACGGAAAGATAGCAGGTCTTTCGGTATTACAAAACGGGGGCATTCCCGGATCGGATGATCCTACCCTGCTAATGAGAGCTTCAGGAACGACCAGATCTAATAATTTATTGATTTTGGTTGATGGGTTCGAACGCCCGCTCTCTTATTTCGCCTTGTCTGAAATTGAGAGTGTTGTTTTATTGAAAGACGCACCCAGTCTGGCTTTATATGGCCTTAGAGGGGCAAATGGCGTTTTGTTGGTTACCACTAAAATGAATAACGGGCAAACCCAAAAGCCCCAGATAAAAATTGGGTACGAAACCGGAATTACAAAGCCTTTCAGAAAGCCGGTCTTTTATGATGCGTTCGGTTATGCCAAGGCTTATAATGAAGCATTAACCAATGATGGCCTGCCAGCTCAATATTCGCAGAGTGATTTGGATAATTACAAGTCAGGGATCTCACCATACTTCTATCCCAATGTGAATTGGTCTGATGAGGCTTTCAGAAATTTTGGGCGCAGGGATAATTTTAATATTTCCTTTAGCGGCTCTAACAAGTCTCTAAAGTATTATACACTTTTAGATTATCTGAATGATGATGGTTTACTGAAGCCTGTTGGTTTAAATGATGGATACTCTACTCAGATCAAATATAACAGGCTCAATCTGCGTACAAATCTTGAGATCAATATGACAGCCACCACCAAATTAAAGGTAAGAATTGGTGGAACCTTAATAGATAACAATCAGCCTACTGAGTCGGCATCCAATATCGTGAATGCAATATACGCTATTCCATCATCGGCCTTTCCTGTAAGGACTTATAATGGTGCGTGGGGCGGAACCTCAACCTATGGCAATAACCCGGTTGCACTGATTGCTGCAAAAGGGTATTCGGTGTATCGCACCCGTGGGGTGATGGCTGATATCAGGGTGGAACAAAAATTAGATTTTCTGTTGAAAGGATTAACCCTGGAAGCCGCTTATTCCAATGATAATTTTATTAACAGAAGGGATAGCAAAACACAGAATTTTGCCTATTCGCAAATAGGTTTGGCAAGAGATCCGTCAACGGGGACGGTAATTGATACTGTTGAAACCAAATACGGACAAAAGACCAACCTGGCTTTTAGTACTGGGATTAATAATCTCAGGAAGGGTTCAACCATTTTGGGTAAGTTGGACTACAAAAAAGTGTGGGGCAACAATACGATTAGTTCGGCATTATTCTATCAGCAGGAAGAGTTGGTATTGCTGGGCAGGTATAATACTTATTTACATCAGCTAATGGCAACCAATATTCATTATTCCAACAGCGGGAAATATTTTGCTGATCTGTCAGTGGCCTATACGGGCACCAATTTATTGACCAAAAGCTATCGGTTTGGTTTTTTTCCCGCTGCCTCCCTTGCATGGAATTTGTCAAAAGAAGACTGGTTTAATGATCGTGTGATTAACAACTTAAAGATAAGGGCATCTTATGGAATTGCCGGGAACGATCAGGTTCCGCAAGATATGGATATCTCCCTGAACCCAAACGCTACTGGCTATTACTTTGGCGCTAACAATACTGCTTTAGGTGGTTGGAGTGAAGGGAAATTGGCTCCGGGAAATTTATCTTTCGAAAAATCGTATAAATCCAGCTTGGGTCTGGATGCTAAGCTATTTAAAAAGTTAGATATAAGCCTGGATGCTTATTATGACATCCGAAAGGATATTTTGACAACGTCAATAGGCACAATTTCAAATATTGTTGGTCTCGCTACAGCATATAAGATGGGAGGTATTGTTACCAATAAAGGCATCGATGCCGAACTGGGTTTTCGTGATAACAATGGTGATTTTGGATATTACTTTACCGGACGGTTTTCGTATGGGAAAAGCAAGATTAAAGAAATGTCTGAAGAATATAAGCCCTATGATTATTTGAAACGAACCGGGGAAAGTGTCGGCCAGGCATTTGGTTTGGAAGCCGTTGGTTTTTTCCGGGATGCATCCGATATTGCTGCCAGTCCTGTACAACAGTTTGGCGAAGTAGGCCCCGGGGATGTAAAATACAAAGACCAGAACAATGATGATATCATTGATGAATTTGACGAAATTCCTTTGGGTCACAGCACCTTGTTCCCTGAAATATATTATTCCGGATCAGTAGGGATAGTATATAAGGGCATTGGATTTGATGCCGTGTTCCAGGGGATTGGGAACTATTCCGTTTATGCCAATACCCGTCATGTTTTCTGGCCGACCTATGGGAACGCCAATATTACAACTTTCTCGGATAACCGGTGGACTCCTCAAACTGTTGCGACAGCTACTCTTCCGCGGATCTCTACCAATCAAAGCCTGAATAATTACCGTCCAAACAGTATATGGATCATGGACGGGTCATATATGAAATTAAGGTCGCTTGAGCTTTATTACGAATTGCCAAAGAGCCTTATTTCAAGGTTTAAAGTAGGCAATGTGCGGATTTACCTCAGGGGGATGGACCTCTTTTCAATCGACCATATTGATGTTGTTGATCCCGAAAACATTGGCATTAATTATCCAACATTGGCTTCCTATCATTTAGGGATAAAGCTAGGGCTTTAAAAATTTATGTTGAAACATATTATTGAAAATAAAAACAAGAATATGAAAATTATACAGTTCAATTCCAAAACGGCTTCTTCCTGCGTAAAAGAAACAGGAGAAAAGACCAGAAAAAAAATAACAGGATTCTTTGTTCCTTTGATGCTATCATTGCTTCTGGTTTTGCCTTCAGGATGTAATTTTCTGGATTATAACGAAATAGATAATTACGAAAAAGGGGAGGTATTTACTGTGAGTAATCGGGTTAAGTCCTTGTTAGCAAATGTCTATAGTTATCTTCCTGAATATTTTCTTCCGGTTGATGGCGCCATGAGGGCTTCTGCTTCCGATGAAGCGCTCCACGTGTTGTCAACCTCATCAGTTTTAAAACTCAACAATGGCTCATGGAGTGCAACAAATACGGCGGACGATGTTTGGACATCCATGTACTCCGGGATCAGGTCTGCAAACTTTTTTATTGACAATGCAACAGGCCTGACTTTTGACGAGGAGAAATATGGGTCGAGTTACGGGCCTGATATGATTAGGTATTCATATTACACTTCCGAGGCTAGGTTTTTGCGCGCGTTTTTCTATTTCGAATTAATTAAAAGGTACCGTGATGTACCGCTCATTACCAAAGTTCTTTCGGAAGAAGAGGCAAATAATGTTGAAAGGACTTCATTTGATAATGTTGTTAATTTCATTGTTTCTGAATGTGATGCGGTAAGCGCCCAATTACCTGCATCTTTTAAAACTGTTCCTGGGGCTGAAACCGGGCGCGCCAATCGTTATGCGGCCCTTGCCCTTAAAACAAGGGTCTTGCTATATGCTGCAAGCCCATTAAATAATCCTTCAAACAATATCCAGAAATGGATTAATGCCGCCAATGCTGCTAAAGCAATCATTGATGGCGGAGGTTATTCGTTGCAGGCTTACAATACAATTGTGAATAATCTCAATTCTACTGAACTGATTCTCGAAAAAAGGTATGCAGATGCCAATTCTTTTGAAAGGGCCAATTTTCCCATTGGCTACGAAGGAGGAAATACCGGTACCTGTCCTACGCAGAATTTAGTAGATGCCTACGAAATGAAAACCACGGGGTTAGCGATCAGCGATCCGGGTTCAGGTTATGATCCTGCAAACCCTTATGCTAACCGGGACCCCAGGTTATCTGCGACGATCATTTATAACGGATCGACCTGGAAAAGTTCACCTGTTGAAATTTGGGTTGGCGGGAAAAATGGACCTCCAAAGGTCAATGCCACAAAAACTGGGTATTACCTTAGAAAGAATGTCGTAGAAGCTGTTAATCTTGAACAAGGGAAGCCAATAACAACAGCCAAACATAACGGGGTCATGTTTCGATATGGCGAGGTGCTTTTAAACTATGCTGAGGCTATGAATGAAGCTTATGGTCCCGATGCTACAGGAACTGGTATTCTTACAATGACAGCGCGGACAGCAGTAAATCTGATCCGTACCAGAGCTACAATGCCTGTCTTTACAACTGGGCTTAGCCAGGCCGGTTTCAGGACAAAACTAAGAAACGAACGAAGGGTTGAACTGGCTTTTGAGGACCATCGTTTCTGGGACATCCGGCGATGGAAAATTGGAAATACCACCACAGCTATTTATGGGACCGACATTGCAAAGGGCGCTTCCAATAATATTACATATACGAGTAAGCTTGTTGAACAGCGGATTTGGGATGACAGGATGTATTTTTATCCAATCCCTCAGCGGGAATTGTTTATAAACAAGAAACTAACACAAAATACAGGCTGGTGACCTGCCTGAATATAGCATTTGTAAGGCTTTTCGGGGTAATTCCCCTATGTCGTTTTGCCCTAATAATATAATTTTTGAGGCTGCCCCGCTGCTTGCAGCGGGGCAAGTTCATTGAGACTTAATTCATTGCTTTCTTGGATGTGCCACCTGCAATCTGTGACAATAAATAAAGCGCAATATTTTTTATTAAACATAAAAGATAAATGCTATGATAAATAATTTTTTAAGGAAATACTATTTTTCTATCTCCATGATGGTTATCTTCCTGCTGACTTGTCAAACTCCAATAAGCGCTTCCAAGTTAGATGCTTCAAAGTACGGAGCCGGATTTAATGCAACCGATGCAACGGTGGCCTTGCAGGGGGCAATCAATTCAGGGGCTGACACTGTTATCGTCCCCAATATGGGAACAGACTGGATTGTTAAGCCCATTTTTTGCAAATCAAATCAAACGATAATCTTTGAAAAAGGAGTTGTCGTAACTGCCCAAAAAGGGTATCCAAGCTGGGGTTATCTTTTTTCAATTGGAAATGTTTCCAATGTTTCCCTTATTGGGTATGGGGCGACATTCAGGATGCAAAAGGCGGATTACCTTGCTGGTGAAGGCGGCGATAACCAATGGCGCCACTGTATTGGCATTTCGACCGGAACAAATATAAAAATACTGGGTCTAATTCTCAGGGATAGTGGTGGAGATGGGGTTGCCGTCATGTATAATTCAAACAATGTTCTGATTAAAGATGTGATCTGTGATAATAATTACAGAAACGGTATTAGTCCAATCTGGGTTACTAATCTAACAATTGAAAACTGCGTAATGCTAAATACATGGGGATATGCGCATGGACCCTGGGCCGGAGTGGATTTTGAACCGAATAAAGCGAATAACTGGGCAAACGGCCAAATGATCAATTGTTATTTGGCAAACAACTCCGGCAGCGGAGTTACATTGTCTTTAAAATCCCTGGATGATACCTCCACTCCGGTAGATATTAAACTTAGGCACTGCTTTATATCGGGATCGCAAAAACCAGAGAGGAGAGGTGCCATTACGTTTGACGCAACAAAGGATGGCGTAAGAGGTGCAGTATCCATCGAAGACTGTATTATTGAAAATACAATTACCGGGACTTTTGGTGGCGCCATATTCTGTAGTGGGAAAGGAGTGAATTCCTATGCAGTTAATTTTAGCGATTGCCAATTGCAGAACAGTAATCCTGTAATTAGTTTTTCGGCCTACGGCGCAAGTGGTAAACCAGAATGGCCATGGGCTATCGGAGGCCTGAATTTTGTCAACTGCACCATGAACGAACCGGATAATCAAAAAACGATCACGCATGATTTTACTCATGGTACGTTCACGGTTGCGAAGATAACCGGAAACATGACCTTTAACGGTCCTTATGGGCCGCAAGTAGACCTTGGCACGACAGGGGCAAATGTGACGCTTAACATCGCGACAAACTCCCCAACCAAGCCGCCTATAGTCACGTCCGTAATACCTGACAAAGGAAGCCCCGCCCATGTAACCGACTTTACAGCGGGCGATGTGATAAATATCAGCGCGGTGTCTTATGATCCGGATATTGCAACCGCAAATGGTTCCGGAATATCAAAGGTCGATTTTGCCTTGTGGAGAGGGGACGGCGTTGTCGCATCAATCAGCGACGCGTCTGCTCCTTATGAATGGGATCTTGCCACAACAGCGCAATACAAACGGGGGATATACCTGATCCGGATAACTGCTTATTCACAGGACGGGAGTTACACGGTAGCTGTTGTGCCTGTTAATATATTTGAACCAACGTTGATAACCGGCAGGGTTGATTTAAAGTCTGAAAGTAACAAAAAACTCAACGTAAAAACATTTCCAAATCCTCTCATCGAGCGTGTAACTTTCGAATATTCTTTGCCGGATACTGGTGAAACTGACCTGAAAATCTATGATATTTCAGGAGTTGAAGTAAAAATATATGACTTTGGCCTTCAGTCCAAAGGATTGAACAACAAGAATGTTGATCTGAGAGGATTGGCAGATGGCATTTATTTTTACAGATTGACTTCCGGGAAAGCGGTTCAAAATGGAAAGATTATTAAAACCTGATAATTGCCAAATACCAATTATTCACAGATGAAAACATACATGCCAGGAATTCTGGTACACCGATGATTATCAGGGTTCGTTTCATATCACAATTGAAAATCAAATTTTAAACGTATGAAAAAAATTAATAGTAAGAATTTTCAATATCCCCTTTTAATATATGTAATCTGGTTTCTCGTATTTACTTTAATATATTCAATGTCTGCTTATTGTGAACCATTGGGAACTCCCGGAGCTGTTGCCCGGTACAAGCTGTTGGCAGACCCCGGGACAAGGCCTGAATTCGAGAGAACCAATAAGCTGACGGTCGTTAAAGCGTGGATTCAGAAAGGACCAACGGTAAAATGGAAAGACGGTAAGACCTATCAATGGTATGGACTCCGCTGGGCAAGGCTCAATGGGGAAGAATGTCAAATGTGGGCCCTTATGGGCTCATGGCCAAAAGAAGGTTATCCGACCATTGTACGATATATCTGGGATGAACAAAAACTCCGGGGGCCGGTTGAATATGTCCACGAGAGTAGCGGTGAAGCAGTACTGCCCCGGAATTCCATCTGGGACTATTCACTCCCCAGGACATCTGATAACAAGGATGTTCTGAAAATCAGTCCTGGAACCAAGTTCCCCAAAGAGATTATACTGTTGGGGTGGAAGTTCGGGCTGGAGAGTGTCAGACCCGGGCAGAAAGTAAACCCACCTGTTAACCCCTATCAAATCAGGCTCAATCCTGATCTGTTTATTGGTCCCTTATTCGGTGACAGGGACAGCACCGGTCAACCTTACGACTATTCTTCAAAAATTCCCCGCAAATATCAGGCAAACGACGAAGATGACAATAAAGCCTGTCTGGAAGCCGGTTTCAATATACATCTGGCACGCTTCCACCCGGACTGGGTGTGGCGAAGCCCGATGTATTCAGGAAATTCCTCCTGGTCCTTTGAAGACTGGCCTGCGTATATCTACCGCTCAAACTATTGGGGACGCGCTTATTTGTTAGATGAACCCGGCATTCAACAAATGCTGCTTCTTAATAAGGACAAAACACTCGCAAGTAAAATTACACCTGCAGAAGCCGCCAGGAGGCTCGAAGAACGAACTGTCGAGACAATCTGGGATGCCTCTAAACACAGAAATTACGCCAACTCGGTTATCAATGAAATAATTGACAAACAGTTTGGCCGCGGAGATCTGACGATTACAGAAAAGAACTATCCATCCTGGGAAGCCAGATGGCCGACGGCATGGTATCAACTGGCTTTGGAAAAAGGGCCCGCAGGAATAGTGGATGAAGATGCATACCCGCCTGCATTAGCAGGAAGCTACAATAAGGCATTCGGAACCCAGATACCCAATACCCTGGAAAACGGTTGCGCCATACGCACTGCCATACTCAGAGGCGCTGCCCGTACTCTTAAAAAACGCTGGGGAATTGCCATATATGCTCCCAATAATTTTGAGAGCAAAGCCTCCAGCATATCCTATTTCTACGATAGAGGAGCGACCTATTTCTGGTATTGGATGGGTTGGCGGGGGATAAGAGACAACTCGGGACTGCCATTTTCATTCCAAAGAATGCACGCATCTATCGTCCGGCAGGCTTACTTGAGGAATCCCGACAGGGATATGAATGCACTGTTAAACAAGGCCCAAGTTTGCGTGCTCATACCCTATGGTTATACTTTTGCAACATATCCTCTTCAGGACATCAAGTGGCTGCACCTGGAGAAGAAAAATGATAAGGGGATCACATACAGGCAGGTTCTTTCCAACGCGGCAACTGAAGTAGAAAGACTTATCCGTAACTCTGTGGAATTTGACATCGCTATTGATGATCCTCGCTTCAATCCTAAAGGCTATGATGAGATGATTTACTGCCAGGAAGACGGTAAAATCCGTATTGTGCACCCAAAACAAAGTGACGAGTTACTAACGTCACCAAGAACTCCAAAGCGTCCGGACCTGGGTCCAATGCCGCAACTTATTATCCAGGTAGACTCAGTTCCGTCTCACGTGCCTGGAACGGTTAAGCTCAAGGCAATTCCAACGCTTGGCTCAGGAAAATTTCAGGAAAGTGGCGGACCATCGGTAAGTTGGGAAATTTACACTCCGGATCAGGGATACATGCGGATTGAGGGAACCGAAACCGACTTCAAAGCCGAACAGCCGGGTATTTATCGTATCAGGGCATCTATTAATGACATATTTGGAAGAGCAGTAGTTGCTAAGACTGAAATTTCTTTGTGGGATTCGAGATAGAATAATTCTGTGTTTTGATAATATGCTGCAAAAAGACAAATAAAGGATAAATGCTATGCTAAATAATTCATTAAGAGGATACCATATATTTTTTTCCATTATTGTTTTGTCCCTGCTGATTTGCCAAACTCCAATAAGCGCTTCCAAGTTAGTTGCTTCAAAGTATGGAGCCGGATTTAACGCCATCGATGCAACGGCGGCTTTGCAGGGCGCAATAAATTCCGGGGCGGATACTGTTATCGTTCCCAATATGGGAACAGACTGGATTGTTAAGCCCATTTTTTGCAAATCAAATCAAACGATAATCTTTGAAAAAGGAGTTGTTGTTACCGCTAAAAAAGGGGAATTTCATGGAAGCAATGATTGCCTTTTTAGAATGGGAGGCAAAACGGGACCTAATAACGCATTTGTAGCAGCCAATAACGTTACTTTAATTGGTTATGGCGCTACATTCAGGATGCAAAAAGCTGATTACATGAACCCTGCGCTTTATGTCCAGGCCCAATGGCGTAACTGTATTCAGGTTAGTAGTAACGACATAACAATTAAGGGATTGACCCTTAAAGATAGCGGAGGGGACGGAATAATGGCCTATTACGCGAATAATCTTCTGGTTAAAGACGTGATTTGCGACAACAATTACAGACAAGGGATAAGTCCCGTCCACGTTATTAATTGTAAACTTGAAAACTGTGTTTTGATAAATACATCGGGGTTCCCTAGCGGGCCGAATGCCGGCGTTGATTGGGAACCGGATTACAATTGGATGAACGAGACAGGCCAGATGATCAATTGTTATGTGGAAAACAACACTGGTGGAGGTGTCCTGTTTGCATTTTCTGCTTTGGATAACACCTCTCCAGCGGTGGATATTCAACTTAAACACTGTTTTATTACCAGTGGCGGCAGGGGCGCCATTGCTTTAACGGGGAAAAATAACGGAATACCACCCGGAACAGTATCTGTTGAAGATTGTATTATTGAAAGTCCAACTTCCTGGTTTAGCGCTTTAAACTGTAGGGGAAAATCAGCAAATTCCTATTCATCAAAATTCACCGATTGCCTGTTTCAGAACTGTAATCCCGCGATTGGAGTTCTGCCCTATTCCAGTGAAACAACTACAATTGTGGGCGGAATGGAATTTGACAATTGCATAATAAACGAGCCGGATAATCAACCAACCATCGTGCGTGGTAGTGGGATATCGATTGCGAATATAACCGGAAACATAACCTTTAACGGCCCTTACGGACTGCAATCTAATTTGGGCACAGGAACCAACGTAACGCTTAGTGTAGCGACAAACTCCCCAACCAAACCGCCTATAGTCACGTCCGTAATACCTGCCAAAGGAAGCCCCGCCCACGTAACCGACTTTACCGCTGGCGATGTGATAAATATCAGCGCTGTGGCTTATGATCCGGATATTGCAACCGCAAACGGAGCCGGAATATCCAGGGTCGATTTTGCCTTGTGGAGAGGGGATGGCGTTGTCGCATCAATCAGCGATGTGTCTGCCC
The DNA here is from genome assembly GCA_023229575.1 of Prolixibacteraceae bacterium. Lineage (GTDB taxonomy): Bacteria > Bacteroidota > Bacteroidia > Bacteroidales > Prolixibacteraceae > CAINVV01. The sequence goes on from JALNYZ010000017.1 coordinate 67,855, forward strand.
CTTATGATTGGAGCCTTGTCACAACAACGCAATACGAACGTGGGATATACCTGATTCGGATAACTGCTTATTCACAAGACGGGAGTTACACGGTGGCTGTTGTGCCTGTCAATTTATTTGAACCAACGTTGATAACCGGCAGGGTTGATTTGAAGACTGAAAGTAACAAAAAGCTCAACGTAAAAACATTTCCAAATCCTTTCATCGAGCGTGTAACTTTCGAATATTCTTTGCCGGATACAGGTGAAACTAACCTGAAAATCTATGATATTTCAGGGATTAAAGTAAAAATTTATGACTTTGGCCTTCAGTCCAAAGGATTGAACAACAAGAATGTTGATCTGAAAGGATTGGCAGATGGTATTTATTATTACAGATTGACTTGCGGGAAAGCAGTTCAAAATGGAAAGATTATTAAAGTTTAATTAATGTCCTCTGAGGGGCTCCTGTCATAAAGCACAGGGTAATAGAAGGATAGAAGTTAACCCTAATTTGCTAAGACACAAAGAAATTGCAAGGACGAACCTTACCTCAGAGAGGGGGTTAATGCACCGAAGTAAACGCCCTCTTTTGCTTTGTGAAATCTTTATTCCATCAAATTTCAAAAAATTTCTGAAAAGCGCTTTCAATTTTTTCAACTTCATCATCCTTTAATTCAGGAAGTTCTTTGGCCCGGGCTCTCTTAGAAAGGGTTCCTCCATTTTGTTCAAGAAACCTAACCAACATTGACACTAACTTATCCGGCATTTCAAATTGGTCGTCAATAAATCGTTTGAACTCGTCGTATTTATAAATGTAGTTGACTTCCTCAGGGATAATTCGATTGATAGTATCAATCACACAGTCAAACAGAAACTCCGCTTGCCTGGTCGCATCAAAATAGCGGTAGTAATCGAGGGTATCATTTAGAACCGCTACATTGTGGTCAGGCGTAACATCCCAATCAATCAATTCCATGACAGGATGAGAGTAATCTTCCAGGACAATTCTGTAATCGTCAATATGATCCAGGATCGAAGCCGAGATGGGGAAAACGATTCCTTGTTGGGTAAATTTCATTTTCGACAAAATATGATGGATCAAATAACGATGGAGTCGTCCGTTCCCGTCATAAAACGGATGAATGAAGACGAACCCAAAAGCAATGACGGCTGCCGTTAAGACCGGATCAAATTTTTCTTTTTCGAGAAACTGATAGGTCTCAATTAATCCATTTATGAGTAGTTCCAGATCCTGCCATCTGGCTGAAATATGTTCCGGTATAGGATCCCCTGTTACTCTGTCACAATCGCCAACATATCCACCTTCCTTCCGGAACCCCATTTTAGTAAATCGCTTGCTTTCAATGATGATCTGCTGAAGTCTTAAGAGTTCTTCCCTGGTTAATGCGTTTTTGCCAGCTTCACCTATTGCCTTTCCCCACCGCAGTGCACGGTTTGTCCCCGGATTTTCTCCCTCAATGGTAAAAGATGCCTTTGAGTCTTTCAACAGCAGAAAGGATGCTGCCCTCTGCATCACATCTTTGTGGATGCTGTCAATGTAAGCAATTCTTTGCTCCTGCGATTCGGTGGAGATGAATTTCTCGAGTTTAGATGTTTTGTAGATCAGAGGGCAAAACTCAGGAGTTCCAGGTAGATTATTGAGGATCCGATGACGGGATGATCGTTTACCTTCAACGGCAAACTGGATCTCTTCATCAATGAGCGGAACAAAATTACCCCGATCCAAATCAGGAATATCTAATTGTGTTTTGAACAGCCATTCATAGATAAACCAGATTCTGCGACCATACTGACTAAGTGGTTCATTCTGGACAAGTTCTCCGATTTCCTTCGTCTTGAGTACATCAAACAGCTTTTTTAACACCAGAAGATTGATGCCCTCATATTTTAAGGCAAAAACCAATTGCTTAAAGAGTGTTTCATCCGGTTGGTGCCTGGGAGTATAGACCCGCCATTGTTTGGTTTCGTATTGCCTTTTCTTGTGGCTGATCAGTGCCAGCTTATTTGGGATTGTGACCTTTAGGCCATAGTGTGCTACAATCGCTCCATAACCAACAAGGCACCCCTCTTCCGGAGTCATTCGTTCGTGAAAAATGGTTATTTTACGTGAAATTGAGTTATTTTCCATTTACTCTGGTGAAAAATGATTACGCAAATATAGGTGAAAAACAGTTACAAACCGTGAAAAATGATTACTTTATAATCTTATTGGTGAAATATAGTATTGTTGATTAATAACAGACAAAAAAATACCCGGTCGAAACCAGGTATTTTTCATTTAAACCACGGTGGTGGAACTATTTTTTGGGTGGTAAAAAGATCAGGTCAACCAGATCGGCACTTTTAAAGTACCCGGCTGCATACTTTTTAACATCCTCCCTGGTTACGCTGCCAAGAATTTTTTCGAAGTTCTCGGGTGCATCAGTATTGATGTTGTGCTGATAATAATCTGACAAAGTACCCATCCAATAGGCGTTGTGCAGTTTGTTCTGCTCGCGGTTCTTCAGGAGATTCTTCACGACTTTGTCCAGATCCTCTGCTGTTGGTCCGTTTGCGATGATCTTATCGATTTCACTGTAGACGATCGATTTCAGGTGGGCAGACCGTTCCGGTTCGGCATCAAACATCATCTGCAAACCCTTCTCGGCCTTGGGATAATGCTGACTGCTTCCCATTACACTTACACCATAAGTACCACCCTCTTTTTCGCGGATCTCCTCGGTATAACGAAGTGTCAGCACTCCTTTGATGATGTCGAGGATAAGGTTGGATTTGGCATCATATGCAGCCTGTTTGTTGTAATTTACAACAACTGTAGCCTTGTTTACCTGCATCGGAATAGCGACCTCCCTCATTGTCTTACCCTTTGGTCCATTCACATTGTTATCTTTCCACTTTTCTGTTCTGGGCAAATCTGTCAATGAGCCAATGTATTTTTCGACCAATGGTTTTACAGAGGCCTCGTCGAGATTACCTACGATAAAGAAGGTGAAGTCGCCTGCATCGGAAATCCTGTCCCGGTAGATCTTTTCCATCTGTTCGATAGAAAGTTCGTCAATCATGGCAGGAACGATCAGTTTGGTACGTTTGCTGTTGCTTGTCAATATCAGCGTAAGAGAGTCGCTCACTATTTTTTGCGGATTGTTGGCAAGACCTGCCACCATACCTGCATACCTGCCTTTCAACGCCTGGAATGCCTCCTTGTCGAAACGGGGCTTCTCAAACTTCAAATAGAGCAACTGCATCATCGTTTCGAAGTCCTTTGGGGCAGAAGATCCTGATATTGTTTCATTCAGTTCGGAAAAACCCACATTAACATTAACATTTTTACCCGTCAGCATTTTCTTCAGGGTTGTGGCATCGAAAGTATCAACGCCAAACATCCCGACAAATTGCGGCATCATCATGGCAGAGGACAACTGGTCGACCGGCAGCAGGGAGCTTCCACCCGGGCTAATTCCACGCACAGCGACGTTATCCTTCTCGTAATCAGCCATCCGGTAGACTACTTTTGCATGGTTGGCCAGCGTCCATTCAACGGCTTTGAACTGGGGCAGCGGAGTGGTCTTAACCACCAAAGAACCTTTCAGCGGTTTGTTAATGAGACTGGTACTGACCTTGGTATCTTCGTAAGGTTTGATATCAGATGCTTCAACCTCTTTGAGAATCGCCAGCGCTTCGGGTTCAGTCAGAAGCTTAGCGCCTTCTTTATCAGGACCCATCACAATGATGACCCTATTTTCGGGTACTATCCATTTTTTGGCCTTGGCTGATAGCTCTTCGGCGGTAATGGTAGGAAGCAACTGCTGAACTGCCATCCAGTCGAAATCGATGGAGGTGAGCGGTTCGTTGGTCAAAAAATTAGACTGGGCATCACTGACGTAAGTATCGTTACGTATCTTGTCGCGTTGTTTATATTGGTTTTCTATACGGGTCAGCATGTTGCTTTTGGCACGGTCCACCTCACCCTGGGTGAAACCATATCTTAAGAGACGCATAGCTTCAGTGTAGATCGCCTTAAGCGCTATATCCCCCTGATCAGGTTTGGCCGTGGCAGAGATGCCCATTGCCTCATATCCTCTTACAAATCCTCCATAATTGACACTTCCGCTCACAAAAGGAGGAACCCCCTTCTGAAGCATTTCAGCGATACGGTCACCCATCATGGCGTTAAACAACTGATTCGCATACTGATCACGGTAGTAGGCCGCATCTTTCAGTTCTGGTTTTAGCGCTCTGTGCTTGATGTATATGTTGATAGCATATTGCATCGACTCTTTGTCCTTGACCTGAACAAAATAGGTCTCTTTGTGATCGGGAACCAGAAACTCTCCCCGGGGCTGGGCATTTTCAACAGCAGGGATGGAAGAAAACTGCGCCTTGATGGATTTTTCCACATCATCCACATTGATATCACCAACAATCGCAATGCACTGAAGATCTGTGCGATACCAATCGTGGTAAAATTTACGCAATGTGTCATATTTGAAATGTTTGATGATGGCCGAATCGCCGATCACATCACGAACTGCGTATTTGGAACCTTTGAACAACACCGGAAACATGGCACGCTGCATTCTGAATCCGGCCGTCCGACGGGTTCTCCACTCCTCCGTAATGACCCCGCGCTCCGCGTCTATCTCCTTGTCGGTGAGCAGCAGGAAATGCGACCAGTCGTGCAATACCAGCAGACAGGTATCGACCAGACCAGGTTTGGTTACCGGCACATCGCTCATGTTGTACACTGTTTCGGTGAAAGCGGTGTAGGCATTGATGTTTCGGCCAAATTGCACACCATGTTTTTCGAGGGTATTGATGATCCCCTTGTCGGGGAAATTTTTGGTGCCGTTGAAGGCCATGTGCTCCAGAAAGTGCGCCAGTCCGTTCTGACTGTCATCTTCGAGCAGCGCCCCAACATTTTGAATAATGTAAAAACTGGCCCGCTCTTTGGGCTCTTCGTTGTGACGGATGTAATAGGTCATTCCGTTAGGCAGTTTCCCAATCCTGAAAGCCGGATCCGGAGCAATAGGCTGCGCCTTAGCCACATAAGACCCTGAGGCCAGTAGCAATACAAAAGAACAAACAGCAACCAAAAAATAATTTCTGTGTCTCATTCGAATAAAAATTTAGTTTAACTATCTAGGATATCGGTGATTTCAAATCACAATCAAATTTAAGCTTTATTATGTCAATAACGACCGTACGCTTCCTGATTAGTAAGCAAAATTGGTTTAAATTACATCAATCCTGCATTTAGGCGAAACATTAATCAAACGGATGTCAGTTCACGATTTCAAGATGAAGTTTTACATGGATCATCCTTTATTCTTTTGGGCTAATACAGCATTCAAGACAAATAGTATTGATAATGTTAGGCCGATAAGGATAATACTGTGTTATAATATTTAAAGGCATAATTAAGCATCCAGCATCCCAAAAGAATTAAAATTAGGGATGTAAAAACATAGGTCAAAATTGTTTTCACCTTCATTTCAATGAGGTCAGGCCAACGAACAAATATATGCAACCGAAATCGTTGTAAACCTTAATACTGTAAAATGCCAAAAGGTTACCTTACTTTTTCGGGAATAATATAAAAAATCTCATATGAGGAGTATTACTAAGCCGTTTTCACTGGGAAAGTTCGTCAGTTAAAGAATTTCGCAGCATCCAAACCCCAAATGGTTTTTCTCGCCAAAACCGAGGTAATAACCGGCTTTTAACAAGGAAGGATCGGCCTGTAATCTGAACCGCAACTGATAACCTATAAGTTTATTTTGGCCTGGGTTGCCCGATTGAACAGTAATCCCCTTCTGGGTAACCGGCGATCTAAGCTTGAATTTCCCGGCCAGCGGGTCGTGCGGATGGTCGAAGCCGTTCAGAAGCCTGAATTTCGTGTGAAGGTTCTCGTAAAAAAAACGGGCATAACCGGAAGTTTCGGGAGAGAGGAAAAGCTCATTTTTCCGACCCTGTATCTTCATTGTGAGGTGAAGCGGCGAAAGTGTTTTGAAAGTCATTTTGTCGGTAAACTCCGGTTCGGGTAACCGTTCGATCCTTTCGACCAGAAAGGAGACCTGTGAGATGCGGTCTCCCAGAAGGAAGCGGGTCTTTTGAAAACATTCCGTAACCAATGGGACCAATGATTCGTCCGGAATGGTAGAGAAAATAAGCCCGACCCTTTCGCTTTGAACCAAAAGCCGGTCACCTTCGATTTTCCGGTCAGGAACCATCAGATGGGAAAAGACAAAGTGGCGAAAGGGGTCTCCCTTAATAACGTACCCCGAAGCAACAAGATAGGCATAGAGAGCGCTATCCGGCTGGTTGACCATGCGGTAAAACCATGAACCCAACTCAAACTGGTAGTTCACCGGCAGGATATTGCGGTGGGGTTCGACCAGCTTTAATGTGAGTTTATAGCGCATTTAAGAAAGATTACAAATTACAAATTAAAGATTAAAAATTAAGGGAGCAATGCACGTGTTGCACAAATCCCCTCCATTTGTAATTTGTAATCTTTAATTTTTAATTACGCCGGAAATGTGCTTATTCCGCGCGTCTGTACAGCCCGGTCCACTTTCTTGATCATCCCCTGCAGCGCGCTGCCAGGACCAACTTCAGTGAAGGAATCTGCTCCATTGGCCAGCATGTTGACCACAGTCTGTGTCCAGCGCACGGGCGCCGTCAACTGTGCAATCAGGTTGGCTTTGATCTCGGCAGGATCAGAAACAGGTGAGGCATTGACATTCTGGTAAACCGGACAAACAGGAACCCTGAAAACAGTAGAATTAATGGCTTCAGCCAGTTCGGTGCGGGCAGGTTCCATCAGCGGTGAGTGAAAAGCCCCGCCGACATTGAGTCGGAGGGCACGTTTTGCGCCCAGTTCGGTCAGACGGACACAAGCTTTGTCGACCCCTTCAATCGACCCGGAGATCACCAGCTGTCCCGGGCAGTTGTAATTGGCAGGAACTACTACCTCTTCAATTTCGGCACAAACCTGTTCAACGACAGCATCGTCGACACCCAGGATAGCTGCCATGGTGGAAGGTTCAACCTCACATGCCTTCTGCATCGCCAATGCCCTTTTGGAAACCAGCAGCAGTCCGTCTTCGAAGGAGAGTGCATTCGCAGCTACCAAAGCGGAAAATTCGCCGAGTGAATGTCCGGCTACCATGTCGGGATGAAATGCAGCGCCCATGGTTTTTGCCAGCAGAACGGAGTGCAAAAAGATGGCAGGCTGGGTGACTTTTGTTTGTTTGAGCTCTTCATCGGTTCCGCCAAACATGATTTCGGTGATGTTGAACCCCAGAATTTCGTTGGCTTTTTCGAAAAGGGCTTTGGCTTCGGGAGAGTTGTCGTAAAGATCCTTTCCCATTCCGACAAATTGGGCTCCCTGACCGGGGAAAACGTATGCTTTCATTTCTATTTATTTTCTTGTTATTTGGCTGCAAAGATAAAAAACTCCTCAATTCTACATTGCTGGACTTTCCTCCAATTCGAATAATTGCACCTTTCCGTCTGAAAAGAAAGTATCTCTTTTTCGAAAACAAGCTCGCAGACGGTTTCATTTCCGGCATTTCTAACCCGGGGTTCCGCTCCTTCGTCGCTTTACCCCGGGCTAATCACATTTAACCCCTTTGGGGTATGATTTGCACGGGTTAAACATAGTGGTCAGGAATTTTTGAAATGTGCAAACTAAAAATTTCTAAATTATTTTTTTCTTACTTTTCAATGGTCTTTTATTCCGTACGATCCCTTCCCCATCTCAATTTACGATACTTTTTCGCGACCAGTATTCATGCCTCTTTCTTTTATCAAGGTTATGCTTCGCTCCATCCCAGGTTACGAGTATTTCGCTACTACGTGGCTTAACACCGAATTCGAGTTGGTCCATTCATTGTTTGCCGCTTCGAGGATTCCCCCTTCTGTATCTTAAAGCTATCGTATTCCCGTTTCCCTGTATCCCCGTTTCAATTCAATTTTCCACTCTCCACTCTCAACGCTCAGTTCTCAACTCTCCACTTTGCCGTTTCTCCGTTAGTCCCCCCTCTAGTCCACGATATGGATTAAAACACCTATCTTTGCAGAAAAGCAGACCGTTCTGTCGCCCTGTGCAAACGGGGAGGAAAGTCCGGGCAACAAAGGGCGCCATGTTTCCTAACGGGAAGGCGGGTGAAAGTCCGCAGTCGTGTAACAGAAAATAACCGTCCCGGCCTTGTGTCGGGATAAGGGTGAAAAGGCGGGGTAAGGGCCCACCGGTGATTGTGGCAACACGGTCAGCCGTACACCTCATGGGTTGTAAGGCCAAATATACTGCAAGTCCGAAAGGAAGGGGGCTGCCCGCTCCCGAACGGTCCTCCGGGACCATCCTTGCAGGGGGTAGGCTGCAAGAGGCGGATGGTGACATCCGTCCCAGATCAATGACAGAATGCAAAACAGAACCCGGCTTACAGGTCTGCGTTTTTTTTATCTTTGTTCCAACACATTTAAGCGTTTTGGAACAAAGTTTTTTTTTTTAGGATTTTGCTATTTCTTTTGCCTTTGCAGGTTCCTTTTCTAGGACTAAAGGCCCAGGATGGGACCGGAACCCCGACGTTCTATGCTTCTTTTCGATCCTTTGCCTCCAGCGGCAAAGAACTTCCCTTTTGGTTCAGGGCCAATCAAAACGGGGCTTTCCCGGTAGCGAGCAATACCATGCAACTCTTCAGGGCAGGTTTTTTTAGAAACCTGGACCGCGATGCGACCAATCCATGGGACTATTGCATTGGGGCAGACCTGGTGGGTGGCTATGCCGGTAAATCCTATTTTCAGCCCAATCAGTATTGGGGAGGCATAAGGTATCAATGGATGGTACTGAAAATTGGAGCGGAGGCTGATCCCGTTCGTTTTGGCGGCCTATCCTCCACCAATGGCAGAATGGATGCATCGAACAATGCACGGCCTGTACCGCAAGTCTCCCTGGAAACCAATGGATATACAACCTTCCCCTTTACCAACGGACCGCTTAGTTGGAAGGCCCTCTATGCAGAAGGAATCTTGCTGGACAACAATTACGTCAATAATGCACACCTCCACCACAAAAATTTTTATATGAAATTGGATGTTTCACGCGAATTGGATGTCGCTGTTGGCGTCGGGCATTATGTCTTTTGGGGAGGAGTCTCTCCTGCTTTGGGCCGGTTACCGGGCAAGGAAGCTTATCTCAAATACATACTCGGCAGGAGGGCGAGTAAGGAGTATTCCAGTGGTGATCAGGTCAGTGTAATAGGTAATCAGCTGGGCGAATACAACCTGGAGGTATGCAAAAGGTGGGAAAGCAACCAGATCTCGCTTTATTGGAACCACCCTTTTCAGGATCGTGAGGGGATGCAGTTGGCTAATATCTCCGATGGTTTGTGGGGTATCCACTGGGAGAAACGAAAGCCTCAATTCATTAATGAAATTGTTTATGAATGGATGAATACCCTGAATCGAAACGGCGATCCGACCACCAGTGCTGGCAGTGGTGGAATTAATTACTTTTATCAGGGCGACTATCAGTCGGGTTTCACCCACTATTCACAGATGATGGGTTCAGCTTTATTTATTCCCGTGGTTGATTCCGGCGGGGTCGTGCAGGGATATGAAAGTACGCGGATGTGGATGCACCACGTTGGTTTAAAAGGATTTTCCGGAAGAAGTTTCAGCTGGAAAACGTTGTTGACTTACTCCAGGAACTTTGGTACGTTTGGATCATACTATTCCAAACCGCTGGATGAACTATCAATGTTATATGAATTAATTTACCACATCCCACGGAAACCGTTTCAATTCCATGGAGGGATTGCCTGCGATTTGGGAAATAATTTTGAAAATCGTTTGGGAATTTTCTTTGGAGTCAGATGGATGCCCAAGGAAGATCAAAGAAGACGAAACAGTCAATGGGTAAGGAGAAGAAACCATCGTTAACGGTTCCATTTGGCCATAAAAAAACAATTTATATCACATGCAATTCAAAAATTTTGCTGCCATTTCAATTTCTGACTTTAATTACGATCTTCCGGATTCCTCGGTAGCGAAGTATCCGTTGCCGGAACGTGACAAATCTAAGTTGTTGCTATGGAATAAGGGTGAAATTACAGATCATAGCTTCTCCGATCTGCCCGGGCTGTTGCCGGTTTCCTCCATGCTGGTTTTTAACAACACGAAGGTCATACATGCAAGGCTTCATTTTATCAAATCAACGGGGGCAAATATCGAAGTGTTTTGTCTGGAGCCTACCTCCCCGCACGACTATGTTCTCTCCTTTGCGCAAACGAATTCGTGTCGATGGAAATGCATTGTGGGTAATAAAAAGAGATGGAAGGGGGATATACTTGAGATGCGGGTTGACATGGGAAAGGAGGGAGGTAGAGACGGAGAAACGGAGAGACGGAGAGACGGAGAGACAGGGAGACAGAGAGAGGAAGAAACGGAAAGACGAAGAGAGGAAAAATTACGAATTACGAATTACGAATTACGAATTGCGGATGCCGGAGACGGAGAGATGGAATTGTCGGAAGGGACCAACATTGGCGGAGACGTTGCATGTAAAGACGTTGCATGCAACGTCTCTACAGTGGTATTGAAGGCCGAATTAGTGTGCGAATTGGAAGGTGGATTTGAGATCAAGTTCAGCTGGGACAATTCCCATTATACATTCTCAGAGATCCTTGAAGTGGCCGGAAACATCCCCATACCACCTTACCTGCATCGTGAATCAGAAGAAATTGACCTTAAGGTATACCAGACCATCTATTCAAAAATCAAAGGTTCGGTGGCGGCGCCCACGGCCGGATTGCACTTCACGGACCGGTTATTAAAGTCGCTGGCCAACAGAAACATCACTTGCGAAGAGTTGACGTTACATGTGGGGGCGGGGACCTTTCAGCCGGTTAAATCTGACACCATTGGGGAGCACCTGATGCATTCAGAGTGTTTTTCAGTCAATAGTGACCTGATAAACAGGTTAATCACCCATCAGGGGAGCGTTATCGCTGTAGGCACAACCTCCGTTCGGACCCTGGAAAGCCTCTACTGGATCGGATCTAAAATCATTCAGAGACCTCAAATCGAGCCACATCAACTTCCAGTGACCCAATGGGAGCCTTACCAGGAAGCGGAGGGCAAAATCGATGTGATAGTGGCATTGCAGGCAATTTTAGACTGGTTGTTAGTGAAGGATTTGTCGTCTTTGGAAACTTCAACTCAAATCATGATCGTGCCCGGTTACCAATTTAGGATCATCTCGGGTCTGGTTACCAATTTTCACCAACCCCAAAGCACCTTGTTACTTTTGATTTCGGCCATTCTTGGTGATGATTGGAAAAAAGTTTACGCGCATGCACTGGCCAATGGATACAGGTTTTTGAGCTATGGGGACGCTAATTTGTATTTGATATAGGGACGGAAATGACGGAAAATGACGGAGAGACGAGAAAATGACGGAGGGACGGAAGGATGACGGAAAATGACGGAGGGAAGGAAGAATGACGGAAAAATGACGGAGAGACGGAAGGATGACGGAAAATGACGGAGGGACGAAAGGATGACGGAAAATGACGGAGGGACGGAAGGATGACGGAAAAATGACGGAGGGAAGGAAAAATGACGGAGAGACGGAAGGATCGAAAATGACGGAGAGACGGAAGGATCGAAAATGACGATGGGATGGCGAGAATGAGATTCGAAAATTTTGAATTGTGGAAATTTTTGGTTATATTTATGAGTATAAGCATAATCATAATTTCAAATAGTTGAAGATGGGTTCCATTAGATCTCATAGGGATCTCAAAGTTTATCAAGCATCATTCAGCGCTGCTGCTGAAATATTTGATTTATCTGTATCCTTTCCATCGGATGAAAAATACAGTTTAACAGATCAGATAAGAAGAAGCTCGAGATCAGTCTCAGCGAATTTGGCTGAGGCTTTCAGGAAAAGAAGATATGAGAAAGCATTTGTAGCAAAACTTACAGATGCGGAGGGTGAAGCAGCGGAAACTCAGGTATGGCTTGATTTCAGTCTTCATCATCAATATACTTCCCAGAGAGTACATGATCACCTGTATGAAAAATATGAAATAATTTTAAATCAAATTCTTTCGATGATTAATTCATCCGGTAAGTGGGGCTATTAATTCTCTCCGTCATTTTCCGTCTCTCCGTCGTTTTTCAGTCATTCCCGTCCCTCCGTCTCTCCGTCCCTCAGTCATTTTTCCGTCTCTCCGTCGTTTTTCAGTCATTCCCGTCTTTCCGTCCCTCCGTCCCTCCGTCATTTTCCGTCTCTCTGTCGTTTTTCAGTCATTCCCGTCTCTCCGTCCCTCCGTCATTCTTCCGTCTCTCCGTCGTTTTTCAGTCATTCCCGTCTCTCCGTCTCTCCGTCCCTCCGTCATTTTCCGTCTCTCTGTCGTTTTTCAGTCATTCCCGTCTCTCCGTCTCTCCGTCCCTCCGTCATTCTTCCGTCCCTCCGTCATTTTTCCGTCATCTCCTCAGCACCGCCATCGTGGCCCCAAACCCGTATTCCCTGAAAGAGGCATCCTGGTAAGGATATTTGGCATATTTGCGCTGAAGTTCGCGGCGGAGTTCGTTTTTTAACACTCCATCGCCTACGCCGTGTATGAAGATGATTTTTTTTACACCCGTAGCAATGGCCTTATCCATCTCTTTTTTAAAAGTGTCGAGCTGAAGTTTGAGCATATCGGCATTGGTCAAACCCCGGCTATCATCAAGTAACTGATTGATATGAAGGTCAATTTCAACAAGTTCCGAAGTAGGTATAGGGGTTGGCGTTAATTTTTTCGGTTCTTTGGAAAGTGTAACATGTTGAAAATCTTTATCTGTCAGTTTGTCAAGTTCTGCTTTGAGTGGATGTTCTGTCAGTTGGATAAGCAATGCCGGTGTGCTGAAGTAGTTGTTCCTGGCAAACGAAGAGGCCTTGAAAAATTTGATGGGAGAGATACGGATCTCTTTCTGTACTGGTTCCTCCAGTTGAGTACCACTCTTTCTGAAAAACAGCAATTGGAAACAGTATTCAGGCAGCTCGCCCATTTCTTTTGGCTGGATGCTCTCCAATTCCACTTTGGTGTTGGGTTCGAGTATCCCGGCATCCACGGTAGTATATTGGACGGACGTTTTTGTAGCGAAATGATAAATCAGGGTGTAATTACAGTCGTTGACCAGGTAAAGACCAATCTTGCCTTCCGGCGGATTGCCCGGATTGTTGGGTAGCGCCGCCAAGAGGAAGGATGGGAAGTCATTGCCTTTCTGCTGGTTCGTCTCGGTGAAGCCGTTTCGTTTTACCTCGGGATAAAAATCATTGGGGTTCCGGGGATAATTGGGGGAAACGAGGGGGGGAGCGGACGAGTGGGAGAGGGGGGGATACTTGGAGGATGAGAGGTGATCGGGTTGGATGACCACCAGATTTTTGATATAGGTCGGAATTTCGAAGCCATCTTGGGTTTCGACGCTTACCATATCTTTGGAGAGGAGGGCAGTAACGCGGCCGCCACCTACTTCATTCAAAAATCGAATCTGATCGCCAACAGAAATATTTTTAACAGCCATAAAACCACAAATTTACACAAATGAACACAAATTGAACGCCCCCAACCACAAATTGCACAAATTACACGAATTAATGAAAAAATAGAATTTCTGACTGATTAAACAATCCTAATTTCCCTGACCACAATCTGAATACTTCACAAGTTCTACCCCAGAGGGGTTACATGTCAAGTGTGTCGGGCATGACACCGTTCAAGGGAGTGAAAATCTCCTATACGCCGTTATGACCGGAAGTATTAGCGAAGGACAAGGGTGTCCCGGGTGACTGGGAATCTGAAGGAAGTCCTAAGCAAAATCTGGGTACTGACGCACAGAAAGTCGATATAAGGCTGTAAAGGGAGGATAACCGAGCTTCGGATTGGGAAAGCCCGAAAGTCATACGTAACCCGAGCAGTAAATCGGCCAGTACCGGAGGAATGAACGAAGCCTTACCCCGAGAGATCTCGCTAACTGTTGCCGGGGGCAACTAT
>JALNYZ010000064.1 GCA_023229575.1 Prolixibacteraceae bacterium
GCCTATGTTCGCCGTTATAAATGTGAATCTTAATTCCGTCAAAAGCGTCAATCTTTGGCATCAGAATAATTATATTTTACAAATGTACCTAATTAGATACAAATTGTCAAATTATTTTCAAAATTTTTAGTAGTTGTCAGAATCTTCCTATAATGTGCCCTTTATATCCGTTACAGACCTTCGTTTAGACGGTGATTTTGGATGTGTTGAGGAAGGTTTGTTTCGTCTTATATTTTGTGAATGTATGAAAAAAATACCAACGCTCACAATCATCGAAGTGGTTTGGGGCCGCTGCCCGCCAAGGCAAACAGAATTGCATATCCAAAAACTATTGATAAATTGATCCGCCAATTCCCCAATGCAAAAATTGTGGTTCCCGGTTACGGGGATTTTGGCGGAGTTGAACTGATCAAACATACCAGAGAATTATCGACCAAACCACATGAGAAAAATTGAACTAATCCTGCTCGTTGTTTTTTTTGTTACCCTGATCGCAGAGGGCCAAAATCCCCAGTGGACAGAAGTTGCACCAGGCGTCTGGAAATCAGTTACCGGAGTGCCTGACAAATTTGATTTACGGACTGCAGCAGGCGCCATTCCAAACATGGAGGCACTTTCGAAACTGGGCAAAGCCGCTCTTCCTTTACCCGAACAAGATATATTCGCCACAATTTCCGAGGGAAAGACCTACCTGCGTTTCCCCCTGGTGAAAGGGGAACAGTTGTTTGGTTTTGGCCTTAATTTTAAAACCGTTCAGCAGCGGGGAAAAATCCTGCAACTGCATGTCGACCATTATGGCGGAACGGACAATGGCCGGACCCACGCTCCGACGCCTTTTTATGTCTCCGACAGGGGATATGGTGTTTTTGTCAACAGCGCCCGCTACATTACAGTCTATGCCGGAACAGCAGTAAGGAGGGATAGTCCGGAAGCACCGGCGCCCCGTGACCGCAACACCGATGAAAAATGGAGCGCCCAACCCTATTCCGATGCGGTCGAGATGGTCGTTCCAACTGTAGGTACTGAAATCTACCTTTTTGCCGGACCAACCCCTCTTGACGCCGTCAGGCGTTTCAACCTCTTCCATGGAGGCGGTTGCCTGCCTCCCCGCTGGGGACTGGGATTCACACAGAGGGTCAAGACGCTTTATACTGCAGACCAGGTAATCGAGGAGGCCAGGGCCTTTGCCGAAAGGGGATATCCGCTCGATTTTATCGGACTGGAACCCGGTTGGCAAAGCAAATCCTATCCCTGCACTTTCGAGTGGGATAAAACGCGTTTCCCCGATCCGGCAGGTTTCGTGAAGACGATGAGGGGGATGGGGATACGGCTCAACCTCTGGACCAATCCCTACGTCTCGCCTGAGTCGCCAATTTACAGTCAAATTAAACCCCTGACCGGTTCACATACCGTGTGGGGCGGAGCAGTTGCCGATCTTACCATGCTGGAAGCGCAGAAAATGATGGTTGGACAAATGGGAAAAGATCAGGTAAGTATTGGCGTCAGTGGCTACAAAATTGATGAGTGAGACGGATACGACCGATGGCTATGGCCCGATGTTGCAAAATTTCCTTCCGGCAACAGCGCGGAGCAACTTCGCCAAACTTACGGAGTGTTGTTGCAAAAGATGACTACTGATCTCTATCGGCAGCAAAATAGACGCACCTACGGTTTGGTAAGGGCTTCCAATGCCGGAGGCTCATCATTTCCATACGTCATTTACAACGACTATTACAGCCACGAAGATTTTATTACCGCCCTGATCAACAGTAGCTTTTCCGGTGTTCTCTGGACCCCCGAAGTGCGTGGATCAAAAACCGGGGAAGAGTGGGTGCGCCGCATGCAAACTGTCTGTTTTTCGCCCATGGCGATGATCAACGCCTGGTCGGATGGCACCAAACCCTGGTCCTTTCCTGAAGTCGAGAAGGAGGTGAAAGCGATCACCCTGCTTCGGATGCAGCTGATGCCCTATTTCTATACCGAATTTGCCAAATATCACTTCGAAGGTACTCCTCCCTTCAGGGCAATGAACCTGGAACATGGTTTTGGCAGCAAGCAATCTGCAGAGCTGAAAAACGATAACCTGAGCGACAATCCCTACCTTGAGGCTGTCAGCAAAGAGGTCAAAGACCAGTACATGGCTGGCGAATTCCTGCTGGTCGCCCCGCTGTTTAAAGGGCAAAATGAGCGAACTGTGATCCTTCCGAAGGGAAAATGGTTCGATTTTTACACCGGCAAACTGGCAGGTGATGGCGAAGTAATCAAGGTAACTGCAGGTTTAGACAAAATTCCGGTATTCGTCAGGGATGGTGGAATAGTGCCCATGATGCCGGCCATGATGCATGCCCCTGTCGCAGGCCAAAAAGTAGATCTCGAAATCAGGTATTACGGAACGTCATCGGGCATCTTCGACCTTTATGACGACGATGGTGAAACTTTTGATTATGATAAGGGACTCTTTTCATGGCGGAAAATCACCGTTTCACCTGATAAAAAAGGCAAAATGCAGGGTGCCATTTCCAATGCAGAAAAGGGAAAACCGGACAATATTGGGAAAGTAACCTGGAAAATGATGGGCGATTAATCAGATTCCACGAGAAGTATAAAAAGCCTTAGTACTTACCTCTATAATTTTTCTAACAATTTTCTATCACATTTTTGGCAACAATGATTGTTTATTGCCAAATTAGTGATAAATTTACCATCATACTATGTTATATGGTGACAACGAACGACATACTAAATTTTGCATTTACACATAAAGTGTTTACCCGCAAAGAATTAATCGCCAATTTAAAGAGTGAAGATCAAGTTGGCTCACCCGGAACTCTATCAGAACAATTGAACCGCCTTATTAAATCGGGTCAATTAGTTCGCATTGATAGAGGTATTTATAAATCTTCCGATGTTGCCAGAAAGGATTTTTCTGTAATATGCACCGAAGAAATGAGACGGATAAATCAGCAAATAAAAACCCAGTTTCCATTTGTTGATTATTGCTTATGGTCGGCCTCTACCCTTATGCCTTACATGCACCACATTCCCAACCTGAATCTTTTGTTTGTTGATGTGGAACGTGAGGTGGCTGAATCGGTTTTTAATCTTTTAAACGGCGATAGCAACAAACGGGTTTTTCTGATGCCTACGCTCACCGACTTTGAACGATACATAAGTACCAACGATGCAATTATCATTCGTCCTTTAATATCTGAATCGCCATTACAATTAGTGGAAGAGATAAACACCCCGACTATAGAAAAAATTCTGGTAGATATCGTTGGGGATATAGAGTTTTCTTTTTTACAGGGTTCGGAGATCAATTATGTTTATTCAACGATTTTTGAACGACACAGCATTAATAAGAATAAACTTTTACGATATGCCACCCGACGGGGGAGAAAAGAAGAAGTTGAACAGCTATTAAATGCCAATAAATTATGATTCACCCCGTTAGTCGGACAATAGAATGGATAAAGCAGGTCGCTATTGAGAATAAATTTCCGGATATAGCACTTATTGAGAAGTCGATAAGGGCTTTTTCATTACTTGAATCGCTGGTGTTATCGGGTTGCCCATTTGTATTTAAGGGAGGCTCGGCCTTAATGCTTCACATGGATAGCGCAAAACGACTTTCTATTGACATTGATATAATTTGTCCAACCGGCACAAACATTGAAGAATTTGTACAGAAACATGCTCAGGAATACGGTTTTGGCGATGTGAAATTAGTAGAACGGGTAACACACCACAATGTACCAAAAACACATGCGAAATTCTTTTATCAGGTAACTTACGTAACGAATGCCGAAACAGAATATATTCTTCTTGATGTGCTGTTTGAAGATATTCATTATCATGAGGTAGAGCAATTGCCTATCCAAAGCCGATTCTTAAAACTGGAAGGTGAGCCGGTGCTAGTAAATGTTCCAGGAAAAGCCGATATGCTGGGCGATAAACTTACCGCTTTTGCGCCAAACACTACAGGTATTCCTTATTTCGAAGGAGAAAAAGATTGTTCAATGGAAATCATAAAGCAACTTTTTGATATCGCTTCTCTTTTTGATGTAACTGACGATGTAATAATAGTTGCAGAAACATTCAAAAGATTTGCCACCGTTGAATTGCAATACAGAAGTCTTGACCCTGAAAATATTACTCAGGTACTCAATGACATATTTCAAACCTCGCTTTGTATATGCTTAAAGGGTCAGATAGAACCCGACACCTTCAAACTACTTCAAACAGGAACAAAAAGAATACAAAGTTTTATTCATAGCGAAAAATACAATATCGAAGCATTCTTTTATTGAAATGAGATTGGGGAAATATTGAACTCATAGATTCAGAATAGCATGAAAGAAAAACTCCCATATTATATCCATTGTTTTACGCACTTAAAACGAGATTTTAAAAATGGTGGTGCGCCACATAAGCCGATTTTACTGTTGAGTATCATTGACTTATTTGAAAAGGGAATTTTGTCAGATAATCAACACTTATGTTATCCTATTCCAATATGTATCTGAATACAATTAAATGTCTGCTTTTGATAACGGTGGCAGGTTTTCACTTCTCAGCATTTACCGCGGATCAGAACCGCTCAAAGAAGACATTTGTCATTGAACGAATAGCTCCTGTGAAAATCATCAAAACAGTCGGTTCTGCCATCCGGCTAAATCCAGGCATCAATAAATTGGAAATTACATTGAAAACCCATTAATCACTTAGGTTTTGGGAATGTTTAAGAGATAAGTCCGGAAATGAATTACAAAAGAATTTCACGCAGAGAACGCAAAGTAAGACGCAAAGAAAAACGCAAAATTTTTGCATACAAACTTTGCGCTCCTTTGCGTCTCACTTAGCACCCTTTGCGTGAACCAAACGATTGACCAAATAACAATATCATACAAATTAACAATCATCAAAAAACAGAATTTATGAAACCAAATGAAGCTTCAAGACGATCATTTTTAAAGAACGCGGCCACCCTTTCAGCAGTTGCGGCCCTGCCTACTTTGCTCACCGGAAAAGTTCCCGGAGCCCAACTTCCGGCTACGAAACCACTTGCCGCAAGCGACAAAGTAAACCTGGCCTGCTGTGGCATTGGCAACCAGGGGGGATCAGACGTCAAATCATTTTTCAAAACAGGCCTTTGCAACATTGTAGCCTTGTGCGATGTGGATATGGGCGCCCCGCACACACAGGAAATAATCAAAATGTTCCCTGACGTTCCCCGTTTTCAGGATTTCAGGGTAATGATGGACAGAATGGGTAACCAGATTGACGCTGTAACAGCCGGGGTTCCGGACTTTGCACATTTTCCGATCGTTATGCACGCAATGGCCATGGGCAAGCACATCTTTACTGAAAAACCAATGGGTCGCACCTTCAACGAGGTGGAACTGATGATCAAAGGCGCCAAAAAATACAAGGTGGCCACCCAGATGGGAAACCAGGGGCACTCCGAGGCCAACTATTTTCAGTTCAAAGCCTGGAAAGAAGCTGGTATTATTAAAGATGTAACTGCCATCACTGCCCACATGAACTCTGCCAGAAGATGGCACGGCTGGGATTTTAAAAATGTGAAGTACCCTGAAAAACAAGACATTCCTGCTACCCTCGACTGGGAAACCTGGCACATGACGACCAAACTGCACCACGATTACAACAAAGATTACATCAATGGACAATGGCGCTGCTGGTATGATTTCGGAATGGGCGCCCTGGGCGATTGGGGTGCACACATCATCGACACGGCCCACGAATTCCTTGACCTCGGGCTCCCAAACGAAATTGATTGCCTGAAAAGCGAAGGTTACAATACCTATTTCTTCCCTCAGTCGACAACCCTCGTCTTTAGATTTCCCAAACGAGGCAATATGCCTGCATTGGACATCACCTGGTACGATGGCGTAAACAATGTGCCGGAAGTTCCCGAAGGCTATGGCTCAAGCGCCACCCTCGATCCCAACATCCCACCTGCAAGCAACGGGAAAATCCAGCCTTCAAAACTGAACCCCGGCAAGATCATCTACAGCAAGGAACTGACGTTCAAAGGTGGTTCGCACGGAAGCACTTTGTCAATCATCCCGGAAGCGAAGGCCAAAGAGATGGAATCAAAATTGCCTGAAGTTCCGAAAAGTCCTTCCAACCACTATGAGAACTTTCTGAAGGGATGCAAGGGTGAGGAGGTTTGCCGTTCAAGGTTTGAGATTGCCGGGCCGCTCAGCCAGGTGTTCAACCTGGGTGTTTTGTCACAACAACTCAAAACAAAACTGATGTTCGACCGCGAAACCAAGCAGATCACCAACAACAAAATTGCCAACGAATTGCTGGTCGGCGCACCTCCCCGCAAGGGCTGGGAACAGTATTACAAATTATAATCTCCCCACGCACCTGTCAGCGTTTTTACAACCTGACAGGTGTAATTTCCCTTCGACTTCTGGGAACGGACCCACAATTCACATCTTAATCGATTCGAAGCCATAACCAAATTAGTATTGTGAAGAATTGAATGTCGTATGAATTATCCTGCAATGGTTTAATAGTCAATGATTAACCAAATTGCAAATAGTAAATATTAAATGGCAAATACTTTAAAGGTTCTATTGTTTTGGATACTACTCATTTCATGAACCGCATTCCTGGCAAGCATTATACCACTGTTTACTCAGACAATGCCGGCATGGGGTTGGTCAAATGGGCAGGCAATGCTCCCTATCCTACGGTGAGGGTCTCCACCTACCTGCGGTCGCCGATCACAGAGAATGGGGCCTCCTACCGCCCACCGGCCATCTCCCTCAAAGACGACCAGTCGGATGATCTTTTTCTGCAACTTTTGGTAGCAGGAAATGAAGGACGGACCTATTACAAGGCAAAAACCCTCAAAACCAATATTTCAGGCAGGCATTATGCCGGCTCCCCGCTTAGGTTGTGCAATTGGTCTCCCTTTACCTGGGGAAAGGCGCTGAAATCACCAGCCATGGTTTCAGCTTAAAATCAACAAATTCCAATGGCTCTGCCAACTTGACTGTAGAGCTAGCGGTTACCGAATTAACTGTAGCCAGTAAACGGAGATCGGCCTTCCTGGTAAGGGCATTAAAAAAGTTTGGCTGCAATAGAATGCGGGAAAAAAGCTGTTCAGCATTCACAGCAGTACCACTCCCCCAACCATCCAGAAACCGGTGAAAGCGAGGGGGAACGGCGCAATCCGGGATATTTGGTAAAAGTAATAAATTGAGATAGTAGTTATGCGGAGCGAAGCAATCTGTAAAACGTATTAGAAATTTTCCGATATTTATTCCGTCAAAAACCCTGCCGCATGAAAACGCTCCTTTCGCTGTTTACTTTATGCCTCTTAGCCCTATCTGGTCAATGCCAGCGCCACAAAGTAGAACTTTCCCACTATATTTTTTCCGAATTTATCAAGGGAACCGTATTGATGAAAAGCGGGACAAAGAATTTTACAATGCTCAACTACAACGCCCTCACCGAGGAGATGGTCTTCGACAAGAATGGAAATAAACTGGCCATGGCCCAACTGGAAGAGATCGATACCGTTTATATTGATGACAGAAAATTTATTCCACTGCAAGGTAAATTTGTTGAGATCCTCTACCAGAATAAATATGACCTCTATGCCTGTCACAAATGTAGTGTGATCGATCCCGGGAAGCCTGCTGCCTATGGGGGAACCTCCCAAACATCGTCCACCACCACCTTCTCGTCCTTCATTTCAAATGGCCAGGCATATCAATTGAAACTGCCGGATGGATTTACGACCAAAACCTTCAATGAATATTTCCTGAAGAAGGATGGAAAACTGACAATGTTCGTCAGTTTGAGACAGTTATCGAAGCTATTCGGCGAAAAGTCCGAGCAATTCAAAAATTATGTCAAGGAGAATAAGGTAGATTTTGAAGATCCGGATGCTATGGCAGAATTGGTAAAATACATGGAGGGACAGTAAGAAATTACAAATTAAAAATTACAGATTACAAATGAAGGACCTTTGTTCCAAATTTCTTTGTGGCCATTTAGATTTGTTTAAATAATTATTTTTCTATGAAAAAACTGGATACACGACTCATGCACCCCCGCGACCAAATCACCATGGTCATCGACAAAATATACAAAAGCGGGCTAACCACCACTTCCGGTGGTAATGTCTCCATCATCGACGACAACGGCGACATCTGGGTCACCCCTTCGGCCATCGACAAGGGCTCGCTCCGTCCTTCCGACATCATGGTAATAAGAAAGAATGGTGCTATCGAAGGACGACACAAACCCTCTTCAGAATATCCTTTCCACAAGGCGATTTATGAATGCCGCCAGGACATCAAGGCCATCATCCATGCCCATCCGCCGGCGCTGGTCTCCTTCAGCATCGTAAGGCAGATTCCAAACACCAATGTGATTCCCCAGGCGAAGCATATCTGTGGAGGTATCGGCTATGCCCCCTACCAGTTGCCCGGCAGCGTCGGATTGGGAAAAGTGATTGCCGATGAGTTCGAAAAAGGGTTCGAAGCGGTCATCATGGAAAACCACGGCACTGTGGTAGGTGGCGCCGACCTCAAGGATGCCTTTCAGCGGTTCGAAACACTCGAATTCTGCGGTCGCACCATCCTCTACGGCAACATGATCGGCACCCCCAATTATCTCACCGATGCGCAGATTGAGGAGTTCGAGGCGCAGATTCCCCATCTTTTGCCCGAAATGAAAGAGGTGGAACATCCTTCCGAAGAGCGGGGCATCCGTGAAGAGATCGTAAGGATTGTTCACCGGGCCTGTAGTCAGGGACTGATGATCAGCTCGTATGGCACCGTTTCTGTACGCTGGAGCGGCAATGATTTTCTAATCACACCTACCGGGGAATCGCGGTGGGATATACAGATAGAAGACATTGTGCAGATCAGGAACGGGAAACGTGAAAAAGGAAAGCTCCCGAGCAGGGCGACCTGGCTGCACCAGGAGATTTATAGGCGCTATCCGCACATCAACTCCATCATCCTCACGCAAACCCCCTACCTGATGACCTACAGCGTGACGGCCAAAAAATTCGATGTCCGCACCATCCCCGAAAGCTGGATCTTCCTGCAGGATGTGCCCAATGTACCCTTTGGTTCCCAATTCGCAGGTTCCGAAGTCATTCTTAACATCCTCTCTGAAAATACCCCGGCCATTATCCTCGAAAACGATTCGGTACTGGTCACCGGCGACAAACTCCTCGGCACCTTCGACCGCCTCGAAGTGGCTGAGTTCAGTGCCAAATCCCTTATCATGTCCAACTCCCTGGGAAGCCTGAACCCAATTAATGATGAGCAGGTGGAGGAGTTGAGGAAGGTGTTTTTGCTGAAATAAAAGTTGTTGTCTGAAGCAGAATTGGCCAGAGTGAAGCAGAAGGTCTGAAGCAGAATTGGCCAGAATTAAAGAATTAACAGAATTACAAGGTGCAAATAGTCAGGAATTTTGCTGCTTCAAATTATTTGGATCCCAGTGCCGTAGGCACGACCGATCTTGTAACCCGGGGTTTCAACCCGGGGCAGACAAAGCGCCGATAAAGTGAAGTGACGTAGGTACGACCGGTTCAATGATGTCCGCCACCACCGGGTAGAGACACGATTCATCGTGCCTCAAAAATCACAGGTGCAAATAATACCCCTGGCACAATCAGAAACGCGATGAATCGCGTCTCTACAGCCCCCCACATCAAATCATTCGAAATTTATGAACCAATGCAACGCGAAGGCAGGTCAGGAGCGAAAAAGAGAATGATACGCTCTGTACCAAAATGGTAAACTGACAGGTTAGGCACGTTTAACGCAGTGCCTACAAGAATGTAGATCAGCCGGCAGACAGGATAGGCCTAAATGGGTTAATAAGTTTATCTTTCAAAAGCAGGAACACAACGACCTGCTAAGGGAAATTTTAAAGAAATTGGAGGACAAATAATACGTTTAACCACATTTGACAATTAATTGTAATAATTCCTATATTTGAAAATTCTGATCAATTCTGTAAATTCTGTAAATTCTGATTAATTCTGATCTTATGAGCAAAATAATCAAATTCGGTGAGGATGTTCCGGGATACAACATCCCTGTTTTAAACGAGCGTGAAATCCGGGCTGCGGCCGGCATTCTGTTTTTGATGATGTTTATCACCATCGTTACGGTCGTGACCAAAGGCAATTTTACACCCCTCAAATACGCGGTGGTGATCTTCCTGACGGATATTTTAATTCGGGTACTGGTTAGTCCCAGATATGCCCCTTCTTTAATCATTGGCCGCCTGATTGTGAGAAACCAAACACCCGAATATGTTGGCGCCAAACAGAAAAAATTTGCATGGATCATCGGTATCATTCTGGCTTTGACCATGTTCATCCTGCTGGTGGTGGTCAACTCCTACAGCCCCATCACCGGACTTATCTGCCTGATCTGCTTGATCTTCCTCTTCTTCGAATCGGCATTCGGAATCTGCCTGGGGTGCAAATTTTACTCTTTGGTTTACAAAGAAAAAGCGCAATACTGTCCGGGCGAAGTTTGTGAGGTAAAGGACAGGCAGCCCATTCAAAAGACCTCCTGGACCCAGGTCCTGATCGTTCTGGCGTTTACCGCATATATCGTCCTTACCATCGTCCTGTTCAAAGATAGTTTTAGCAAAAAACCATTCGATTTGTTTGGACTGGAGACCCACGAACAGCCGGTAAAATAATCCTTACCTTCACACCGAATTCTACAACTACTAATAAATTACCAGATGTTCAAAAAATTATTTATCTCCGGCCTGCTGCTGTTGGGTTTCCTTGGCATGCAAGCACAAAACACCGAGACCTCCAAAGCCATTGTGCAACAGGAGATCATGTTCCCCTTCCAACCCGAACACACCCACGGCAGCTCCATCGTGCAGCTTCCCAATGGCGACCTGCTCTCCTGCTGGTTCCAGGGAAACGGTGAACGCAACGCTGATGATGTCCGTGTAATGGGCTCGCGGCAGAAGAAAGGGACCACCACCTGGGCCACCCCTTTTCTGATGGCTGATACCAAAGGAATTCCGGATTGCAATCCTGTTCTTTTCCTCAACAAAGAGGGAAAACTCTTCCTTTTTTGGGTAGCAGTCCAGGCCAACCAGTGGCAGTACTCCGTACTTCGCTTTCGCACCGCCACAAAATTCATGAATGAGGGAGCTCCTCTCTGGGATTGGCAGGATGATATCCTCCTGAAACCCGACGACAGTTTTGCCGCTGAGGTGGCCAAAAAATTCAAAGATCTCGAAAATACCGACCGTGGATGGGCTGCCTATGCCCCCAAATACGACGATATGATCATCGAGGCCAGCAAGGACAAGATGAAACGCAGCTTCGGCTGGATGACCCGCATACAGCCTGTCACCCTGACCAGCGGAAGAATCCTGCTCCCGCTCTACTCCGACGGACTGAACATGTCGATGGTGGCCATCTCAGACGACAATGGCGCCACCTGGCGTCCCAGCCTTCCGATTGTTGGCCGCGGACCGATCCAGCCTGCACTGGCTGTCAGAAAAAGCGGTGAAGTTGTTGCCTACATGCGGGATAGTGGCGATGCCCCTGCACGGGTCCAGGTAAGCACTTCAAAAGATCAGGGGGAATCTTGGTCGGCGGCCAAAAAGACAGATATTCCCAACGAGGCGAGTGTCGAAATATTTGCCATGAAAAACGGGAAATGGCTCTATTTTGGAAATGATATCAACGATGGCCGCTACAGGCTTTCGCTATACCTCTCAGATGATGAAGGCAACAGCTGGTACAAAAAAGAGGTGATCGAATACTCCCCCGACCGCAAGGCCAGCTTCTCCTATCCCTGCCTGATCCAAACCGCTGACGGGCTTATCCATATTTCTTATTCCTACTCTTTTGGAAGCAAGAATGAGTCGATAAAACACATTGTGATTGATCCTAAAAAGATTACAGATTAAAGATTACAAATTAAAAATGGGGGAAACGCTTCCTCCATTTTTAATTTGTAATCTTGAGTCCACTCCGAAAAGTGAAATTGTTTTTAGTTAGTTAATAATCAGTTATATAATTGTTTTTTTCAATTGTTTTATGTATCTTGCTTTCATAATTAAAAGAGCATCAAATGTTTAAGAAATCAT
>JALNYZ010000065.1 GCA_023229575.1 Prolixibacteraceae bacterium
GGCGAGTTCAGGTCAGGGAAAAGATCGATCCCCAGCTTTTGATAGGAGATGACACCAAGTAGCAGTACCCCCAGCACCACCATCAAAATGGTGACCGGATAATTGACTGCAAAATTTGTCAATTTCTTCATTCGGAAATTATTTTTAGTATTTAGTCTGCCAGCCGGCAGATCAACTATTTGACGATCTTAACTTTTGACTGATCCCTGAGGGTTTCAAAACCTTTGACGACTAAACGGGTATTGGCTTTGATACCTTCGACAACCTCTACATATTTCTCGTTTTCCAGACCCGTTGTAATGGTTCTGCGCTGTGCTGCGCCTCGGTCAACGATAAAGACTGTTTTTCCCCTTCCACCAGCCACGATGATCTCTTTAGGAATAACGATTGCGCTGTCTTTTCTGGCAATTTCGATGTCAGCCTTGACAAACATACCGGGACGCAGTTTCAATTCGGGATTGTTAATGGTCATTTTTCCCATAAAAGTGCGTGTTTCAGTGCTGATGACCGGAGAGAGTTCGCTGATCTGGGCTTTCAAGGTATCGTTCGGCATGGTATAGTTGGTGATGTTCACTTCCTGACCTAATTTAATGGTAGTCAGATATTTTTCGGGAAGGTTAACATCCATGATTAGTTTGCTATAATCCATCAGGGTGATTACACTGGTATTTGCTGTGATGCGGGTACCGTTGGTAATTTCAGGAATATTAACGATAATACCGCGAAACTGTGCTTTTACCTCTGTTTTTTGCTGCTGAATCTTGGCATCCTCAAAGGTTGTTTTGGCCTGGGCCAGTGCAACTTCTGCATTTTTTAATTCCCGGTAGGTAACTCCTCCTTTTTCGTAAAGTGATTTTTGCTTCTCATCTTCGAGACCTGCGATTTCAAAATTTAGTTTCTTGGTATCAAAGTTGAGGTTGTTGATGTATTCAGGATTATCAAGCCTTACAATGACCTGACCCTTCTCTACCTGGTCGCCCAGTTTGAATTCACGTCCTGTTTTTGGATTGACAAGCAGGTTGTAGTTTCCGGCCATCTCGGTAGCCAATACTACCTGACTTGCTGCATTGGCTGTTCCGGTGCTGTTGATGTACTGAACAATAGGGCCTTTTTTTACATCAATTACGGAGACGGGTACTGCGATGTCATTTTGAATCTGACTTTGTTGGTTCCCGCAAGAGGCCAGAACCGGAAGGACGAGGAGAAATCTCCACATTTTATTGATTTTCATTTTCTTTAAATTATCGTTGATTAATTATTTCTTTTGGATTGCTTTAATATATTGTTCCGGAATGACAGGCTGATTTGTTGTAAAGTCGAAGAGCGACTGAATTTTAAGATTGAGTAGTTCCAGCTTATAATTGATCAGTGCCTGTGCGTAGGCCATTTTGTTGCTCGACAACTGCACCTGAAACAGGTTCAGGTCCATACTTGTCAAGTCACCGTTTTTAAACCGCTCGAGGTTGATGTCGTATGTGAGTTGGGAGTTGGTCTGGTTCTTGATGGCAATTGATATCTGATCCTGAAGATTGCTCAGGTTTCGGATAACCTGCCTGATATCGACCGTGATCTGCTTATTTTGGTTGGAATAATTGAGTTTTTGGGTATTGATCACCGCTTGTTGCGCCCTTATTTGCGCAGCACGCTGGCCCCAGTCGAAAATCGGAATATTAAAAGAGAGACTAATCTTCGGACTTTTTGTCGGTTTGTCGTAAATCTGGCTTAATGTCGGATCATCTCCTGAGAGTCCGATTGAAAGCGCCATATCACCCCTGAATTCGTTCATCGATTTTACCTGGATGAGATCAAACTGAGAATTTTCGATACTAATCTCTCTTTGGCGAAGTTCCATGCGACTGGCAAGTCCATGCTCGATAGCCTTTTTGCCATCAACCACGATAGGTGTTACTGCAACATCTGTCATCACCGCGATCTCCTCGAAGATGTCCATCCCGATGTACTGTTTGAACTGATCTTTGATATTCTCCAGTTGGACGCGGGCGGATGCCTTGCTTGATTTGGAGGTTTCGAGGTTAACCTCGGCCTGAAACAGTTGTTCCTTGGCAGCAAGACCTGCATCTACCTTATTTTTAATGATCTCGAAACTTTTTTGGGTATTCAGGTTCTCCTCTTCTTTGATGGTAAGACTCATCTGAGCCATGTAGACATTGTAAAAGTATTGGGTGACAGTTTTTTCCAATGCCAGCCTTTGAATGGCATAGCCCAACATGGCATTTTCATTGTCCAGTTCGAGGGTTTTAAGGGTCCATTTTGTTCGGTTGTAGGTGAACAAAGGCTGTGTGAGGGCCAAATAAAGGTTGTTGTAAAAAGCTTCGTTGGTATTGGAAGTACCCAATGCATCTGAGGTATTGGATTGCCAGCCAAATGTATTAATAAGTGATATTTTCCCATCAGTAGGCAAGAATGGCTGATCTACCCTGAATGTGCCAGATGAGTTAATAATCTCATTTGTAAACCATTGTGAGGTTCTGCTATCAAATTTACGGCTGTTGCTGTAATCGATCGGCGCTACATTCAAAGCAAATTTCGATTTTAATGCAGCGCGCTGGGCATTCAGCGATTCAGTAGTTCTTTCAAGGTTGAGGATCGTACTCTGAATGCTTGGGCTGTTCGTCACAGCGATCTCCATCGCTTTTTCAAGTGTGAGTATTGTTTGCCCCTGAGATTCAGACTGAAAAATCAGAAGCAGACTTAAGAAAGATAGAATTGTTGTTATTTTTTTCATTTGTTTATATTTTGTTTTTTAATGGCCAAATGGAATACCCACATAATCATTTTCGGTTGGTGTGTATATTCACTCATGGCTATTTCATGTGTTAATAATTTGTTTTTAAAAGGTCACATGGAATTCGCATGGCTTACTATCATCTTTGTGATGACTTACGATCATGCTCATTTCATTGTATGGATAATGGTGTTAACGTTCTTTGACAAGTTTAATGGCATCTGCATATATAATACGGGCTTTGGTATTGTTGGTCAGCTCAATTCTTGCAGAATCAGATGAGAAATGGTAGGTGCCCATCTCAACCCAGGTACTCTCCCTGTTATCGGGTTTCAAGACGGGATGATCGGCGCCATCATCGTGGATCACATTGAAATTGTATGTTTCCTCGGGCTGGTTGCCTTCCCTGTTCCATCCGAACCTAATTTTGGGTATGTAAGCCCAAATCTTGTAATAGCCTCCCTCTTTGATAGGAACACTCCAGATAGCCTTTCTTTCGCCAGTTCCACCTTTGCAATAGTATGCAGAGCGAATCTGTTTTCCGTAAAATTGTTCGTTGGTGGTAAGCGTCCACTCGACCTGCGGATTCCACATGTTCATCCCCTTGTATTTGAGGTCATCTTCCTGAACATCCCGGGTAAATATCCGTTTGATGAAGCTTTTGGATATTGGTTGAACCAGCCTGAATCCGGGATCTTCGGTATCCACAATAATTTCCGACGGTTCATCGCCATTCGTGTAGGGAATTACCTCCTCTTTGTCAGATCCTTCTCCTTTTGGGTCAATTTCGAGCTTGTCGAACCGTTGCGATATGGTCGAAGGCAGATTGTGGGATGCATACGTATTGATGGTCATCGAGCGGGGATCCCTGTTCAGCAGGAAAGTCAGACGTTTCGACTCTTTGGCGCCGATCACAATAGTCTTTTCGATGTTGTCGTCGTTACCGCCGCCACCCATCATCATTCTGCGGCCGCCGCCTCCACCCATTCCACCTAACCGGAAGGTTACTGTGATGGCTCCAGCGATATTTTCCGTATTGGTTAGTGTGAATGCCACCACTGATTTTATCTGGTCGTCTTTCTGAATTTTGAAGGCCTTCGTATCAATGAGGATATACCCTGGAAGCGCGACTGAAGTATACCATTTTGGCAGATACTGATCCAAATCAAGTTTGAAACTGTTTCGCATCTCCGTGTTGAGCTCCTCGACGGGGATTGTCCTGAATTTTCGCTCCTCAAGGAATCCCCTGATGAAATCTTCAAATTTTTCGGGGCCAACGGCCCCTTTCATCAAAGCAAAAAGGAAACCGCTTTTGGTTTGGATCACATTGTTCAAAACGTCTTTATCTTCCTGCTTCTCAAGGATATCGGCAAATGATTTACTTTGAAGTGCAATATTTCCCTTTTCATCGCCCGACAGTCCCATCATGTTGCGCATGAAGTTGTTGCCTCCGTCTGTAGCGCTTCTGGAGAGGTAGGATTCAACTACGCGGTTGGTGATTGGATACGAAGCCGATGAGATGTAATTGATGTAATTGTAATAGTTGGGAAAGATAAAATAGGGGTTGAGAACATCGGCAGCAAAATTTACATTCGGACCCCCGCCCCCGATACGGATGCCTCTAAAGCCCATCTGGTTGACTTTGCTATTGAAAAAGGTTTCATTGATGAACCTTTTCAGGTAATTGGCCTCAGTTTCGCGGGGTGAGATGGTCTCGTTGTGCTCCCGCGCGTTGTTCTGGGCAAATTTTTTCGCCTGGGCAAAATTCGCGCCTGACAACTTGAATCCACCTTCGGGCAGATAGACAGTTTCTGGTTGCACTTGTTCGCCCGCGCTACTCCAGGCATGGTTGAAAGAGCAGAACTGAACGGGGATTTCGATCAGTTGAAGCCGCGCATATGGATATTCCCTCCGAATCTTGATCTCCCAGGTCTTCTTCAGGTCACGGATCACGGGAACGGCTGAGTCACCAAGAACCTTGAAATATTCATCAAAACTGTTGTGTCCCTTAAAGAAACTCAATGTGTAGTTCACTTTATCAACCTGAAGGGAACGGGTTTGATAATTTCCGGCTACTACTGATATTTGGGTCAATGGCTGTTCCGGAATAAATACGGTAGTACCATTGGACTCCTCCGTTTTCTTCCCTTGTGACAGGACGGTCAGACCTTTTGCCGCCTTTACACTAAGCTTGTAGTTTGAAAATTGGGTTGCCAGCCAGTTGAGCCCTTTGGAAGAATAACTGATGCCTGCCGTAGGATACCATTTTGTCTCAGGGGTTAAAAGAAGGTAAGTTGGGGTGATAAACGCATGTTTCTTATCGTTTACACCTCCCGAATTGTTTTTCCAATTCTCGAGTTGCAAAGGAGTCTGATCGAGGTAACAGAAAGATTCATCGATGGTCCCTTTGTATTGGATGGATATTTGCAGAGAGTCGCCGGGCTGTATGGACCTGTCGGGTCTAACTTTAATGAGTTGCAACTCCCTGGTAAAGCCGGCGCCGGTGAGCTTGACAACATCGAGTCCAGGATTCAGTGTAAGCACAAACTCATTGATGGCCTCTTTATCTGTGTTTTTTACACGCAACGCAGCAGTGGCTGAAATCTGGTCTCCCAAATGCTCAAGCTCTATTTGACAGGATTGTACCTGAACAACCTTAAGATTGGCATAATGATCGTTCAATGTCACCATCTCCTTGCGGTGATTCTCCTCTTTGTTGATGTTCATGATGTAAATGAAACCAAGAAAAAGACCAGCACCCAGGAATACGACGGAAAAGCCCATGACAACCTCCCTGACAAATTTCGATTGGGATAGTCTTTTTAACAGCAATATGGTGAGACAAATAAACCCAAGTCCCAAAAATAAGTAGATCCCCCGGTGAATCAGAATCTCTTTTATATTGCCGAATCCAACCATCTCAGACCAGGACATTGGTAACTTAAATGACATGTAATCAAAGATGTAGTGGTATTTATTCTGCAAATAGAACAGTGTTGCAGCGATATAACCAAGTAATACCAGGAATGTAACGGCTTGATTTTTAATTACAGACATCAGGAAGAAAGAGAATCCCATGATGAAAATCAGCGTCGGGATACTGACTAACAAAAAATAGTAGATGTAAGGCAGAAAATTGAACCTAGTGTATGGAGATGAAATGTTAAAAACGGCCACCATTCCCAGTGCGATGGCATTCAGCATCACAAAAACCCAGATATTGCCGAGTGTTTTGCCAATGACATAATCCGCATTGGTGATGGAACGCATGTAAACCACTTCGGTTGTATCCAGCTTCTTGTCCTGCTTTAAGAATTCGGAGGCCAGAAAGACCGCGATAACAGCCTGCGCCAAATTGATGATATACAGGTTTGTGAAAGGGATCATCGAAGGCAGTGCGATCATATCACCGTTTGGCCATCCTACAACCCCAGATTGAGTTCCGAAATTGTAAAAAAAGACAAAGACCAGGGACAAGATGGAAAAGATACGGAAGAACCAGCTTCGGAAAAGCGTGATGGACTCGTATTTTGCTACGCCTATGATGTTGTGAATTGCTCTCATTTTCAGGTAATATTAGATATTTCAGATCAAATCTCGATCCATTTCTGGTTGAGCTCATTTTCCATAAAATTGACGTACGCGTGTTCCAGGTTTGGTTCAATGCGCTCGCCCAGGTAGCCGTTGATCTCCCTGGAAACCACCTGAACCTCCCAGCCTTCATCCGAAGGAATCGAAGAGATGATCGGGTATTTTTCCTGAATCTCAAAATATTCAGTCTCTGTGGCCGTAATTTTCCAGACATTGTTCCTGGCCAGTTCTATCAGGTGCTCGGGTGATCCTTTGTAAGAGAGTATACCCTTGTTCATCAGCGCCATATCGGTACAGGTACTGGAGATATCACCAACAATGTGGGTAGAGAGGATGATAATCACATCTGTGTCGCTTACCCTGGTAAGCAGGTTCCTGAAACGGATCCGTTCTTCCGGGTCAAGACCGGTGGTAGGCTCATCAACTATAATAAGTTTAGGGTCCCCGATCAATGCCTGTGCAATACCCAGACGGCGTTTCATACCACCCGAGAGGTTGTTGGCAAATCGGTTACGGGCTTCATAAAGTCCAACCTCCTCAAGCATTTTTTCTACGGTGTTGTTTCTGATTTTTGTGTTTGTTAGTCCGGCGAGGCGGGCTGCATAATCGAGAAATTCGTAGGTCTTTAATTTGGTGAAGAAACGAAAATCCTGTGGCAGGTAGCCAAGCATCGAACGGATCTCTTTGCGGTCTTTCATCAAATCCAATCCATTAACAAGAACTTGTCCGGAGGAGGGTTTCATTAAGGTAACCAGGATTCTCATCAAGGTTGATTTTCCGGCGCCATTTGGTCCGAGCAAGCCGAACATGCCGCTCTCGATGGTCATGTTTACATCCTTAATTGCGTGATTGCCATTTGGGTAGACTTTGTTGAGTCCTTTGATCTCAATCTTCATGCGCGATTTATCTTAAGTATATACCTGTTAGTAAAGGTTATTTGCCTGTAATTACGTGGGTTTGACTAATAATACTGTAAATGGTTTAACACAAAACAAAAAAAGGAGGGAATCGAAAATTACAAAAAAAACTCACCAAAATGAGCATCATTTGTGTGAGTTTTTTAACAAAATATTTTTGAAAGTGGTTTAATTAACTAAATCATTCAGATCAGTGAATTTGAATACTGCTCGAATCATCCTTCTTTAGGGAAATTTGATTTGCCTGTAATAATGTAATCTTTGAAAAGTCAGACAAGTTGCCACAAATATTAGCTGGATTGCACATTATCATAGCATCCGATTTTTGAAGATCTATTTTCAAGGTGTCTATACCAATGTTGCTTGCATGGATATTTGAATTATTCCTTGCAGTGATAGTCAGATGCTGAAAAGTTTCTTTCTCATCCTTCATCTGAAGGAATTCCAGTCTGCTGTGATCCAAGTCCGCCGTCAGGTTTGCTTGTTTGAAATGGGTAAGGTTAAGTGCCGAATTCTTTGCCATAATTCTGTTTAGGTGCTCCGTAGTATGGATTTTGATATAGTGATAGCTTTTTTTTGGTATTTGATCCGGGAATTTTAGCGTGTCACCTACGAGGGAGTATTTTAAATCCGGGGCCACTGAATCTTTCATTAAGAATATTGCAATAAACGACGAGTCACTTTGAACCAACTCAATTCTTTCGTTGTTGTTGATACAGAGTATTTTAAATGCAGGAAGTGTTTTTTTGATCACTATTAAACCGTTCTGTAAAGTAAGAGGTTTTCTGCCGGTTATACGTAGGTCAATAGCACCAGCGAGAATAAGTAGTGCGATGGTGGAAAGCATGGCGATCAATATAATTTTACTGGTTTTCATATTTTATACTTATTTGTTTGGTTCAAAATAGGGTTTCAGTTCTTCAAAAGTGACGCCAAGCATTTTGGTTTGTCGCACAACGACCGGCAAATCGATTTCGAAAAATTCTTTTCGCTTCCAGTCCCGGATAATTCCAACGGCTTCATTGGTTACATAAAACCCGATTCCCCGTTTGTTGTCTATTATTCCGCGTGTCTGCAATTCGGTGTAGGTGCGCATCACGGTATTTGGATTGACACCCATTTCCAGGGCAAGGTCGCGGACGGACGGGATCTTCTCTCCAGGAGGATATTGTCCCCCGATTACTTTCTCCGAAATGCTGTCGGCAATCTGAAGAAAGATTCCTTTTGTATTTCTAAATTCCATGGCTAAACCTCCTTCTCTTTTAATCCGAACCATGCAATGGTCAGCAAACACAAATTGACCATTGTTGACAGGACGGCAAAAGTCGCTATGACGCTATTTTTACTAATCCGGTCATTAGCGGGATGATATTCCTGTAGATTTAATCCTTTTGCCAAAAGAAAAGAGAATAAAGCGTAACCGGCGGCTATGATTGAAACAGTAAACATGGTTTTTAACAAAGGTGATTTTGAAAAGTGACATGCGCCGGTAAAAGCAGTGATAAACAGAAATAAAATCCCTTGCAGCAGTAATACACATGCCCATCCTTCAAATTTACCCTGTTCGTTTATTTCAGCATAGGCATCTACGAATGAAAATTTGTAATTTGTCCATTCCGGAATGAATGAATGCACTACAATGCCTTCAAAATTGGCCACGAGCCAAAATAAAACAGGCATCAGGAAGATAAAAACAACAATCCGGCTCAGCAGTTCAAACACAAATTTCTCTGTTGAAGTGGCCGGTAACATCAGGTAGGCCATACTTTTCTCTTTGGAGCGAAAAGCTGGAAAAGAGAGGCCGGTATAAATTATTCCCATTATAAAAAAAAGGAAGGCGAAGAGGATCATATAATGCTTGTTTTCCCATCTGATATAATGGAAATTGTTTTGGAACCATAGTAAAAGCAGAAATAGAACTCCGGCAAAACCTGCCAATGAAATGCCTATTAACTTTTTATGGATGAGGAACGATTGTTTGCCCAACAGCAGCAATCGGTGAAATGAAAAATGGTGGTTTGTTTGCATGGTTTTATCCGATTTTTTTTCCATTTGTTACTGCATTAAAAAGTAATTCGATGTCAACAGCTGTTTCTTCATCGCCCTGCGGTACCATCAAACGGTATCCTCCCGGGATTGCTTCGCTGTAAAGTGCCCCTTTAACATCGGCCGTTGTTCCAGAGATAAAACTCACTTTTTGGGAGATTTCTGCGATGGTCTGCTGGAAAATCACCCTTCCGTTGTCGAGCATGATGATTTTATCGATCAGATTTTCAACGTCTTTCACCTGATGGGTAGAGATGATTACCAACTGGTCTTCGTCGAGCGAACCTGCCAGGATTTTGCGGAACAAAGCCTTGGAAGGAATATCGAGACCGTTTGTTGGTTCATCCAGGACCAGCAAGCGGCAACGGGTGGCAAGCGCGAATGCGATCAGAAATTTCTTCTTCTGACCATGCGAAAGCTTCTGTAAACAATTTTTTGCACTGAGTTCAAATTCAATCAAAATCCTGCCCAACATCTCCTGGTCAAATTTTGGATAGAACGGCGCGTAGGCTTTGCAATAACCGGTGATTGAAATGGAAGGGAAGTAAAACTCCTCCGGTACCAGAAAAACATCGTTCAGCATGGGTACTGCTCGTTTTTGAGGAGTGTAACCAAGCACCGACAAATTTCCTGAAGAGGGATAAAGCAGTCCGGAGATCAGTTTCAGCAGACTGGTTTTGCCAGCGCCGTTCTTTCCCAGCAAACCGGTGATGCTGCCTGCTTCGAGATGAACCGATAAGCCATCGAAAAGAGCCTGTTGCCGGGGATAAGCAAAATGAAGATCTTTAATCTGAATCATAAGTATGAATTTACTGTTTTGGTGTACTACTAAACTAATACAGTGCAAATATAAATGATAAATATTGGAACTACCAAATGTTTTTGAAGAAAAAAATTGAAAAGGGAGTTTTTTTTGAAATAAAAAAAGGCCATCCTTTCGGACAGCCTTTTCTACTTATTTCGCCTTCTTTATATTTACTTCACTTTTTGGACAATGGCGCTGAATGCAGCGGGATTGTTCATCGCTAAGTCGGCAAGGACTTTGCGGTTTATTTCGATGTTGGCGCCCTTCAACTTGCCCATAAACTGGGAGTAGGAGAGACCTTCAGTACGAACTGCAGCATTGATACGCTGAATCCATAATGCACGGAATAACCTTTTTTTAGTTTTTCTGTCACGGTACGCATACTGGAGTCCTTTCTCCCATGTGTTTTTGGCAACCGTCCAGACAGTTCCTCTTGATCCAAAGTATCCTCTGGTCAGTGAGAGCACCTTCTTACGGCGGGCCCTCGAGGCGACGTGATTGACTGATCTTGGCATTTTTACAAATTTTAGGACAATGGCGATCCCGATATTTCAGGATACTTGTGGGCACATTCCCCGGTTAAAGAATATTAATTATTTCAAGGAACCCTACTTCAATGCGAGCAGCCTTTTTACATGGGCTACGTCAACATCGGCCACCATTCCCCAATGGGTCAGGTTGCGTTTGCGTTTGGTGCTTTTCTTGGTCAGGATATGACTCTTGTAAGCGTGTTTCCTTTTGATGCTTCCACTTCCGGTCAGCTTGAAGCGTTTTTTTGCGCCGGAATTCGTTTTCATTTTAGGCATCTCTGTCTAACTGTTTTAAATTACTTTTTCTTTTTGGGCGAAATAAATATGGTCATCCTTTTTCCTTCGAGTTTGGGAAGTTGTTCAACTTTTCCAAACTCTTCCAGATCGTTGGCGAAGCGGAGCAATAAAATCTCCCCTTGCTCATTATAAAGTATCGAACGTCCCTTGAAAAATACATAAGCTTTCACTTTTGCACCATCCTGAAGGAACTTTTCGGCATGTTTTAATTTGAAATTGTAATCATGTTCGTCTGTATTCGGTCCAAACCTGATCTCTTTCACGATGATCTTGACCGCCTTGGCCTTCAGCTCTTTCTGCTTCTTTTTCTGGGCATAGATGAATTTCTGGTAATCGACAATCCTGCAAACAGGTGGTTCGGCGTTGGGTGAAATCTCAACCAAATCGAGCTCCATTTCATCGGCCTTCCGAAGAGCATCCTGGATTTTGTAAACACCCTGTGGCTCAACATTGTCGCCAACCAGCCTTACTTCCGGAACACGAATCTGGTGATTGATCCGAAACAATGATTTCTCTTCCTCTTTTGGAGCTCTTGGCCCCTTGGTCCTGATAACTGCTATGGCTTTATCCTCCTATTTTTAGTTAATACCGACTAATTGTACAAATCTGCCAGAATAGATTTGACCTCTTTTTGGATCATCTCTTTGAACCCGATTAATGAAACAGTACCCTGATCGCCTTCACCCTGACGACGAACGGCCACAGTCTCAGTTTCGTTCTCTTTTTCGCCGACGATGAGCAGATAGGGTATGCGTTTCATCTCGTTGTCACGGATTTTCCTGCCTATCTTTTCGTTACGCTCGTCAACGACGGTGCGAATATCGGAATTATTTAGATATTCTGAAACTTTTTGCGCATAATCGTTGTACTTTTC
>JALNYZ010000018.1 GCA_023229575.1 Prolixibacteraceae bacterium
GAAATGTTTGAAATGTTTGAAATGTTTGAAATGTTTGAAATGTTTGAAATGTTTGAAATGTTTGAAATGTTTGAAATGTTTGAAATGTTTGAAATGTTTGAAATGTTTGAAATGTTTGAAATGTTACCGCTAATGATACTAAGCTCCCTGAGCCTGTCGAAGGGGCTAAATAGTTAGGTTTGAAGATTCGGTCCCTGAGCTTGTCGAAGGGGTTTGAAAGGTGCTGAGAGGGTGAGAAAATGCGAAAATCAGGCCGGTACCAGAAGCTGAAGGGTCTTGTAGGAAGGATTGAATTTTAGAATTGGAGAAGTGGATTGCTAAGTTGGAATCGTATATAATTCATGACAAATGAGTCATTAATCAGACATTTCAAGTACTTTCACCACCTGATCTTTGCTCACGCCTTCAAAGTCTTCAAGAAAGAGCTCAATTGAATCGCCTGTTTCCAAATAGTCGAAAAGATTTTTAATAGGCACTCTTGTCCCATAGAAAACAGGTGTTCCTCCTAAGATTTCCGGGTCGATATTAATTATTCTTCCTTCCATGGCAAAATGGATTGTTGTCTCAAATTTAAACAATTCTGGCGAATCGCAAGGTAAACCTAAAGGGAACGCAATACGATTTGGCATTATTGCCTTGCGATAATTGAACCGTAAAGTTTTCACCAAGTACAAAATTAATTTAGAAGATCACTGATTCACCAATTAAAAAAAAACATTGCAACTTTATCCTGTTAGTGACTCGTGCTTGGTTCTGAAAGGGAATGTTGATCTAAAATCGCTTGTCTGAGGTGATCATATGTAACTGAAGGTGTCAAATTTTGTAATGATTTTAACGTTATCGAACTTTTGCTCCGTTTGTAATTGTTTAGTACAGAAGTTGAAACAACATAAAATTCCCATTGGTCTAATTTTATTGGATCAAGGGTCACTTGATCTTTATGTTTTAGTAAGCAAAAGACATAAATGTTAGCGTGTCTTTTAGGTTCTGATTGTGTAAAAGTTTCACTGTCCCAAAATATACTTGCTTTAATTGAGAAACTGATTTTAGAATAATCTCTTTGATTCCATGTCTGCAAATACGATGCGGATTTAACTTCTATTTTAATTCCTTCTGGACTTTCCAAATCATAAGGCCCCCATTCGTCGCGGATAATTGTTAAATCAATATTTAATGAGGAAGCTACGATAAATTCAGCAAACCGTCCTCGAGTCGCATTGCTAATAATATCGGAAACACTCCAACGCCAAAAGTCAATAAGTTTCAAACCTGTTTCACGATCACTCAGAGTCAGTTGCTCCTCACCGGTCTTCTGTTTAATTGATATTTTTCCAAAGTTGGTTGTCATAGTGGTTTGTGGTTGCAAGTTTTTTTCCTGGCCACTAAATTATTTGGCTAGCAGCAAATTGCTTATAGTATACAAATCTCGGGATATTAAATGGTACAGACTATGAACTCGTCCACTTCTTCAACGCCCCAATATTCATCGAATTGACAATATTCTTTGCCTCAGGTGTATAAAGAAAATCAATTTCATTGGTGTAATGTTCTGTAATTTTTCCACGGACCATCTTCATGGTGCTGTTGAGCATGTGGTTCTGCTCCGTAAAGGCTTCAGGAAGAACATGGATACAGGTAGGAAGCCATCTTTCAGGGAACATATTCTCAAATTTTCCTCCCTTTTTGTATTGATCAATTTCAGTTTTGATCATTTCAAGGGCTTTCCCATATCCGGCATCACTTTTGAGAGGGATACCCTGTTTTTCAAGCTGACGGCTGATTTCGGGAATATTTGGGACGAACATCCCGA
The DNA here is from genome assembly GCA_023229575.1 of Prolixibacteraceae bacterium. Lineage (GTDB taxonomy): Bacteria > Bacteroidota > Bacteroidia > Bacteroidales > Prolixibacteraceae > CAINVV01. The sequence goes on from JALNYZ010000018.1 coordinate 1,811, forward strand.
TGGTATATGGATTCTGGTTGTTGTAGAGCATGGTTTGCTCGATGATCGGCGACTGGTCGACGATTGCCTCTTCAATGCCCTCTGGGCTGTACTTCTCACCGTCATTGCCGATTAGAAGGCTCTTGAACCTACCCAGGACATAAAGGAATCCATCTTTGGAGAGATAGCCCATGTCGCCGGTATGCAACCAGTCATCCACGATGGTTTCGCTGGTTGATTTAGGATTGTTCCAGTATCCTTTCATCACATTTCCACCTTTCACGATAATTTCACCTTTTTGTCCTGCTGGGAGTTCAATGTTATCACTATCAACGATTTTGCACTCCAGGAATTTAATAACTTTCCCCGATGAACCAAATTTAACGGCATCCGGTGAGTTGGCCGAGATAACAGGGGATGCTTCGGTTAAACCATAACCCTGGTAAACAGGGATACCGATAGCACTGAAAAATCGTTGTAGCTCGATGTCAAGCAAGGCACCGCCTCCCATGAAAAATTTCAGGTTACCTCCGAAATTGGCGCGTATCTTTGAGAATATTATTTTGTCATACAAAATCATCTGAGGCTTAAGCAGCGCTCTCCAGCCCTTGCCTTTGTTCCACCCATCTCCGTTGTATGCATAGGCTATCTTTAGCGCATGGTTGAAAAGTTTTTCTGTAAATGCACCCTTGCTTTGAATACCCTTTTCAATATTCTTACGGAAATTTTTGGAAAGGGCCGGGACACTCATCATGATATATGGCTTAATTTCCTTGATGTTTTGAGGAACATTTCTCAATGTCTCAATCGGAGTTTTGCCATTCTGAATGGAGGCAACGGATGCCCCTTTCAACATGAAAGTATAGAGGCAGGCGGTGTGCGCAAAGGAGTGGTCCCATGGCAAGGTGGCTAAAGTGATGTATTCCGGGCCGATTTCCAGTACAGCATTGGCCTGTATGACGTTGATGGTATAATTGTAGTGGGTAAGCATAATCCCTTTCGGGTCCGCTGTTGTGCCGGAAGTATAGGAGATATTGGCCACATCATCGGGCTGGATATTCTTCCAAACCTGTTCAAAGGCTTTCTTGTTCTTTTCTTCCGAAAGCCATGTAACCCCTTTTGCAAACACTTCTTTAAAAGTTATTTCTTTTGTTCCGGGTGTGGCATCCCCATCCATAAGAATCACATACTCCAGCAGGGGAAGCTGATCGATTATTTCGGCCAGTTTAGGCGCCTGTCCGGAAGAGATAATCAACATCTTTGCCCCAGAATGTTCTAGTCGGAATTTAAGTTCAAATGGCTCCAATTTAACTGAAAGCGGAACATTGATACCCCCGCAATACAGAATGGAGAGTTCACTGATCAGCCAGTAGTTTCTTCCTTCAGACAGTAATCCGGCACGTTCCCCCTTTTTAAGCCCAAGGGCCATTAGTCCGGCGCCCAGATCATAGACGGATTGCTGAACCTGCTTGTAGGTAGAGGGAATATATTTATCCGTCAGTTTCTCCCATAGCTGAGGATTGTTGGGAAATTTCTGAACACTTGTCTCAAATAGTTCGATCAGGGTTTTCATAGGGGATTGGTTTCAAATGAATAGGTTGTTTTTGATTTGTAGGTCTCCCCTGGATGTAATTCGGTAGTCGGGAATTCAGGATGGTTGGGAGAGTCCGGATAGTGCTGGGTTTCGAGGGCCAGGCCGCTGTAACGGCCGAAGCGATTGCCCAAGGCTGGAATATAATATCCGGTATAGAACTGGAGTCCAGGTTCGTTCGTGAATACAGAAACAGATCTGCCGGTTTGCTCTTCCGAAAGTTTGGCCGCATAGACCATTTTTTTATGATTGTCGAGTACATAATTCAGGTCATAACCATCCGGTAAGGAACCGATATCTGCGCCAACAGCTTTGGTCATTGAAAAGTCAAAAGGGGAATTGGAAACGTCAGCAATTTCCCCTGTAGGTATCAGATTTGAATTATTAACTGTTCTTATCCTGCTGTTTACGTGCAGTTTATGGTTGAAGATATTTTCCTTGCCACCATTGAGGTTAAAGTAAGTATGATTCGTCAGGTTAACGACGGTGATCCGATCAGTAACTGCTTTGTATTCAATCTGCAACTCGTTCTTGTGGGTTAGTTTGTAGAGGATACTGATATCAAGGTTTCCAGGATAGTTCTCTTCTAGATGGACACTCCTGTATTTCAGTTCCAATCCAACGAAATCAGGCATCTCTATTGTTTTTGGCGACCATACCATTTTGTCGAATCCCGTTTGGCCTCCATGAAGATGGTTTGGGCCGTTGTTGATGTAAAGCTGGTAACCTACTCCTTCAACATTCAGTTTTCCGCCCGCAATTCGGTTGCAATATCTTCCGCAAACGGCACCCAGATAAGGATAATTAGCCAGGTATTCCGATGACAGGTACTCATCAAGGGTGTTAAATCCAAGTACAACATTCTCTTTTTTACCAAGTTTGTCTGCCATCTCAATATCGGTAATGATGGCGCCGTAGTTGGTTATTTTAACCGAAATGCCGTTTGGATTGACAAGCGTATAGATAAATACCGTTTCTCCCTTTGGTCCATGACCGAAAATTTCTTTCTTGATGTTCATAAAGTACTATTAATGATTTAGTTACAATGCAAGATCATCTTTCTCCTTCCTGATAAGGTACTCAAATGTTTCAGTTGGGTTTGTCCAGATCGTTAAGAATGTTCTCATTCAAGTCTTTTGTATTGGTCCGTTTTTAAACGGGCTCATTACCTAATATCCCCCTTGTGACTTTCCCCATGCTCCTTACCCTCTGCAAAATTTGGGGCTGTAACTGAGGCTAATAGCTATTGGCCAATGGCCAACTTCCTGAAGTCCCACAAGCGAATAAATTTAGTCATTTTTGATTTGGTTTTCTTCATCAAAATAATTTTTGGTAAATCGGCCGATAAATCTAATTTTACATAGAACATAACATCATCATCCCTAACTTTGGTAGTGATACTTTGAAATCATGGGTGGATACGATATTATTGGCGACATTCACGGGTATGCCACTCTCCTGAGGCAACTCCTTACTGAACTTGGTTACAAGCGCATTGATGGTGTCTGGAGCCATCCCGATAGGAAGGTCATTTTTTTGGGCGATTTCATCAACAGGGGGCCCGAAATCAGGGAGACTTTACTGATGGTTCGCTTGATGGTTGAGTCTGGCAGTGCCCTGGCGATCCTGGGTAACCACGAATATGCCGCTATCCTGTACCACATCAAGGATGACAATGGTACTTTTATGTCGCGCCACATTGCAGGAAACAGAACGCAGATCCAGAAAACGCTGACGGTATTCAAAAATTTCGGGGAGGAGTGGAATGATCATCTGAAATGGATGCGAACCCTCCCTTTTTATCTCGATTTGGGAGCTATCAGAATTGCGCATGCTTACTGGAACGAGGAGGAGATTGCCAAATTGGATGGGTATTTGCCAAAAGGCCGGCTGAAGAGGAAATTCATTCGGGAGATGCACGAAAAATGTCCTGATATGGCCATCATCGTCTACAAATTATTGAAAGGGCTTGAATTCAAATGTCCAAAAGATTTAATCATCAAATGCAGCAAAGGATTGAGCCGGAAGGTTTTTACGCTGAATTGGTGGACAAATCCGATGGATAAGACCTTCCGGCAACTTTATTTTGGCGGCAAATTTATCCTTCCCGATTACAGTTTTCCAGTTGAATTGGCCCCCTCCTACAAGCCCTATCCATCCATTCAGCCTATCGTTTTTTTTGGACATTATTGTCTACCGGAAGGCGCAGCAATTTTGCAGTCAAATATATGTTGTTTAGATAGTTGTGTGGATACAACCGGCAAGCTGTCTGCCTATCGCTGGAGCGGGGAGAAACATTTGAATCCTGAAAATTTGGTGGTGGTGGGGTAGAGACGCAATTCATTGCGTCTCTGTGATACCGCCCCCCGTAAAAGAAGATAGACGCAATGAATTGCGTCTATACAGTGTTTGTCATTCCCATTCGATCGTGGCCGGTGGTTTTGAGCTGATGTCGTAGACGACTCTGTTGATTCCTCTTACCTTATTGATAATATCGTTCGACACTTTGGCCAGAAACTCGTAGGGTAGGTGTACCCAGTCGGCTGTCATGCCATCCGTTGATGCCACGGCGCGCAAAGCAACCACATTTTCATAGGTTCTTTCATCGCCCATCACCCCGACTGACTGTACTGGAAGCAGCATTACGCCTGCCTGCCACACTTTGTCGTAAAGTCCCCATTCCCTCAAACCCTGGGTGAATATCGCATCAGCTTCCTGTAGGATCCTGACTTTTTCGGGGGTTACATCAGAGAGAATCCTGATTCCAAGTCCGGGCCCCGGAAACGGATGCCGGCCAAGCAGTTCATCTTTGATCCCAAGCGCCCTGCCAACCCTTCTTACCTCGTCTTTGAAGAGCAGGTTGAGTGGTTCAACCACTTTCAGTTTCATCTTTGCAGGCAATCCGCCTACATTGTGGTGGGATTTGATGGTAGCAGACGGGCCATTTACAGAGACTGATTCTATCACATCAGGATAGATGGTCCCTTGAGCCAGCCACTTGACATCCTGTATCTTGTGAGCTTCGACGTCAAAAACTTCAATAAAATTTCTCCCGATCGTTTTCCTTTTCTTTTCAGGATCCTTAATACCTTGGAGGTCGTTCCAGAACTTTTCACGGGCATCGACGCCTATCACGTTGAGACCCATTCCTTTGTAAGAGTCCAGGACATCTGAAAATTCATTTTTACGCAGAAGTCCGTTATCGACAAAGATGCAGGTAAGGTTGCTTCCGATGGCTTTGTGAAGCAAAACTCCGGCTACACTTGAATCAACGCCGCCGGAGAGTCCAAGTACAACTTTGTCATTTCCAAGTTTCTGCCGCAACTGGGCGACAGTGGCCTCCACAAATGAGTCAGCTGTCCAGTTTTGGCTGCATCCGCATATATCAACAAGGAAGTTTTTAAGCAATTGTGTTCCCTCTGTGGTATGGTATACTTCGGGGTGAAACTGAATGGCGTAGGTCGGTTCTTCCTCGATCTTGAACGCGGCATACTCAACATCCTCGGTAGAGGCCAATACGGTGTAATTTTCAGGCATACGTACAATGGTATCGCCGTGGGACATCCATACCTGTGAATTATCGCTGATCTGCTTGAATAAAGGGCTGTTATGCTCTTTTACTTTCAAATGGGCCCTGCCATATTCCCTTGAATCAGAAGCTGCAACCTCTCCGCCAAAGAAATGGGCGAGGTATTGGGCGCCATAACATACGCCAAGCAAAGGCATTTTTCCCCTTATTTCGGAGAGATCTATTCGGGGCCCCTTTTCATCCCTGACGGAGTAGGGACTTCCTGACAAGATGACACCCTTTACCGAATCATCGATGGGAGGAAAATGGTTAAACGGATGTATTTCGCAGAATACATTCAACTCGCGAACCCTTCGACCAATCAACTGGGTATACTGGGAACCGAAATCAAGAATAAGGATTTTTTCCATAACAAGTGCCTAAAGTATTTAAAGTGCCTAGAGTGCCTAAAATGCCTAAAGTTGGGAGTGCCTAACTGTAGGCATTTTAGGCACTTTAAATACTTTAGGCACTTGTCTTAAAGTTTTCTAACCCAGATATTACGGTAGCTTACCGGGTTTCCATGATCCTGCAATTCAAGAGCACCGGCGCCATGGGCCACATATTTTGGTATGCCGATGTATTCGGTATGCCCAAACAGTGATATGTTGTTTTGAACCAATACACCGTTTTGAAGAACTGTAACACGGGCAGGTGAGAAAACAGTGCCATCATCCTTGAAGCGGGGTGCTGTATATATAACATCGTAAACCTGCCACTCTCCGGGTTTTTTGCATACATTGACCAGCGGGGCGTGCTGTTTATAAATAGATCCGGCCTGACCGTTGCGGTATGTTCTATTTTGGTAGTTGTCGAGAACCTGCAACTCATACCTTCCCTGAAGAAAGATTCCGGAATTGCCGCGTCCCTGACTTTCGCCCTTCACTTCTGCTGGTGTACGCCATTCGATATGAAGCTGAAAATCCATCATCTCCATTTTACTTTTAATACCACCTGCTCCTTTAGCGACAGTCACACAGTTGTCTGCAACAGTCCAGCCGGATGGTTCACCTTTCGTATTGGTCCAGTTGGCATTGAAGCTTTCGGGTGTACCGTCAAAAAGAGCGATAGCATCAGAAGGTGCATCGGAAGGAAGCTGGCCAGGGGTAACAACGGTAACTTCAGGATCCCAGAATTCAGTCATTTCCGGTTTCATTTTGGCAAGATCTTCTTTGGAAGGCTCAGCTTTCTGGGCTACTGGTTTTGCTGGTTCAACTTTTTGGGCGATAGAAGCAAAGGATAAAAACATTGCGGCTACCAATAATAGTGTTCTCATAGTTATATTTTAATTAAATTGCTAAATCATTCATTACCAGATCGATTTTATGGGTTGTGGTCAATTCGACCTCATCAAATTCATTTCTGGAATTGAGTTTGGCTTTCACTTCAATGTAAAATTTGATTTTGGGTTCGGTGCCGGATGGCCGAACCGATACTTTTGTGCCATCCACAGTAAAAAATTGCAACACGTTAGAGGTGTTTTTTTGTGCAATAGGCCTTACTTCACCGGTAAGCAGGTTCTTATTGATCAGCGAATCGTAATCTTTCATCCATTCAAGGGGAGAACCAGCCAACATTTTCGGTGGATTCTTTCTGAAGTTGACCATCAATTGCTCGATCTCTTCAGCGCCGGCCATCCCTTTGCGAACGATGTATTTCATCTTTTCTTTTGAGTATCCGTATTTGAGATAAATATCCTGAAGCATCTCAAATAGTGTCAGTTTATTCTCCTTGGCCCAGGCTGCAATTTCCGCCATCAGGGCACAAGAGCTTACCGCATCCTTGTCGCGCACAAAATCGGCAGGAAGGAACCCAAAGCTCTCTTCTCCGCCTCCGATGTAGGTTTTCTTTCCTTCGTTCTCTCGGATGACATCCGCAATGTATTTGAAGCCGGTGTAGCAGTCGTAGTATTCAACGCCGTTTTTGGCAGCAATTTCAGCCACCAGTTCAGAGGTAACAATCGTTTTCACCACATACTCTTTCCCGGTAAGCATGCCGAGCTCTTTCCGTTTGGTGATGATGTAATACAGGAAGATCAGTACAGTCTGGTTGCCGTTTACCAGAATGAATTCTCCCTTGTCGTTCTTGACCGCAATGCCCAATCTGTCGGCATCCGGATCGGTTGCCATCACCAGATCAGCATCCACCTCTTTCGCTTTCCGTAATGCTAGTGCCAGGGCTGCAGGCTCTTCCGGATTAGGCGAGATCACGGTAGGAAAATCACCGCTTACCACATCCTGCTCCGGGATATGAATGACATTGGTAAACCCCATTTTGGCCAGCGCCATTGGGATCAGTTTAACTCCGGTACCATGGATTGGCGTATATACGATCTTTAAATCATGCTGCTTTTTGATTGCCTCGGGAGAGAGTGAAATAGTCATTACCTCGCTCAGGTACAATTCATCCATTTCGGCACCCAATGGAAATATCAATCCGGCATTTCCATTGAAACGGATATCCTCCACTTTTACTTTTTCTACTTCGGCTATGATATTGAGGTCGTGTGGTTCTACAATTTGAGAACCATCATCCCAATAAGCCTTGTAGCCATTGTACTCTTTCGGATTATGTGAGGCCGTAAGGATGATTCCGCTTTGCAGTCCAAGCTGACGGATGGCAAATGACAGTTCCGGCGTTGGCCGGAGTGCATCAAACAGGAAAACTTTGATGCCATTGGCCGAGAAGATCGCAGCTGCAGTCTCAGAAAAAAGCCTGCTGTTATTTCGGCAGTCATGCCCAATGGCCACTTTGATTTCTGGCAGATGGGCAAATGCTTTTTTTAGGTAATTACTTAAACCTTGTGTAGCAGCTCCAACAGTATAAATATTCATCCTGTTTGACCCAACGCCCATGATGCCCCGCAGACCGCCTGTACCAAATTCAAGGTCCCGGTAAAAAGCATCAATAAGATCGGTTGGATCTTCTTTCTCCATCAATCTTTTTACCTCAGCTTTCGTGGTTGCATCATAACTTCCATCCAACCATTCCTGAGCTTTCAGCAGTACATTTTCAGGAATATTATTTGTTTGCATCTTCTTTAAGTTTGTTAAGACATAATTTCAGACTATCTCTCCAATAGGGAATCTCGATGGCAAAAGTAGTTTTGATTTTTGATTTATTCAAGACGGAATATGCTGGTCTGGATGCCGGAGTAGGATATGAGGCCGTATCAATCGGATTTACCTTACAATTAATAACTTGATGAATCTCAAAAATGGCTTTGGTAAAATCATACCAACTGGCAACTCCTTCGTTGGAAAAGTGATAAATGCCCGGAACGAACCGTTTGCTATCTTTGGCACCCATTTGAAGAATATCCAGTATCACTTTTGCCAGATCTCCCGCGTAGGTAGGGGTTCCAACCTGATCGGATACAATTCCGAGCTGGTCTCTTTCCTGCCCCAGTCGTATCATGGTTTTTACGAAATTGTTACCAAAAGCCGAGTACAACCAGGATGTTCGGATAATGATCGACTTAATCTCAGCTCGCAGGATGGCAGTTTCACCTTCGAGCTTGGTGATTCCGTATATTGATTGTGGTCTGACAATATCCTTTTCATGGTAAGGAGTTGATTTATTGCCATCGAAAAGATAGTCGGTAGAGATATGAATAAGTTTAGCCCCAGTTTTTTTACATTCATTGACAAGATTAACCACCGCCTCGCTGTTGATTTTTTTGGCAAGAATCTGCTCTTTTTCTGCTTTATCCACAGCTGTGTATGCAGCACAGTTGACAACAGCGAATGGTTTCTCCACGACAAAGAATTTATCGACCTGTACAGAATCACAGATGTCAAGTTCTTCAATGTCGGTAAATACAAATGCAAAATCCGGATATTGAGACGAGATTTCCTGAATGGAGCGTCCGAGCTGCCCCTTTGATCCAGTTACGATTATCTTCATATTATAGCTAAATTGAATGTTCGATTGTGATAGGTAAAGGTAATAGAAATGGTTAAATTCACTAAAACATATCTCTTTTCTCGCTGAAAGAGTGCATTAATCAAAGTTCTCAATTTTTTGAATCCCATTACGGTTAAACACGATACGGTATCTTTTAATATCCCATTGCTCCCTGTTTTTAGCCTGTAGAATCAGATTTAAATAGTAGATCTTCTCTCCATGCACTATTTTGAAACCTTCATCATTGTCAGGATAGTAAAGTGGAAATTCAGCATTGTCCATCTTTTGAATGAAATTCGATATATTCAGTTTAAAGATTTCGTTCACCCCGGCTACCGGATATTCAACATGAGAATCAATATCCTCCCTGTTCAATTGCATAAGTGTTTGGTAACGGATAATGCGTTCGCCGCCGGCCCGATTATTGGCTTCTAAAATGGAGGAACGGTCCCTTTTTTTTAATATTTCATCAGGCACGTTTTTTTCAGAAATGAAATCCATGCTCTCCTTTATCCATCCGATCTTACTTTTTCCCGTGCTTATTTTGATTTTATGATCAAAATATCGACTGTTGAATTTGTGCGCAAAATAGTAGCGAGACAGCTCTTTAATCCTGTCTTTCAACATATAACTGACAATTAACGCGACGAACATCGGCATCGTAAAAGTGCCGTATTTGTGCTGAAAAGAGAAAGCAATTACTGTGGCAAATATCATGGACAATCCTGCTGCAAGGCTAAAAAGGATCTGTTCGACCCACACGCCGTCCTTCCCTTTTTTTACATCCAGATAAAGGTTGCTCTCGGCATACTTTTTCAACATACCCAGATGGAATACCAGTTCCTGATTGTTTTTACCAATACTCTCCTCAACAACGAGATACCCTTTCACTTTTTTGTATGCGATCTCTTTGTTTATACATGCAAGCAATGCCTCTTTCGTCCTATCGTAGGTTTCCGGATGTCTCTCTTTAAGTACCTGGATCAGTCTGAAAGTATGAAATTCAAAAAGGTTCGACAAAAATTCATCTCCAAATTGATAATATTCCAATAGGTCATTAGAAACAACTGGTGCATTGAGGGTTGCAAAGTGGGAACGGTAGTGGAAGGCCATTTCTTTTATATCCGTTAGATAGGATTGAATCAAACGATCCCTGTCAATGGTTGATTTGCTACCAATAATATGGGAGACCTCTTCCCTTAGCGAACTTTTCACAATCGATAAGAACATTTTTAGCTGATATTCATAACTGTTCCTACTTTCCTTGTCTGAGAAAGAAACGAGCTTTGCAATTGAATTGTTTAAGAAAATTGAAGGTGGAAGTTGCTGATCCGCAATGTTTTTAAGCAAGTAAGTTGGGGTAATCAGCCTGATGTGCGAGGTGAGATCTTTGTAAAATTCTTCTTTGGAGTAGGTAAACCGGTTTATGTCCAAACTGTTAGGAATGAAGATCCACATATTGAAGGCGAAATCATTGATTTTCTGTTTTTTTCCAGCAACGAACCCGACTTTCATCTCCAGGGAGAAGAAATCATGGATTTTGACATTTTCATCTATCATACCCGGAATATGTGAAAAGCGTGACTGATTTTTAAAGATAGAAAATTTACCTGACAATTTCCGATATGCGAATGATTGCCTTCGATGGGCCTATTCTTTTACCAGGTTTACCACTTTGAATAGGGGGTCATTGTCAGTGCCGAATTGTAGTATTTTGTATCTCCGGTAACCTCTATGCCCAGCCATGAAGGTTTTGTAATTATCTCATTTTCAATAGATAGTTCAATTTCTGCAATAACCAAACCCATATTCTCCCCGTAAAACTCATCAACTTCAATGATATGGTTTCCTGAAATTACCTCAAATCTGGCCTTGTCGATCAGGCCGGGTTCACATAATTTCAAAAGTTCATTTGCCTCTTCTACCAGAATCTCTTTTTCCCACTCAAACCGGGTAGTCCCTGATTCATTGCTCTCCCCCTTGACGGTAAGGAAGCCTTTTTCTCCTTTTATTCGTACCCTTACAGTTCTCCCCGGCTGGGAAGAAAGGTAACCTTGCCTGATTCGGGTAGATTTTAATGCCTCAGACTTGAAGCCTTCACTTGTGACTAAAAATTTGCGTTCAATTTCGAGTGCCATGGTAGCTGTTCTTTAAGAAATGTACAAGGTTGTCGTATTCAATATTTTTTAGTTGCCGGAGGTTAAAATAAGTAAAAAAATGTCAGGAACCGGCAGAATTTTTGATGCCAATAATTGATTTAAAAGACTCATTTTTAGAATCTGGTTTTGCCTTGGAAAGCGGACGCTATTGATTCCTCCGGGGATCGCTTAAAATCCGTAAATATCAATTAGTTATACCTGGAAACTATTTTTTGAAATTGGATTGTTTATTTGAGAAAATAATGTACCTTTGCGCCCGTTCAAAATAATGTCTAATTTATTAATTTTAAGAGAATTTTAAAATGAGTGAAATCAATGAAAATCTGGAAGTAAACGAAACAGCTGAGAATTCCGCTGTTGAGTCAACTCTCCAGGTCGAAGAAGTAACAGAAGCGGCTTCGGTAGCTGAAGAAGCAGCTCCCTTGGTTGAAGAGGTAGCCGCAGTAATTGAAGAACCGGTAGTTGAAGAAATTGCTCCTGTTGCTGAGGAGGTTGCAGTAGTTGCTGAGGAAGTTACTCCTGTTGCCGAGGAAGTTGCTGTAGTAGCTGAAAAGCCGGCAAAAAAGGAGAAAAAAGTTGCAGCCGAAAAACCAGTGCTTGTTGAAACTGTTTTAGCTGCAACAAACGAAGAGGAATTTGACTGGGATGCTTTTGAAGGTAAAAAACCTACGGCTGGTTCAACCTCAAAACAAACGATGACCGAGATGTACGACAATACACTCTCCATTCTTCAGGAAAAAGAGTGTGTCGACGGTATCGTGATCTCCATGAACAAACGTGAGGTTGTTGTCAACATTGGCTACAAATCTGACGGTATTGTTTCTGTAAACGAATTCCGTTACAACCCAAACCTGAAAATTGGCGACAAGGTTGAGGTTTATGTTGAAACATTGGAAGACAAAAAAGGTCAGTTAACCCTATCCCATAAAAAAGCCCGTGCAATGCGCAGCTGGGACCGCGTTAATTCTGCCCTCGAAAACGACGAAATTATTACCGGATTTATCAAATGTCGTACCAAAGGCGGTATGATCGTTGATGTATTTGGAATTGAGGCCTTCTTACCAGGATCTCAAATTGATGTTAAACCCATCCGCGATTATGACATCTATGTTGGAAAGACAATGGAATTCAAAGTTGTTAAAATCAACCATGAATTCAGAAACGTTGTGGTTTCCCACAAAGCGCTTATCGAGGCTGAGTTGGAACAGCAGAAGAAAGACATCATCTCCAAGCTTGAAAAAGGTCAGGTTCTCGAAGGAACTGTTAAAAATATCACCTCATATGGTGTATTCATCGACTTGGGTGGCGTAGATGGTTTGATCCACATTACAGACCTTAGCTGGGGACGAGTGGCACATCCGAACGAAATTGTTCAGCTGGATGAAAAAATCAACGTGGTTATTCTTGACTTTGATGATGAGAAGAAGAGAATCGCCCTTGGTTTGAAGCAACTTGCATCCCACCCATGGGACAATGTTAGCGCTGATCTCAAAGTTGGCGATGTTGTCAAAGGCAAAGTTGTAGTTATTGCCGATTACGGCGCCTTCATCGAAATCGCTCCCGGAGTGGAAGGTTTGATCCACGTTTCAGAAATGAGCTGGTCACAGCATCTTCGTTCTGCCCAGGACTTCCTGAAGGTAGGCGAAGAGGTTGAAGCAACCATTCTTACCCTTGACCGCGATGAACACAAAATGTCTCTTGGTATCAAGCAGATGAAAAATGATCCATGGTCATTGATTGAAAGTAAATATGCCATTGGAACTTCTCATACTGCTAAGGTTCGCAACTTTACCAACTTTGGTGTATTCGTCGAAATCGAAGAGGGAGTTGATGGCTTGATCCATATCAGCGATCTTAGCTGGACCAAAAAGATCAAACATCCTTCAGAATTCACATCTATCGGCTCGGAAATTGAAGTTCAGGTACTCGACATCGACAAAGAAAACCGTCGTTTGAGCCTTGGGCACAAACAATTGGAAGAGAACCCATGGGATGTTTTCGAAACCATCTTTACTGTTGATTCTATCCACGAAGGAACCGTTATTGACTTGTTCGACAAGGGTGCCGTCATCTCACTCCCATATGGGGTTGAGGGCTTTGCTACCCCACGTCACCTGGTAAAGGAAGATGGATCCCACGTTAAAATGGATGAGAAGCTGGAATTCAAAGTAATCGAATTCTCGAAATCAGCCAAGAGGATTATCCTCTCCCATTCACGTGTTTACGAAGATGTGAAGAAAACTGAAGATACCGCCAAGAAGAAAGCAGCTACCAAGCAGACCGCACCAAAGAGTGTTAAAACGGTGAAAGACAACATCGAAAAGACTACTTTGGGCGACATCAGCGAACTTGCCGCTTTACGCACCCAAATGGAAGAAAACGAGAAAAAATAGATCTTCTTTCCTCCCCGCCATGAATTTCAGTGTTCTGAAATATGGTTCGTATACATGCATCACAGTCTCCAACGAAAAATTGGATGCTATGATGGCCCCGGATATAAAGGCAGAACTGGCTGGAATTATTGGAAATGGTGAGCGGAATATTTTGGTTGATCTTACTGGTTGCAGCTACTGCGACTCTTCTGGTTTGAGCGCCCTCTTACTCGGTAATCGGCTCTGCAAAAATGCAAACGGGAGTTTTGTCCTTTTCGGACTCACTCCCCCGGTAAAAGGGATGATCGATCTGATCGGATTTGAATCGGTTCTGAAAGTGGCGGAATCCAGGGAGGCGGCAAGGCAATTGTTGTTATAATTAAAAATGGTCAGTCCAAATAATAAAAACCCGGCATTTTTGTCGGGTTTTTTTATCTTTGATTGAATCGATTAAATAGGCTTTAATCATTGGTTTATGAATACATTCTCCGTAACCATACTCGGAAGTTCCTCGGCCCTGCCAACCTCTCAGAGGTTTCCTACTTCACAAGTAGTAAAACTGAATGAGCAGCTGTTCCTAATCGACTGCGGAGAGGGGACACAAATTCAGTTGAGGAAATTCAAATTCAAAATGGGCCGGATCAACCATATCTTCATTTCCCACCTTCACGGAGATCACATTTATGGTTTACCAGGATTAATCTCGTCGCTGGTGCTTTACGGGAAGAAGGGGGAGTTGCACATTCACGCGCATTCAGACCTACAGCAGATGATGGAAGGGATGATGAAATTTATGAATGAAGTGAAGGAGCTAAAAGTCATTTACCATCCATTGAATTTTAGGCGAAATTCTGTTGTTTTTGAAGACAACAGAATCCGTATAACCTCATTCCCCCTGAAGCACCGGATTGCCTGTTGCGGCTTTCTTTTTCAGGAACTTCCCACCGGGAAACATCTGGACAAGAATGCCATTGCAAAGTACGATATTCCGGTTTCACAAAGGATGAATATTAAAAACGGGGCAGATCTTATTCTGGCCGACGGAACCATTATTTCCAATATCGAAATTACCATCCCTGCCAATCCCACAAGGAGTTACGGATTTTGTACAGACACCATTGCACTCAGCAAGATTGTTCCAACGATTGCCGGGGTAGACTTGCTTTACCATGAAGCCACTTTTGCTGCCGATCTTACCGATCTCGCGAAAAAAACCTATCATGCTACTTCTGTTCAGGCAGCCAATATTGCAGTTGCGGCAGCCGCCAAAAAGTTAGTGATCGGCCATTTCTCATCCCGGTACAAGGATATCTCATTTCTGGTTGATGAGGCCCGCACCATCTTCCCGGAAACATATGCAGCCAATGACGGCGACTGTTATGAACTGTAACTGAACTATTCCAAACTAAGAAAACTTTTCAAACCTTTTCCTCAAACAGAAAGTTCAAAGAAATCCTTGTGAAAATTTACCAGGTATAACTTTTCCTCAGCTCTGGTAAATGCCGTATAAAACCACCTGAGAAATTCACGGTCGATCATTTCAGCAGTCAAATACCCATGGTCAAGGAAAACAGCTTTCCACTGTCCCCCCTGGGCCTTGTGGCAGGTAACGGCATAGGAATATTTGACCTGTAATGCATTGAAATAGGGGTCCTCTCTGATCTTTTTCCATCGCTCCCTTTTGTTCCGGATCTCTTCGTAATCTTCCGAAATTGCTTCGAACAAACTTTTATTCTCCTCAGAAGTCAATGCCGGGGCCTCCGCAGTTAGTGTTTCAAGCAAAATTTTGCATTCAATCTCCAGATCCTGGTAATCAACCAACCGTAGGACAACATTGGCAAAATGAAATCCATATCGCTCTTCCTGCTTTTTAATCCTGATGATCTCGGCTATATCTCCGTTGGCAATGAAATCAAGTTCTTCCAACTGTTTGGACCAGTGGTAATTATTTTTGACGATCATCAAAAGGTCCCCTTTGCTGATTTGATCTTCCTGATAAAGAATGGTACGCCGGATCCCTTCGTTAAATAGATTGGCCCTTTTGTTGGAGCGGGTAATGACGATTGTCTCTTCCATCCCAATCCGGTTGTAACAATTTGAGATTTCATCAATTAATTGATCACCTCCTAGTTGAATGACATCCTGATTCCCTTCCATTTTGAGATGCCAAAATCCGGTAGGGGAATCTTCAAGGATGCGGTTTCTTATGGAAGTAGCATTCAGGAGAATTCCTGAATCCAACGATTGCCTTACAACCTCTTTCAACTCCTTCTCAATCACCTGCATGCCGAAAAGTGACAACTCTTCTCTATCCAACGCCGGACTTACTTGTAGCCCGACTGGAGGCAACTGGGCTGTATCTCCGGAGATGACAAGCTTACAATTGCTCCCCCCGGTAACATATTCGACCAGGTCAGACAGCAGGTAGCCTGATCCAAAGACACTGTGATCCTGCGGCATATTTGAGATCATTGACGCTTCATCCACAATAAAGATGGCGTTTTTTGCCAGGTTTCTATCGAGAGAAAATTTACTTGCACCATCGGCTGCAGATTGTTGACGATAGATCTTTTTGTGAATGGTAGAGGCCGGTTTTCCGCTCTGATTGGAAAGTACTTTGGCAGCCCTCCCTGTCGGCGCCAAAAGCACAAATCTGATTTTCAATTCGTCGAGCACTTTAACCAGCGCACTGATAGCAGAGGTTTTGCCGGTGCCGGCATAGCCCTTCAACAGGAACAATCTGTCTGATTCGCTATTGGAGACGAATTCAGCCAGCGAGTCAATCATCTCCTTTTGACCAGTTGTCGGATCATGCCCTAACTTCTGAAGGATCAAACCGGAGATAAAGTTTTTCATAAGATTGTTGCTTTTGTGATTCGCTTTGAGGAAAATCCCCAATAAAGTTTCGCTGATATTTGTTCCTTCTATTCGGGGATGATTGTTCGGGCAACTGAATTTTGCCCTTTGATTTACTGTAGTCGATAATTTTTTTAAATTTGTAGATTGTCAACCAATTTATTGCGCAAACAATAAGAATATTCAGGGCAAACATATTGATTTTTTATTGTCATTCAACGCAATAAATTATCATAAGTTGCGACCTTCATTGTGCTGTAAGCTGAATTCACGAGAAGAAGTTTGCAGCAATTGAAAACCTTTAAATAAATCCAATGCACGACATCTGTTTTATCGACAAATCATTCGATCCCGAACAGACCAATTTATATCATTTATCCATCCAAATCAGTCTGGATGGATTCTCTTATGCTATCCTGGATATTCCAAGGGGCAAGTACACGGTATTGAAATCTGCCAACTTATTCCTTAAAAGGCCAAGATTACTTTTTATGAAGGTGAGGGAGTTGATGAATGAAGATGAACACCTGAACCTGAAATATAAGAGTATAGAAATTGTCTACTCTTCAGAAAATTTCACACTTGTTCCTCATGCATTTTATCAGCAGGGATCCGCGGATAAATTTTTTGGATTCAATCACTCTGCAGAGAGAGGTTTTGTAGTAGACAAGACGTTGCTAACAAAGGCTGAAGCTTGGTGTATTTTTAATATTCCTGAAAATTTGAAAGAATTTTTAGCGCTGAAGTATCCGAAAGCTACGATCCGGCACAATCTTTATCCGCTGGTTGAGAGAGCATTGAAGGAAAATAAAAATTTCCCGGAGCGAAAGCAGGTGCACATTAATTTCTTCAGGTCTTGTTTTGAACTGATTGTTCTGTCAGGTACGAAATTGCAACTTTGCAATCAATTTAACTACTCAGGCGAAAACGATATTAGCTATTTTGTACTGTATGTATTTGATCAGTTAAAACTCCCGCCGGATACCACAGAACTGGTCATTCATGGCCTGATGCAACAAACTGATCCAATATACCAGACACTCAGGAAATATATCAGAAAAACCAGTTTTGCACGACCCACCTCTCTTTTCAATTACAGTTATACCTTTAATCAGTTGCCGGATCATTATTTTACATCATTATTGGATCTATACAAATGCGAATAATTGGAGGGGAATTGAAAGGGAGGCTTTTTAAGCCAGGAAAAAATTTCAAGGCGAGGCCAACGACAGATTTTGCCAGGGAGAATCTATTTAATATTCTGAATAACAGGATCGATTTTGAAGAGGTCAAAATTTTGGATCTCTTTGCCGGCACAGGAAGCATCTCCTTCGAATTTGCCTCACGAGGGGCGCAATCCGTTACAACAGTTGAAATCGACCATGTTCATTATGCCTTTATTGCCGCAGTAATTGCACAATTGCATCTTGAGAAAATCATTCATCTTTTGCGTTACGATGTTTTGAAGTTTATTCCCAGATGCACGGAAACTTATGATCTCATTTTCGCTGATCCTCCATACCAGATGAAGGATTTGAATAAGATTCCAGATCTGGTGCTGCAACATCAACTTATTAATGTAGGAGGTATGTTGATTTTAGAACATGGGAAAGGAGATAATTTTGCATCACATCCCAATCTTTTTGAGGAGAGAATATATGGAAGTGTCCACTTCTCCTTTTTCAAGCCTTCGCTTGTGTAATTGGGCAAAATACTTGTTAATTAATGACATAGATTAAATTCTCTTGGTTTTGGCACAACAATACATCTGCAACCTATTCCAGTCATTTATTTTCTTAAATCCTCTTTGCAGATAAGCAAAACAAGTCGTATATTTGCCCTGCCTTTAAGGGTCTCTTTTTGATGTAGTAAAACAGAACTCTTTTTTGGCCTTTGGTTTGGTAGTTCAGTTGGTTAGAATACCTGCCTGTCACGCAGGGGGTCGCGGGTTCGAGTCCCGTCCAGACCGCTTCAAACGTTCTTAAATTTTTGGTTTGGTAGTTCAGTTGGTTAGAATACCTGCCTGTCACGCAGGGGGTCGCGGGTTCGAGTCCCGTCCAGACCGCAAAGCCCCGGAGTTTACTCTGGGGCTTTTGCATTTTTTGAATCCGACAGAACATATTCCTAAAATAAGTACTATATTTCTGAAATATGTGATCCGAAACATGGATGTAAGCCGAAGTTAAATGGAGTAGCTTGGGGATTTGCCGGATCGGATTTTGAGTTTAGATAGATTGATATTGATATTTCCAGCGAAAGAGCAATTAATAAGATGTTTGAAAATTTAAATCAACCCTACCAGTTCAACAACAATTTTAAGCACAACGCACGCACCATTTTATTGGTGAGTATGGGCTTTATCCTTATTGTTCTCTATATTCAACCGTTGGGAATAAATTTTTTGAAATCAGAGCACGATGGCTATTTTGTACTAGGGGCAGGTCTCCTGACGGCCGCCGTACTCTTCTTAAATACCTTGTTCTTTCCCGGACTCTTTCCCCGAATGTTTGATCCAGCCAAATGGACCATCAAAAAGGAGCTGATCTGGAATTTCTGGATGTTTGCAAACCTTTTCGTCGTTTATACCTTCATGGCATGGCTGGCAAAAGCAACTGCTTATACTGATCTTCCTTTTTTCAGGACAGGTGCATTGTCTTTACTTCCTTTAATCCTGTTTAATCTGATCAGTTACAATTTTTCCTTGAAGATGAAGGTGGGAAACATGATCGATTCGGGTAAAACATGGCTGAAAGAGGAGATTAGTGCTTTTCAAAATCCCCCGGAACTCGAATCTGTTCATTTGGTGGCTGAAAATAAAAAACAGGCATTCGCAGAGGAGGTAGAACGGGTATTGCTGATTCATTCATCGGGCAATTATGTTGAAATATATTGGATCGACCGAAAACTTTCTGTTCGTAAACGACTCTTCCGCCAATCCTTTACCAATGTAGAGAAAGCACTCGAAACCTCAGACATCATGCAGAAGTGTCACAGATGTTGGATGGTCAATATAAACAAGGTGACAAAATTAAAAAGAACAGCCAACGGATATCATTTGGAATTGGATCGCCTCGATTTCCCCATTCCCGTGTCCAGGAACTGGGTTCCCTCCTTCAAAGAGAAGCTAAATTGAATGTTTGGCCCGCCGGGACATTGTATTTCATCCCATAAATATTGCAATTCATCCCAAAATCTAATGTTTTCAACCTTTTTTAGACCACATAACCCATTTTCTTGGTCATAAAAATTTCTATACCTACCATTGTGCCGTAAAAGTCAAAATCAAAGTCTGAGGTCATGAAGATACTAAACATTGGTGGATTGAAAATTAAGCTTCCCATTATTCAGGGTGGAATGGGCGTGGGTGTCTCTTTATCCGGATTGGCGTCTGCGGTTGCCAACGAGGGGGGGGTTGGAGTCATTTCACCGGCCGGCATTGGATTTCTTTACAAGGACCATTCTTCCGACTATCTGGAAAATTGCATTTATGGTCTGACTACTGAGATTCGCAAGACGCGCGAAAAGTCACAGGGCATTATTGGAGTGAATATTATGGTGGCCCTTTCGAATTATGCTGATTTGGTAGCGACATCCATCAGGGAAAAAGTAAATATTATCTTTTCGGGAGCAGGTTTGCCACTGGATCTTCCAAAATTTTTAACTCCGGATTCTGAGACCAAATTGGTTCCAATCGTCTCTTCCGCCAGGGCTGCTGCCTTGATATGCAACAAATGGTACGGAAATTTCGGTTACCTGCCTGATGCCATCGTAGTGGAAGGCCCTAAGGCCGGTGGCCATTTGGGTTTCAAAGTGGATCAGATTTTTGATGACAATTACTGTCTTGAGAACTTGATTAAAGAAGTTGTTGCCGTTGCCAATGAGTTCAGTGAAAAATATGGGAAAAACATTCCGGTCATTGCCGCAGGGGGTATTTATACGGGCGAAGATATAGCAGCAATTTTGGACAAAGGAGCAGCCGGTGTCCAGATGGGGACCCGTTTTGTAACAACAACAGAATGTGATGCTTCAGATGGGTTTAAACAGGCCTATATTCAAGCAAAGGAAGAGGATGTCAGGATCATCAAGAGTCCTGTAGGAATGCCTGGCCGTGCAATCAGTTGTTCATTTTTGGATGATGTCGACAATGGGAAAAGGCGTCCAACTGTTTGTCCTGTTAATTGTGTAAAAACATGCGATATTTCCACTGCTCCTTATTGTATCATGGCATCATTGGCCTCTGCACTGAGAGGTAATTTTAGAAATGGTTATGCTTTTGCAGGAAGCAATGTATGGAAAACTGACAGGATCATCTCTGTCAAAGAGCTTTTTTCAGCCTTGCTCGATGAATACAAAGTGGCAGTTGGCGGCAAATATGTACTTTCTGTCTAATTGGAAAAAAAAATAATTTGAAAGCCTGTAACTCGTGCAAGTTACAGGCTTTTTTGCATTATAGCCAGGACAGGCAAAAAATTAATTGACGAAATATTGAATTGTATTTTCCAGTAATTCTGAAATATAGATCCTTATCAGTTGTCCATTTTCAAATGTCCATTATCTGACAAATGTTACTTTTTTCCGCGATAAAGCAGATGTTTGGATAACTTGCTATCTTTGTTACGACAGACTTATCGCTAAGTTGCATGTTCGTTTTTATCAATTCAATCTACTGTTGTGAAGAAAAATTTTAGGCGATTATCATATGTTGTGACCCTCATTTTATCTTTTGTCATTTTTAACAATTACGCTTCTGCCCAGGATGTTCAAAGCCAGGCGATTAAATTCGGAAGATTATTGAGATTGGTCGAGACTTTTTATGTTGATACAACCAATGTTGGCAAGCTCACGGAACATGCTATTGTGGACTTGCTTGGACAACTTGACCCGCATTCTGTCTACATTACAAAGGGTGAGGTAGAAGAGATGAACCAGCCCCTTGAAGGTAATTTTGAGGGAATCGGCATATCGTTCAGTGTAATTCAGGATACATTGGCCGTCATGACGACCATTCCGGGGGGACCTTCCGAGAAGGTAGGATTAAGGCCGGGTGATCGGATAATTAAGGTAAATGGTAAAAATATCACCTCTATTGGCCTCAAAACTCAGGATGTATACGGTCTTTTAAGGGGTCCAAAGGGTACTACTGTCAATCTGAAAGTAACCAGAAAGGGAGAACCTGATCCGTTGGATTATACTATCGTCAGGGATAAAATTCCGATTTATAGTTTGGATGCCGCATTTATGCTCAATCCGGAAACCGCTTTTGTGAAATTAAACAGATTCTCGGCTACAACGATTGAAGAATATACGACAGCCATGAACCGGCTCGGGAAAGAGGGCAAGATCAAAAACCTGGTTCTTGATCTTAGGGGCAATGGCGGTGGTTATCTTGGGGCAGCCTATGATTTAGCCAACCAATTCCTTGAGGCAAATAAGCTCATTGTGTATACGGTAGGGGTTCATAGTCCGCGTAAAGACTATCGGTCTACAACCAATGGCGACTTTTTAAAAGGCAATTTGGTGATACTTATTGACGAGGGGACTGCATCCGCTTCCGAAATCGTCTCTGGTGCCATCCAGGATTGGGACCGGGGTGTTCTTATTGGACGCAGATCATTTGGTAAGGGATTGGTACAACAACCTTTTGCCTTGAACGACGGATCCATGATCCGCTTAACAACAGCCCATTATTATACCCCGGCAGGAAGAAATATTCAAAAACCATACAAGGATATTCCCGATAATTACAGGAATGATTACTTCAAACGATACGAACGGGGTGAGCTGTTTAACAAGGACAGTATCTCGAACACTGATTCCCTGATGACCAACACGCTGGTAACGAAAAGGCGTGTATTTGGTGGTGGTGGAATTGTTCCTGATATTTTCGTTCCACTGGATACGTCTGTGCATTATACCTACTTTAATACCTTGATCAGAAAGAACATATTTTTCCCGTTTGTGGTTAAATACATCGATCAGAATAGAAAAGAGTTGATATCCAAATATCCTGATTTTCAAAAGTTCAGGGCAAATTTTGCAGTACCTGGAAAAATGCTGGACGAATTGATGGTGTTGGGTGAAAAATCCGGGGTCAAAAGGGATGAACAAAGTGTTAAACTTTTACAAAATGCCATCTTCAGGCAGATACGCGCATTGATAGCCCGTGATCTTTATGAGCCTGGAACCTATTTTCAAATCATGACTGAGGATGATAAAGAGGTCAACAAAGCGCTCGAACTTTTATCGGATCAAAAAAATTATGATCATTGCCTGAACAGATGATGTTCGTTAACATTCTTTCCCAACATGATTGTATACAGATGGCTTATTGATCATTACATCGAGGTTTGTGGGGCATTGACCGGGTTCTTGTACATTGGATTTTCGATCAGGCAGCATTTCCTGACTTGGCCGGTTGGTCTGATGAATGCGCTGTTTTACATTGCAGTTTTTTTCACCTCCAGGATTTATGCCGACATGACGCTGCAATTCTACTATGTTGCCATCAGTATTTATGGATGGTGGAGCTGGTATCACGGTAGTACTGCAGGAAGTTCTTTGAAGGTAACGCAAACGGATCGTTCCTTGTGGCTAAAAATAACAGTATCCGCTATTATTATTTTCGCGGTAATAGCTTATATGTTATTGCATTATACCGATTCGCAGGTGCCCTATTGGGATGCCTTAGCCACGGCCTTAAGTATTGTGGCCACCTGGATGCTGGCCCGGAAGAAGATCGAGCACTGGCTGGTTTGGGTGGTGGTAGACGCGATTTCCATGGGCTTGTTTATATTCAAGGAGTTGTATCCTACAACATTGCTTTTCTTTGTTTATACGGTACTGGCAGTCTATGGGTATGCTGAATGGAAGAAGGAATTAATGCCCGAAGCAAATGAAGGGAGGTTGGGGTGAAAAAAATTGTTATCACCGGACCTGAATCAACCGGTAAAACCACTTTGGCTGAAGAGCTGGCCCGAAAACTGAATGCATCACTGATTCCTGAATACGCCAGGAGTTATATCGAAAAACTTGACAGACCATATAACATATCAGATGTTGAAATAATCGCTCGGCATCAGGTGGATGAAGAGAAAAGGTTTTCGGAAACTGGGGAAAGTGGTATATTGTTGATGGACACTTGGCTGATAGTTACAAAGATTTGGTTTGAAGTAGTATTTGGTGAGGCTCCGGCCTGGATTGAAAAGCATATCTCAACGGATGAAATTGATCTTTTTTTGGTATGTGCACCTGATATTCCCTGGGTAGCCGATCCCGTTAGGGAGAATGGAGGTGAGATGCGGTTAATACTGTTTGACAGATACATCGAAGAGATCGAAAAACAGGGATTTGTATATGAAACCGTGACGGGGTTTGGGAAAATTAGGTTGAATAATGCCTGGAACCATTTGAAGTCACATGGCATCGTATAAACTTGAGTGAATTATTAACATATACAATTATTGCAGCGCTGGTGGAATTGTATGGCAGATATACCTGATTGTCAATCCCATTTGGCCATTAAAAACAAATTATATGAAAGAGCACATGGAGAGTAAAATAAGAAAATCCATTGGTGATGCGGTTCAGCAATTGACCGACATTTCTGCAGTGGGCGAAGTGGCGCATGCCCAGAGGGCTGGAGAGCCAATGCCCTCAACGGAGAAATTGAAGATTTTTGTAGATAAGGTTAGGCAAATCATTTTCCCGGGATATTTTGGACCAATAAATTTTAATCCAACCTCCTTTCATTATCACATGGGTGTATTGGTCGATGAAGTATTCCATCTTTTGTCTGAACAGTTGCTGGCCGGACTATGTTTTGTTTGCGACAAAGAATTCAATTCTGATCTTGAGAACAGAAAGGCTGAGTCGGAACGCTGTGCATCGAAATTTATCGCAGCCTTGCCACGTTTGAGAGAAGTTTTAATCACAGACGTTGAGGCGGCATACCTCGGAGACCCGGCGGCTACAAGCAGAAGTGAAGTGATTTTTTGTTATCCTGCCATCCGCGCCATTTCCAGCTATCGGATAGCCAATGCACTTCACAAATTTGGTATTCCATTAATTCCGAGAATTATTGCCGAAATGGCACATTCTGAAACTGGTATTGACATTCATCCTGAAGCAACCATCGGATCCTATTTTGCCATTGACCATGGTACGGGTATCGTGATCGGATCAACTACAATAATTGGGACAAATGTCAAACTGTATCAGGGAGTAACGCTGGGTGCTAAAAGCTTCTCTCTCGATGCATCGGGTAATCCTGTAAAAGGAATTCCCAGACATCCAATTGTTGAAGATAATGTTGTGGTCTACTCAAATGCCTCCATTCTTGGGCGAATTACCATTGGCCACGATTCAGTTATTGGGGGAAATATCTGGATAACCAATGACCTTCCTCCATACTCAAAGATTGTACAAAACAAAGCCAAAACTGCTGAATATATTTTTGGCGCCGGAATTTGATCTTCTTGGTTGATTAAGGCTGCCTTTGCATCGTTTTACATTGCTACAGATCATTATTTTGAATTCAATTCAGTGAAGAAATTTAAAATTGTTGTTAAAACTTTCGCCGGGCTCGAACATGTACTGGCCATGGAACTAAATGCGCTTGGGGCAGAATCGATCTTAATTGAACGCAGGGCAGTTTCATTTATCGGGGATCAATCCATGTTGTACAAAGCCAATTTTTTGTTGCGGACCGCATTGAAAGTGCTCAAACCAATAGCACAGTTCAAAATCAACCACAAAGATGATCTGTACAACCAGGCAAAAAAGATCAGTTGGTCTGAATACCTTAAACTGGGGAGGAGCTTTTCAATAGACAGTACGGTTCAATCAGATCTTTTTGTCAATTCAATGTACGCATCTCTTAAGGTAAAAGATGCTATCGCCGATCACTTTAGGGAAAAATATGGCAAACGCCCTTCGGTCAACGCCGAAGATCCGGATATACGGATACATATCTATCTGATGGGTGATTATTGTGAACTGTCGCTCGACAGTTCCGGTGAGTCCCTTCACAAAAGAGGATACAGGGTAGGACAGGGGGAAGCTCCGGTCAATGAAGTCCTGGCTGCCGGGATGATTCTGTTGACAGGATGGCAGGGAGGTACCGATTTTCTTGATCCTATGTGTGGTTCCGGTACACTGCTCATTGAGGCTGCGATGATTGCCCGGGGGATCCCGGCCGGGATTTACCGGAAATCGTTCGGTTTTGAGAAATGGGAGGATTTTGACGAGCAGCTTTTTTCTGAAATATATAATGCAGATTATGAAAAGGAATCATCTGTTAAAATAATTGGTTCCGATATCTCAGTACAGAGCTGTGCGATAGCTCGCGCCAACATTAAAAGTGCAGGTCTTACCAAGGTCGTCGAGGTCGGATCAAAAGATTTCCTTGAGATGAATCCACCTTTCGAAGGTGGAATTATTGTCACTAACCCTCCCTATGGTGAAAGATTAATCACCAAATCGATTGCGGACTTGTACAAATCGGTAGGGGATGTATTAAAACAAAAGTACTCAGGATATACTGCCTGGATCATATCCAGCTCTGAGGAAGGATTTAAAAGCATTGGATTAAAGCCTTCGCATAAAATTGAGTTGTTCAATGGAGCCCTGCCCTGTAGTTTCAGGAGTTTTGAGCTTTTTCGTGGTACCCATAAACAAGCAGTTATCCTTAAAAAA
This sequence comes from Prolixibacteraceae bacterium, assembly GCA_023229575.1. GTDB lineage: Bacteria > Bacteroidota > Bacteroidia > Bacteroidales > Prolixibacteraceae > CAINVV01. The sequence continues at coordinate 27,935 of JALNYZ010000018.1, forward strand.
GGGAACAATAACTTGTGCTAGCAGGTAATTCCGGGATCAGATAGTGATTTTATTGGCCTACTCTTTTATAGGAGACATCCTGCTTAATGCTTGTAACGAGATACTCTTTGCACTTAAACTTCCTTTTCTTCACATATTTCTCTCCGCTGAAACCCATAATTTGAGCGATCTGCTTCAGTGGAACTTTATCGAAAAAAAGTTGAAGCAGTTTTTGGCAATCACTTCCAAGCAACTGAAAATGTTTTTGGTAAAGCTTAAATCGTTCATTTTTTTCTACCAATTCAGAAAAATCATGATCAAACTCAGATTCAAATGTAGCTGAATCGACCATCATCTCCTTTTCGGTTCTTTGACGAGTGAGTTGTTTTAACCAAAGGAATTTACAAACAGAATAGAGGTAGGTTTCAAAGGCGCAATTGATTGTCAGATCGTTGGCTTTAAGTTTGCGGTAAACGACAATAATGGCTTCTTGAAAAACATCGTTGGCATCTTCATCGTTTCCACTGTTCTTTTTGATATACAAGTTCACCTTGTAGTAGAAATTCTTATAAATATGCTGAAGAATTACGTTGTCGTTACGTAAAATACCATTTAGAAGCTCTTCGTTGCTGTAATTGATCATTTTAGTCGGCTAACTCTTTTTTTTCGTTTGAAATACCACTTTTCCAAAACGATTGCTAAAAATACAAAAATTATTAAGCCGACAAAATAACCAGCTTTTGTTTTGAAAAGAGGAGTTTGCTTTCCGATGGAAACATATCCTAGCCAGAAATATGGGTGAGCTTTCAACGGGTCTGCTCCCGCGATATAAGAATCTTTTGCTTTTCGCAGGGCTTCATCTTTTGAAAATCCATTTTTCAGGTTTCTGTAAAATTCTATCATAATGGTTGAGCTGGAAACGTCTTCAACATTCCACAAAGTCATTATGATACTCGGGCATCCCGCATAAAAGAATCCGCGTGCAAGGCTCATTACCCCTTCTCCCTTTTGTAGCTTCCCAGTACCTGTATTACAGCCGCTAAGCACTACCATGTCTGATTTGAGCTTAAGGTTATAGATTTCAAAGGTATTCAAAGTTCGTTCTTTCTTACCTGTGCTATCTGCCGAAAAAACCATTTTAGAGTACAGAGGCAATGTGTCGTTTAGGATGGTATGCATAGCAAGGTGCAGAATATCATAATCCCCGGCTTTCTGCTTGAAATTTTGTTTGTTTGCTTTCTCTTTTACATATTGGTCCCCGCTTAGCAGGGATATAATTCCTGATATTTCTGCTACTGCACCTGGCAATGGAAGGAAATGATCCGTATCATTTACACCGGTTGGTTGGTTGTCTGTATAATCAGGTGCAAAAGCACCCAGCTTGTTGCTATATTTATAATTATTCTGAAAATAGTAATATAATTGGGTTGCAGAATAAGTATAGGACACGGCATGGTGATGGACCAGATAATCTAAATTTCTGAAATTCATTTTACTGGTGTCCGGTGCCGAAAACAAAAATGCATCAAATGGAAGATAGGAGAGTTTGTCGTCCGGAACAATTACCAGCCTGTAATCTACCAAAGATGACTCAAATGGATCGATCAGAAGATTGTATAATTTTAGTGCATTTTTGGTATAAGCAATATAATCTGCTTTTCTGGTTTTGAGCACCTCTCCATTCTTGATAAATTTCAAAAAATGATCTATGGTCTCATCCAATTCTTGATTAATCGGCCGTCTGATGATTTTGTATTCCTGATTTGTAATAACAAAGGTATAGAGCTCGCCATTACTTTGTTTTTCCCCTTCATTGATAAAATACTCTATAAAAGCCTCTCTCCTCTCGAGCGATCCTTGAATTTTTTGTAACGATACAACAGGATCAGCATATTTGTACTGATAGTATGTGGGATAATTTTTCTCAATCAGGTTTATCAATTGCTGATAGTTCCCGGATAGTGAAAAGACCTTATCTTTCCAAAGGTTAATTTTTTTTGCATCTGGCGTTTGACTGCCCTTCTCATTAAAAATAAAGTTTTCGTAAGCGGCAATCTCCCCCTTAAGATTATTCTCCTTATCGAGCAACGAATCCGGCACCCCAGAGACTTTCTTGGCCTGAACCTCTCTTAACATGGTTTGGAAATCGGCAGATCTGCTTCGTTCTGAAATTTCGAACCCTTTTTCAAAATATCTGAGTTCGTGTGTTGTTTCGTACAGCCGAACCGCAACCTGAACTGCAGCAGCATAAACGGGATGTTCGTTTTCAGAGAGAAAAAGCCTGCTTTCCGGATTTTGAAAACCATTTCTGATCAGATGAATTGTTTCAATAGATAGATCATAGGTCTCAAGCGCCAATTTCATTTGCCGCAATGAAGCTTCCTTGTTTCCCATTTTATCTTCCAACTGTGAGATTAAATAAAATGCTTCAGCTTTATTTTTTATTACATCCAAAAATCGGGTCTTATCAATTGCGTCTTCAGCAGCGGGATTTGTTTCTGCATTGCCTGAAGTGAATCCGGGCGTAATGGCGATAATCGCTTTTTGAAAATAATCAAGCGATGTTTCCAGGTTTTTTTTACGTTGGGCAAGAAATTTCTCAAGGTTACTTTCATTCTCCTTCTTCCTGAGATAGTTTAATCCTATATCCTTCAGGCAGGAGGAGTAGGAGATACCTTGCCCCCCCATACTTTTTTCAAGCAGTTTTTTTGCAGTCAGGTAATTTAATAGTGAATGGTCAGAATCTTCCATCTCAAGGTACACCATGCCTAGATTCATGTAGGTCAGCCCCTTTTCTGCAAAGTCTGTCCCGAGATCCTTCTCCCCTGAGTTAATAGCCTTATTTAAGCAGGAGATACTCTTTTCGTACTCTTTTTTTGCAAGGTAGATCATTCCACTGGTATTCCATTTTTGAAAATTACGAGGACTTTTGCTGTTCAGGGCAAAGGATTTTTTAATAGACTTTTCTGCTTCAGAAATATTCTTGTTGTCTAGATAGAAAAGGGCCAAATTGGCAAGTAAAATTTCATAGAAGACCTGATCCGAAATTTCAAGCTTTTGGAAGATTCTGTCTGTATTTTCATAGTAAGTCCTTGCTTTCTCAATGTCTCCTTTTGCATTGTAACAAATTCCTAAATTTTGATAGACGGAACCTAAACGTTTTAATTCTTTGTTGCCGGCAGCTTCGTATATGGCCGACGACCTGCTATAGAATGATATTGCATCGTCATACAATCCCAATTGACTTTTTATTACCCCGATATTGGTTAGCACATTGGCTACCGGAACTGAGGCCATTCCATATTTTCCACTTCTAATTTGAAGTAATGTGTTAAAAAGATTCAAAGCGGTGTCGTACGCACCACTACTCAATTCTTGGGCAGCTTGAGAAAAAATCACTTTCTCCTTGTCCATAGAATCTTGCTGTGCTGCTGCATTCCATGGAAGAGCAATACAGAACAAGAAAATAAGGGGCTTGAAAAAAGTGATTTTTGAGGATTTTGGAATGTTCATAGTGGTCAATTCATTACGGCTCATGTAAAATAAATTAAAAAAAGCGATTGTCATCAAAAAATATTTCGTTTTTAATACACAGTATTTCAGTGCAATACATTTTATTTTAATTTTTTTGTACATTTTTTTCAAATTCAGGGGTAACCTTTTGGGGGTTCCTGGTATTAAGAATTGCAAGGAACAATAAAGAATTATTAACTCATTAAAACATTTTACCATGAAAAATTTTGATTACCTTACAGTAGAAGTGCTTTCAAACGAAGAATTGGCAACAGTTAAAGGTGGTTACGGAATTCCAATTCCAATTATTATCACTGAATAGTTTTTCCTCTTATTATTTAGTAGTCAATTATAAGTCGGCAATATCGTATTTTGCGTGTGTTTATAGTTTGACCAAATCAAATACAACTTTTGTTGTATAGTGGCTTTTTGTAAGCTGAATTTTGAAAATTAAAATCTTAAAAAGGTGATTTCCAACACCTTTGTTTGAAATTGGATTTTGATGGATTAATTTTTCCGTTTCATCCAATGATAAATAGATAAATGCTGAGGTATGAACAGCCCTTGGATAGGGCGTAATTACCAGAGCAAGAAAATGGGAATTATGTTATATAAGAAGTCAATTGAAAACCATGAATAAAGTAACTGGAATCCCTTCCGAAAACGAACGTCCGATTGATGCAGATGCATATTTTGGTCTATCGGAGGAGTTATTCAATACCGTCAACCTAAATGCGGACAATGAGCTTGACGAGATAGGGAATTATCTTCAGAAACTGCATATAAAAAATCACCATGTCTCTTCCAAAGAGGTTGTTCATGACCTATTTGCAGATGAAGCTGCGATGATGGAATCTGAGCATCAATTGATGTCAGCCGAAGATGAAATGCTTTTTGAAGAAATCAGGGATGCTGTGACTGAAAAAGAGATTATCGATTTGAGGTCTAATCTTCAGTCGATTGCAAAAAGTGTATCTATTCACGAGCGCACATTTGAAGAGATTGAAAATTTGATTGATGGTGAGCTCGATAAAGAAACTGAAAGTTTAATCAGGGAAGAGGCGATATTGAATAACGCTCTTTCCAACGAAATAGATTTCCATTTAGAGGTCAACAATGCCATTGAGGAAGAGGATATTATGCAACTCAGATCAACCCTTAAGAACATGATGCGGCGTGAATATTCTCATTCTCAAACGGTGGCAGGGATTGACGGTTATCTGAATGAGGATTTGGATCCGGAAGCATTGTCGTTATTTGAAGATGAACTAATGTACAATACCGAATTGGCTGCCGATCTAAACTTCCACAAAGAGGTCGATAAGGCTATTGCTGAAGCGGATATTATGGCCCTTCGCGATAATTTGCGAAATATTGCAAGGGAACAGCATGATCAGGTAAATGAAAAGCGTGGAATAGCCACGCCCAAAACTAAAAAATTATTCTGGTATGCTGCTGCTTCAGTGATTGTTATCATGTTGGTATTTACCTCTTTGATAAGGAATAAAAGCTATTCCAGTCAGCAGTTATATGCTAATTATTATCAACCCTACAAGAGTGGTGAGGGTGTCTCACGATCGGCTTTGAGTTCATCCAGTGGCTTGAATATTGCCTTGAGAGAAATAAACCAGGGTAAATATCAGGAGGCTTTAAAATCTATGACAATGATTCCTGTAATGGGAAGGGACGGCTACAGTATAAATTTTTATTCGGGGGTTGCTTACCAGGAACTTGGCGAATATAACCGTGCAATTGGTTCTTTTTCTGAAGTTGTTCACCACGGTGACAATCTGTTGGTTGAACAGTCGGAATGGTACATAGGGCTTTGTTATTTAAGGATAGATGAACGCGGAAAGGCCTTGGAGCAGTTCAAATTGATTGCATCCAGGAAAGGTTTCTATGGCGAACAATCCAATAAATTATTACAACAATTAGAGTAGTAAAATAGGTAAAAGGTTTTATTAGCATTGGTGAGTTACTTTATTCGTTCCTTGCAAGATGATGTAGTAACTGTTAGTGTAAAAGTTTGGTTTACAAGTGATTTAGAAAATAGCGATTGTGCTCTGCGTTTTGCGGGACTGACGCTGTTTTGTAAGATGAAATTAAAATAGTGATTTCCCTTATTGGTACCGAACACCTTCAGGTTTTCTTCCCAAAAAATCTTCAAACCGTGATTTGGAAAGACCCTGAAGGTTTGTTCCAAATGGGCTTAGTCCGTCTGGTGGGGTAAGGGGGAACCAGGTAAATCTTATATCAACAATTTTGAAAACCAGTGACTCATTGAATATGCGTAGTCCTGCACCAATACCCGCATAAAAATTCTGGCTAAAGAGTGTTTTCATTGAATTGGATAGAAAAGCGAAATCAGTAAATAGATAGTTCGTGAACCGGAAATTATAGAAATTCCATTTGAGATACCTCACTGTCTCGAAATTAAATGTTAGTCTTTTGGTTCCTTTCAATTTGCTTGCATAAAAATCCCTTAATCCAAATTTTCCATTAATTGTCAGGTATTCTTCATTAAACCGATTGATGCCCCCAAGAAATTCAACTTTAATAAATTCGCGGCAAGGATCGCCAAAAGCAAAGAATTTATTGGAGAAAAAATTTCCGCTTATAAGTATGCTGCCTTGTTTTATAATTCCATTATCCAGATAGCCATCCATCGCCAGCCTTCCATTGTAATACCTCCCTCTTTTATCGATGAAAGCGTTGCTCAGTGAAAGGCCAAAATAGGGCCAGGTTCCAAATTGTGACCGATCCAATGCAGTTGTTAGCTCGTAATAATGACCAAAAGGAATATCTTCAGTTACGCCATATCCATAAACTTGGTTGTTTTTATAAAGATTTCTCTTTGTTAGGCTGATCCCTCCCATAAAGAAATCATGATTTCTAAAAAATTGGCTTTGGCCAAAGTTTTTTATGCTATTCTGGATAAAGTTCTGATGCAGGTATCTGAAGGTTATAAGTGTTTTGTTTTGTTGATTTATCTGATTGGTAAAAGCGTGAATAAACCATAAATCATTGGTAAGATAAGCTACGGTAGTATCGAGTTCAATAGGATGGTCGGGAGCAATATGGTCAAACTTCGATACTTTTTCGATTGACAATCCTCCAGCATTTTTCTGTAAAGATGTAAGCAATCCTCTTTCCAGTGAAAAATCAAATCCCTTTCTGTTGTATGTGTCGGAATATCCAAGGGCAGTATTGATAAATGTGCCGAATATATTATTTATATGATATGAAAAATAGAATCCCATTTGTGGCAAATAAGCATTTTTTTGGGCCATTCCAACGTTAAGCCGATGACCCAAACCAAACATATTTTCGTTGACAAGTTCGACATCGCTGTTATCGGAACTTAGGCTCATACTGGCAGCATATTCAAATTTGTCTTTCGAAATGACCACAATTTTAACCTCGTCTGGATTTTCTTCATCCGATTGGACCTGAAAACTGACATCTTCAAGATAACTTAAATCACGCATTAGTTTCTCATTTTCGGCCAATAACAAAGGGTTTAACTTTTCACCTGCCTTGAAAAGCAACTGCATCCCAAGTTTACTTTTAACCGTATTCATGTGTAGGCGATTTCCTGCTTTCTCTATCCATTTTGATGCAATCATCGTGGTATCAGATAAGGATGACCCAAAGGGATGGAGTCTGATAAAGCGAATAGAGCTAATTTTCTTACCTTCAAATTGAGAAAAATAGGAGATGCTTTTTACACCAGGTTGTACTACGGATGAGGGTTGAAAAGAGATAAAGTGCCCCAAAATATTTTTGGTGAAATTATTCTTGATGACCAATTGATCCAGTCTTTTCTCCCGTGAGTTAATACCCAATGGGACCAACTTGATCGTATCAAAACAAGCTGATTTGAGTTTTGATATCTTGGGAGGGAGAATTTTGGAAGTTGAGGAAGGGTCATTTCTTAACGAATCATAATTAAGGATTGATGATTCAATGCCGAATTCGTATTGACGAATTATGTCCACTGAATACGATTCAAAAGGTATCCTGGATTTGCCTGATCCGCCTTCGGAAACATTGCTTCCAGGGCTCTTCAACGAGAGCCAATCAACGAATAATAGCAAAAAAAATCCAAAAATTGCGAATTTCAATTTTATTTGATATATATTATGTTTGATACAGATCTTTCTCCTGTTTTGTCACTAGGGTGATTTAATATTGCTTTTTCAATGCCATCGTTCATCCAAAGGGTAGTAGAACCCCCGCCATCAAGATTAATAGCATCTTTGCAGTTCAATTTAATCAGAAAATGCTGTAATTCTTTGAGGTTCATTCCATTTGCATCAATGCTGCGGCCATCAATTGCGATAAAAAGAATTCTTTGATCAGCTGTTTTGCACAAGCAGCTCCTTGGATGTCTCCTTTTTACAAAATCGCTACTTTCCAATTCAATAATTTTCCCATCAGCTAACAAAGTAGGCCCGGCAATCATGACAGCTTCTTCCTGTGAAGAGTGCGCGTAGAATTTGACGGGTTTCGCACGTTCTATTTTCAGATCCCCAGTCGTGTCAATGATCACGGCTCCATTCAGCAGGGAGTCGGTTTTGGCCCATTTCCCCTTTGATTTTCTTGTTTGGGAAATTACTTTACCGCCAACTTCGAGAAAAGCAACCGACCCACCTTTCTCAACATCAAAGAAGCCTCCGTTTAAAGCGACCAAAGCCTTTGAATCTACTGCGAAAGAACTGGTTTTACGCAAGATTGAATCAGAATATGCAATAGATATTTTGTGTTTACAAGGAGCCTCTTTCTTGTACTCCGCAACTATAATATTTTGTTTTATCTGTGCTGTGGAATCGGTATTTAACCGGTAAATAGTAATACAATCATCGTGAAAAGGGATATTTGACTTGATGAAGTCATTGTTCTGACCAATTCCGTTAAGGGAGACTGTTACCAGGAACATTGGAGTTATCAGAAGACGAATATTTAGCATTTGATGTATATTAACTTTAATTTGAAGAGTTTAAAGGTATAAAATTCAAAAAGGAACTAACCTACGTCCATGATACTCATTGGAATGAATAAACTTCCTTATCTCTTCGAAATTTTCATAGTTAACCTTTCCAGCCACGATAATGGAAAGTTGTGATGACGCAATTTCGATCATGTTGCACCAGCAGCAACAGCGCTGATTGCTTCGTCGAACGACTCGACACAAATCTCTTTGACAATGTTCATATGTCTATAATTTTGTTTTTCAATGGCCATATGGAACTCGCCATTAATCATTCACCTGTGTGAGAAGCAATACTTGTGGCTCGTTTCATCTGATCAAGTATTGGCAAAACAAATTGCTAAAATAATTGTTTTTTGACGGATCAACTCAAGTAGTTACATTTGTGCTAAAATATCCAGTATGAATCTCCGCATATATTCTCCCTTCCTATTCCTTTTATTTCCCATTTCCCTGATTGCTCAAGGTCACACCACTGTTTCGGCTACCGCTCCCAGATTGATCGTTGGTTTGGTTGTTGAGAATATGCATCCTGATTATGTGGAGCGTTATTGGGATAAGTTTGGAAATGAGGGATTCAAACGATTGTACTCACGTGGTTTTGTCTGCGCCAATCATCATGTCAACAATCTTATCCAGCGGCCTTCAGTTGGTATGGCGACACTTTTTACAGGATCTACCCCATCACACCATGGTATTGTCAGTGATAATTGGGTGGATCGGTTGAAAAACAAAGAGACGGACTGCATCTATGATAATAATTATTCAACGATAGGAACCAATTCAAATCTTGGACAACGGTCGGCTTCAAGATTGATGACACCTACCCTTGGTGACAGGCTGAAACTTATAACCAAAGGAAGAGCTCGGGTTTTTAGTGTGGCCATGAATGATTATGCGGCAATTTTTTCTGCAGGTCACTCGGCGGATGGTGCTTATTGGTTTGATGAAACCACAGGCAGTATGATTTCCAGTAGTTTTTATTTGGATAAATATCCTGGTTGGGCAACTGAGTTTAATAAATTTAAACTTGCAGATAAATATCTCGAAACACCCTGGAAAACTTTGTATGATCAGATAAGTTACAACGAAAGTGTGGAGAATGTCTCTCTTCACGAAACCGGCTTTCTGGATAAATATAATGCCTTTCCCTACGACCTTGCCAAATTAAAGAAAGAGTCAGATGGAACCTATTCGATTCTTAAAAGTACTCCTTTTGCAAACACCTATTTGAAGGATTTTGTTCTGCAACTAATTCCCAAGGAACAACTGGGATATGATTTTGTACCTGATTTGTTGACAATAGTTTTCTCATCTATGGACAAGAATTGTGGAAATTTTGGTCCTTTGTCGGTAGAGATGGAGGACGTATATCTTCGATTGGATAAGGAAATTGCAGAATTGCTGAAATACATTGAGGATGGTTATGGAATTGATAATGTGCTCTTTTTTCTAACGTCTACTTCGAGTGTCTCCTATCATGCAGATTATCTTAAAGAAAGGTTCAAAATGAATACAGGGATTTTTAATCCTGAAAGTTCTGTATCACTCTTGAAATCCTTTTTAAATATCAAATATGGCGAGGGGGATTGGGTCGAAAAGTTTGGCAATCAGCAGTTGTATTTAAACCATGATCTGGCAGCTAAGAAAAAAATAAATTTACGTGATATGCAAGTTGAAGCTGCCAGGTTTTTAAACCAGTTTGAAGGAATTGCCTATGCAAAGGCTGCCTTTGAAATTGAGTCAGACAATTTCCTGGGCGGTCCGCTAGCCTCGTTTCAAAATAATTTTCATATCAAACGCTCTGGTGACGTAATGGTTCGTTACGAAGAGGGATGGCTCCCAAAAGAGAAGTATAAATCTGTAGATTATACAGACAATGACCAGGTGCCTTTGGTGTGGTATGGTGCTGGTATAAAAAGGGGCACCACATTGAGAAAAACAGACGCAACAGATGTCGTTCCAACAATCTGTGCGCTTTTAGGAATTGTTCCTCCTGGAAGCACTACGGGTGTGGTTATTGATGAAATTCTACCCAAATCAGCCGTAAGTGATTAAGGAACGTTTGACCGTTCCAAAATAAATGGTCCCTAGATAAAAAAAACGACCATGCCACCCACGGCCATGCAGGCACCGATCACCTCTTTCCAGTTTAATTTTTCCTTAAGAAAGAAGACTGATGGCAACAGGATAAATACCGGAACAGTTGCAATTAGTGTTGATGCCACTCCTACCTTTGTATGCTGAAATGCGAGAAGACTCAATGAAACTCCCAAAAAAGGGCCAAAAAAGGAGCCAATTAAAAGCGGATTAAGTGCCTTTTGACTAAGAATTGAGCTTTTTACGTTTCTCCAATTTCTCGTAAGACTGATAATCAAAACGAATCCTATAATCCCGGTTATGGTTCGTATTTGTGAAGAGGCAAATGGATCGTAACTACCCATTCCCAGTTTGGAAAATACTGCTCCAATGCCCTGACCTGCTGCACCTCCAATAGCGAGGAGAAGTCCCTTTAACGGATAATTTAATCCGTGGGTCATTTTATCATCGACCTCCTCTCTTTTAAGGATAACTATGGCAATTCCGGAAAGGACCAATATCATTCCAAGCAGATTAAGCCAGGTAAATGTTTCATGAAGGATGAGAACCCCAAAGATTGTCGCGATGGGGGGAGCAAGTGACATAATCAGCATGGATACTTTAGCGGATTGGTAGGAATAAGATGCGAAAAGGAAATAGTCCCCTAAAACAAACCCAATTAGACCAGAAACCGAAAGCCATTTCCATGATTCGGGAGTTGCATCTGAAGGCAGCCAAAGACCTCTCATTATTTTAGACCAGACCATGTACATGATCATGGCGAACAAAAGTCTGAAAAGGTTTACTGTCAGAGATCCTGCCCGACGGGTCGCTATGGAAAAGGTGAGCGCAGAGACGGTCCAGCAGATGGCTGTAAGGATTGCTGTTATTTCACCGAGATGGTTAATTTGCATCGGTTAATTTTTGAATGGCGCAAATGTAGGTATAGTTAGAGGATATTATCTACCAATGGCAACTATCTTTTTGTAAAAATCAGCTACAAAACCAATTGCAAAGTTCCCACTACACCAAACTTAGAACTGGTATTGTCAAGCTTGTTGTATCTCCAGACCCCGACGATTTTAAATACCTTAAAAATGTTTTCCAATCCTAAAGAGACCTCTGTATAAGGATTATTCTGAAGACTCTTCATTCCGGTTGGGAATAGCATGGAATTGTGTTTTGAAGGGTCGTAGTTTCCAATTACAGAGCGTACTCCAAGCAACTCCCTCCACTTCAGTTTTCTGAAAAGTGGAATTTTATTAAGGAAATATCCCTGAAAATGATGTTCAAGAAACAGGGACAAATAGCTGTCACTTATAAATTCCTGCATGTTCATCATGTTAAACGAGTAAAAATCATAGGCATAGGTGTCATTCCCTTCATGTATTTTCATCAAAGGGAAAGGTACATCACCCCATATTTTGCCGGCCTGAATGGAATAATAGCTAAACCCGAATGGATTGAGCATTAATTTTTGATTGATTCTGGCTTCCAGTTTGTAATAGTTGAACTCTCCGCCCAGAAGTCCTTTCATACCAACCGAGAAGTCCAGATTGAAAATAGGTTTGGAGTTTTCAAATTTTGATCTCTCAAAACCATCCTGTATGTAATACTCATTTGGTGCATAACGGGTGTTGAGACTCAGCTCACTATTTCGAATGAATGGAATTAAATTTCCGGAAGGTGATTCGAATTTGATAATTGGGGCACTGTAATATTTTGTTCCATTGAAAGAGAATTTATTGGTTAAACCTGCCACCCACTCCTTTTCATAATTGATCTCCAGCCTGTCGACAAGATTTAATTTATTGTAGGGAACCTTATTCAACAGCACATTCAATATGTTGTCGATCATAAAGGCATTCTTACTTTTGCCAAAAATTTCGTAATCGTGTTTGTACTGAGCAGAAAGGTAATCTTTAGGCTTTTTAGAGAAGTAGTATTCGAATCCACCGCTATACTTGTATTCCTGGTCTTTTGAACCGTAAGCTGCATAACCGTTGAGACGAAGGTTGTGGTTGAATTTCATGGTTGTGCGTGCACCAAATTTGAATCTGTTACCCTCTACAGGATTGTTTGAATAGAAAGAGTAATACTGTCCAAGTTCGATTTTTCCTAAATCCCTGTACCCATAGTAAAACATATATACGTACTCTGCGGTGGTTTTGTACAGTGGAACTTGTTTAATCGAATCAACCATTTTGTAAATTCCCAATTCTCTTTTCTGTAATTCGATTGGCCTGGAATTTTCCCAGAATCTTTCATCTTTGTTCATGGCATCATCACGGACTGAGATTCTTTCATTGGCTTCCAATTTTACACCTTTGACCTTTTCAAAAGTAAAATCCTGATAGAAATTGGCCTTTCTTCCAATTACACCGATCCTTTTGGATTTCGGATCTTTTTGGATGTCAACATCAAGAACAATGGTTTCATTTTTTGGAGTCCATCTTTCGTTAATAAATTCAAACTCAACGGCATACTTAAAATTGTTAACAAAATTAATATTCGCTTTTTCGGAAAGTTGCATATCAATTTTCGTCAGGGCATAACTTTCAGCCTCCACCCAAAGTTGGCCCTTGAAAGTAGGACTTTGGGCCGATCTGGGTTTGAAGGAGAGTTCGTAATATTTCTTACCTGCCCTCAATGTGCTGTCAATAAGGTAATATTTGTAAAACTGTAGTCCCATGCTGTTTATGGGTGATACCAATCCAACATCTTTGATCATCAGATAGTTGTCATAAGGATTTAATCCTTCATAAACCTTTCCTGTAAATTTTGAAATCATATTTGAAGTCATACCAGAAGCCTTGTTGGCGACGATTTCCTCACGATCTTTTGTGATTCCGCTTTCATGAAAATAGTTGGAATAGGTTTCTGAAAAGAATACAGGTAGGAAGGCTTTACCTTCTGTTTTGAGGGAATCGATGTAGTCAAAAACAAAATCGAAAGATTTTAATAATCGTTTAGTCCGAAGTGATTTGTCAATGTTTTTAAGATCGACTTCTGTTTTTGAGTATAACTTACTGTGCCATGAGGGAAAGTTTGCCGGATTATTCTCCTTTTTATGATCAATAATTTTTTTGAACAGTGGAATTGCAGGGTTCTCACCGGGCTTAACAATCACCTCACCTGTCATGATCATGTCTTCCTCCAGTGTAATATCAAGTTTGGCTGTCTGCTTGAGTTTTACAGGTAACTCAATTTTCTTGTAACCTATAGAAGAAATTTCTATGCTATTGGTAGGTGTAAATGTACTGAGGTTGAAATTGCCATTCAGGTCAGACATGGTACCTATGTAAGTTCCCTTGAAGACGATGGTAGCGTATGGTATAGGTATTCCTGTTTTAGCTTCAGTGATCTTTCCTGAAACAATTGTTTTTTGAGCTAAAGATACCTGAGTAGAAAGCACAATAAAAGTTAAGATCAGAGAGATAGTTTTGTTCATTTTATTTTCTCCTGATTCGGGTTTAAAGCCATAATTGAAAAAATATTGTATTGAATTTATCAGATTAGCGCACTAATAAATTTCATTACGGATGAGTCATAGTTTTTACGTCAGATTGACAGCGAAATTAAAAAATGGTTTAACAGAAAGTTTCAGACCGATTTATTTGGTCATTGGAATGTTATAAATTGAAATGTAAATTGACGCATTAATGTATCACAAAAATTGCAATATTCTTTACAATTGCATACGACTTGAATATTAAAAAGGTTTAAAGTGTCTTAATCGTGGAACCAAATTCTTCCTGAACAAAATATTAGCTTCTTTTTTGAATATGGAGGTTGATTGTTTTATAAATTTTATCAATTTTGACGAATAATTGAAGAAAACAAATTATTAAATGCTATGAGATTAATTATCCTCCCTGATGCCAGTAATGTAGCCCAATGGTCTGCCAATTATATAGCCCATAAAATTTGTATGGCAAATCCAACCCCAGAGAACCCTTTTGTCTTAGGATTGCCAACCGGTAGCACCCCTCTTGGAACTTACATCGAATTGATTAAACTTCATAAGGAGGGTAAAGTTACTTTTCAGAATGTTATCACATTTAACATGGATGAATATGTGGGGATTGATAAAAATCATCCGCAGAGTTACCATACCTTTATGTGGGACAATTTTTTTAAGCATATCGATATCAGGCCTGCAAATGTAAATCTGCTTGATGGGAATGCTCCCGATTTGAAAATGGAATGTAGCAGGTATGAAGCCAAGATTAAATCTGTTGGCGGAATTGATCTTTTTCTTGGTGGTGTTGGGGCAGATGGTCACATTGCTTTCAATGAACCAGGATCTAGTTTAACATCCCGGACCAGGGATAAGGCCCTGAATACTGACACTAAAATTGTTAACAGCCGTTTCTTCGGTAACGACGTAAATCAGGTCCCTAAAGTTGCATTAACTGTTGGGGTAGGTACCATAATGGATGCCCAGGAAGTGTTAATTCTTGTTACAGGGCATAATAAATCACGAGCACTCCATAAAGCCGTTGAAGGGGCAGTCAACCATATGTGGACTATTTCAGCACTTCAAAATCATTCTCACGGGATGATGGTATGTGATGAAGATGCCACCATTGAGCTGAAAGTTGGAACCTACAAATATTTCAAGGAGATCGAAAAAGAGAACCTAGATCCAGGAAATATTTGGACTGATAAAAAAAATTCCTGTTGGTAAACTAACCCAATGTTGCTACCATTACTGCTTTGATGGTGTGCATTCTGTTTTCTGCCTGGTCGAAGACGATGGAAGCTTTGCTTTCGAAAACTTCATCAGTAACCTCCATTGCATCAATGCCGAATTGCTGAAAAATATCATCCCCTGTTTTTGTTTCCCGGTTGTGATATGCCGGAAGGCAGTGAAGAAACTTGGTGTTTTTATTTCCGGTAAGCTCCATCGTTTTTGAATTGATCTGGTAGGGCATAAGCAAAGCAATTCTTTGCTGCCAAACAGCCACAGGTTCTCCCATCGAAACCCAAACATCGGTGTAAAGGAAATCGCAATCTTTTACGGCCAATTCCAGGTTTTCAGTTACAGTAATTATGGCACCTGTACTTTTTGCAATTGCCCTGCAGGTCTCCTGTAGTTCTATGGATGGTTGAAATTGCATTGGTGCTGCAGCCCTGAAATCCATCCCCATTTTAGCTGCACCTACCATCAGCGAGTTTCCCATGTTGTTGCGGGCATCACCGAGATAAGCAAATTTTATTTCAGACAGAGGTTTTTCTGAATGTTCCCGCATGGTTAGGAAATCTGCCAGAATCTGGGTTGGATGGAACTCGTCGGTCAATCCATTCCATACAGGAACACCCGAATATTCTGCGAGGGTTTCAACCAAATCCTGACCATATCCGCGATATTGAATACCATCGTACATCCGACCAAGTACTCGGGCAGTATCTTTCATGGATTCTTTTGTGCCGATCTGGGATCCGGTCGGTCCAAGGTAGGTAACGTGAGCTCCCTGATCATATGCGGCTACTTCAAAAGCGCATCTGGTGCGTGTTGACGTTTTTTCGAAAATCAGGGCGATATTTTTACCGGTCAGAACCGGCTCTTCTGTGCCTGTTTTCTTTGCCCATTTTAGTTCTGCAGCCAAATTGAGTAAATACTCTATTTCAGATGGTTGAAAATCAAGTAGTTTTAAAAAATTTTTATTGTATAGAAGATTTTGCATAGGTTACAATGTTTAAGAATTGTATTTCAAAGTAATTTTTGATCCAAACGATTTGTCCTCAAGTTTGGAAGCTTCGGTGATAATACTTTTTATCCCTCCCCTCTCTACAAATTTCATGGCCGCTACAATTTTGGGAGCCATGCTTCCTTCTCCAAAAGTACCCAATTCCAGATATCTTTTCGTATCCCGGTAATCGAGGAATTCGAGCTTCTCCTGGGTTGGTAACCCAAAATCCTTGTAGATGAATGAGACATCCGTCAGAATGTAAAATTCATCTGCTCCAACACCGGAGGCCAGCACTGAAGAGGCCAGGTCCTTGTCGATCACTGCATCAACAGTCCGAAGATTGTTCCCGCTATCAAAGAATATCGGAATTCCCCCACCTCCGCAAGTGATCACAATGTTCCCTTTTCGTGCAAGATCCCTGATCAACTCCAGATTAAGAATATTTTTCGGTACAGGTGAAGGAACTACTCTCCTCCAACCGTTTCCACTTTTTTTACTCTCCTTAAATGACCATCCTTTTTGCTTTTCCAAGGCTTTTGCTTGTTCAAAGTTATAGGTTGCGCCTATTCGTTTGGTGGGATTGGAGAAGGCTGGATCTTCCGGGTCGACTTCGACCATGCCAACCAGGGTAACGACATTTCGTTCTATTTTGTATTTGCTTAGGATATTGCGAAAGATCCGTTCGATCATGTATCCAATGCCACCCTGGGAATCTGCAACACAAATGTCAAGCGGCATTTGCGGAATACCATAGACTTGTTCACCAGCATCATTTCTCATCAGGATGTTTCCAACCTGGGGCCCGTTCCCATGTGTAATGATCAGGTCATAATCCTCCCGTACCAGGAATAGCAGGCTCTCGATGGTTTCGGAAGTATGCACCTCTTGTTGTTCGATGGTTCCTTGTTCAGTGTCGCGCAACAGCGCATTTCCTCCCAGGGCAACCACAGCCAGTTTTTTCATCTGTTGGTTAGCCTTTTATATTTGGATCGAAGGTAGAAACAGTTTTTGGAGGAATTTATGACAAACATCCATCAATGGTTCTGGTCATAAGTTCTGATTTTTTGAATAATTTGCCCTTCTACCTGGTCATACATATCCCGGATAAACTCATCATTGAAACACATGGTACGTTCTTCAAATGGCATGTCGTTCAGCCTGTCGAACAGCCGTTCTTTTGCTATTTGCAGGTCTTTGCCATAGATGTGGAAAGAATCGGCTTGCCAATTCATGCGTCCAAGTTTTACGGTTTTTCCCGTTTTTTCGGAAACTCCTGCGGCTATTACTTCTTTATTGAATTGAATAAATCCAAACATGTTCATAAAGTTTGCTCCCCAGGCATCGTTGCTTCTAAAGCGGACGTTGCAGTTTAGCCAATAGACTCCCTCTTCATCTTCAAGAATGCGGTACCATAACGATTGAAGACACGGTGGATCGAAACAATCGTTGTCAATGTCAGGCATCCATGTTATCATTTGTGCCTGACGGGTAAATGGCTGTTTCGATAATTTTTCGATAACAAATTGAATTTGATCCACTTTTATCTTTCCAGCTTCCCGTGATTGTCCGTCAATCAGCTCTTTCCACACGCCATAATTTTGTAATCTCCCATGATAAGTATATTCCCAACGTTTGTCGCTATCAATGTTCATGTTTTTTGTCCAGTGATCTTTGTATCCTTTTAACTCCATCACATATTCTTTCAGCTCTTCAATGCCTCCGGGAAATGCCATGTGGATCATCGGGTCAGTTTCCGGTTCCTCAATGGTGATGTTGATGGTGCAATCCATACTCTGCGGATCCTCAGGTTTATCGTACTGTGTCTTAAAACGGATCCCTTTTTGGTAAACAGCAGTGATGGCAGCTTCATAGGCCTCAGCCAGTGTTTTTTCTTTGATTGCGATGACGGGAATATTTTTCATGTTCTTTTGGTTTTTACAGGTATGATCAGGAGGTGATCAGCCCATTTTTATATACTTTCAAAGGTATAAAAAATCTTGTGTACAAATTGGCAGCGCTAACTCTGCTGCTTCCTTGACGGGGCCCATGTGGCATTGGAGTCAGGCCGTCAATTGCATATTTTCCTTTTTTCCTTAACTTTGCTTTGATTTAATCCTACATTTGACTTTTCAAAACGATCAGATAATGGTTCAACAAAAGGTTGATAATCAACAAAAAGCAGCGTCAGTAAAAAGTGGTGGCGGGACCAGGGGCCCCAAATTTACAAGTTGGGAGAAGTTCCGGAATATTATTGCCGTTCCACTTTTTTTCTTTTCGCTTTATTTGTTTGTAGTATTTATCTCTTTTCTACTACAGGAGGGTGCAGATGTCAGTCATTTAGATGTTTCCATTAAAGAACTTCTAACCAATCCAAACATTAAAATTGGGAATGCAGGAGGGAAATGGGGTGCCATTCTTGCCAATTGGTTCATCAACAAAGGATTTGGATTTGCATCTTTCATTATTCTGTACTTATCCATTCTTTTGTCTTTACGCCTTGCCAAGGTTGGGAAATTTTCTTTGGCAAAAAATTTCGGATATGGAATATTTTTTATGATCTGGATATCCATTGCACTGGCATTTTCGCTCTCTTATTTTTATAAAAACTCACCCATACTACCCGGAGGGGCATATGGATTTCTTATGTCACAGCACCTGAATTCAGTCATTGGCAAATTTGGAACGTTTTTCATTCTGTTTGGGTCATTGTTGATATTAATTATCGTGGCTTTTGAAGATGCATGGGGTGCCATCATTGGTCTACTGAATTCCAAACGACCAGTCAGGAAGAAGGAGGTTGAACTTACAACCAATGATCCATCGTTTTTGGTCCAACCACCAAAAACGATTGAAAAGGACCGATCATTCTCAAAAGTTGCAGATGATAACGAGGTGAAAATTGTTTATGCCGAGCCAGATGACGATTCCATTGAATTGGAGATGGGCGAAATCTTTGTTGAAGATGAGCACTATCCTGTTATTGAAAAACAACCCAATGATAATCCTGTATTTAGTCAGCTCCCAATTGATTCAGATGAAACAGACATTGAAATGGAGGAAAAGGATTATGATCCTACTCTTGATTTGTCGAGATATATTTTCCCTTCCTTAGATCTGTTGGAAGAACGCGCTACCGGAAATCCACAGGTGACCAACGATGAGTTGATGGCTAACAAAAATAAGATCCTGCAAACGCTGAAGAATTACAGCATCGAGATTGAGAAGATTCGGGCAACGACAGGACCAACCGTCACATTGTATGAAATTGTGCCTGCTCCGGGGGTTAGAATATCCAAAATTAAGAATTTGGAAGATGACATTGCGCTCAGCCTCTCAGCTCTGGGAATTCGAATCATTGCACCAATGCCGGGAAAGGGAACTGTTGGTATTGAGGTACCCAACAACAAGCCCGAGGTAGTATCCATGCGTTCGCTGATCGCTTCCAAGGTATTTCAGGAGTCGGATTTCGAACTCCCTCTTGCCTTGGGTAAGACCATTTCGAACGAGACCTTTGTGGTCGACCTTACGAAGATGCCACACATTCTTGTTGCCGGAGCTACTGGTCAGGGTAAATCTGTTGGATTAAATGCCATCATCTCTTCCCTGCTTTACAAAAAGCATCCATCTCAGTTGAAATTTGTGTTTATTGACCCCAAAAAGGTTGAACTCAACCTATATTCCGTCATTGAGAAACATTTTTTGGCCAAGATGGAGGGGATGGAAGACGCTATTATCACAGACGTTCAGCAGGTAAAGGATACGCTCAATTCACTGATCATTGAGATGGAACGGCGTTACGATTTGCTTAAAGTTGCCCAAACCAGAAACGTCAAGGAGTACAATGTCAAATTTATTTCACGCAGGCTTAATCCCAACAAGGGGCACCGTTATTTGCCATACATCGTGGTGGTAGTTGATGAGTTTGCTGATTTAATCATGACTGCGGGGAAAGAGATAGAACTGCCGATTGCCAGGATAGCCCAGTTGGCGAGGGCTGTTGGAATTCACATGATTATTGCAACTCAACGACCTTCCATCAACATTATTACCGGTGTGATCAAAGCCAATTTCCCGACCAGGATCGCATTCAAAGTTGCCTCAATGGTCGACTCAAGGACCATTCTGGATACACCTGGCGCCAATCAGTTGATTGGTCGTGGCGACATGCTAGTGTCAATCGGAAATGTTCTTACCAGGATCCAATGCGCATTTGTTGATACCCCCGAAGTTGAAGCAATTGCCAACTTTATCGGGAAACAACCTGGGTATCCTACTGCCTGGGCATTGCCTGAATATCGCAGCGACAGCGCCGATAGTTCAGATGAGGTCGATTTAAAGAACAGGGATGAACTATTTGATGACGCTGCACGGATTGTGGTATTAAACCAAACGGGTTCTACTTCGTCTATTCAAAGAAAGTTTTCAATTGGCTATAATCGGGCCGGAAGGATCATGGATCAACTTGAAGCTGCCGGTATTGTCGGTGTAAATGCGGGCAGTAAAGCACGTGAAGTATTGATTCAGGATGAAAACAGCCTGGAGCACATTTTGCGGAAATTACCCCAATAAGGGAAGGACAAAGGATAAAGGATAAAGTTAAAAGGATAAAGGGAAGAGGCTCATCCGTTTTTTGTGGAGGGGTAAGGCTAATAGCCAATAGCTAAAAGCTAACATCCTTTAAGTAAATGACATAAACGACTAATTAATAATGAGAAGATTAACAATTGTATTGGCAGTATTGATGATTACTGCGAACTTATGGGCACAACAGGATCCGAAAGCAAAGGAAGTTTTAGATAAGCTATCACAAACGACAAAGGGCTATAAAACGATTCAGATTGATTTCTCTTTTACCCTCGAAAACAAAAAGAACAATGTAAACCAAACCAACGAAGGCGAGGTTGCATTGAAAGGGAAGAGTTACAGGTTGCATATGCCAGTATTCAGTATGGATATATTTTGTGATGGGACTACAACCTGGAGTTACCTGACCGAAGCCAAAGAGTGCAACATATCAGGAGTAGAGGATGATATGGAGGAATCACTAAATCCGGCAAATATTTTTACCATTTACGAGAAAGGGTTCAACTACTCTTTCATTGGTGAGGAGAACCTGGCCGGGAAAGCGGTTCATGTACTCGACCTCTTTCCCGTAGACAAAAAGAAAGAGTTTGTGAAAGTCAGGTTGTACATTGACAGAGTAAAAAATCAAATAGTAAAGGCACAGACATTTAACAAAGATGGAAATACCTACATCCTGGTTTTAAAGCGTATGAAAACCAATGTTGAATTGAAAGATGATTATTTCAAATTCGATAAATCCAAATATCCCGGAGTGGAAATCAATGATATGAGATGATTTTTACAAGGATGGAAAATAAATAAATGGGGGAGATTTTCCCCATTTATTTATTTTCCATCCTTTGCTTTTTTCTGGTGCATCATCTGGGCAACGGAGGCAATCTCGATAAAGCTTGTACCTCCTCCAACGCCAAAATTTCCGCCAACATAAACAACGGTATCATTTTCGGAAATGAATCCTCTTTTAACCAAATCGAGCAATGAGGTCTCGATGAGTTTGTATTTGTTTTTCTTTACCACAATTTCACTGGCAAAAACCCCATAGGAGAGTGCCAGCTCCCTTTTCACCCTTCCGGTATGACACTTGGCATAGACTGGTCGGGGACTTCTGAAGGCTGAAATATATCTGGCTATTTTCCCTGTCAGGGTATCTGTAATGATTGCAGCAACCTTTAGTTCACTTGCTGACAATACAGCTGCCTCGGCCAGGAAAGCGGATACTTCATTTTCAAGTCTTGGCACCGAGAGATCGTTTCTTTTATCCTTTGAGCATTCAACTTCCATCGCAACGCGCGACATGAGCTGAACCGCTTCAACCGGGTATTGGCCGTAAGCTGTTTCTCCTGAAAGCATTACCGCATCCGTGCGGTCATAGATGGCTGTGGCCACATCACTGACTTCAGCCCTGGTAGGCCTTGGATTGGTAATCATCGTATGAAGCATTTGAGTCGCGATGATAACCGGTTTCTTGCGTTCCACACACTTTCTGATTAAATTGCGCTGAATGGCAGGTATTTTCTCGGCAGGTATTTCAATGCCCAGATCACCCCGTGCCACCATAATTCCATAGGCATGATCTAGGATTTCGTCAATGTTCCTGACCCCATCGGTGTCTTCAATTTTTGCTATTATCTTGATTTTGCTATTTTCTTCATTCAGAATTTCCTGAACAGCCTGGACATCCTCCTTGTTTCTAACGAAGGAGTGCGCAATAAAATCGAGATCGTTGGCAGCGGCCCACCTGATAAACTGCCGGTCCTTCTCTGTAAGTGAAGGCAAATGCAAAGAAACACCGGGAACATTGATGCTCTTTCTATTTTTGATATAACCATCATTGCCCACCAGTGCAATTAAACACTCATCCGTTTTTTCCAAAATAGTTAGCTCAATTTCCCCATCGTCAATTAGAACTGAACTACCTACCGGGATATCTCTTGTGAAGAATTGATAATCGACCACAAGTACACCCAGTTTCGATGGTTCTTCACCGCATTTTATGTTGAGATGATCCCCTTTGTTGATTTTTATGGGTTCAACAATGTTTTTTGTGCGAATCTCCGGCCCTTTCGTATCAACCAAAATGGCAAGGCCATCGCTGACAGATCTTACATTATTGATGATATTCATAGCGGACTCAGTTGTTTGGTGCGCCGTATTTATTCTGACGACATTCATGCCGGCATCCATGAGGGTACGCAAAAAATCTGGTTCACAATTCTTATCCGAGATAGTTGCTACAATTTTCGTATGCTTTTGTTTTCTCATAAAAGTATGTTTGGGAATGAAGGCTTGTTGATTTCAATGAAAGGGTTGGTTTTATTCTATTTGAAAGCCGGCATTAAAAAACTTTCAATCCCAAGGCGGTAAGAGTCAAGTCCAAACCCCATAATGCTTCCGCGGCAAACCGGGCCAATAATCGACTCGTGCCGAAACGACTCGCGTGTAAGGATATTGGAGATGTGAACTTCAACAACCGGTGTTGTCACAGCGGCAATGGCATCCCTGATCGCAACTGAGGTATGGGTGTAAGCGCCGGCATTAAGGATAATTCCATCGGAAGAAAAGCCAATTTTTTGCAGGAAGGTAACGATTTCCCCTTCAACGTTTGACTGAAAATAGTCCAGGTTAATTTCGGGATATTGGGGCCTGATTTTCCCGAGCCATTCTTCAAACGAGCTGTTGCCGTAAATGCCTTTTTCCCGTTTTCCCAACAAATTGAGATTGGGACCATTAACAATACTAATATTCATGCGTATAAGTTTTTAGTGTTATCGAATATTCAAACAACTTTATGCCGGTTTTAATTCATATATAATATTTAAATACCTTAATGTTATATAGATACTGACTATTTGCTTGATTGATTACGTATGTTTAAATCCATTATTAAATCGTCGAATCAGGCCGACTGAATTGTTTTCTGATGAAAAACTCGACTAAAATCGGAAAAAAAAATGAGTGTTGTCAAAAAAAAAATAAGTTTGGATTTTTATATAACATATTTATTTCACACAATTGAAACAAAAATGTATTTCAATTGTTTCAATAAAAAAAACAAGATATGAACTGGACAGAAAGCAAAAAAGGGTATGAGACTTTTTTGAGACTGGAAAAATCCCTTTCTCAAAATTCAGTCAGTGCTTACGTAAATGACATTCATAAACTTATTTCCTTCGTTGAAGAACATTATCCTGGACTATCACCAGAGGCAATAAAATTGGTTCAGCTAAGAAAATTTGTCGAATGGATGAACGGAAATGGGGTCAGCCCCAGGACACAAGCGCGCACCATCTCAGGTGTCAAGTCGTATTTTAAATTTCTTTTGATAGAAGAGGTGGTGGAAAATGATCCTACCACGCTCCTTGAATCCCCCAAGATAGGCCGTAAACTGCCGGATGTACTAAGTGATGAAGAGATCAACCGTTTGATTGACGCTGTAGATCTTGAAAAGCCAGAAGGACTAAGAAACAAGGCCATTCTCGAAACGCTTTACAGTTGTGGACTTAGGGTATCCGAGCTTGTTAACCTGCGCCTTTCCAATCTTCATTTTGAGCAGGAGTTTCTCAAGATTGCCGGAAAAGGGGAGAAAGAGAGATTGGTTCCAATCAGCAAACGGGCCATTGAAGATATCCGGAAATATATGGTTGGATACAGAAAGAAATTGAAAATTGACAAGTCAAGTGAAAATATCCTTTTCCTAAACCGTAGGGGAAAAAAATTAAGCAGAGTGATGATATTCACTATTATAAAAAATTTGGCGCAAAAAATTAAGCTTGAAAAAAGTATAAGTCCTCATACGTTCAGGCATTCATTTGCTTCGGCATTGGTAAAAGGTGGCGCCGATCTGCGGGCTGTGCAGGAGATGCTGGGACATGAATCTATTCTGACCACAGAGATTTACACGCACCTGGATAAAGAATTTTTGAAAGAGACGGTAAATAAATTTCATCCCCGATCTTAGGGATATGAATTTATTTGCATGCAAGTGAAAGGGCGTTGATTTTTTCAACGCCCTTTTGAATGGTATCCCTGAAAAACATTAATTCATCGTTAAGTTTTATCAGGTTGATTCATGTTCTAAAATTCATTGCCCTTTTTTAAATAGATTTGCAAGCAAGTTCATTATAAATAAATTAATTATCAGCGAAGTGGATCAGCAAGCCATCACATTGAATGATGTAATTCAGGAGAGCAACCCCTCTGTATATGAATTACTCTCCGAAAGAGGGAAGAATATATTCTTTCCCAAATTGGGAATTTTAGCACAGTCGGCCCAAGCAAAAGGCAAAGATATCAATGCGACCATCGGGGAAGCAGTTGAAGACAACGGTCATCCTATGCACCTGACTGAACTTGGTCAATTGGTTAATCTACCGGATTCCCTTGTATTTCCTTATGCACCCAGCTTTGGGAAACCGGATCTGAGAAGTAGTTGGAAAAAATTTATTTATAAAAAGAATCCATTACTTGGTGAGACTCCAATCAGCATGCCTATAGCCACCAATGGAATAACCCATGGTATTAGTATTGCCTCATATCTATTTGTAGACGAAGGTGATACCATAATAATACCGGATTTATACTGGGAGAACTATTCACTTATTTTCGAAAACAACTATTTGGGCAAGATAGTAACCTTCCCATTGTTTCAAAATGGGGGGTTCAACCATCAGGGACTAGCGGAAATGATGGAACAGTCCAGCGGGAAGATTATTATACTTCTTAATTTCCCCAACAATCCATCCGGTTATACACCACTTGTCAGTGAGATTGATGGTATTGTTGAACTGATTTCCAGGCAGGCAAACAAGGGGAAAAAGGTTGTTGTACTCATCGATGATGCATATTTTGGCCTGGTTTATGAAAAGGGGGTTTTCACAGAATCGATATTTACCCAACTGGCTACACTTCACGAAAATGTATTGGCAGTCAAGCTGGATGGTGCCACCAAAGAGGATTATGTTTGGGGCTTCCGGGTTGGATTTATTACTTATGGAGTGAAAAATGGAACGCCGGCCTTTTATGAGGCAATGGAGAATAAAACAGCCGGTGCTGTTCGAGGCAACATATCAAATATAAGTCATCTTTCACAATCTTTATTACAGAGGGCTTATGCATCTGAGAATTACGACAAAAGCAAGGAGGAAAAATTCAATATCCTGCATTCCAGGTATGAAAAAATTAAAGAAGTTTTGGCCAATCCTAGATATGACCGTTATTTTGCGGCGTTGCCATTCAATTCGGGTTATTTCATGTGTATTGAATTGAGGGACGGCCTCAAAGCTGAAGATGTCAGGAAGATTCTTCTTGAGAAATACAGTACCGGAGTTATTGTCTTTGGAAATTTGATTCGAATTGCGTTTTCTGCTGTACCTGCCGAGAAAATCCATCAATTAATTGAGAATATCCATGCTGCTTGCCAGGACTATTTAGTCAGTAAATAACTTTTCAGAGCTGCTGAAATCTACAAATAGATCAGATTCATTATTAAATTCATATTCATGACAAACAATCAAAAATTAATTAGGTGGGTTAACGAATGGGCTGAACTGTGTCAGCCCGAAAAAGTATATTGGTGTGATGGTTCACAGGAAGAGAATGATCGGTTGATGGCCGAAATGGTTGCCTCCGGGATGGCAGTTAAGCTGGATGATAAAAAACGTCCAAACAGCTATTACTTCCAATCCGACCCAAGTGATGTAGCACGTGTCGAAAATAGAACTTATATATGTTCGGAAAAGCAGGAAGATGCTGGCCCGACTAACAACTGGGCAGCTCCGGCCGAGATGAAAGCCACCCTGAAAGCTCTTTTCAAAGGAGCGATGAAAGGCCGTACCATGTATGTGATTCCTTTCAGCATGGGCCCTCTTGGTTCAGATATCGCCCACATTGGTGTCGAAATTACTGACTCTCCTTACGTGGTTGTCAATATGAGAGTTATGACCAGAATGGGGAAAGCTGTATTGGATGTCCTTGGGGATGGGGAATTCGTTCCCAGTGTTCATTCCAACGGTGCACCACTTCAACCCGGACAAAAAGATGTCAAATGGCCATGTGCGCCAATTGATCAAAAATACATCACCCATTTCCCGGAAACCAAAGAGATCATCGCTTACGGTAGTGGATACGGTGGTAACGCCCTGTTGGGCAAAAAATGTTTTGCTCTACGTATTGCTTCTGCCATGGCGAAAGAGGAGGGATGGTTGGCTGAGCACATGTTAATCATGGGTATCACCAATCCCAAGGGTGTAAAAAAATACATCGCTGCAGCCTTCCCAAGCGCTTGCGGTAAAACCAATCTCGCCATGTTGATCCCGACAATTCCGGGATGGAAAGTTGAGACTGTTGGCGATGACATTGCCTGGATGAAATTTGGCAAGGACGGACAGTTGTATGCCATCAATCCCGAAGCCGGGTTCTTTGGTGTAGCACCAGGAACATCCATTGATACCAATCCGAATGCCATGCTGTCGGCTTCATCGAATACTATTTTCACCAACACAGGTTTAACACCTGATGGCGACATCTGGTGGGAAGGTATTGGATCTGAATGTCCTGCCGGAACTATCACCTGGACCAATGAAGTTTACGATAAGGCTTCCGGTAAACCTGCAGCGCATCCGAATGCACGTTTTACTGCTCCTGCATTCCAATGTCCTTGTATCGATCCAGCCTGGGAAGATCCCAAAGGAGTTCCAATTTCCGCTATTCTTTTCGGCGGACGCCGTCCAAGTACCGTTCCACTTGTATACCAGGCTATGAGCTGGGCGCACGGAACATTTATGGGTTCAGTAGTAGGTTCTGAAGTTACAGCTGCGGCCATTGGCCTAAAAGCTGGTGTACGCAGGGATCCGTTCGCCATGCTTCCATTCTGTGGTTACAACATGGCTGATTATTTCGGTCACTGGTTGACCATTGGAAAGAATGCCCCGAAACCGGAGGCATTGCCTAAGATATTCAATGTGAACTGGTTCCGTAAAGATAAAAACGGCAAATGGTTGTGGCCGGGTTATGGCGATAACATGCGCGTTCTTGCATGGATTTTTGGAAGATGTGAAGGTACTGCAGCTGCCACTGAGACTGCTATCGGATTTGTTCCAACCGTAGATGGTATCGACATCAGCGGGTTGGATGTCACCAAAGAAGATATCGCCGAACTGGTCAAAGTGGACAAGGCACTCTGGAAGGAGGAACTTGAACTGATCAAAGAACAACAGGCTTCACTGGGCGAAAGATATCCGAAAGAACTGAAATTGCAGGTTGAACAACTCGAGGAAAGATTGGGTTGATCATCCGACTGACATAGAATGAAAAACGCCTCAGAAATGGGGCGTTTTTTTGTGAAAGTCAATATGCTCATTCCATATATCCGGAGTAATGTTTCCCGCAAACTGGATTACTTTATTCAAAAAAAGAATTATTTTGATATTTAAATCGGTTTAGATTTGGAAATTTAAAAAAAAGCACATAAATTTGGAGGCAACTATACCAAAAAAATATTTTAAACTTATGAAGTTACCACAAAAGATATTGAGAAATTTACTTGTCTAAATCTCATGCTAAATTTTTTATTAAAAAACTAAACCGGTTTAGTTTGGAGTTACCTATTACAAAAGGCAAAATTGAATGAAGAATTTATAAAAAAAACAGGGAGGTATTGGCTTTACCTACCCTGTCGATCAGTCGAATTAACTAAAATGAATGTAGTAAATCCGCTAAATGACAAATTTATGAAAAAAAACAGAACCTGTGGGCTATCAGATGACATTGGCCTGTTAAAAATGATCAAACTGATTCGTTTTACCATTTTTATCTTATTGCTCTCCTTATCTCAAACTTTTGCGATAAACCCTTTTTTAATTAGCAGTAGCAAGCCCGAAATTATCAAGGAGGCTGTAACCCAAGCACAGAAGGCCGTTTCCGGTAAAGTAACCGACTCCTCCGGAGCGCCATTGACAGGCGTTACCGTAGTGATAAAAGGGACGACGATAGGGATAATTACCGATAGTGATGGTAAATATTCGCTGTCAAATGTACCTCCCGGAGCAATATTGGTGTTCTCGTTTGTAGGGATGAAGGCACAAGAGGTTGTTGTGGCCGGTAAAACGAATTTGAGTGTTGTGCTGGAAGAAGAGACCGTAGGGGTAGATGAAGTGGTGATCGTTGCTTATGGTACCCAGAAAAAGGTCACAGTAACAGGTGCAGTATCATCTTTAGTGGCTAAGGAGCTTAAGCAGAGTCCTTCTGCTAATTTTGTCGGTGCAATGGCTGGTCGTTTGCCAGGTTTGATTACTGTGCAGAACAGCGGTCAGCCAGGTGCAGAAGGGATTAATATCTATCTGCGTGGCGTCAGTACCACCAATGGTCAGAATCCCTTGATTTTGATTGATGGTGTGCCCCGCGACAATATTACAACCATTGATCCCAACGAAGTCGCCTCTGTTTCGATACTAAAAGATGCCTCCTCAACTGCCGTATTTGGTGTTCGTGGCGCCAACGGAGTTATCCTTATCACTACCAAACGGGGAACTACTGAAACCCCACAAATTAATGTAACCGCGGAGTATGGGTTGCAGGATTTTACCAGGAGGAATTTTCAGGGTGTGGATTCCTGGGATTTTGCCAGGCTAAGGAATGAGGCCCTTGCAAATAACGGTTTACCACCTGAGTTTTCTCCTGAATCGATCGAAAAATATAAAAGTGGAGTTGACCGGTTTATGTACCCAAATACCAATTGGTTTAAGTTATTGGTTCGTCCTTCGCCCCTAACCCGCTATAATGTGAATGTTTCGGGAGGGACCGATCGCGTCAAATATTTCATGAACGCGGGCTTTACGCACCAGGGTGGAATGTTCAACACTGAGCCCAAATCGAAACTTGGCTATGATCCGCAATTTAAAATGGACCGGTATAACTTCCGGACGAACCTTGATATAAATATTAATAGTTGGATAAAAAGCTCAGTGAACCTGGCCGGTTATATAGAAAAGACAAATGCGCCGAATAGTCAGGACAACTCAGGAAATCCGGATTGGATTGTTACTGGTATCTTTAGATCACCTCCTACAATGCCAGGACCTCTAACTATTGATGGTTATGGTGTACCGGCCGGTGAAGTGATCAGTAGCCCCATCAATGACGTTCCTTCATACGGGCAACTCAACCGGACAGGTTTCAGGAATACAGAAAGTTCCAACCTTCAATCATCGGTAGCATTTGATTTCGATCTTAGTTCAATAACCAAGGGGCTTACATCAAAAGCGATGGTTTCCTTTGACTCCAGGTCAAATTCTATAACGAAGGCATATCACAACTATATACGTTACAGATATAGCCTAATCCAGGTTGCGGATCCTGTAACCGGGGAGATGAAAGATCAACTCACTTTTACTCCAAACACTACCCCTCAGTTTTATCCTTTACAACTATCAAAGACAACCTCTTTCACCTATGCCATTAATATGCAGTGGGCTATTAACTATGCCCGTACTTTTAATAACAAACATCAGGTAACAGGTATGATTTTGGCACAGCGCGACAACAACGAAGCGGTGAGCGGATCGAGCGATTTGCTGTTACCTTACAACGTGTTGGGGGTGGCAGCGCGTGCAACGTATGGTTATGACAACCGTTACCTTCTTGAATTTAATGCCGGCTACAACGGTTCTGAACAATTCCAGCGCGACCGTCGCTTTGGCTTTTTCCCTGCAGCGTCATTGGGTTGGGTGATCTCAAACGAGCAATTTATGAAAGCCCAGAAGATAGTCACGAATCTAAAATTACGTGCTTCGTATGGTAAAGTTGGCAATGACGAACTTGGAGATGCCCGTTTCCTCTATCTCGATAATTTATCTGTCTCCTCCGGTGGTGGATTTTCACCAAGTCTGGGCATTGGAAAATATATCAATGAAAATTTGATCGGCAATCCGATGATTACCTGGGAAACTGCCTATAAACAAAATTATGGACTGGAGATGACCCTGTTTAAAGATTTAACATTCACGGGTGATCTTTTTTTTGAGGACAGAAAGGACATCCTGATTACGCGTGCTACCGTTCCTGCTTTGCAAGGCCTTCCTTTGGGTACGGTGCCCAAGGCAAATATGGGGGAAGTAACCAACAAAGGCTTTGAACTGGAACTGGTTTATAAGAAAAGGGTTAACAAGGACCTCTCATTTTTCGTCAGTGGTAATTACAACTTTAACCAAAATACGGTTAAAAACATTGATGAACCACCATACGACGATACCTATGCATACCAATACCAGAGGACCGGGTACTCCCTGAGCCAGCAGTGGGGCAAAAAGATTGATTGGGAATCTTTGGGCAAAGGATATTACACTTCGAAGGAAGAGATCAACAACAGTGGATTGACATTCACAGGCGTTCAGCCCAGGCCCGGCGATTTTGTTTATAAGGATTTGAATGGCGATAAGATCATAGATGTTAAGGATAATGCCCCCATTGAATACGGGATCGTTCCCCGAGTCACCTATGGTGTGAACCTATCTGTTAGCTATAAGGGATTTGATTTTTCCGCTTTGATCCAGGGCGTGGCCCAAACCTCGCGGTATTACTCCAGTTATGGGATAAATGAGCCCTTTTTCGATGGTAATTTCTCCGAATATCATCGGACCGCCTGGACAATTGAACGTTACGAGGCAGGCGAAAAAATTACTTATCCAGCCCTCTCTACGGTTGCGAGTTACAGTACAACCCAAAACGATTTCTTTATAATGGACAGATCGTATACCCGGCTCAAAAACGCGGAGATCGGTTACACCCTGCCACAACATTTATCAAAACGTATTGGAATACGGAAGATGCGCGTTTATACTAACGGACAGAATATTTTCCTTTGGGATAAACTGCTTACAAAAAACTATGACCCTGAGCAATCTAATGCTTTATCTATCCCAATATTAAGAGTTTTCAACTTAGGCGTTAACATAGTATTTTAAAACAGAATCATATGAAAAACAAGTTATTAATCATATTGCTTGCCTTTTGTGGTGTTACCTCATGTCAGAATGTGCTGGATATAGCGCCTTCCGGGCGTATGTCGCTCGATGAAATATTTACCGATGA
Organism: Prolixibacteraceae bacterium; assembly: GCA_023229575.1. GTDB lineage: Bacteria > Bacteroidota > Bacteroidia > Bacteroidales > Prolixibacteraceae > CAINVV01. The sequence continues at coordinate 59,861 of JALNYZ010000018.1, forward strand.
CGCTACAACATCGGCCTACCTGAATAGTTGTTACCTGAATTTTCCAAAGTGGGCTAACTTTAATTCTACTAGTACCAATATGCGTATTGCCCTCACTGACGATGCCTGGGATTGGTATGGCAATCCAGCTGTTCCATCTAACAAAATGTATATAGGTAGTGCGACATCTACCAATCCTATACTGGAAAATGAGGATAACCGAAACGATAATACTGATGATGTGATGGGATTTTGGAACAAATGCTGGCAAAATATCCGTAGGTGCAATGTATTTTTAAGCCGTGTAGCCACCGCCAAAGTTACTTTAGAGAGCGACAGGAACCGCTGGACAGCCGAGGCCAAAGCGCTTAGGGCGTTTTACAACTTCGAACTGATTATACGTTATGGTGGAATGCCCATTGTAACCTCTCCTTTAGGCCTCGATTACGACTATAAACAACTGAAACGGGAATCGTTTAAGGCATGTGTCGACAACATCATCAAGGATTGTAACGAAGCATTGGCTACACCCGAATTTCCATGGAGAATATCCGCTGGAAATGAGGCTTATCGTTTTACCAAAGCGATTGCCGCGGCCATAAAATCGAGCGCGATCCTGTTCGCGGCAAGTGATCTTTGGAATGGTGGTCAAAACCATTGGGCAGAAGCCGAAACAAATACTAAAAAGTCGTTGGATGATTGTTTGGCCAACGGTTACGAACTTTACAATAAAGTGAACAATCCATCGATCTTTCAATCGGCCTACCAGGAGTATTTCTGCTCTGTCACAGACTGGTCGGCCACTCCCGTTGACAAAGAGACTATCCTGGCTTCAACATATGCCAATAATGACTGGATACAATTTCATGGACTGCCCATCCAGGTTGCCTATAAGTCAGGGCTTTGCCCATCTCAGGAGTTGGTTGATGCCTATGGTATGCAGGCATCCGGACAACCCATACTTAAATTAGATAAACCCTACCTGGATGAGGCCCATCTTCAGCCCAACTACAACCCGGGTTCAGGCTATAATCCGGTAAATCCTTATGTAGGACGCGACCCTCGTTTTTATGCCACCATTTATTACAATGGCGCCAGGCGCAAAAATTCAGCGGGGGTATTGACCGATATCCAAACCTATTATGGTGGCAACTGCGGTATTAATGTAAATGTCAGAGCAAGAACTATCACAGGATATTACAGCAAGAAGTACGACCATCCTTCAGCTACTATAAGCGCCAGAATAGCTGCTACATACCGGATAATGCGTCTTGCAGAACTATACCTCAATTATGCCGAAGCGGCCAATGAAAACGGAAACCTGGCCGGAGCAATTGCCGCTGTGAATGTGGTGCGTACCAGAGCGGGGATGCCCAATATCAATCCTGCCAGTAAAGACGAAGCCCGTTTGCTGATCCATAATGAACGTCGTGTAGAATTGGCTTATGAGGAAAACCGGTATTTTGATCTTCGTCGCTGGACAAAGCCCGATGCAGACCTAAGTGCAACCGATCGCTACCTTACAGGCATGTGGATTATAAAAACTGGTAATGCATTAGATTACAAGCGTTTTTCGATTGGGGATTCATGGAATACAGCAACTGGTTCCTGGAGTAATACCGCGACACCCCGGGCATGTTATACCAACAAATATCTGATTTGGCCAATTCAATTGGTTGAATCGAGGCGATTGGAAGCTGCTTCTGGCAAAAAGTGGCAAAATCCCGGATGGTAGCGCTGATATTTCCTAAAAAATTAATAAGTACAATTATGAAAAAAATATATATAGTATCATTAAATAAAATATTGCTTTGCCTTGTCATCCTGGCAATAGGGGCTGGCTGGCTTGTGGCGCAAACAAAACCATCACGACCATTATTATCGGGTAAAGTGATTGATACTTTTGGTAATCCTGTTGCAGGGGCTGAGGTACGGCTACAGGACAGCGATAAAGCAACTCTTACTAATCTAAACGGTGACTTTGTGTTCGGTGTTAATGACATCAACGCTGTCCTTGAAATTTCTCATTTAGGATTTGCTACCTTAAAAGTTACAAAAGGAGAGATCAATAAGATGGAGATAATCCTACAAAAGGATGTTTCCAATAAAGACAGGATCATATCCACATTATATGATCAGCGCCCTGATTATTCGGTGACTGCAGCAGTGGCAACGGTCTCCGGGGCTGAGCTTAACAAGACCCCGTATATGAACCTGGCCGCAGCGCTTGCCGGACGTCTTCCGGGACTGATCGTACGCCAATATAACGCTGAGCCTGGATCGGAGGATTACTATCTAAATATTAGGGGAATGGGGACCCCTAACGGGAGAAGTCCCATCGTCCTGATCGATGGGGTTGTTTCAGATAACCTGCAAACCATTAACCCGCGCGATGTGGAGTCGGTAACTATCCTTAAAGATGCCGCAGCTACCGTACTGTATGGGATGCAGGGTGGTAACGGGATTATTTCCGTTGTTACAAAACGTGGTGACTTTGGAAAGCCACGCATTAGCGTTAATGTCGATCAGTCTATTCAACAAGCGATTAAGACTCCCGACATGCTCCATTCGAGGGAGTATGCCGCTTTACGAAACGAAGCGTATAAAAATGACGGGTATGGCGATAATTATATCTATTCGAATGCACAGGCTGATGGATACCTTCAGGGTACAAACAGGAACATATATCCCGATAATAATTGGTATAAAACCTTTGTGAAACCCTTCGTGCAATCGCAGCGGTACAACGTATCGGCATCAGGGGGAAGCGATGCCCTAAAATATTACAGCAATTTGGCTTACACCCATGTTGGCGGGCCATTCAAAGTGGAACAAAATGATTTCAACCCGAGGCAATCCATTGACCGGTTCAATTTTCGCACAAATGTAGATGTAAAACTCAACAATTACATCAGCTCTTTTATGAACATTTCCGGCATTGTGCAACGCACAAACGGTTCTACTTCTGCCAACGGCACTATACTAACTTCAATATTCAATTTACCGCCTACCTTGTACGGTCCTCTTACGCCTGAAGATCAGGTTATTGCAACGCCTCAGGAAACGAACCCTACTTATGGGCTTATCAATCGAAGCGGATATCGAAAGCAAACATCTACGAAGATGAACGCTATTCTCGGCTTGAATATGGACCTTTCGTTTATCGTTAAAGGACTTTCAACCAGGGTTTCTGCAATGTTTGATGCCTCGGCAAACAGCAATATTAACGGAACTACAGGATTTGAGCGTTGGATTCGTGACGAGGCTTCGTATCCGGATTCATTGGCTTTTATCAAACAAGGGACACAGCTCAATACGCCGCTCTCACTTACAAAGGGGGTCACTTACAGCTACATGTCCGATATGAACTGGTTGCTGAGATATAACAAAAAGTGGGGTAAACAAACGATTGGGGCTATGGGTTTCGCACGATATCAGTACGAAAATCATGCGGAGCTTGATATTAAAGGAATTTTGCCCTATAAAAGAATGACATATGGCGCTCATTTCAACTATGGATTCTCCAATCTTCTGTTTGCTGATTTTGCGGCCAGTTATGAGGGTTCCGAACAATTTGCACCTGGGCACAGATATGGCTTGTTCCCGGCTGGTTCGGTGGCATGGGTCATCTCAAACCATGAATTTCTGAAAGACAATAAATTTGTAACCAATTTGAAGGTGCGTGCCTCTTTTGGTGTAGTCGGGAATGATGAGCTTTTTGGTACACGCAATCTTTATTTGGATAATATAAGCCAAACAGGCACCAAATTTATTAGCAGCCTGGGAGGCAATATCGAAGAAAACCAACGGGGAAACCCGCTTTTAACCTGGGAAAAAGCCCGTAAAGCAAATATTGGCATAGAACTTGGGGTCAGTGACCAATTTACCTTTGTTGCCGATTTCTTCAGGGAGGACCGTGATGATATCCTGGTAAACCGCAGCTCTGTTCCTGCAAGCCAGGGGTTACCGTCAGCAAGCCTGGCCCCGATCAATATTGGAAGGGTTTTGAACCAGGGATTTGAGGTTAAGTTGGGTTACAACAAGACTTTCAACAAAGATTTCTCGATTGGTATCCAAACCTATCTGGACTACAACAAAAATATTATAAAAGCGAACGATGAAGTCAAATTGGGTGAAGATTATGCCTATCGCTATCGTTCAACTGGATATAATTTATTCCAGATATGGGGCTATTTAATCGATAAGACCAACGGGAATGGCTATTTTAACAGCCAACAGGAGATTACAAATTCCGGTTTAATCTATGATGGACGCGCTCCCCGCCCTGGTGATTTTATCTATAAGGATTTAAACGGTGACAAGGTTATTGATACAAAGGACATAGCCCCTATCGGTTATCCGGTTTTCCCGCGAATTTCATGGGGTACCAACGTAAACCTGACATGGAAAAATTTCGATGCTGCAATTTTATTCCAGGGTATCGGCCAGGTTTCCCAAAGCTATTCAGGAATGGGCTTTTATGACTATACCAACGGTGGCACCTATTTCAATATGCACCGCGATGCCTGGACTGCAGAACGATTTGCAAGCGGGGCCGAAATTACTTCCCCCGCACTTTCTAGCTCACAGAGTGCAAGTAACCGGATAAACGATTTCTATGTCCTTAATAAGCAATATGTCCGTCTGAAGAATGTCGAGATAGGTTACCAGTTACCGGCCAGTCTGGCCAATAAGGTAAAGACTGAATCGATAAGAGTGTATGTAAGCGGTTATAACCTGCTGACCATCGACCGTTTGGGCAATAGTGATTTAGATCCTGAAATGGGGGATATCACTACCTTCCCAACCAACCGGACCTGGAACATTGGATTGAATGTCACCTTTTAATTGAAAAAACATTATGAAAAGGATATATTATATATTTATACTGATTGCCGGATTACTTTTTTCGGCGTGCAAAGATACATTAGAACTAATTCCAGATGGCCGCCTCTCTTACGAACAGGTCTTTTCTGACTATCTGCTCACTGGAGGTTATCTGAACAAATGTTACGCTTACATTCCTTTAATGGGGATGGGTTATGACAACAGTACTTTTTTAGGGGTGTACAGCGATGAGGCACAGGATGCCCAAGATGTACAGTCGGGTCGTATTGCCAATTATTATCAGGGGATGATGACCTCATCGAGTAACCTTGTGGAAGGAGGGAGCAATATGGACATTTATGATGATATGTATTCGGGTATCAGGAAGTGCAACGTTTTTATTGATCATATTGACCAGGCAACAAAACTGGTGGTTGAGGCCAACCGGATCAAGTGGAAAGGCGAGGCTTATGCTTTGCGGGCTTTTTATTTCTGGCAACTTATCAAACGGTTTGGCCCGCTTCCGGTTATTAAGCATGACTTACCTGCTAATTTTGATTATTCGACGCATAAACGTCCTGCATTTTATGAATGTGTCCAGGCGATTATAACCGACTGCGACAGCGCTTTGGCCCAGCCTAATTTACCATGGCGTTCGAACTTAGAAGCAGAACGGGGCGCAATGACCAAATCAGTAGTTGTCGCAATTAAATCACAAGCGATCCTGTTTGCTGCCAGTCCATTGTGGAACGGTGGCAAAAATTACTGGGCAGAAGCTGCTACAATAACCAAGGCCTCTCTCGATGCTTTATTGGGTAAAAACTATGCATTGTACAATCCTGCCACCTCTCCGGTTAAAGCTTACAGTAACTACCAGCGTTTCTTTCTGGTGAAACCCGAAATGTTGGATAATCCGGCCAATGACAAGGAGACCATCTATTCGCACAAAGGACAGATTGGCACCGTTTGGCAACAGCATGGTTTACCGTTCGTAGTTGATGTTATAAAATCAGGGGCTTCCCCTTCCCAGGAATTGGTTGATTCTTACGAAACTTTAAACGGACAGCCGGTACTGAACCTTACCAATCCATATCTGGACGCTGATCACCTTATGCCAAATTATAATACGGCAAACACGCAATACAACAAGAATGACCCGTACAAAAACCGCGACCCTCGCCTCTTTTCAACCATCTATTGCAATGGGGTTTTTCATAACCTGGCCAATAATACCTTGCCTGTCTGGACTTACGATGGTGGCAACTCGGGGATCTCGCAGACAGACAATCGATTTACCCGTACCGGGTACTATTTAAGGAAATTTATGGATTATACCTCGACCAAAACAGCCAACAAAGACGGGTATTGGCGCTATTTCCGACTGGCCGAGATGTATCTCAATTATGCAGAAGCCGAATTTTACGCCAATGGCGTCACCACCAATGCAATAAACGCAGTGAACGTGGTTCGTGCCCGTGCCGGGATGCCCATTTTACCGGCAGGTATTACCTCGACCGACTTTGAACTTCGCTTGCGAAATGAGCGCCGCGTGGAGTTTGCGTTTGAGGAACAACGTTATTATGATGTCCGTCGCTGGAAGGTTCAGGATAAGGTTGAAGGCCTTGTTACAGGGATGAAGATCGTGCAGACTGCCCCCAATACTTTTACCTACGAACGCGTGGTGGTTAGCCGCCGTCCGGTTACCAGGGAAAAGTACCTGATGTGGCCAATACCAAATGCCGAACAATTAAAATATGCACAGGTTGGTGTTGCATATCAGAATATAGGTTGGTAATTCATTTTTATTCCGCATAATTTATACAGAACTTAACAAAGTAATATAAAAGGACGAGAAAAGTCGATTTAAATTAGACTTTCTGGAAGGATAGGAATATGAATTAATCCGATAAAAGGATAAAAGGTTCCCATTATCAGAAAAATAGGGAATCCTTTGAGATACTTATTTAAAGGATCGGTACCAAAAGAGCAGGTATTAAGCCTGCCTATGGCTTCCTGTGATGGATTTTGTTTGCAAATAATTTTCAAATTAGGATTTTCACAATGAAAATATACAATTTAATATATGAAAATACAGGGAAAGCATAATTCTATAAAAAAACAATTTAATAGCTGTGGTCAAATTATATCAGGAACAATTAAGGTTATATTATTGATTTGTATATGTACAACTGGTAATGTAAAGTTCTTTATAGCTTCTGCAACGACTTTTGATGAACCGCAGACACAGAAAGCTTTAATTATTTCAGGACATCCTGACGATAAAACCGCACCTACTATTAACTCGCTCCCTTTTAAGGAAGCGATTTCAAAATTACGTAGCTTATGCAAAGAATATCCCGGAAGGCAAAAAATTCTTCAGTTAAGTAGCGGGATATATCATCTCGATAGCACCTTAATATTTGATGACACCTTTTCCGGGACCAAAGATGGGCCGGTTGTGATACGTGGGTCAAAATCCCGGGATGCAATAATCACAGGATTAAAGAGCATTAAAGGCTGGAAGCCGTACGATAAACACCGTTGGTCAGTCCGTTTACCTGGTCAAATTCCCCTGCCCAACCAGTTCTTTGTAAATGGGCAATTTCGTTCCATGGCAAGAGAGCCTGATGATACCTATTTTTATGCTGAAGAATCTTTTGACCCCACAAACAGGGACAATGACGTAGCAAAAGCACAATTTTATGTAGCTCCCGAAATTTTTTCCGGGGCAAAGGACCCTTACCTGGTTGCGTTGCACTCATGGACCGTAAGCCGACACAGGATAAAGAATATTAATCCGGATAATGGATTAATTCAGCTGACTTCAAAGAGTCAATTCCCATTTAATTCATGGGATTATAAAATGGCCTTTTGGTTGGAAGGATACGTGAATTCGGTCACCAAACCAGGAGAATGGGCGATTGATCAGGATGAAAGAATTCTCGTTTATTACCCTTATCCGGATGAAAACATGAAGAGTGTGGTTACAGAGATACCAGTGATTGATAGGCTTATTTCCCTTCATGGTACTCCCGGTGGAAAAGCAGAGCTTCATCATTTTTCCATCAGCGGATTACAGTTCTGTGGCGCGAATTGGTTATTGAAACGGGATAACAGTGGGGATGGACAGAATCACCGCTCGTTTGAATCTCCCGGAATTTATTTATTTGGGGTACATGATGTGGCTATCACTGAGTGTTCTTTCACAGGAATGGGTGGATACGCTCTCTGGGTGGATCGGGCATGTAAGAATATTCGTATTAGTGGCAATGATTTCCGGTTTAATGCAGCAGGTGCGATCCGTATTGGCAGTGATATTTTGCCGGAAGATGAGAAATTAGTTTGCAATGAAATCATTATCGAAAACAACCTGATTGAACGGAACGGATTGGTATTTAGAGGCTCAAGCGGTATCTGGGTCAGTTATGCCCATCATTTAAGTATAGCACACAACGAAATTGCCTACCAACCCTATACGGGCATTTCTATTGGATGGGGATGGGGCCAGGGAGGAGGGTTGCAAGGGACTTATGCAAATACTATCTGTTACAATTACATTCATCATATTGGTGACGGGCTGATGAGCGACATGGGAGGCATCTATACACTAACAGAATCTCCTGGAACGCAAGTATATGGAAATGTCATACATGATATTAAAGCCAGAATGTATTCAGGGTTTGGGCTTTATGCAGATGCCGCGAGTGCAGATATTATCTTCAGGGACAATCTGATTTTCAATACTTCTTCTGCCGGAGTATTTCGCAACTATGGGTTACGGCTCGTATTCCAAAATAATATTGTTGCGAATAGTTTGCAAGAGCCGGGATTGATCAGTATAGGAAGGAAAATTTCATCTGCTCCGTGGGATAAATCATGGCTTCATTCCCACCATAACGTTTTTTATTCGTCGATCGGCAAGGATATGATCGCTCCTGGTCGTTTTGATCAGGGTCCTGTAACCTTTGCAAATAATATTTATTGGAGTATAGCAGGAAGCCCCTTGTTTGATTTTGTAAGACCTGCGAAAAAAAATATGGTGGGGCGGATCCCCGTAGCCTGGGAATCAGGGTTGTCTTTAGAAGGATGGCAGAGTGCGGGTTTTGATGAAGGTTCCAAAGTGTGTGATCCGTATGGGCCTAAAGGACCGGAGCCTGACTTCAGGTTGCCGGATGATTCACCGGCCAGGGTTGCCGGGTGCGGTTCGGATGAGTTCTTAATGGCTGGCTTGCTTAACCGTCCTTTTTATAAATTCAGGAGGGACGATCCATATATCCCGGCTTGGCCACTTCTCCAAGTTCAGCCGACTATTATCCGGGATGATTTTGAAAAAACCGACCAGCAGATACTTCCAAAGGGTTTGTATCTTAGAAATGCATCTATAGAAGATTTTAAAATCATTACAGATAAAGATAGGGAGGGACATATATTGGAATGGAATATTAATTCAAGACAAAAAACAATCAACTGTGAACCAGGAATTCCGGTAGGGCAAATGGTTTTAAAATTTGATTTCAAACTTCAGGAGAAAGCCATATTCAAACTAACGATAAAAAACAGGAGACTTGGACAAACATCTGAAATCTTTAAAATGGAGATTTCGGACGAAGGACAATATTCGATAAATAATCGACCTGTGGTTTTTATTAAAAAGGAAGTATGGCATACTTTAAAATTGCAATGTGACTCAGCAAGCACGCAACAATGGCATGTCAGTTTATATGATAGTTCAGGTTCAGTCCTGAAAGACGTATCCGTTCCATATTACATTTCTAAAGATATGCCGATACACCTATCTTTACTCGGGTCGGTTAAGGGTGCAACATCAGCAATATTGCTGGATAATCTCTATGTTGGAACAATTTCAAAATAGTTTTTCAGCAAACCCATAAATACAAAGATAATGTTGAAATTGCTTTTGAAATTTGCAGGGCGCAGTTTGTTAAAAAATAAGTTTACCACAGCGGTAAATGTGCTGGGGCTTATGGTTGCCTTTGTGTGTGCATTGTTTGTTTTTTCCTACACCGTAAACGAACGTTCGTACGATCGGTGGCTCGATGGAAATGAACGGTTGTACCGTGTGGTCGCAAACATCAACATGAGCGGTATCGATTACAGCTCATCAAAGGCTGCGCCACCACTTGCCAAAACTTTGGTGCGCGAAATCCCTGAAGTGGAAAAAGCCACAAGGATCTGGCCATGGTCCAACATATCGGTGAAAAACGAAAACCATCCCAGCGGTACGGTTGCCTTTAACGAAAAATTGGTTTTAGAGGCCGATTCCAATTTCTTCGATCTCTTCAGGGTTCAAATGATCGAAGGCGATACAAGGAATGCATTGAAGAGCCCCAATCAAATCGTGATTACCGAAGAAACTGCCGTTCGTTATTTTGGGAATGAAGCTTTTCGGAAAGGTCAGGTATGCGGGAAACCACTCTTTTTGAAATTGTGGGGAAACTACCGTCCCTACCAGGTTGCCGGTATCTGCAAACCCATCAAAGAACAAACACATTTTGACTTTGACATACTTTTTTCGAGCAGTGGCGATCCAGATAACAAAACCGATCATTGGCTAAACAATGCCTTCTACACCTATGCAATGCTTACTCCCAATGCCAATCCCAAAGTAGTGGAAAGCAAGCTGGGATTATTGGTCGAGAAGTACATCAACAAAGGATACAACAAGGGGTTTGCCACAGAAAAAACCAGCGGTCGTGATTACTGGCATCTCTTGTTGCAACCGATTACCAGCATCCATCTTCATTCAAATTTCGAAAGCGAGTTGAAACCAAACAATAACGTTCGCAACCTCTACATTTCCATAGGAGCAGCCTTACTGGTTTGGGTTGTGGCTTTTCTGAATTACGTCAACCTTTTTACCGTAAACAATTTCGGAAGAGCAAAAGAGATTGCTTTACGCAAAATATCGGGAGCCGGGAAATCTGCCATTTTTAATGGTTTTATTGCTGAATCGATGGGCGTTGTGATGCTATCAATGGTGCTGGCGCTTATTACGTTTCTCTTTTGTTATCCGATGCTCGAATCCATTTCTCCTGGAATTAAGGGGCTGAGCATTATTTCAATGCCTTCGTTCTATCTTTTCGTATTGACAATGATTGCTGTTACCGGTTTTGGGGGAGGCGCTTATGCAGCGGCAAAACTGATGTCTGTAAACAGCATGGCGTTGATGAAGAATGCGATTTTCAACCTGAACAACAAAAACAATTTTCGGCAGATCATTGTAACCACACAATTTGCTATTGCCATTATTCTGATTTCGGTGTCAGTATTGGTGTCGCAACAGTTCGATTATTTGTTGCAAAAGAATCCCGGTTACGATCAGGAGCATGTGGTAGTTTTAGATGCACCGGTTTGGGGATTGCGAAAGAACTTCGACAACTTCAAAACAAAGCTCCTCGACAATGGTTCGGTGGCCTCGGTAACTACTTCGCATTCGGTTCCCGGCGATGGTGATTCCAATACTCCCCTTTACATGAAGAAAGAGGGGGAGATGGCATACCACTTGGTCATTCCTTATCATTGCAGCTACGATTTTGTTGAAACCATAGGGCTTCAACTGATTGCCGGGCGCGATTTCAGTAAAATTTACGATGATAAGCAATCGGTGATTCTGAGCGAGTCGGCAGCCAAAAGCCTTGGATTGATCGATGCCGTAGGATCTGTTGTTTTCTATAGCAAGATACGATCGGACAAAGAACAGCTTAACCGGTTGAACGTGGTGGGTGTGGTGAAAGATGTCCATTTCGAATCGTACTACAAAACCATCCGTCCGTTTGCCATACTGTTCAACCAGTACCACAACTTTGTTTCAGTAAGGGTGAAGTCCGGTAATATTCCTGAAACCCTTGCATTTATCGAAAAGCAGTGGAAAGAGTCGTACCCCGATGCACCCTATCATTATTCCTTTCTCGATAAGAAGTTCGAAGCCCAATATCAAAAGGAAGCCCGATTAAAACAATTTATAATGCTTTTTTCCTCTCTGGCTATATTAATTGCTGCTATCGGACTCTTTGCCATGGCGCTGCACATTGCAAGACAACGTAACAAAGAGATTAGTATCCGTAAGGTAAACGGCGCTACAATTGCCGAAGTACTGATCATGCTTAACCGCGACTTTGTGAAATGGGTTGCCATCGCTTTTGTAATTGCCACGCCTATTGCATATTATGCCATGAATAAATGGCTCGAAAACTTTGCATATAAAACTGAACTAAGCTGGTGGATTTTCGCCTTGTCAGGTTTGCTAGCTCTGGGAATTGCATTGCTCACCGTAAGTTGGCAAAGCTGGCGAGCAGCCACGAGAAACCCAGTGGAAGCATTGAGGTACGAATAATTAGCAACTGAAACACAATCTGTTACAAATATAAATTGATGTTAAAAAATATTCTTTTGTTGTTGTTCGCTACATTTTACTGTTCATTTATAGTTCATGCAGAGAACGTGATAGACATTTCCTCAAAAAAAGACGGGATCATTGTCCTGCAAGGGTTCCATGCCAGCCCGGAAGGGGAACAAGGGATTATTTATTCGGCATCAATTAAATTGCCTGCTTTCAAACGGGGCAACTGCATGATCCGCGATAAAAGAAAATGGCCACAAACTGGAAATGGGATGTTTGGGGCTGTGTTTGGCAATTCTGCTTTACCATTGGTGTCCAAAAAAAGTATCATGCCGGGCATGAAGGGGGTTGCACACGAGGCTACAATGCTCTTACTGGAGCTTCCGGGCAATGAATATTTGTGCGTATTGCCGCTCACGTCTGAGCTTTCTATGGGATGGCTTTATTTGGAAGATAATGGTTCATTTTCCGTCAATTCAGGAACTTTCGGTACTGCACCTGTAGATGGGGATATACCAGTATTGGCCTGGAGCCGGTCAAAAGATATTTATCAGGCTATCAATAATGCATGGGTAAAAGCATTTGAAAACAAGCAAATAAAAAAAATTACCAATAAGAGGGATGATAAAAATTACCCGGAAGTTTTCACTTATTTGGGCTGGTGCAGTTGGGAACAGTACAAGAAGAAAATCGATGACAAATTGTTATTGGGCACAGTCGATAAAATTAACCGGTCGGATATTCCAATCCGTTGGGTATTGGTGGATGATGGGCATCAGGATGCTTCGCCTGATTTAATGGAATTGGTAAGCTTCAACCCCGATCCGGTAAAATTTCCAGTTGGTTGGCAAACTTTAATGGCCAAACGGAATGAGGGGAATATAAAATGGTTTGGCCTTTGGCACTGCTTTGAAGGGCTTTGGCACAATATTAACATCAACAATAAGCTGGTTGGGTTTGAAAATGACCTGATGCCCTCAAGAGATGGCAATGCCTTGATTGTTAAAGATCAGTTAACATCAATAGATAAGTTCTACAAAACTATGATTGAGACTGTCAAACAGCAGGGTTTTGACTTTGTGAAAATCGATGTACAATCATCAATGGTCAATGAATATGAAGGACATGCCAATCCGGTCCAGACTTCCATACAAAGTTCGGAAGCCCTTGAAAAATATTGTGAAAAAGAATTGAATGGCAAGCTGATTAATTGTATGGCCCAAAGTCCGGCGAACATGTTTGCCCAAAAATTCAGTTCCGTTACCAGGGTGAGCTTGGACTATCAATTGGGGAATAAGGCAAAAGCCGTGTCCCACATTCACCAGTCGTACATGACTACACTTTTTCAGGGGCAAAGTGTTTGGCCTGATCACGATATGTTCCATTCCAATGATCCTGTTGCAGGACATATTATGGCTGTTTCGAAAGCGATGTCGGGTGGCCCTGTTTACTTATCAGATGCTGCGGATAATTTTGTCCCTGGACATATCTATCCACTTTATTATTCCGATGGGAAGTTGCTTCGTCCGCTGGCTCCGGCAGTCCCCTTGCCAAATTCCATATTTGATGATTTTCTGACAGATCATAATCTTTACTACGTGATTGCCCCCCTGGCAAATCAATGTGCGGCTATTGTAGCATATAATCTGAACTATCCGGGGGACACAACACTTGAAGGGAAAATCTCACCCTCTGATTATCGTTTCGCCCCGGCCATGGTTCAACCATACCCAGGGCAGTGGGCATCGCCTGACGAAGGACTGGTTGTTTATGATTGGGCAGCAGGGAAGGGACAGCGCTTTGACCAAGATTATACCTTTCCCCTGACCGGCTTTTCCGATAAATTACTGTTGGTATGCCCTGTAAAGGATGGATGGGCCGTGGTTGGCCGGTCAGATAAATTCCTATCGCCCTCTGCGGTCACCGATATTAAAACGAGCCAAACAGAATTGAAGGTTACCCTGGCGGAAGGAGGCCCTTTGGTCATTTGGTCCAAATTGGGAAAACCCTATTTGGATGGAGTTGATTTTGTTGATATTGGTAATGGTTTCTGGAAGTGCCAACTGCCAATGAATGAAAAAATGTTAAGAATAAAAAGATAAATCATGAAATACCCATGGGAAAACTTTCACACCAACCGAAAATGATTAAATGGGTATTCCATTTGGCCATTAAAAAACAAAATATAAACAAATGAAAATGAAAACTGCCCTTATAATTACTTGTTCAATTCTGTTGATGGGTTTTGTTAAAAAAACGGGATCAGACTACACCAGAAAAATTGACGACAATATTCGCACAGAGCAAATTAAAGAGATGAAATTCGGTATGTTTATCTGTTGGAGTTTCAGCACATTTTCAGGACGGGAGTGGACACCAACAAAAGATAAAGATGCTACCTTTTTCAAGGCCACCGGGTG
>JALNYZ010000019.1 GCA_023229575.1 Prolixibacteraceae bacterium
ATAAACATTTAAGAGAAAACTGTATGTCAGTAAAGATTCGTTTGGCTAGGCATGGCCGTAAACAACATGCCTACTATCACATTGTGGTAGCAAACAGCAGGGCGCCACGAGATGGCAGGTTTATTGAAAGGATCGGTTCTTACAATCCAAACACTAATCCTGCCACCATCGATCTTGACTTTGATAAAGCCTTGGATTGGCTTTTCAAGGGCGCCCAGCCGACAGATACTACCCGTTCAATCCTCTCCCACCAAGGGGTGATGATGAAAAAGCACCTTCTCGAAGGAGCTAAAAAAGGAGCTTTCAGTGAAGCAGATGCAGAAGTTAAATTTGAAGCATGGATGAAGGAGAAATCTGCAAAAGTCCAGGCATCCAAAGAGAAACTGACCAGCTCACAAATTGAAGAGAAAAAGGCAAGGCTCAAATCTGAAGCCAAAGTAAACGAAGCGCGTCTGGCCGAAATTGCAAAACGAAATGCTGCCGCAGCTGCCGCTAAGCTACCTGCTCCTGAGACAGTCGTAGCCGAGGAGGTTGTTGAAGCAGTTGCAGCAGAAGCTGCTCCTGAAACCGAAGTTGAAACTGCTGAAGAGAATACCGAAGCATAAACGACATTTGATCCCGCCTGGCGGGAAAAAGAATTAAAGCGATGGTGCACAACCATCGCTTTTTTATTTGCTATTTTTGTATAAAACGAAATAAAAAACCCCATGACGCCATTCGATAAAAAAGATTTTCTTCCTGTCGGCACCATTGTTAAACCGCACGGGTTAAGGGGAGAAGTCGTCCTTGAGATCGAAGAGGGTTACGAAGGGGTACTGGATGATCCTGATTATCTTCTGGTAGAGGTCGAGGGTGGCCTGGTACCATTTTTTGTCAGTGAAGAGGGGATTCGATTCCGTACCACAACAACTTTATGCTTGTCGTTTGATGATCTGGATTCTGTGGAAAAGGTCAGGCCTTATTGCGGATGCAAAATATATGTGCCCAAGGATGTTGACAAAGAGCCGGAGTCCAATGAAGAGTTCAATACTTTGATAGGAATGACCGTTTTTGATGAAGAGCGGGGGAAACTTGGAAAAGTAATACGGGTGGATGACTTTTCAGGAAATGTGGTGCTGACAATTTTGTACAAATCACACGAAATTCTGGTTCCACTTTCTGAGGAGTTGATCATTCGTTTTGACCAGGGGAAGAAGGAACTGCATCTGGATTGCCCGGAGGGATTAATTGATTTGTATTTGGAATAACTGGATTTATGGGATTAATCAGATTGAAGCAGATGGGAATTTGGGATAAGACATTTAGTTGAAAGCTTTTAATAATTTTATTATTGAATGGATTTTGTATCAGTTGTGAGAATAATTTTATCAACAAGAACACGATGGTCGTACAATAGATATAAAAGGAAATTGTTGATAATTTGGACTTAGCGACCATTGTGCATTACCTTGGAGGCCTTTGTGGTAAAAAATGCGTTATGTAGCCAATCAATAACCTGTCTAAAACAACATAAAGTAATAACCATATCATTATGAAAAACTTGAGAATTGTTCTATCCGTTCTTTTTTGTTTGGTTTCTGCACAAATAGTTTGTGCCCAAAAGACCGTAAAATATGATCTCCCTGCATTTACCCAGATCTCTTTGAAAAGTGATGCAAAGCTAATCCTGAAACAGGACACGGTTCAATCGGTCACAGTGACAGCAAAGGAAGAGACCATTTCCAAACTAATTGTAGAGCTCAGTAACCGTACCCTGATTATTCGCTACCCAGGCAATGCGTGGTTCGATTCGAAATGGAATCCGGGCAATGTAACTATTACTGTTTCAACACCGCAAATCGATAAACTATCTCAATCTGGTTCCGGGTCAATCGTGGCAGATCAACCTTTCACTTCGAGAATACTGGATCTTTATGTTGGAGGAAGCGGTTTCATCAAACTTTCAAATATGAAATCAGAAAAAATATCCGCCATCGTAGCTGGGTCCGGTCATATTCAATTGGCCGGAGAGGGAATCGTTCCTGAATTCAAAATAACCGTCACGGGATCCGGGGGAGTAAAAGCATCCGGCCTTAAAGCCAAAGATGTGAATGTGTTGATTTCGGGGTCAGGAAGCAGCGAGGTAAATGCCCTGGAGAAACTTACCTGCAAGATCGCAGGATCCGGTAGTGTCACCTATCTGGGAAATCCAACCATCGAATCAACCATCGTAGGCTCGGGGAGGGTGAAGGAGGCAAAATAGGCAGAATCCCTACGACCGGATAATTTGTATCTCTCCGCCAACACCCAGTTTCAGAATGGAGGAAGGGGAATTTTTGCTTCGGTCGTCCTGGCGGTATTGAACTACATAATCTACTGCGGACAGAATCGCCTCTCCGATCCCGTCAAAATTTTGAGGAGTAGGTTTACCTGAAATGTTGGCCGATGTGGAGACGATAGGCTTGCGAAAACGCTGAATCAATTGCCCGGTAAATTTCTCTGTTGTCACCCTGATCCCTATTGATCCATCGGAGGCAATCAGATTAGGAGCTAAATTTTTAGCCCCCGGATAGATGATGGTCAATGGTTTATCTGTCACTTCAATCAGTTGCCAGGCAACTTCGGGCACCTCCCTGACATAGGAATTCAGCATATTGGGATTTTCAATCAATACCAGCATGCTCTTGACATCTTCGCGCTGCTTAATGCCGAAAATCCGTTTCACCGCCTCCGGATTGGTCGCATCACATCCCAAGCCCCAAACCGAATCGGTCGGATAGAGGATTACTCCACCCTGACGTAATACCTCCAGGGCTTTTTTAAGATCGTCGTTTACGTACATAAGGCCGAATATCAGTGGGTTTGTAATGACGTGCGACCCTGAGCCTGTCGAAGGGCCGATGAAAGTAGCATCAAATCGGCAATCTTTACCTGACTTCTACAAAATGTTTGTTCTCGAATGGCCGGTAATTAAAGATCTTCTCGAACCAATAGAGGACAAAATACCTGACGGTGAATTGCTTCTTTTTCTCAGAGAGTTCAGGATGCCAATTGAGTTGATCCAGTCTTTTCTTCATCACGGCAGGATGCGTCTCTTTGAAACGGGTCAGACTGTCAATCGATTGGGCATAGTCGTATTCGGCCGATGTCTGGTTGATCGTTTTGATGTGTTTTGAGTCGGCCGACCAGTACTGTTTGCTCCCTTCCAGCTTCTCTTTCATTTTTTTTGGCGGACGTACCCATCCGTAATGGTATACGTTGGCATCAACGAATTTACCGGTCAGTTTCCGGGCATCCATCCAACGGAATCCCTGGGCATCGTTCCATGAGCGTATGTTTTTGTCGTTGCGGATAATGCGAATCTCGCTACGGTACCACCTGCGAGAGTCGGCAAGATAGTCGAAGGTTCCGTAAAAATGGCTATAGTGAAAAATAAGACCATCTACAGCTTTGTTGGAAAGATTCTCTTCCATGGCAGTACGGATGACAGGCAGGTATTTTTCGTGTACCACCTCGTCGCCCTGTATGTAGAAACACCAGTCGTAACCGGCCGGAATTGCATCAAAAGCCTTATTGGTCTCTGATGCCAGTACCCTACCTTTCTCTTTGAGCGCCGGATCCCAAATTGTGTTGATAATCTGAATCTTTTCAGATCCGATGGATTGGATTAACTCCAGGGTCCCATCTTCGCAGTCGCCCACCGCTACCACAAAATGATCGCAAATTGGAAGAATCGAGGTAATGGCCTCCACAACCGGATAGTCGAACTTCACGCCATTTTTAACAAAACTAAATCCGCAGACTTTCACGGTAGAATAATTGGTTGGATAAAAACAGAATCGCTATTGGCTATTAGCTAATAGCCCATTTAAACAGTGAATTCGGGCAATCGGCCATAATTTATGGTGGCGAAATAGTCATCCAACGTCTCGGCCCTTCTGATTTCGACCACTTCTCCGTTAGTGCGACGCAGCAACTCGGCCGAGCGTAATTTACCATTGTAGTTGAAGCCCATGGCATGACCGTGCGCGCCGGTATCGTGGATTACCACCAAATCGCCGGGCATCATTTTTGGAAGCACCCTGTTGATGGCAAATTTGTCATTGTTTTCGCAAAGGGAACCAGTAACATCATACATGAATTTAGAGGGATTCTCTTCATTTGACAGAACCGTAATGTGGTGATAGGAACCATAAAGTGCGGGTCTCATCAAATTGGCCATGGAGGCGTCCAATCCGGCATATTTCTTGTAGGTATTTTTGATGTGAAGCACCCTGGAGACCAGGAATCCAAATGGACCGGTGATGGCCCTTCCCGATTCAAAATAGATTTTCAGCGGATCAAGGCCACTGGCTACAATGTACTGCTCATATCCCTTTTTGATTCCACTGCTCATTCGATCGAGATCAACTGCTACCTGATCTGGCTTGTATGGGATACCTATCCCGCCACCCAGATTGGCAAACTCGAAACGGATGCCCAATGTCTGGTACAATTCGACAATTAATTCAAACAGGATGGTGGCAGTCTCGACAAAATAATCGGGATTCAGTTCATTGGAGGCAACCATGGTATGAATACCAAATCGCTTGATACCCTTGTCTCTCAAAATTTTATATCCCTCAAAAAGCTGCTCTCGGGTAAAGCCATATTTTGCCTCTTCGGGATGACCGATGATGGCATTTCCCTCCTTGAGGGCTCCGGGATTATATCTGAAACAGACCAACTCAGGCAATCCGACCTGCTCTTCAAGGTATTTGATATGACCAAAGTCATCGAGGTTGATGATTGCACCAAGTTCAATAGCCTTCTTATATTCGTTGGCCGGAGTGTCATTCGAAGTAAACATGATCTCCTCCCCGCGCATCCCAACCCGCTCGGCCAGGACCAATTCCGCCAATGAGCTACAATCGATACCAAATCCTTCCTGGCGCAAAATCTTCATTAAAAATGGGTTCGGTGCCGATTTTATCGCATAAAACTCTTTAAATCCGTGATTCCAGGAGAATGCCTGAACAAATTTTTGGGCATATTCACGCATTCCTTTTTCATCATAAATATGAAACGGTGTAGGATATTTTGCCGCAATTGCTGATACTTCTTCCTTTGAAAATGGTAATGTCTTCTCGGTCATTGTAAAAAAATTGAGTCCGCAAATTTAAGAAACAATTACACGAATTAAAACGAATGAACACAAATTAATCCTCCCAACCTCGGATTACACAAATTGTCTGAAGCAGAATTTCCAGAATCTCAGAATGAACAGAATTGGAAGGCATTTCAAACATAATAAACCCTTCCCCGCCACAAATGACTCAAATTTCTCAAATGAAAAGTAAAAGGACTTCTCAGTTTCTTCGCTACCAATATTTCCCCACAGGATCTGAGCCACTCGCCCACTCTCCCCCTCGCCAAGTCACCCCCTCGTTCTTCCCGCTTCTTCGTTTCCCTCTTGCTGTTTCCAATCCCCATGCTTCATGCCCTCAGCTCTCTGCTCCATGCCCTTTACTACCTGAAAAGTTCCCGGCTGAGTATTCCGGAAGCAATTTCACGAACCTCGCCGGTAAGACGGATGTTCCATTCCTCATCCACCTCCAGTTTAAGGACGCCTCCAGGCATGCGTACAGAAATGTTACGGTCAGTAAGCCCCTTTTTTACCATCACGGCCGCAATCGCGCTCGAAGAACTGCCAGATGCCTGTGTAAAGCCTGCCCCCCGCTCCCAGATCAGTGCCTCCACCTCATTTTGAGAGATCACCTTGACAAATTGCACATTGATCCGGTTGGGGAACATTGGATGGTTTTCGATCAGTGTTCCCACCCGTTTGATTTCCTCCGCATCCAGGGTTTCCCTTAAAACGACGCAATGCGGATTCCCTACCGAGACACAATGAAAATGGTACAAATTGCCATTGATCGAAACGGGTTCGTTGAAACACTCCTCCATTGAAAAAGTGACCGGAATTTCAGCGGCCCTGAAATTGGCTTTCCCAATGTCAACCCTAATCATAAAGGCTTTCCCGCCGACCAATTGAAGGATATGCGCTGTTACAACTCCCCCCAGGGTATCAATGGTAAATTGATGCTTTTCCGTAAATCCATAGTCGAAAAGATACTTGGCAAAAATCCGGAGACCGTTTCCACTTTTCTCGGCCTCAGATCCGTCCGGATTAAGGATGCGCAATCCAAAATCGGCTTTCCCGGTAGGAACTTTGAGCAGGATTCCATCGGAACCGATGCCTACATGGATGTTGCACAGCTGGACGATGCGTTCCCTGGTAAGTTCAAAGTCGATTGCCGCGCGGTCAAATACAATGTATTCGTTTCCAAGTCCATGCGTTTTAACAAAAAAATTCATCTCCATAACAGACGGATTGTAGGGTTTGCCGTAAAAGTAGCCAAAAATTTATTTCGTATCTTTGCAAACCGATATTGTTTACCTCAAAAGTTCATCAAGATAATGGCAAGAATCAACGAAAATTACCTGAAACTTCAAGCAGGTTACCTGTTCCCCGAAATTGGGCGTCGTGTGCGCGAATTTGCAAAGGCAAATCCGGATAAAGAGATCATCAGAATGGGCATCGGAGATGTTACGCAGCCCCTTACACCAACTGTCATCAAGGCTTTTCATGAAGGAGTTGATGAGATGGCAGATGCGAACACCTTCAAAGGGTACGGAC
Organism: Prolixibacteraceae bacterium; assembly: GCA_023229575.1. Lineage (GTDB taxonomy): Bacteria > Bacteroidota > Bacteroidia > Bacteroidales > Prolixibacteraceae > CAINVV01. The sequence goes on from JALNYZ010000019.1 coordinate 6,659, forward strand.
CTGAACAGGGTTATGATTTCCTGCGCGAAGCGATAGCCAAACATGATTATCATGCCCGTGGCGTTCAGTTATCAGCAGATGAAATATTTGTCTCCGACGGATCGAAGTGCGATACCGGAAATATTCAGGAAATTTTTGGTGGTGACAACAAAATTGCGATTTGCGATCCGGTTTATCCGGTCTATGCCGATACTACCGTGATGTCGGGTAAAACTGGACCCTGCCGGAAGAACGGGTATTTTGATGGTATTGTTTATATGCCTTGCAACGAAGGGAATGGATTTCTTCCCGAACTACCTTCGGAAAGACCTGATCTTATTTTCCTGTGTTTCCCCAACAATCCTACCGGGACAGTCGCTTCGAAAGAGGTCTTGAAAAAGTGGGTGGATTACGCGATTATAAACAAGTGCATAATCTTCTATGATGCTGCCTATGAGGCGTTTATTACAGATTCTGCAATTCCACACTCCATTTATGAGATTGAAGGGGCAAAATCGGTAGCCATTGAATTCAGGAGTTTCTCCAAAACGGCAGGCTTTACCGGAACGCGTTGCGCTTTTACTGTTATTCCGGACGAGTTGATGGCTTATGATGAGGCAGGCCAGCCACATCAGGTAAAGCCTTTGTGGATGCGTCGGCATACCACCAAATTTAACGGCGTATCATACCCTGTTCAAAAGGCGGCTGCGGCAATCTATTCGGAAGAGGGGGCGAAAGAGGTTAAAGCTGTGATCGAATATTATCTGGAAAATGCCCGCATCATGATTGATAGTCTAAAGTCACAAGGTTATACTGTCTTTGGAGGAATCAATGCACCTTATGTTTGGGTGAAAACAAAAAACGGACTTACCTCCTGGGAGTTTTTTGACCTTTTGCTGAATGAGGCAAATGTAGTCGGGACACCAGGATCGGGTTTTGGACCTTCCGGGGAAGGGTATTTCCGCTTCTCCGCCTTTGCAGAAAGGGACAATGTCCTGAAAGCGATGGAAAGGCTGAAAAAATTGGGGAATGTGAAAATGTGAAGATGGGAAAATGAGACCAGGGCAAGAGCGAAGCTGAAGTGAAGACCGGGAGAAATAGAAAATTTTACTTTCGAATTTTTAACACTTGTTTCATGCGTATATAATTTGTTTTATAAAGGTCGCATGGAATACCCATCCGCCAGCTGGCGGATCATTTTCGGTTGGTATGAAAATTTTCTCATGGGTATTTCATTCAATTAAATTAAATTCGAGCTAAACCCTATCAAAAGTTAAGTACTTTAGTTCACTTTAGTTCACTTTAGTCACTTTAGTCACTTTCTGAAATATGGCATTTAAAAAATGGTTATTTCTTGCGGTTTTGATTTGCGGTCTTTCCGTGAGCAGTTACGCACAGGTATACTTTCCGGAGGATATGGTGAAGGTTACTGCTCAGGTAAGGGACGACCTTACAGGTCTTGTGATCCCATACGTAAATGTGATTAACCAACGGGTCAGGGGAGGTACCATGACAGACAAAGAGGGTAAATTTTCCTTACAAGCTGACCCTACTGACACCATCACTTTCAAATCGATCGGATATATTGACAAAAAGGTTCCCGTGAGTGATATTGTTGGCCATGATGACGCAATTGTAACCATGGCACCGGTCAGATACCAACTGGAAGGAGTTGAAATAACGGGCCAGGGACAGAAGGTAAACATGTCCGGATTACTCGATCATGCAAAGAACATGAGTAACATCCCTGTTGAACTCAGGGGTGAATTTGCAACAAAGCCCAAAGTCTTAACCGCCATATTCCATCCTACTTCCTTCCTGTATTACAAATACAATAAGGAAGAAAAATCGAAACGAAATACCTTGGCGGCCATTCGAACCGAAAGGGAATGGCAGCTATTTTCGCTGGTTTACAACAAAGAAATTGCAGAGCGGTTAACCGGATTGCAGGGAGATGACCTCGATAATTTTATGGTCTATTTCAATGCTTACAGCAACCTTCTCTTCTCTGCCACGACTTACGAAGTTGAAAAAAGGGTGAAGGAGGTATTTGCCGGGTACAAGGTGAAGCAGGCGATCAAGAAGGAAAAGAAGGATTCCCTGGATACCAAGTGACTAAAGTGACTAAAGTACTTGGCTTCCATTTCAGTTCTCTCATCTCTTATATCTCGTAACTCATATCTCATATCTCATAACTCATAACTCATAACTCATAACTAACTTACCATGCAACTGCCTACATTTTCCGATATCCTTGCTGCTCATGAGCTGATTAAGCCATATATCCACCGGACTCCGGTGCTGACAAGCAAAAGCATCAATGCTTTGATGGGCTGCGAACTCTTCTTCAAATGTGAGAATTTCCAAAAGGTGGGCGCTTTCAAATTTAGGGGTGCATCGAATGCGGTTTTCTCTTTAAATGAGGAAGAGGCGGCTTCAGGCGTTGGAACCCACTCCTCGGGGAATCATGCGGCAGCCTTGGCCTTGGCTGCAAAAATCAGGGGTATAAAAGCTAACATCGTCATGCCGTCAAACGCGCCGGAGATCAAGAAGATCGCGGTAGCAGGCTATGGGGGTATCATAACTTATTGCGAACCTACCCTTCAAGCAAGAGAGGAAACCTTAAAAAGGCTGGCCAATGAGATTGGATTGACCATTGTCCATCCATACAACAATTTAAAGGTCATTTGCGGTCAGGGTACTGCTGCACTTGAATTACTTGAGGAGGTAAAACTCCTGGAAATAGTCATGTGTCCGGTAGGTGGAGGAGGTCTTTTGTCGGGTACAGCTGTCTCAACAAAATCCACTCTCCCTTCCTGCAAAGTAATGGCTGCCGAACCCAGAAATGCAGACGATGCATTTCGTTCTTTCAGGGATGGGTTTATTCATCCTTCGATAAATCCAAAAACGATAGCAGACGGACTATTGACCTCACTGGGAGAGCTCAATTTTGCAGTGATCAGGCAACATGTCGATGAGATCCTGACCGCTTCGGAGGCATCCATCGTCGCAGCCATGCGGTTGATCTGGGAGCGGATGAAGATCATCATTGAACCCTCCAGTGCAGTTCCACTGGCAGTCATCATGGAAAACAGGGACAAATTTGCAGGCCTTAAAATCGGGATCATTTTATCAGGGGGAAACGTAGACCTAACTAAGCTACCTTTCTAAAGGATAAAGTAAAAAGGATAAAGGATAAAGTGGGATTTGTGAGTAAATTATCTTTGGTGAGATGTTCTCTGAGATTAGTGAGATAATGCTCAATTCAGTTCAAATGCCACTTTATCCTTTATCCTTTATCCTTTATCCTTTTTATAACCGTGTTTTACCTGAATTTTATACCCAGTGTAACATTGACAGCATTCTTCCAATTTAATTGCTGCATGTTGGTTTCCATCGAGTTATTGAGGTTTGCCGAATAGCGCACATCGAGCGTTACGAAACCCAACACATCAACACCACCGCCAAATTGAAGATCAAAATTGCTTTTTTGCCTGCTAAAAGATGGTAATGGTTTGGATTCATTAAGGAAAAATGACCCTTGGGGCCCAGCCATCACATGTGCGCTGATAATTCCCAGATTCAGCAGTCTTAACCCGATCATCACCGGTACCTTCAAGGTGTTCACCTTTGTTTCCAAAGGTGCAGCAGAAGAAACAGTATAGGTCTCCTTGTGGGTTGCATAATAGAACTCGGGCTGAAGATACAATTTCCTACCAAACTGAAAGAAGATGCCGTACTGTGAATTGGAATCAAACTGCGTCCTAATGGAGTTTTGATCAATGGTTGGAGTGACAAGGTCTAATCCGATTTTAGGGCCGAACCAAAAATTTGGTTTTGGTTTTGAATCATCATTTTGTGAGAAAACAGCGCCGGAGCTGAGAAAAAGTGCAATGAGCACCAGAATTAAGTTCTTTTTCATAATCGTCTTTTTAAATTGATTTAAAAATAAACGGGACTTTCAAAAAATTGAACGAATTATATTACAATTGAGTAACAATCGACAAACCATTTTGTTTTCCCTAATTTTTAAGGCATCTTACGGAAAGGCCATACTTCTGACTGATATAACTTTTTGTCATGGAACCGTTACCATAATAAAGGTACCTATAATATGCCACCGTTGAATTAAGGGCCGAGGTACTCCACCAGTTTCCATAACTGCCAACGTTACCGAACTCCCCGGTAATGGTTCGATAACCGCCCGGTAATGCGCTGAACGACGTTTCATTGGTGGCTCCTGCATTGGGGACTTTCCAGTGAACAGTTGTATTCTCTTTCAGTTTGCCACCAGCCTGCGTATCACCGCCCAAATGAACACTCAGAATGGTCCATTCCGCATCAGAGGGCACATGCCAGCCTGAAGGACATAACTTCCCACTGCTCACAGTACTCCAGTTATAAATTGCACCATAAGTACTTCCATTATCAGCCTGATTATTGTCGTACCAGCAATAGCCCTGCAGGATCAAATTTCCCCACGAGGAATTATCTTCCACCAATGGGATTAAGGTGCTGTCGCGAAACCTGGTTGTTTTCAGGTTTTCGGTCATCCAAACTTGCGAACCAATTGTCACCAAATGATAAAAGTTATTGTCTACGTCCTTTGCCAACATTCTTCCTGTTGAGAAAGAACGTTCATTCCCGTAAGCGGTCCCGACGCTATTGGAAGCGTATGCCCTGAGGTAATAGGTTGAATCCGGGAATAGACCTGTAGCAGTACTGGTAAAAGTTCCACCTCCGGCTCCATCGTAGGTGACATAATTGGCAGTTGTGGGATTTTTACGCGTGCTCCAGCAGACTCCGTGAACAAATATCGGTGAACCTCCATCTTCAGAAATAGTACCTCCGCTGGATACATACGTATCGTTAGTCGCAATTATGACAGAAGAGGACAAAGAAGGTACGGTCGGTGCAATTACGACTGTTAACTGATTTCCATAGCCGGTTCCAACGCTATTCGCGGCATATGCCCTGATGTAATAGGTTTTGCCAGGTTTTAGTCCCGTCAAGGTACTGCCAAAAATGCCCAATCCTTTCCCGTCAATCGTGACACTATCTTTGAATTGATTGGTCGGGGTCTGTTTGATACTCCAGCAAACACCCCGTGAAGTTACAGGAGAACTGCCTTCAGATGAAACGTCCCCGCCGCTGATGGCAGAAGAAGTCAAAATATTGGTAACGGCCAATGTCTTAAGCATAGGCACTTCACTGGAAGGTTCTTTTTTGCAACTTATTGCATAAAAGAACAACAAAAGCATCAGTGCAATCCCCAAAATTACCTTTTTGACTAATTCTATCATTCCGGTTAAACAAAATCTGGTGCAAACAAATGAATTGATTGGCAAAATATACTAAAATTCACTGTTATATTTACAAAACAGCTACAAAAACACCAGTATGTGACCATGACGGCAGAAAATTGGGGATTGATCATTCAATCAAAAATATCTCGGTGTGAAACGACAGAACCTTTTCCGCTTAACAGGAAAATCATAACTAAGCATAAATTCATGGGTGCCGGCATTGTATTGGGACGGACGGAATGAGGTGAGGTCATAAGCATACCCTAACTTGACACCCCTGTTAACATAAATCTGAAAAAGAAGTCCGTAAGAATTCTGCATACGATAGGTTGCCCCTACCCATACCCGTTCATAAAAAAGTGCATTGGCAGAAAAGTCAGCTACAGTAGGGGTATTTTGGCTCCATCTTGCCAGCAGGGTAGGTTTGAATTTGACATTGTCTGCAATGTCAAGAACATATCCTCCCATAAAATAAAAATTCATCTCCTCCCTGTAAACAGTCTCGCCACTGTTGGAGTTAATCTTGTTTTGAAATATTTTGGGTACGGATGCGCCCAGGAAAAAATTGTCGGCATGCCACATGAACCCGACGCCAAAATTAGGCAAATACTTTTTGTTGATATCAAAAGCAACTACCGGGTCATTGGGATCATGAACGCTCAGATCTGTAAGCAAAGCCTCATACCTGTTAAAACCTCCCTTGATCCCAAACGATATGTATTGGTCCCCTTCCAGGAGAACACGATAGGAATAGTCGGCGTAAACGCCATTCTGCCTCACCGGTCCAAACCTGTCCGTGATAATCGAGAGCCCCAATCCTACGTTGTATTTTTTAAAAGGGCCCTGAATTGTGAATGTATTGGTATTGGGGGCGCCATCAAATCCTACCCACTGAATTCTGGATAAAGCCGTTATATTTACATATCCCGACATACCTGCATAGGCGGGCTGTACCGTTAGCAGATTGTTCATATATTGGTTAAATACTGGATCCTGCTGGGCATTCGCGCCGGTATGAAATGCCAGCAAGAATATCCCAAACAGTGCATACGATAAATCCTTGAATATTTTGTTGTTCTTTTTCAATGCGGTATATATTGAAGGATTAAATTATTGTATCAATAATAGACATAAAGGTATCCTTTCATAGTTTGACTGCTCGATCCTCCCAATTTAAGAATGTAATAATAGACACCCGGTGCAACAAGTTGGTTTTTGGCAAAGTTTGATTCTGAATAACGTCCATCCCAGGCATTCTCAGGCAACTCATAATTGTTGCTTTGGAAAACCAGTTGTCCGGATCTTGTGAAAATCAATAGCTGGGTATTCTCATAATTCTTCGAGGTCAATCCATCTATTACGAACTTATCATTCACACCATCGCCATTTGGAGAGATCAGCTGAGGTACAGTCGGGATTTCCTTGATAAATATTCGTTGGGTGCAGGTATCCATGAGTCCCATCTGATCCGTGACTGTCCAGACGACTTTGGTCAAACCTGTCCTGAACTTGGCTGGGGAATCATTGAAAACCGTATCAATGGCGCAATTATCATAAGTAAAGGGTTTTCCCAAATCAACAGTATACTTGTTGGGATCTACCGATTTAATGTATTGAACTGTCAATTCGATATCCTTGGGACAAGTAATCGTTGGCGGGGTTACATCATCGACATTGATGAATACGCTGTCATTTTGAATGCAGCCGCTGGAACTGGTTAAAGTAACTTTGTGCCACAATGCAGTCAGTCTTACTGCCTCCCTGGTCGTTTGGGGAAGAGGGGTATTCCACAGGTATTTGTAACTATTCAGCTGGGCCACATCCGTGCTTCCGTTGATGGTATCAACCCGTGCACTGCCATTGGCATCACTTAAACACTGGATCGATTTTTTCGCAAACCCTACCTTTATTGGCGCCGGCTCGGTTATTTCACCTGTAAAAGCAGCGCTGCACATTTTTGCATCCGTCACAACCACTGTATAGAGACCTGCCCGCAAACCCGCTGCTGTAGCAGTTGACTGCAACGGCGTTGTACTCCACTGATAGTTAAAAGGCGCTGTTCCCAAAGTAATGTTGACAGTTAGCGTACCCGTCGAATCACCCGGGCAATTGAGCTGAGGTGAGGCCAGGATACTTGCCCGCAACGAATCGGGCTGACCAACGGTAACCGACTGAATATCCCAACATTTACCACTGGCTGTTGCACCCTTAATGAAATACAGGCCTGAACCAACCGCAGTTGGTGTTGTAACCGCAGTGGTTGCCTTGGCATCAGACCAATAAGTGAATATCAATCCTGCCGTTGATCCTGCCGTAACCGGAGGAAGGGTCAAATCAGCCGTTACACCGGAACATGATTTAAGCACAACTGTATTGGTCACAACTTTGGGACTCCCGACCACTTCAATATTAAAGGAATTTCTAATGCTACAGATTCCGTTCGTATAGGTATAAGCTATCGGATGAACGCCAATATTGGCGACTGCCGGATCAAAGGTATATCCACTTGTGCTATTGCCACTGATACCCGTCCCTGACAGGACAACTCCGGCAGGAGAGACGGACAAGGCAACTTTTGAGTCATTCACACAATAAGGGCCATATGTTCCGTTAAATTTGACTGCAGAAACATTCAGGTTCAATTGGGCTGTACTTGAACAACCCGCAGAATTGGTCACTGTTAATGTATACAGACCAGAGTTGACGGACCTGATGTTGGTGATCACTGGTGGATTTTGATCGACGGAACTGAATCCATTCGGACCTTTCCATTCATATGTATATGTTTCTGTCGTCCCCGTGGGACCTCCCATGAATACAACATCACTCCCTTCGCAGATCGGGTTCACATTCGGGCTTATGGTAATCGAGGCATTTGGCGGATTGCCCAAAGTAACTGTCGTTGATACGGCAGGAGGGGTACAACCTGTATTATCGGTAATGGTCAGGAAATAATCCCCCAGGTTTGCGGTAGTAACATTCTGGATTGTAGGAAATTGAAGATTAGAGGTAAATCCTGCTGGGCCTGTCCATTTGTAACTACTCATCCCTGAAGGGGCGGCTTTCAACCGAAGCGTGTTTCCAAGGCAAATCGGATCAGCGGATGCCACAGGTCTTAAAATCTCTACCAATATTGTATCTTTTGCCGCGCAGTGGTTCACTTTATCAACGACAGTCAGGACATAATTCCCCGGCACCGGGGTTTTTATTGGCAGTGGATTCTGAAGGATGGAATTGTATCCATTCGGACCCGACCATGAATAGGAGAGCATGTCGTCGGGACCTCCCGTCAATTGCAATGTGCCTGATTGGCAAACCGGGGTATTGGCCTGTGCAAATGGTTCCGGCAACGGGTTGATGATCACATTGACAGTTCCTATTGACTGAATGCCTTTGCTGTCTGTCACTGTCAGCGTGTAGACTCCCTCATTTTTCGCTGTAACATTATCAATAAAAGGATTCTGCAACGAAGAGGTAAATCCGTCAGGACCTGACCAGTCATAAGATTTCATGTTGTCAGGCCAGCCAGTAAGTACGAGTGTACCTCCCATGCAAACTTGCTGGTATCCGGCACTGGCTGAGAAGATTACGACCTGGGTAGTCACTGTGGTGGCGCAACCGGTGGAAATGGATGTAACTGTCAGTTTATAGGTTCCTGCATCCGAAGCTATTACACCTGGAATTGTTACGTTGCCATCCAAAGGTGCATAGGTCAATCCACCCGGGGCCGTCCACAAATAGGTGAAGTCTGTACCTTTTGGTCCACCGTTCAAATGCAGGTCACTCCCCAGGGTTAAAGGGGTATTGCTATATGCAGTAGCTTTCGGAGGTGTACTGATAGTCAATTTAATGGGTGTACGTGGACTCTCACAATGCTTGACGGATGACTCCTGGTAAGCCGCCAGATAGGTTACCGTTCCGACCTTGTTCAGCGTCGGAGATCCGGTTAGTATAACACCGGTATCATCATACCACACCAGGGTCCAGCCTGCTACAGGTATGATCGCCGTATTGGCATCCAATGTTTGGAGAGGTGTTTTCTCGCATTCACTGATATCCCCTTTCTTGACCGGTGTGGGCGGGGTCTTCTGAATAGTCATCTTTACCGCCGTTCTTGTTGCACTAGGGCAATCCGAGCTGTTTCTAGCCTCGGCATAATATGTTTTGGTACCCACAAAAGTTATGACCGGTGAGGCAACCTCAAAACCATTCGTTGGCTGATCGAACCACTTTATGGTGATGGATGGATCGGGGTTGTTGATGGCACTGTTGGCATTGACCGGCAGGGAAGATTCGCACTCAATAATGTCGCCTGTGCTGACAGGGGCTGTGGGCCTGTCGTGTATTGTCAGAACCGATTGGGCGCGGTTTGCGCTGATGCAACTACCCAACGATGCAGAGGCAAAATAAGGCTTTGTTCCTATTTGGTCCCAGGTTGGGGAGGGCACAATACTTCCCCCGGTGGGCGCATCATACCAAGTAATGGTCACTCCAGCCGGAGGGGTTACAACCTGGGCTGTAATTGTCTGAACTGGTGTATTTGCACATTCGATCAAGTCAATGCCAACCGGATCTGCCGGATTCGGATCGACCGTCAACAATACTCTGGTACGGGTTGGGCTCTTACATCCAGTCGAATAACTTGCCTCGGCAAAGAGTATCCTGTCTCCCGGCGTTGTTTGAATAGGTGAAACTTCAATTCCATTGGTAGCGGAGTCATACCATTTGATTGTTGTGCCTGGAACGATATTTATAGCAGCATTTGCATCGAGTCCGGCAGCCGATTCGCAGGCAGTCAGATGATTGCCCGACGCCCCGACTGTTGGGGCAGCAGGCACAGGGTTTATTGTCAGGGTAACCATTGCCCTGTTGGCACTGATGCAAGTACCCAATTTCGCCTCAGCCCAGTAGGAAATGGTTCCAATGTGGTTCAACACTGGGGAGGCAACAGTAGTATTGCCGGTCGCGGTGGTGTACCATACAATGGTTGCACCATCAACCGGTGTTAATACGGTGGCCCGCAATACCTGTACCGGACTTTGAACACAGGCTGTTACATCGCCTGCACTGACCGGATCCAAAGGCTGTGGATTGATGGTCACCGTAGCTGCTGTACGGGTTAAACTTTGACAAACTGTTACATTGTCTTTTGAACCAGCATAGAAAACAGTCGTTCCGGGAACCAGTTCGCTAAAAGTAGGGATATGGTCCAGGGGTTCTCCTCCTGTACTGGTACTAAACCATTCAATGCCTGCGCTACCAGCAGGTATAACCTGAGAATTGAAGTTATCAGTAGCTACACGAGGATCATCTGAACACAGTTTTAGTTCCGGTTTACCTTTCGGAGGCAGTGGCACCGGATAAATGGTTAAAGTCTGGCCCGACCTGTTTTTACTTTTGCATGAACCATTGTCCGCCTCTGCATAAAAGGTAACGGTACCGATTACGCTCAAATTTGGCGTTACTGGAGAACCGCCTGTCGCAGTTCGGTACCACTTGACCGGACTTCCATCCGGAGAGGTGGCAGAGGCAGTTATCGTCTGTACGGGACTGGTTGCGCAAACAGTAATATCAGAATCAGCGACCGGATCGGCAGGAGCAGCTTTGATCTCCAGTGTTTGCGATGTTCGTGACAAACTTCTGCAATCGGTTGCGATATTTCTTGCCTCGGCGTAATAGATAATCTTCCCGGGACCTGTCAGGGACGGAGTTGGCGTCACAGGAGAACCTCCGGTTGCTGTATCAAACCAAATTACCTCAATTCCGGAAGGAACAGATGCAGAAACGGCCATTGGTGTTCCGTCATCACATTTGGGTGGTGGATTGGTTACGGACGGAGGAGCCGGGTTAGGGTCAATGGTTAATTTAACCGATGTAGTGCGCGGACTGGGACTGGTACAATTGCCAAGCAAAGCCTCTGCCCATAAGGTTACGGTTCCGGGCGCTGACAATGTTGGTGAAGGAACCAAAGTCCCTCCTGTTGCCGCAGTATACCATTGCACTGTTGCTCCACCTGTGGCAGTAGCCGTTGCTGTAAGCGTCACACCTGCGCTTGTTTGGCAAGCCTCCTGAATGGCCAAATTGGTGACCGGCTGGTCTGGCGAATCATTGATAGTCAGCTTAACAGGCGTCGACCGGTTGAGGCTGGCGCAGCCCGTGGCTACCTGGTATGCCTCAGCGTAATAGGTAATGGTGCCAACATTACCAAGTGTTGCATTGGCTACCTCCGTGCCTCCGGAGGAAGACATGTACCATTTTAAAGATATTCCAGGCCCCTGGGCCCCTATCTGATCATCTGCCTTCAGTGTGGTTGGAGGGGTTGTCTCACAGATAGTTTTGTCTCCCAGACTAAACGGAGCAGGGGGAGCCGGATTGATCTGCATGGTTACAGCTGTTCTGGTTGAACTTTCGCATACCCCGTTGTCTGTGGAAGCATAATAGGTTGCTGTTCCAATTGCATGCAACGTCGGGGCAGTAGCCAACGGCAATCCGCCTGCTACATTGTTGTACCATTTTACTGTAGACCCGGGTGGTACAGGTGCAGTGAAAGTAAGCGTCTGCAATGGACTTCTTTCGCACTCGATTACATTGGGTGCGAAAGCCGGTGGCGCCGGATGCGATATAATATTGATCGTTACCGGGATACGCACCAAAGAGGCACAAAGTGTGGTCGAATTCTTTGATTCCGCATAGAAAGTCTTACTACCCAGAGAGGACCATGTTGGCGATACAGGAGCGCCACCGCTCGGAAAATCGTACCATACAACGGTAGAACCGGCCGGAGCTGTCGCGATAGCGGTATAAATCACTGCTGGTATATCCAGGCACCTGGTAATATCACCACCCGAAACAGGCGCTGCCGGAGCCGGCAATATGGTAAGTGTTACAGCTGCCGACCTTGTGAGGCTGGTACAGAAACCATTGCTGGCCTCCGCATAGAAAGTCTTTGTACCCGGAATGCTCAGGGTTGGGCTTACAGGCAATCCTCCGGTTGGAGTTGTATACCAAAGAATAGTGGTTCCTGCTACTGTTGTAGCAGTTGCTGTGAGAATTAATCCCGGGGATTCACATGTTGGAGTTGAAGGAATGGCAATTGGGGCTGGAGGATTGTTGCTGATAGTCAATACGACCGGAGTCCGGTTCAGGCTCTTGCAGCCAGTAACATTGTTGCTTGCTTCCGCATAATAGGTAACTGTCCCGGCAGCATTCAAAATTGGCAGAACAACCACATTCCCCGCGACAGGCGCATCGTACCATTTAATCGTTGTACCGGCAGCGGAAGAGGTTACGGTGGATGCATCCAACAACGGGGCAGGTCCGACATTGTTCCAGCATTGGGTGATAAAGCCGGTACTGGCAGGCGCTGCGGGAGCAGGATTGACGGTAATGGATATAATATTGGAGGCAGCACTGGAACAACCAGTCGCCGGATCAGTAACCACAACAGAGTAGTTTCCTGTTGTCGTGACCACATTGGTCTGGGTAGTTGCCCCTCCCGGCGACCAGAGGTAATTGAACCCATTGGTCGGACCGCTTAGCAGGATGTTTCCGCCTTCGCAGAAGGTGGTAGGATTCCCTGAAGCAGTAATAACGGGTGTTGCAGGTTTAATATTCACCTGAACTGCTTTAGAGGAGACAGGTCCGTTACCGCAACCATTGGATGCGTAAACCGTAACATTCCCATTCATGGAGGCCATTCCAAAATCTACCGTAATGCTGTTGGTAAGTGGAGGAACCGATGTAATTGTAGCGCCGGAAGGTACTGTCCAGGTATACCCGGTTGCCCCGTTTACAGGGGTTACAGAGAAGATTAAACCGGTACTTCCCTGACATATGGCAGTGCTTCCGCTGATGCTTCCAGGATTCGCGGGAATATCGCTGACAACGACCGGCAAAGTGGAGACCAAACCGTTTCCACAACTGTTTGACCCGTAGACTGTAATATTTCCGGAAACTGCGCCGGGACCAAACAAAACGTTGACCGTATTGCTATTTGCACCCGAGACAATAGATATCCCGGATGGTAAGCTCCAATTGTAATTAACAGCTTGAGGGATAGGCAATACTGAATAGGTTGCAGTGGTCCCTTTACATCTGCTGCCGGCCGGACCAGATATGGCACCCGGGTTTCCGGGTAAGGCATCCACCTGGATCAGCATAAAATCGGAGACTGTTGTGGCACAAGGGGCGAGTGCATCAACCGAGAGAGTCAGTTTGACCGTATTGCCAACATCCGCCAGTCCGGGATGATAAGTAGGAGTAAGTGTGAAATTGCCCGTCAATGTTCCGGTACCATTATGGGTCCAACTCGGATTTTGGTAATTTGTAGCAATAGCGCCGCTAACAAAAAGAGTGGCCGGATAGCACAAATTTTTATCGACTCCTGCATTAACCGTTGGAAGCGGCCGGATAGTCAGGATCAGATTATCCTGTACTGTCGTCACACATGGAGGGATACTGTATGCAGTGAGTGTTAAAGTCACAACCCCGGTATTCTGATCGGAGACACTGGGCAAATAAATTGGGGACAGGGTAGTGCCATTGATAAATGTACCAGTTCCGCTAGTATTCCATACAAAGGAAGAATAGTTGGTAGCGGTGGCACCTGTTATGTTAAAATTTGTGCCGGCACAAATAAGGCCATTGCTTCCGGCAAATGCCGTAGCAATCGGAAGAATTGATGTTGCAACTGGCGTTGACGAGGCGCTTTGACAACCATTCGCATCCTTAACGACAACGGAATAGCTTCCTGTTGTTGTAACAATAATATTCTGGGAAGAAGCGCCATTTGACCAGAGATAACTGGAATATCCGGCAGGCGCCGACAGGATCACATTTCCTCCGGCACAGAAAGATACAGGCCCCGGAGGGGTAATTACCGGGATTGGCGGTGTAGGATTAACAGTAACTGTAACATTGTAAGAAATTCCTGGACAGCCGTTTGCGGTTAAAGTATATCCATATGTGACAACAACAGGCGCATTGGTCGTATTGGTCAGTACCTCATTGATATCCCCTACTCCTACTGAAGCAGGTTGAAGAATACCAGGAATACCAGCCCTTGTCCAGCTGAATATTGTTCCTGCGGTGGCGCTTGTCGCCGCATATTGAAAATTTGTACCACTGCAAATGGGTGGGGCAGCCAGGCTGCTGGTCAGTACAGGTGTTGGATTTACTGTTACTACCACATCCTGAATGTTGGTACAACCACTGGCCAAAAGGGTGTATTGATAGATTACATAGACAGGAGCGGCCGAAGAGTTGGTCAGGAATTCGCTGATACTTCCGGATCCGGATGAAGAAGTTTGAATGATTCCAGGGACCGATGCCCTTCTCCATGTCATCACCGCGCCTGCAATTGTACTGGCTGGTGTGTAATTAAACAGATTGCCACTACAAATAGCCGGAGGTGCCAATGAACTGCTCAGGGAAGGTGCAGGATCAACTGTTACCGCAACGGTAAATGTGGAAGGATTTGTGCAGCCATTGGCTGAAAGCGAATAGACGTATGAAACACTGATTGGAGATGATGTTGTATTGACCAGAATTTCATTCGGATTATTTATTCCTGTATTGGCCGAATTTGAAATACCTGCCACAGCTGACCGGCTCCAGCTAAAAATTGCTCCGGGCGTTGAGCTCATCGGGGAATAACTGAATACCGAATTGCTGCAAATCGCGGCAGGCGTCAGGCTACTTGTCAATACCGGGGTTGGGTTCACCGTTACCAGCACATTGTATGAATTGGTACATCCGCCTGACCCCAATGTATAGGTATAGGTAACGACAATTGGAAGCGCAGATGTGTTGGTCAGCGTCTCGTTTGGATTGCCGGTCCCACTACCGGCTACATTGCTGATACCAACCACAGCCGCACGGCTCCAGTTGAATGTTACTCCGGGAGTTGGACTCGTTGGGACGTAACTAAATACCGATCCGCTGCAGATGGCAGGTGGTGTGAACGTACTACTCAAGGTCATCGTTGGATTTACCACAACCTGTACGTTATAGATACTTGGATTTGTACAGCCGTTGGCCGAAAGCGAATAGGCGTAAGTAACTGTTACCGGGGAGGTGGTGGTGTTAAACAAAGTCTCATTCGGATTACCTGTCCCGGAGGTGGAAGCGTTACTGATTCCGGCTACGGCAGCACGGCTCCAGGAGAAGACAGTGCCGGACGCCGGACTAGTCGGGGTATAACTGAATGAGGTACCACTGCAAATAGCGGGCGGACTCAAACCACTGCTAAGGGTTGGGTAAGGATTAACCGTTACCGTAACTGAATAGGTGGATGGATTGGCACATCCGTTGATACTCAACGAGTAAACATAAGTTACAACGATAGGGACAGCTGTTGTGTTGACCAAAGTTTCATTTGGATTGCCCGTTCCACTGTTGAACCCATTGCTGATACCAACGACAACGGCACGGGTCCAGCTAAACAGTGTTCCGGGTGTCGAACTGGTTGGGGTATAACTGAAAACAGATCCGCTGCACACTACAGGCGCAGTTAAATTACTGGTCAATATAGCTGTTGGGCTAACAGTTATCACAACATTCTGCGGATTAGTACAACCACCAATACCCAATGAATAGACATAAGTAACATTGATCGGGACGGTACTTGCATTTACCAATATCTCACCAATATTCCCATTTCCCGATGAAGCAGGATTGCTGATACCTGCAACTGTTGCACGACTCCAGGAGTATGTAATCCCGGCGGTAGTACTCGTTGGTGCATAGCTAAAGATATTGCCGCTGCAAATGGCCGGGGGGGTCAGACTACTGCTTAGCACCGGAGAAGGATTGACGACTACCACCACGCTATAGGTAGAAGGATTGGTGCACCCATTGGCTGAAACGGTATAGAGATAGGTTACAGTGACTGGTGATCCGGTCGTATTAACAAGGGTCTCATTTGGATTGCCAGTGCCACTGCCAAGGGCATTACTGATACCCAAAACTGCTGCGCGGCTCCAGCTAAAAATTGTTCCGGGCGTTGAACTAGTCGGAACATAACTGAAAACTGTGTTATTGCATATCGCCGCAGGTGTAAGGGTGCTTGTCAGTACAGGAGTAGGATTAACCCTAACTGTAACATTAAGGACATTGCTGCATCCGTTGGCACTCAGATTGTATGCATAAGTTACCACAACCGGAAGCGCTGAGGTATTTGTCAAAGTCTCATTGGGGTTACCCAGCCCACTGCCGGAGGCATTACTAATGCCAGCTACAAGGGCACGGCTCCAGTTGAAAGTGGTGCCCGGGGTCAGGCTTGACGGGATGTAGCTAAATATTGACCCGCTGCAAATGGCCGGAGGGGTGAGGGTGCTGCTAAGCGTAAGGGTCGGATTAACCGTTACGGTAACATTCTGGGTGTTGCTGCAACCATTGGCCCCCAAAGTATAAACGTAGGTCACAACAACGGGTGAACCTGTCGTATTGACCAGGGTTTCGTTCACATTTCCGGTACTGTTTGCCGGGGCATTGCTGATGCCGGCTACCGCAGCGCGGCTCCATGCAAAGGTAGTGCCTGTAGCGGATGCAGTCGGGCTATAACTGAAAGTAGTGCCACTACAAATTGCCGGCGCTACAAAACCGCTGGTCAGGGTTGGTAATGGATTTACGTTTACATTGACCGAATAGGTAGTTGAATTGATACATCCGTTGCTACTCAGTGTATAGACGTAAGTCACGACAATTGGCAGTGGTGTAGTGTTGACCAGGGTCTCGTTCGGATTGTCTGTGCCGCTGCCAAAGGCATTGCTGATACCTGCAACAACCGCTCGTGTCCATCCAAAGGTCACGCCTGCCGTCAAACTGGTTGGGGAGTAACTGAAAACCGATCCGCTGCATACATCTGGCGGCGTTAAGCTGCTGGTCAGGGTAGGAGTTGGATTAACCGTCACAACAACATTATAGGTCGTTGGATTGGCACATCCGCCAACCAAAACAGTATAGACATAGGTAACCGCGATAGGCGCTGCAGTCGTATTGCCCAATGTCTCGTTCGGATTAAAAGTGCCGCTCGCAGAAGCGTTACTGATACCCGGAACAACAGCCCTGCTCCAGTTGAAACTTGCCCCTGGAGTGGAACTGGTCGGAGTGTAACTGAAAACTGTATTGCTGCAAATGGCAGGAGGTGACAGACTGCTTGTAAGGGCAGGGTATGGATTCACAACAACTGTGACACTATAGGTTGTTGGATTCGTACATCCGTTGGAGGAAAGTGTGTATAGATAAGTTACAGTAACAGGAAGAGTGGATGTATTGATTAAAGTCTCACTGGGATTATTAATTCCAAATGTCGCTGCATTACTTATACCAGGAACCGCAGCCCGACTCCAGTTAAAGGTAACCCCGGAAGCTGAACTGGTTGGGATATAGCTGAAAACAGAATTGCTGCAAATGGAAGGCGCAGTTAAACTACTGGTTAATACAGGAGTAGGATTAACCCGAACCACAACATTCTGAACATTGCTGCATCCATTGGCCGATAGCGTATAAATGTAGGTTACATTGATCGGATCAGCGGTTGTATTAACCAAAATCTCCTGAGGGTTATTGGTGCCAGACGCAGTTGGGTTACTGATTCCAGTAACGACCGGACGTCTCCAGTTAAAAGTAGTACCACTTGTTGCACTTGCCGGCAAGTAATCGAACGAAGTATTGTTACATATATCAGAGGGTGTCAAGGTACTGCTCAAAACCGGCAGGGGTTCAACGGACACGTTAACATTCTGAATATTTGTACAACCATCGTAAGTCAATGTAAACACATAAGGAACATTGATTGTGGAAGTTGTCGTATTGTACAAAATCTCAGCAGGATTCCCGGAACCACTGTTTGTCGCATTGCTGATGCCGGGTATAAATGCACGACTCCAGCTAACCGTTGTTCCGGGCAATGATTCTGTATGGTTATAGGTGAAAATAGAATTACTGCAGATCGAAATAGGACCCATTGGGCTAGTAAGTACTGATGAAGGAATGACATTAACATTGACCGAATAGGTGGAAGGATTGGAACATCCATTGATACTTAACGTAAAAATATATGTGACAGTAACCGGAAGCGCTGTTGTATTGACCAAAATTTCAGTAATATTTCCTGTACCACTGGCCGGCAGATTACTTATTCCGGCAACAGCTGCACGGGTCCAGCTAAAAAAGGTCCCAGGGGTCAGACTTAAAGGTATATAATTGAATACCGAAGAGCTGCAAATATCGGGTGGTGTCAGACTACTCGTCAAAATTGGAGTTGGATTTACAGAAACGACAACATTTTGAACATTGGTACATCCGTTGGCTGACAATGTATAAACATAGGTGACATTTACGGGTGAATTCGTTGTGTTAACCAAAGTCTCATTGGGATTGCCCGTTCCACTTGCCGGAGCGTTGCCAATGCCTGGAACTGCTGCACGCGACCAGTTGAAAGTAGTCCCTCCAACGGCACTCGCCGGAACATAACTAAAATTTGAATTGTTGCAAATGGCCGGTGGAGTCAATGTACCGGATAATACCGGAACAGGATTAACTATGACCACTACATTCTGAATCCTGCTACATGCACCAATGGACAAAGTATAAATATAGGTAACAGCTATAGGTGCATTGCTTGTATTGACCAGGATCTCATTAGGGTTATCGGTTCCGGTTGCTGCCAAATTACTGATACCTGCTATTGCCGGCCGGTTCCACCCAAATGTTACTCCCGGCGAAGAACTGGTCGGTACATAACCAAACAAACCATTACTGCAAATTGACGGTGGGCTCAGTGAACTTGTCAACCCGGGAACTGGGTTAACCGTAACATTTACATTTTGCACATTGCTGCATCCATTTGCATTCAAGGTATATGCATAGGTAACCACCACAGGAAGGGCAGTTGTGTTGATCAGTGTTTCATTCGGGTTACCTGAACCGCTTGATGCCGGATTACTGATACCGGGAACTGCTGACCTGGTCCAGTTAATGGTAGTTCCTGGTGTAAGACTGGCAGCAGGATAATTAAATGCCGTATTACTGCAAATAGCAGGTGGTGTCAGACTGGTTGATAAAGCAGGTGTAGGATTAACAGTGACAACTACATTCTGAACATTCGTACATCCACCATACACCAAAGTATAGACATAGGTAACATTAACCGGCAATGGACTGTTGTTTATCAGTGTCTCACTGATCCCGTTCGACCCGCTTGCTGCGGCATTTGAGATCCCTGGAATTACATTGCGGCTCCAGCTAACCGTTGTACCCGGTAAGGAGGTTGTAGGGTTATAGGTAAAATTTGTGCTACTGCATATTGCAAGTGGGGTCAATGTACTTGTTAAAATCGAAGAAGGGATGACACTAACATTCACATTATAGGTAGTAGGATTTGCACAACCACTGATACTGACGGTGTAGATGTAAGTGACAGTCACCGGTAGCAATGTTGTGTTGATCAATGTCTCGTTTGGGTTGCTCGTTCCACTGGCAGTAGCATTGCTAATCCCTGCGACTGCGGCCCTGTTCCATGAATATACTGCCCCAACAACGTTACCCGTGGGCACATAGCTGAACGGCGTACTGCTGCAGATACCCGGAGGACTCAAACTACTTGTTAACGTTGGTGTTGGATTCACCGACACAACCACATTTTGTGTATTACTGCATCCCGGGGCACTCAGGGTATAAACATATGTAACGCTCACTGCAGCATTGGAGGTATTAATCAGTGTCTCATTGGGATTACCTGCCCCGCTGCCAGCCGTGTTGCTGATTCCAGGCACTGCCGCCCTCGTCCATCCGGTTACGGTACCATTGGCCGAGGTAGGATTGTAACTGAAAGATGTATTGCTGCAGATAGCCGGAGGTGTGAGCGTACTGCTTAAAGTAGGCAATGGGTTGACTATTACAACGACATTTTGGTTGTTAATGCATCCGTTCCCTGCCAAAGAGTAGGAATAGGTAACATTGATGGGAGAGGTGGTGGTATTGACCAGGTTCTCTAAAGGATTTCCGGAACCACTGGATGCAGCATTGCTGATCCCGGCAACTACTGCCCTGGTCCAATTAAACGTGACACCCACTGAAGCACTGGCCGGAATATACGAAAATACGCCACCACTACAAATGCCAGGCGGGGTTAAACTACTTGAAAGTGTAGGAGTTGGGTTAACAATGACCGACACATTTTGAATATTGGTACAACCATTGGCTGTCAAGGTATATACATAAATAACGGAAACCGGATCATACGTAGTATTGGTCAATATTTCATTCGGATTTCCAGTGCCTACCGAGGCAAGATTGCTGATTCCAACAACGGCAGCCCTGTTCCATGAGAAATTAACACCAGTTGTCAGACTGGAAGGATTATAGCTGAAAACTGTTCCACTGCAAATTGAAGGAGGTGTGAGGTTACTTGTTAAAACTGGTGTGGGATTGACAATTACAGAAACATTTTGTGAATTTGTACATCCATTTGCAGTCAAAGTGTAATCATAAATTACTGTCAACGGAAAAGCTGTAGTATTGATTAATACCTCATTGGGATCCCCGGTCCCACCGGCTGGGGTATTGCTGATACCGACTACGGGTGCCCTGTTCCAGCTAAAGGATGTACCGACCGTAGAACTTGTTGGTGTATAATTAAATGCAGTGCCCGTACAGATGGAAGGAGGTGTCAGGCTGCTCGTTAATACCGGGGTTGGGTTTACAACAACGACAACATTATAGGTTGTAGGATTGGTACATCCATTGGCGCTCAAAGTGTAGGCGTAAGTAACACTAACTGGTGAAGAGGTGGTGTTAACAAGTGGTTCATTAGGATTACCCGTACCACTTGCCAAAGCATTACTGATACCGGGAACAACTGCCCTATTCCACAAAAAGGTTGTGCCGGGAGTAGAACTCAACGGGGTATAACTAAAGAAAGAATTGCTGCAAATGGCAGGTGGGGATGTACTGCTTGTCAACACAGAGGCAGGATTAACCGTTACCACCACATTGTAGGTAACAGGATTGGTGCACCCATTCGCGGTAACTGTGTAATTGTACGTTACAGATACTGGCAAGTTGGTTGTATTTACAAGCGTTTCGTTGGGATTACCTGTACCGCTTGAGGCTGGATTACTGATACCTGCAACTGATGAACGGCTCCAGGCAAATGTTGCCCCGGCCGTGATACTGGTTGGATTGTAAATAAAGACTGTGCCACTGCAAACTGCAGGCGGTGTTAAAGTACTGCTCAGTGCCGGAGCCGGATTTACCACTACCGTGACATTGGTACTGCTAGTACAACTTCCTGAATTCAAGGTATATACATAAACAACATTAACCGGGGCCGGAGTTGTATTCGTCAGGACTTCATTTGGATCGTTCGTCCCGCTGGCTGCAGTATTGCTAATACCTGCAACGGCGGCACGGCTCCAAGAAAATGTCGTACCAGCCATAGAACTGGTCGGGGTATAACTTAGCACAGTTCCGCTGCATATTGGCGGAGGGGTCAGGCCACTTGTCAATACCGGCGCCGGATTAACCTGCAATACAACATTAAAGGTTACTGGATTTGTACAGCCATTGGCGCTCAAAGTATAAACATACGTTACATTTACCGGCCCTGCAGTGGTGTTGTTCAGTGGCTCATTGATCGTACCCGTACCACTTGATGCACCGTTACTGACACCCGCGACAACGGCCCTGGTCCATGAAAAGGTGGATCCGGGGGTTGAACTCGTTGGCGTATAGATAAAAAATGAATTGTTGCAGATGGCAGGCGGTGATAAACTGCTCGTTAAAACCGGATCAGGATTCACAGACACCACGACAATAAAAGTAATCGGATTGGTACACCCGTTTGCAGTAACGGAGAAAATATAAGTCACAGATACCGGGTTAGCACTTGTATTGACCAGGGTCTCATTTGGATTGCCTGTTCCGCTGGCTGAAGCGTTACTGATTCCAGCTACGGTTGACCTACTCCAGGCAAATGTGGCCCCCGCCGTAAGGCTGGCAGGAGTGTAACTGAAAACGCTCCCGCTACAGATTGCGGGAGGGGACAAGGTGCTGCTCAAAGTCGCTGCAGGATTGATGACAGCAGTTACATTGTAAGTGCTGGTGCAACCTGCAGCATTCAATGTGTATACATAAACAACATTTACAGGAGAAGTTGTCGTATTGATAAGACTCTCGTTAGGGCTGTTTGTGCCACTTGATGAAATGTTACTGATTCCGGGAACAGCCGCCCGGCTCCAGCTAAAAGTAACTCCGGAAGTGGAACTGGTAGGAGTATAGCTGAATACCAATCCGCTGCAGGTTGCAGGCGGGGAAACACTGCTGGTAAGAACCGGGGTTGGATTCACCTGCACCACAACGTTGTAGGTTGTAGGATTGGTACATCCGTTGGCGCTTAAGGTATAGATGTAAGTAACACTTACCGGACTTGAGGTGGTATTGTTCAATGGTTCATTAGGATTGCCGGTTCCACTGGCCGGCGCATTGCTGATACCTCCCACTGCCGCCCTGGTCCATGAAAAAGTGGTTCCAACGGTTGAACTTGTAGGGATATAACTGAAAAATGAATTGTTACAGATAGCAGGCGGGTTCAGTGAGCTTGACAAGACAGGGAAAGGGTTAACGGTAAGAAGTTGCTGTGCAAATACTGTTCCTCCAACACCGCCAGTAATCGTATAAATAATGTCACAAGCTCCCGCACTAACTGCCGTAACCAACCCTGTTGCTGCATTTACCGTGGCTATTGCCGCATTGCTGCTGCTCCATGCCCCGGTACCTCCATCGAGGACCACTCCATTGGCACTATAAGTTGCAGTCGCCCCAATACACAAGGGAGTAGCTCCTGTGACGGAGGTGACAGTAGCTACAGGAGCCCCGGGATTTGTAGCTAAGGTATTTTCAGAATTAATGGATGACTTATCAACAATAGATCCGACGAGCTTGAAATCAACCGGTACAGATCCGGCATTAACAGTCCTGGCATCAAGATTTCCAATCCAAAATAGACATATTAGTATCAGCCGAATTTTACCATTACGTAAAACTCCGCGAAAACGATTCTTTAACCTCTGTATAACAACCATATATGTTGTCTATTCATTATATTTTGCATGCAAGCCTACCATCCGGCTTCTAAAACCAGCACTTCAAATAGACGCACGATAATACTTAATACAATTTTATATCACAATGTTACCCTAAATTATTAAAAAACTCTTTCTTTTCAATACAACATCTGAAATGCAATTTTGTTAAATCACTTAATATGTTAAGATTAATTCAATCCATCGCCATTTTCCCAAATGATTATATTTTACAATAGTTTAGGGGTTCCTTTCAAGCACGAAATATATAAAAAATTCCATTTGCTTGATGAGAACCACCGTGAAACTTGGATAAAACTCAACGAAAACGCTTATTTTATCAATATTGCAGCATCTTCGCTTCAGAAAATGGCCGTTTCCCGGAAGTTCAACTTTTCAAATAGGTTTTTCCCACCATTCATATTTCACTTATATTTGATAAAAAAAGAATTGGCCTTCAACAAAACTATTTTGGGAATCGACCCCGGCACAAATATCATGGGGTATGGTGTTATTCGGGTGAATGACAACAATGTAAACATTGTCACATTAGGGGTTGTAAAAACTTCAGGTTTTACCGGTCACTACGAAAAACTCAACCATATTTTTAACCGCACACTTTACCTCGTAGATGAATACAAACCCGATGAAACCGCTCTGGAAGCACCATTTTTCGGGAAAAATATTCAGTCCATGCTGAAGTTGGGACGTGCACAGGGTGTTGCTATGGCAGCCTCACTCTATCGGGGAGTTCCGATCTTCGAATATGCTCCGCTCCGTATCAAACAGGCCATCACCGGAAACGGCGCCTCCTCAAAAGAGCAAGTTGCCTATTTCCTCAAACAGATGTTCGGAATGACCATTATGCCCTCCGACCTGGATGCTACCGACGGACTGGCTGCAGCCGTGTGCCATTACCTTCAGATGAAAAATCCTGTTTCCCCAAAAGGGACAAAAAATTGGGAGGATTTTGTGCGGAGGAATCCCGGACGCGTGAAATGACGAAGGGGACGACTTGGACGAAGAGGGAACTTGGGGATCTGAAATCCGAACGAGGGGAAAATAGAAACGGTGAAACGGAGAAACGGAGATTAGAGCAAAGTGGAAGATGGAAAAATGAGACCGGTCCCTGAGCGAAGTCGAAGGGTCTCTGTGTAACTCTGTGCTTCTCTGTGTAACTCTGTGTAATAATCTGAATTACATGATTTACAGCGCTTCGGATATCAACTTCGCGGTAGCGGCAAACTCCTCAGAACTGAATTGCAACTTGGGTTTGGAAAAATCAATGTCCCTTTCACTGTTTAACGGCACAAGATGGATATGGGCATGAGGAACTTCCAGTCCAAGAACGGCAACCCCTACCCTTTTGCATGGGATCACTTTTCCAATGCCCAAAGCAACTTTCCGCGCAAAACCCATTAATCCGGCATAGGTTTCAGCATCCAGGTCAAATAAATAATCCACCTCTATTTTCGGAATAACCAGAACATGCCCTTTCGTCAGTGGAAAAATGTCTAAAAATGCGAGATATTCAGCATCTTCCGCAACCTTGTAGGATGGAATCTCGCCTGTTGCTATTTTGGAAAATATCGAAGGCATGGATTATTTTTTATTGTCCGAGTTCAATGTTTATGATTTCGAAAGGGATAACACCCGACGGGACCTTGATATCCACTACATCACCGACCTTTTTACCCAGAAGACCCTTGGCAATGGGAGTACTGACGCTGATCTTGGCCAGTTTTAGGTCCGATTCATGATCAGAAACAATTGTATAGGACATCACTGCATTGTTCTTTACATTTTTTATGGTTACCTTGTTCATGATCTGCACAACATCGGTTTCAATCTTGGATTGATCAATGATTCTGGCATTTGCTATCTGATCCTGAAGGACGGCAATTTTGGCTTCCAGCATACCTTGTGCATCCTTTGCCGCATCATACTCGGCATTTTCAGAAATATCGCCCTTTTCAATGGCTTCCCCAATTAATTTGGAAATAGCAGGTCTTTCAACGTTAAGCATCCGATCGAGATCTGCCTTTAGCTTCTTCAACCCTTCTGCAGAGATGTAGGTAATTTTGGTCATTCTATTGATCTGTTATCTGATATTATACATAACATAAAAAAACAGAAGAACTCCAATCATTGGAGCTCTTCCACCATTCGATAATTGACAAATGTAGAAAATATTCTTTTTTAATGTGCAAATGTATGGTCAATTTTTTTTGCCCCCCTTAAAATATTTTTGGCGTTAAATTTCTCTGGTGACATAAAATCGCACAAATATTCAAATAAACTTACCAATCATCCTTTTTACTATTTTTGTTTCACTATGAAAAACCAAACAATTTCAAAGATACTGAGCGCCAGAATCATTTCAATCGCGCTACTTATTTCTATAGTCATTGGCTTCCCGGGCTGTTCAGACAATCAAAATAATTTTGTGCCTTATGCTAAAGTCGATAAGTATATATCGCTCGTCAATTATAACAACCTACTGATTTCGGGAAATTCCATGACATTTCCTGCCGAAGGGTATGCCGGACTAATCATAATATGTGTCAACGATCTTCAATATTTTGCTTACGATGCATGTTGCCCGTATGAGGGAACCAGATTAAGTTTTGTGGAGACCAATCCAGGTCAAACCGGCATTGTTTCAAGTAGTAGCCCATATGCAACCTGCAAAGTCTGCGGATCACAATACATACTTTTCAATGGGGGATATCCGATTAAAGGGCCTTCTACCAGAAACCTCAAACAGTACGCCGTTACGGTGCTGGACAACAGAGTGTGGATACACAACTAGAAGGATAAAGTAAAAAGGATAAAGGATAAAGTGTCATTCGTTCTGAAAGCAGCTTAGCCTCATTGATAAAATTAAAAAGACGCCGCAAATAAACATTGCGGCGTCTTTTACTTTATCCTTTTTACTTTATCCTTTATCCTTCTAATACCTGTAATGCTCCGCCTTATACGGTCCTTCCTTGGGAATTCCCAGATACTCAGACTGTTCGGTAGTTAAAATCGTGAGTTTTACGCCAATTTGTGCCAAATGCAGTCTTGCTACCTCTTCATCTAAATATTTTGGAAGTCTGTAGACCCCAATTTCATAACTGTTTTTCCACAAATCCAGTTGAGCCAATGTTTGGTTGGTGAAGGAGTTACTCATGACAAATGATGGGTGGCCTGTGGCACATCCAAGGTTTACCAGCCGGCCTTCTGCAAGCAGGAAGATGGCATGTCCGTCCGGATAAACATATTTGTCGACTTGTGGTTTGATGTTGATCTTTTTAATGCCCGGCCATTTTTCCAGTCGGCCAACCTGGATCTCGTTGTCAAAATGGCCAATATTACAAACGATTGCCTGATCAGGCATGGCAGCAAGGTGTTCGGCTGTGATGACATCTTTGTTACCGGTAGTTGTCACAAAGATGTTACACTGGCCAACAACATCATCAATTCTGGCCACCTGAAAACCTTCCATGGCTGCCTGTAGTGCACAGATCGGATCGATCTCGGTTACAATAACCCTGGCACCATAGCTCCTCATGGAATGCGAACACCCTTTGCCAACATCCCCGTAACCGCAAACCAAAACAACTTTGCCGGCAATCATCACATCGGTCGCCCTTTTGATACCATCTGCAAGGGACTCGCGACATCCGTACAGGTTATCAAATTTTGACTTTGTTACGGAGTCATTGACATTGATGGCTGGAAACATCAGTTCGCCGCGTTCAAGCATCTGATACAATCGGTGGACTCCGGTAGTCGTCTCTTCAGAAACGCCCTTGATCTCTTTGATCGCTTTGCCCCACCTGTCGGGAGTATCTTTCAATATCTTTTTGAGAATCTTGTAAAGCTCTTTTTCATCTGCCCCTTCTACCTCTTTATCCAGCAATGCCGGATTTTTCTCTGCTGCGTGACCGATGTGTACCATCATGGTTGCATCTCCGCCATCATCAACAATTAACTGCGGACCAACACCATTACCAAAATCCAAAGCACGCTCCGTACACCACCAGTACTCTTCGAGGCTCTCCCCTTTCCATGCAAAAACCGGAATCCCGGCAGCAGCAATGGCCGCTGCTGCATGGTCCTGCGTAGAAAAAATATTACAGGAAGCCCAACGTACATTGGCTCCCAGGTTGGCCAGGGTCTCAATCAAAACTGCTGTCTGGATGGTCATGTGCAAGGAGCCCATGATGCGAACGCCTTTCAGCGGTTTTTCAACGCCGTATCTGGTACGGAGCGACATCAGTCCCGGCATCTCTTTTTCGGCAATCTCAATCTCTTTGCGGCCAAAAGAGGCCAGCGCGATATCATGTACTTTATAATCGTTCATATAAATTTTGATTCTAACTAACAAAAGGTTGATATTTTATAAAGAAAAAATTCAAATTAGGTCTGCAAATATAGACAATGTTCTGGTTTTATCAAGTTCCAACTGTGCTTTTAATTGGTCTAAACTCCCGAATTTCACCTCATTTCTGATCCTTTCTACGAAACTGACCGAAATGTTGCACTGATAAATATCCGCCAAGAAATCCAAAATATGCACCTCAATACTCCGGTGATCCACATTTGTATTCACGGTAGGGCGGGTACCCACATTCAGCATCCCC
The DNA here is from genome assembly GCA_023229575.1 of Prolixibacteraceae bacterium. GTDB lineage: Bacteria > Bacteroidota > Bacteroidia > Bacteroidales > Prolixibacteraceae > CAINVV01. The sequence continues at coordinate 34,661 of JALNYZ010000019.1, forward strand.
TTGTACCGACCTTCACCGACCTTCACCCAAACAGCATAAACCCCATTTGTTGGTATCAGCTTGTGCTGGTCGTCGGGTTGTATGTTGGCAGTCGGAAAACCGATTTCACGACCCAATCGTCTTCCCTCTACTACTTTGCCCTTCAACAGATAGGGGTAACCCAGGTAATGGCTAACTTTTTTAACATCGCCGGTTTCCAGTGCCTGCCTGATTTTGGTTGAACTCACGGCAACATTCTCGACCAGCATTGGACTGAGCTGCTCAACTTCAAAGCCATATAGGTCACCCAAAATTTTCAATGACTGAAAGTCCCCCTGCCTGTCATGCCCGAATTTGTGGTCATATCCGGTTACCAATTTGCAGATTTGCATTTGATCGACAAGTATATTTTTTACAAATTCAGAATAGGTCAGTGAAGCAAACTCCCTGGTAAAAGGGTAGATAACCAGACGATCCAGCATCAACTCTTCCAAAAGTATACATTTCTCCTCCTGTGTTGTCAACAACCGGATTGTATCTTCGTTGGGAGTCACTACCATCCGTGGATGAGGAAAGAAAGTAAATACAACAGACTCACCGCCAGTCTCCCGGGCAATCCTTTTGAGCTCAGCAATCACCTCCCGGTGGCCGAGATGTACGCCGTCGAAAGTGCCAATGGTAACCACTGGCCGCTTCGCTTCGAAATTGTCTAATCCGTAATGTACCTGCACTTGGAAAATAAAATGTAAAAATAATCAAAAATGGCATGTGTCTGATATGGATTATTCTGTAGATGCTGAAAGGCTCATAAAACTTAGGAATTCTACAAATTCCCATCTTTTAATCTGTAATTTGTAATTTGTAATTCCCAGCCACATTTATTGGTTACTAATTTTTATTTTTGTCTCTTCATCGGTTTCCTACCGGAAAACTGAACTTGAAAAGTTGTGCTATTCGATTCACATTTTTAAATAAACATTCAATGAACAAAATCCTGGTTTTGCTGACGATTGTCCTTCTGACCGCGGCTTGCGGTAAAAAAACCAATTTTACCATTACCGGGAAAATTGATGGCGCTGCAGGCAAGACCGTTTACTTAAACCATCTGACCTTGACTGCCCTGCTCCCGGTCGATTCGGCTAAGCTGAATAAAGCCGGCGAATTTAAGATGAAAGGAAGGGTAAGTGAGCCTACCTATTTCCTGTTGAATCTTTCTGACGGCAATTTCGCCACTTTGTTGGTCGATTCTGCGGAAAACCTGACGATCACTGGATCTTACAACCGGTTTGCCTCCGATTATACGGTGAAAGGCTCCGACAACTCCTCCAAAGTCAGGGAACTGACATTAAAGTTTACCGCAGCCAAATCAAAAACCGACTCCTTGCAGAAACTCTTTCAGAAACACAGGAACGATGCGCTTTTTACGCCGGAACGGACAAAATGGAACAACGAATATACCAAACAGGTAACCGATTACACCATTTACCTGAATGATTTCGTCAAAAGAAATCCCTTCTCCATGGCCAGTGTTTATGCACTTTACCAGAAGTGGGGCGAAAACAATTATGTGGCAAATGATTTTCAGGCGATGAAAACTGCTGCATCAGCCCTCTATGCTGTCTATCCAAAAAACGATCAGGTAAAAGCGCTCTATAACAACGCACTGACAATCATCAGGGAGCAAAAAAATGCCAGACTTAACGATCTGATGAGCCAGTCGGCAGTGAACTCCCCCAACATCAAATTACCTGATGTTTCAGGCATCACAAGGGATTTATGGTCGTTGCACGGGAAAAATGTACTGCTCCAATTCTGGTCGGTCAAAGACAGGACCAGCCGTATACAGAATCAGGTATTGGTTGAGTTGTATGCCAAATACAAAAATAGAGGCTTCGAAATCTACATGGTAAGTATTGACGATGACAAGGCAGCCTGGAGTGCCGCTATTGCCGAAGACCGGCTTACCTGGATCAATGTTGGCGATATGAAAGGCAGCACTTCTGCCCTTATAAACTACAACATACACAGTGTACCAGCCAATTACCTTCTGGATAAGGAGGGGAAAATCATTGCAAAGAACCTTCGGGGACCCGAACTTACCAGCATGTTAGCGAAGATTCTTTAATGAACTTTGGAAAAGTCTCCTGAAAAATTTCTTTACGGGTACTTTTAGTGAACTTTTCCAAAATTCCCTGAAAAATTTCTTGGGTGGATGCTTTTGGGCACTTTTACAAAGTTTCCCTATATTTGCCGCAAATATTGACTGTGGTTATCGGAAAAAAAATCTATTTTGTCTCTGATCTTCATCTTGGGGCCCTGGCCCTAAAGAACAACAAAGAGCGAGAGTTGCTCTTTGTCGATTGGCTGCAATCGATCAGAAAAGAGGCTTCCATGATTTTCCTCATGGGCGATTATTTCGATTTTTGGTTCGAATACAAGAAGACTGTTCCAAAAGGATTTGTCAGGTCCCTGGGGGTTTTGGCCGACATTTGTGACAGCGGCATACCTGTCCATTTCTTCACAGGCAACCATGACATCTGGGCTTTTGACTACCTGTCGGAAGAGGTAGGGATGATCGTTCATTCAGACAGTATCACCATGGAACTTCTTGGCAAGAAATTCTTTCTTTCGCACGGCGATGATCTTGGGAAGAAGGATTTTGGCTACCAGCTAATCAAGAATTTCTTTCACAACTCATTGGCACAATGGGCATTTGCAAAAATCCATCCGGATCTCTCCTTCCGGCTTGCCCATTATTGGTCAAAAAAGAGCCGCCTCTCCTATAAAAATGGAGATGTTGGAATAAAAAATATTGAGGCTGAAGAGCAATATCTTTTCGCCAAAAGTGTTGAAACAAAAGAACATTTTGATTATTTCGTATTCGGTCACCGCCATTTGATCATCGATGAGCCTATTGCGGCCAATAGCAGACTGATTGTACTGGGCGACTGGATCGGAAAATTTAGTTACGGGGTTTTCGATGGGGATACATTCAGCATTGAATCAATTGAGAAGAACAAACTAAAAGAATATCGTTTAACAATTTAATTATGGGCAAAAAGCTTTATACCGTTATTACCGGAACCGGATCATACATTCCGCCTACCGTCATTCACAATGATTATTTTCTGGATGCAGAATTTTACGATCCTGCAAGTCATAAAAAATTTGAAACTCCCAATGCGGAGATTATTCGTAAATTCAACGAAATTACCAACATCGAAGAACGCCGTTATGCCGAACCAGACCAGGCAACCAGTCATTTGGCCACGTTCGCGGCTGAGGATGCCATCCAGTCGTCCGGTTTTGACCGTGAAAAGTTCGAATTCATCATTGCTGCGCACAACTTTGGGGATATCTATCCGGAAACCTACCGTTCCGATATGTGCCCTGCCATTGCCAACCGTGTAAAACTGGGCCTAGGAATAAAAAACCACAATGTTCATACCCACGACGTGATAGCAGGATGTCCCGGCTGGACTACCGCGATGATCGTAGCGAATGCATACATCAAGAGCGGCATGTTCAAATGTGGCTTGGTAATAGGATCCGACCTCAACTCACGCGTTTCTGACCCATACGACCGTGACCGCATGATTTTTTCTGACGGCGCCGGCGCAGTTATTGTGGAAGCCGTTGAAAGTGAAACCCCGGTAGGCATATTGTCCCACTCGAGCAGGTCAGACATAGATCCCGGAATGTTAAAAATGGGCGTTTCGCTGAATCCTGATTACCATGGAACCGAAATCAATATCAGGATGGCAGGGCACAAGGTATACGCATATGCGCTAAACGCTGTTCCCGGAGTGGTAAAAGAGAGTTTGGACAAGGCTGATCTGCACCTTAACGATATCAAGAAAGTGCTGATACACCAGGCCAACGAAAAAATGGATGAAGCGATCCTTCAAAGGGTATTCAAATTATACGGCATCAAAGAATTTAACATTGATGTGATGCCAATGACCATTCGGACACTTGGAAATTCTTCCACTGCAACCGTACCCACCCTGCTTGACCTTATCCTGAAAAATAAGATGGAAGATCACATCATCGATCCAGGCGACAACATCATCCTTACTTCTGTAGGGGCCGGGATGGTCATCAATTCAATTGTTTATCGTTTGCCCTGAAAACCAGTGCACAATTTTAAGGCGCAATCGAAACAAAGGGTTGCGCTTTTTTTTTGCAAAACTTAGTGTACCTTAGTGGCTCTGAGCCTAAGTGGCCTCGTTTTAAATGACTCATTCACGAACGCAACAAATATAGTACCCTATGGAAATTATTTACCCAATCCTGGCCTTCATTGCAGGAGGCATAATTATATTTCTTTGGCAACAAAAACGATTGAGCGACGAAAGAAGGGAAATTGCCGCTCAACTAAATGAAACGGAGAAACTAGGTCTGGCAAAACTCGCTGAGGCGGAAAAAAGCAAGTCGCTGGCTGAACAGCAAATATCGACACTTTCTAAAGATTTTGCAGAGGTAAAAACCGAGCTTGCCGCGGAACGTCAGAAGAATGAAGCGTCCATCAGACTGCTCACCACCTCAATGGCAGAACTGGACCATGCAAAAAAGCAGTTGAATGACAAGGCTGTTGAATTGGAACAGATTCAGAAACGACTGACGATAGAATTCGAGAATGTTGCACACAAAATCCTGAAAGAACACTCTGCTGAATTTACCACTTTGAACCAGAAGAATATTGGCGATATCCTCTCCCCCCTTAAAGAAAAGATTTCAACGTTCGAGAAAAAAGTGGAAGAGTCATACGAGAAATCCCTGAGAGACCAGACAGATTTAAAGGCAGAATTAAAAAAACTGCAGGAACTGAACGCCAAAATAGGCAACGATGCCCAGAACCTGACCAATGCCCTCAAAGGCGATGTAAAGAAACAAGGCAACTGGGGGGAGGTAGTACTGGAAAGGGTCCTTGAAAGATCCGGTTTAACCCTCGGCCGTGAATATGAGCGGGAAGTGGTAGACGAGAACAGTGATGGAAAGCAGATTCGACCCGATGTGATCATACATCTTCCTGATAAAAAACATTTGATCGTAGATGCAAAAGTTTCGCTCATTGCCTATGAGAGGCTTGTCAACGAAGCTTCGGATGAGCTAAGGGTGCAGCACCTGGCAGATCACCTCAAATCATTGCGTTCGCACATCAAAATGCTTTCGGACAAACATTATCCAACGGCAAAAAACCTGAACAGTCCTGATTTTGTCTTGCTCTTTTTGCCCATCGAATCCTCCTTTAGTATTGCCATTCAGGAGGACCAGGAGTTATTCAATTATGCCTGGGACAACAAGGTGGTAATCGTAAGCCCATCAACACTTTTGGCTTCACTGCGAACCATAGCCTCCATCTGGAAACAGGAGAACCAAACCAAAAATGCACTGGAAATCGCCTCCCTGGGCGCATCCTTGTACGACAAGTTTGTCAATTTCATTCAGGACCTGGAGAAGGTTGGGAAAGGAATTGATACTGCGCAAGCCAATTACGCCAATGCCCTGAACAAATTGCATACAGGCAAAGGTAACCTGGTTCGAACCTCAGAAAGGCTAAAGGATTTAGGGATTAAAACCCAAAAATCACTTCCTGATTATCTGATTGAGGATGACAATCCGGTACCATCAACCGAACCCAGTTCAGACATGCTCGAAGAGTAGCAAATGGCCGGCAACCAATGTCGCCATGAAGAGAAAGAAGAGAAACTCCCTCCAGAATCCGCGCTTTCCGGCCATAAAAAAATAGGAAATCAGAAAAGAGACCGGAATGGTCGTAATGGCAATAACACCCAATCCGGTAGAAGATAAGAGAAACACGGAAGGAATGCTAAGTCCCAACATCCAGTAGAGAATAATAAAATATTTTCTCGTACTCATTTTTCTGATACTGACCGAATTAACAAGGGACAGACTACCAAGGGCCGATAACAAAAAAATAAAGATTGTTACAATCACGAAGCCTAAGTTGAAGATAAATTGATTATTGACTGACTTTATCCCATTAAAAAAGGAGGATATAAAAGACTGATCCGATCCGGATACGAAAAGAAAAGTCCAAAGTATGAGCCATGGCAGGGCGATTCCAATGAGCGGAATAACCAGCAGCCTCCAGTTGTCGCTTTTCTGAAGGACAAAAATTGAGATGAGGATAAGCGGGAACAATGTAATTACCGGCAGATAAAAAAGTGCGCCGATGGATAGCAAAAAGGAGGCATTAAACGTGGAAGATATCTCATTTTTACGGTGATAGGTCGAGAAGATGTAATATACCGACAACAACACAAAGAAAGTTGCCGGATAAACCGGATGAAAAGTCTGCAGCGAAGGAAAGGAAGAGACGATGCTCACATAGAAAATTCCGGGCAGAAAGGTCCTCTGCTGCAAAAATTGAAATTCATAACTCAACAGGGAGAGAATCAGGGCATTCAACAGTATCAGCACGAATCCTGATACAACAGGAAAAATAGAGCTTCCGGTATATAATTTGGCAAAAAAAGTATACAATGGCATCATTCCCTCTCCGGGAACTTCCAGGAGTGAAATAGGTGTCCTCAATGGTTCCATCCAGAAAAGAAAGGCAACAATTGGGATCAGTATCGCACTGTAAACATTTTTGCTGTTGAATAGCCTCAGAAACATACCAGCCTATTTTAAATCAAAACCCAAATCAGTACGGTAATACATCTTTTCAAAAAATATCTTTTCTGTATTCTTGTAACTAAGTGCCAACGCTTCGTCCATCGAACCGGCAAGCGAACTCACTGCTAGGACGCGTCCTCCATTTGTTAATACCATCTCTCCATCCAGCTTCGTCCCTGCATGAAATACCACACTCCCTTCAACAGTCTCCAGGTATTTGATTTTTTTACCCTTCTCATAATTTCCGGGATATCCGCCAGCCACAACCATTACGGTAACTGCTGTTCTGGAATCTGTTACCAGGGTTCTTTTGTCCAGATTTCCCTGGGCTACACCTTCCAAAAGATCGACAAGATCAGATTGAATGCGCATCATTACTGCCTCCGTTTCAGGATCACCCATCCTTACATTGTATTCAATCAGGTAGGGTTCTCCTTCGCAACTCATCAATCCAAGGAAAATAAACCCCTTGAAATCAATATTTTCCCTACGCAACCCGCTAATTGTTGGAATCACCATACGTTCTTCAACTTTCCGCATAAACTCAGGCGTAGCAAACGGCACCGGCGAAATTGCCCCCATTCCACCGGTATTCAGCCCGGTGTCGCCTTCACCAATCCGTTTGTAATCCTTTGCCTCTGGCAATATTTTGTAATGAGTACCGTCTGTCAGCACAAAAACGGAACACTCCACACCGGAGAGAAACTCTTCAATGACGACTGTCGAACTTGCACTGCCAAACAGGCCGTTCAGCATCTCCTGCAGGGATTGAATGGCTTCATCCAGATGTTCAATGATCAACACTCCTTTCCCTGCGGCCAGTCCATCGGCTTTCAATACATATGGTGCCTTAACGTTCTTCAAAAATTCTATGCCTTCGTCAAGATTCCCCTGATGTACCGTGAAATATTTCGCTGTCGGTATGTTATTCTTTACCATAAATTCCTTGGCAAACTCTTTGCTGCCCTCCAGTCTCGCTCCATGGCTATCAGGACCGATAACCGGGATTCCACTTAATTGCCCATCTGCCAGGAAAAAATCGTGAATACCTGCAACCAGGGGGATTTCAGGACCTACCACCACCATCTGGATGCGGTTCTGAATAACAACCTCCCGGATCGCAGAAAAATCAGTTGTGTCAATTGCCAGATTTTCGCCCAATGCAGCAGTTCCGGCATTTCCAGGGGCAATATAAAGGTTGTCGAGTTTACTGCTTTGCTTCAGTTTCCAGGCAAGGGCATGCTCCCTTCCTCCCGATCCAATGATTAAAATGTTCATAAGTTGTTGTATTGAAAGTGCAAAATAAAGAAGAATTTCCTTTAAAGAAGTACGGATTCTTCCATTAGGGAAATTTATCTTATTTTTGAGTGAGCTAAAGTGACTAAAGTGACTAAAGTTGGAACTCCCATCTGTTGTACCAATTTTGCTTGTAGAGAAATACTTTAGTCACTTTAGCTCACTTTAGTCACTTTAGTCACTTTTAAACAATATGACAAAACAAACTATAGTTGTCCTGGGCAGCACCAATACCGACATGGTGATCAAAACAACCAAACTGCCTAAACCCGGTGAGACAATTCTTGGCGGTGATTTTTTGATGAATCCAGGTGGGAAAGGGGCTAACCAGGCCGTTGCCGCCGCACGTTTGAACGGACATGTAACGCTGGTTGCAAAAACCGGCGAAGATCTGTTTGGTTCGCAGGCAATGAAACTTTTCCAGGATGAAAAAGTGAATACCGACTTTCTTTTTACTGACCCGGAATCGCCTTCAGGAATTGCATTGATCACTGTGGATGAGCATGCAGAAAACTGCATTGTTGTCGCACCCGGGGCCAATGCAAGGTTACTTCGTGCCGATGTTGAAAAAGCGGCAAATGCTATCAATGCTGCAGAAATTATCTTGATGCAACTCGAAATCCCTTTGGATACCGTCTGCTACGCTGCCGAAATTGCCTTTAATGCGGGCAAAAAAGTGATCCTCAATCCGGCGCCGGCACAGCCTCTGCCCGATGAACTGATAAAGATGCTCTACCTGATTACGCCCAACGAAACTGAAGCAGAACTGCTGACAGGTGTTCCGGTAACAGATGTCAAATCAGCCGAGTCCGCTGCTCGCAGGTTGCTGGCAAAAGGGGTTCAGGTGGTCGTGGTCACCCTCGGTAGTAGGGGGGCTTTGCTGGTTACAGCAGACCAATGCCATTTGATTCCGTCCTTCAAAGTAAAAGCTGTTGATACTACGGCCGCCGGGGATTGTTTCAATGGTGCGCTGGCCGTCGCTATTGCGGAAGGCGCCGGACTGGAGAATGCCATTGCTTTCGCCAACAAGGCTGCATCCATTTCGGTAACCCGGATGGGAGCCCAGGTATCTGCTCCCTACAGGGATGAGGTACTTTAACCTCTACGAGGTAAAGTTTCGTTGATTGCCAAAGCAAATCAAAAAGCATGAAAAATCCGATTGCCTTTCTCTTACTACTCTGTATTTGGATGTTTCAGTCCTGCACTACACCGCACAAACCTGAAACTACCGCCCCAATTAAAATCATTCTCGATACCGACATCGGTCCTGATTTTGATGATGTGGGGGCCGTTGCCGTCCTTCATGCCATGGCCGATAGTGGCCAGGTTGAAATTCTCGGGATCATGGCATGCAACAAAGATTCACTCGTTGTACCAACAATCGATGTATTAAATACCTATTTCGATAGACCGGCCATCCCGGTAGGTGCGCCAAAATCGAAAGGGGTAAAGATGGGCCCGAATAAACAATGGCCGGATTCCATCGTTGCACACTATCCTCACAAAATCCGCTCGACAAATGGTGCACCTGATGCTGTAGCCCAATATCGCAAAATTCTGTCTGCCCAACCTGACGGATCAGTTACCATCGTTTCCATCGGATTTATCACCAACCTCAACAATCTTTTGCAATCGACTTCTGATCAAATTAGTAATCTCAACGGGACTGATCTGGTAGCCCGGAAGGTCAAAAAGCTTGTTTCGATGGCCGGATGGTTTCCGAAAGGCAAGGAATACAATGTCTACATGGATTCCACGGCATCAAAATATTGTTTCGAACACTGGCCAACCCCAGTAATTTTTACAGGATTCGAAATCGGGGATAAAGTAAAGACCGGCCTAACGCTGGTGGGTAGCACGATCCGGAACAATCCTGTCAAGGATGCATTCCGGATTGCCATGGCCGGATCGAATGACGATTCGAATGGACACAGTAGCTGGGACCAAACGGCTGTTCTTATCGCAATATATGGCACTGAACCCTTTTTTACTACCGTGAAAGGCACCATCCGGGTGAACCAGGACGGAAGCAATACCTGGGATGAAAATCCGGAGGGAATGCAGTACTATGTTAAAATGAAAATGAGTCCGGATAGTTTAGCCGAATTTATTGAAAGAAGGATGATGCACGAGCCGGTGAAGAAGGACTGAAGGATGGAAGGACGGAGATGACTGGGATGACGGCGACGACTAGGACGAGGGGACTTGGGGACATGGAGAGAGAGAGGCTTCGACGAGTCAGACGGTCCCTGAGCCGAAGGGGGAAATGTGAAAATTAACTGATCCCTGGGCAAGTCTGAAGGACTATGGTTCATATCGTCCTAATTGTCCTGCGAATCATGCTTGTCCTGCGAGTCCCAAATGTCAAATAAGAACAAAAAAGATGGAAAGAACAAAATAATAACAAACTAATATGAAGCACTTTAACATTTTCCCACTAACCCTGCTTGGATTGCTTTTATCCTGTAGTCAGCCGGATCCTACCATCCGGACCATCACTACCGATGTGCTGAAAGACAAAATAGCCGGCGGATGGGCCGGAAAAATTATTGGCGTCACTTATGGCGCACCGACAGAGTTCAGGGCCCTGGGACATACGTTTGAGGATTCCATCCGCTGGACCCCAAAGGATGCCATTGGTGCACTTACCCAGGACGATCTTTATGTACAGCTCACTTTCTTGATGACGATGGACCAGTTCGGCATCGATGCACCGGCAAAGAAGTACCAGGAGCTGTTTGCCAAATCGGGTTACATGCTCTGGCATGCCAACGCGCAGTCGCGCAAAAATTATTTCGACAGCATCTTCCCTCCAAGGTCGGGCGCTCCTGAATTCAATTTTCACGCCAACGACATCGACTTTCAAATCGAAGCTGATTATATCGGATTTATATCGCCGGGGATGCCCAATAGTGCGACCAAACTCGCAGATAAGATTGGCCATATCATGAATTACGGGGATGGCTATTACGGTGGCGTTTTTCTTTCAGCACTTTATGCTGAGGCGTTTTTCGAAAAAGATATCCGAAAAATCGTGGATAAGGCGCTGCTCTCCTTGCCGGCCGAATCAGACTATGCAAAAGTTATTCGTGATGTATTGATGTTAAATGATAAAAACCCATTCGATTGGCATGCTTCCTGGAAAGTACTGGAAGACAAATGGGGCAAAACCCATATCTGCTCCGCCGGAGAAGCTTTTAACATTGATGCCAAGTTCAACGGCGCCTACATTGTGATGGGATTGCTGTATGGTAACGGTGATGTGATGAAAACCCTGGAGATTACCACCCGTTGTGGACAGGACTCTGACTGCAACCCATCCAACGCCATGGCTATTTTGGGAGTAATCAACGGTTTTAGTCACCTTCCCGGGGCTATGCAAAAGAGTGTCACCCAAATGCAAGACTCCCTTTTCATCTTTACCGATTACAATTTCAGGAAAGCCGTCGACAAAACTTACCAATATGCCATCAACCATGTTGTGGCCGAAGGTGGCGCTGTTACACCCGACAAGGTTAACGTCAAAATCCAAAATCCAGTTCCGGCCACCCTTGAGATAAGCTTTCCAAAGATGGTACTGAGCGAAAAAGTTTCCATTTTTGACGAGAAGAGATGGAAACTTTCGGGCAACTGGAAAACTTTCCAATTGAAACCAGAAGAGAACAATGTAAAAGCCAACCAGGCAAAATTTGCCTCAAAAAAGGGTGATGCCCTCGAGATTGATTTTGAGGGAACGGCGATCTCTCTTGAAGGCAATTGGAAAAAGGATGGAGGCAAGGCAGAACTCTACATTGACGGGAAACTGAACAATACCTTCGATACCTATTTCTTTTACAACAAACAAGAGCAAGCACCCATCAATATCAGTCATGCTTTGAATCTGAGTCCTGGCAAGCACGTACTTAAACTGGTAGTCACCGGCGAGAAAAAACCGGAGTCGCAGGATAGCAGGATATACGTATCTGATGCTCTTGTTTTCAAAGAAAAGTGAACTAAAGTGAACTAAAGTGCCTAAAATAATTAACTTAGCACGTATATTGCCGGAAAATTGGAACTTCCCTACTTTAGTCACTTTAGTTCACTTTAGTCACTTCTATATAAAAACTACAACTCTAAATTAAACCACTATGTACATCGTCGAAAGTTACACCCTCGCTGTCGTTCTGACCTTCGTGACCATGCTTTGCTGGGGTTCGTGGGCCAACACCCAGAAACTCGCAGAAAAATCCTGGCGTTTTGAACTCTTTTATTGGGATTACGTGATTGGCATCGTGCTGATGTCCATCCTATTTGCCTTCACTCTGGGAAGTATTGGCGATCAAGGCCGAAATTTTCTGGCCGATCTTAAGCAAGCTGATTGGTCCAATATACAAAAAGCGATGTTGGGAGGCATTATTTTCAATGCCGCCAATATACTGGTTGCAGCCGCCATCGCAATCGCAGGTATGTCGGTAGCTTTCCCGGTAGGGATTGGCATTGCCCTTGTTTTAGGCGTGATTATCAACTACATTGCCACTCCGCAAGGCAATGCCGTTTGGCTGTTTTCCGGTGTCGGCCTCGTCACGTTAGCCATTGTAATTGATGCCCTGGCTTATCGAAGGAAAGCTTCCCAGTCCATGAAAGTACCAACCAAAGGGATTGTCCTTTCCCTTGTTGGTGGCGTGATGATGGCGCTTTTTTACCGGTTTGTGGCCAGTTCGATGGCTACTGACTTTGTCCATCCTGAGGCAGGATTCCTTACTCCCTATACAGCAACGGTCTTTTTCTCCCTGGGTATATTATTCAGCAATCTGATTTTCAATACCATCCTTATGAAAAAGCCGTTCGAAGGAACTCCTGTAAGTTATAGTCAATATTTCCAAGGTGGACTGAAAGAGCACCTGACAGGTATCCTCGGAGGGATGATTTGGTGCATCGGGATGTCATTGAGTATCATCGCGGCAGGTAAGGCCGGTTTTCCGGTTTCCTATGGGCTGGGCCAGGGGGCAACCCTTATCGCAGCTTTGTGGGGTGTGTTTATCTGGAAAGAGTTCAAGGGATCAAAGGGAACCTCCGGATTACTGACGGCTATGTTCTTGCTTTTTGTTTTTGGTATCGGATTAATAATTTACGCTGGCAGTCACTAAAGAAGGATAAAGGATAAAGTCAAAAGTATAAAGGAAGGACGCTGCAATCATGATTGTAACGTTTTAATACATATCAATAAAAGTCCCTTACCCACGAATCCCACTTTATCCTTTATCCTTTTTACTTTATCCTTAAAATAAAGCAAGTTTCGAACAAAAAAAAGAGGGAACCCGATGGGCTCCCTCTTTTTTTTGTTCGAAACTTGCTTTATTTAAGCTTGTTTTACGTTTACAGCGATAAGACCTTTTCTTCCATCTTGTAGTTCGAAAGTTACATGGTCGTTTTCTTTAATTTGATCGATTAAGCCAGTTACGTGTACAAAGTACTCATTTTGAGACTCATCGTCTTTGATAAACCCAAACCCTTTAGTTACATTAAAGAATTTGACAATTCCTTTACTCATTTGTTATAATAATTTTAATTCGTTTCAAAGGTAATAATATTTATCACAATACGTTAACCTGCCTGAAGTCGTAAAGTACTGATTCTTTCTATTTTTTCTGAAGCAAATTCCGGGGTGATAACCATACTGGTACCACCTACAGATGGCATGTCAAACATGGCATCGATCATGATGGTTTCGCAGATGGACCTCAATCCGCGTGCACCCAGTTTGAATTCGATGGCCTTGTCAACGATCACATTCAATGTCTCCTCTTTGAACTCCAGTTTTATTCCATCCATCTCGAACAGTTTATGGTACTGTTTGATGATCGAATTTTTGGGCTCAGTCAAAATTCTGCGCAACGATTCCCTGTCGAGCGGAACAAGATAGGTAAGCACCGGAAGGCGACCCACAATTTCAGGGATCAATCCGAAGGCGCGCAAATCCTGTGGTGAGACATATTGAAGCAAGTGGTCCCTGTCGATTTTCCCGTGTTCGGCAATGGCTTTGTAACCAACCACTTTGGTATTGAGTCGCAAGCCTATCTTCCTTTCGATGCCTTCGAAAGCTCCTCCGCATACGAACAAAATATTTTTTGTATCAACGGGGATCATCTTTTGTTCTGGATGTTTTCTGCCTCCTTGCGGCGGCACATTCACAATGGCCCCCTCAAGCAGTTTCAGCAATCCCTGTTGCACCCCTTCGCCCGAAACATCCCTGGTAATAGATGGATTGTCCCCTTTCCGGGCAATTTTATCTATTTCGTCAATAAAGACGATGCCACGTTCGGCAGCCTCCACGTTGTAATCGGCAGCCTGAAGCAAACGCGTAAGCAAACTTTCAATATCCTCTCCCACATATCCCGCTTCTGTCAGAACTGTCGCATCGACAATGGTAAACGGAACATGCAACATTCGGGCGATGGTCTTGGCAAGCAGGGTTTTACCTGTTCCGGTTGGTCCAACCAGGATAATATTTGATTTTTCAATCTCAGTACCATCCTCGGTTACTTTTTGGTTCAGTCTCTTGTAATGGTTGTAGACAGCTACCGAAAGGATTCTTTTGGCATCGTCCTGTCCGATTACATATTGGTCAAGAAATGCTTTGATCTCCCTGGGTTTCTTTAATTCAACCCCCTTCAGGTCAAAGCCCTCATTTTTCTTGAACTCCTCCTCAACGATCGAATGGGCTTGTTCAATGCAATTCTCACAGATATGGCCCTCCATACCGGCGATGAGCAGTTGAACATCCTTCTTCTCGCGTCCGCAAAACGAACATCTGTCTACTTTCTTCATTCTTTAATAATTAGTAAAAAGCAAGGAGCCCTATTATTTTTTCTGACGCATCAGAATTTCGTCGATCATACCATAATCTTTGGCCTCTTCGGCTGTCATCCAATAATCCCTGTCTGAATCCTTTTCCACCTTTTCGAGCGTCTGTCCCGAATGAAATGCAATAATCTCATACAGTTCCCGTTTCAACTTCATGATCTCCCTTGCCGTAATTTCAATATCAGATGCCTGTCCCTGGGCTCCACCCATTGGTTGGTGGATCATAATCCGGGAGTGCTTCAGTGCTGAGCGTTTCCCCTTTTCGCCGGCAGTCATCAGCACGGCGGCCATAGAGGCAGCCATGCCGGTACATATTGTGGCGATGTTACAATTGATGTATTGCATGGTATCGTAAATTCCCAATCCTGCATGTACCGAACCACCAGGCGAATTGAAGTAGATCTGAATATCTTTCCCCGGATCAGAGGATTCAAGAAATAGGAGTTGTGCCTGAATAATATTTGCCACATCATCATCGATCGCAACTCCCAGAAAGATAATCCTATCCATCATTAACCTGGAGAAGACATCCATTTGTGCAATGTTCATCTGACGCTCTTCAATGATGGTTGGGGAGATATAACTTGCGTGAATAGATTGAAATTTATGAAGGGATAAGCTACTGATCCCCATCTGCTTTGTCGCAAATTTGCGAAATTCGTCACTTGGTAGGCTCATGATAAAACGATTTTAAAATGAAAAAACTCTGTAAAATCGAACCGTTCATTTGTTGTCAAAGCGAATGGTTCGATTTACAAAGTTACTAAAATACCCCTTCCAATTATCCATTATAGGGATATTCTCACCAAAATGGAACGCTATTTTTCAAAAAGGTCGTCGAAAGCTTTCTGAGAAACGGATTTTACATCCAGTTGTGCACTTACTTTGATGAACTCCAGAACAAGGCTTTCCGATTTCTTTTCGATCAGGCGATGACGCTCTTCTTCGTTCTTCAGGATGGATTTGGCATAGTTGTCGAGGTACTCATCCGGTACATTAAACATGCCATACTGGCGGAATTGCATCAGGGCTGACTCCCTGGCCAACGCAATTACATCTGCCTCACTTACCTGTATTTGATTGTCTTTTGACAAACGGTTTTTGATCAGCGTCCATTCCAAATCTTGTACAAAATGCGGAAACTCCTCTTCTACCTGTTCTTTGGTAATCTTCTCATTTGAGTAAACAAGCCATCTTTTCAAAAATTCTTCCGGCAACTTCATCCCAACGTATTTTACAAGAGCCTCCTTGGTATCCAGAAGGAACCGGTATTCAGAGGAGTAGCCCAGATTGGCTTTCAGATCTTCTGTAATTTTTTCCCTGAACTGTTCAATGGTGGTAACATCAGTCACGCCACCCAGCGATTTCCGGAACAACTCTTCGTTGAGCCCGGCAGGAACAAAGGTGTTAACTTTTGAGATAGTAAGTTCAAAGTCAGAAGTCAGTGCTTCCGCTTGTGCATCGTCAATTTTCAGAACCTGTTTCAGGTAGTGGTCATTTTCAAATGCTACTTTTGGATTGAATTTCACCACATCGGCAGCACCTTTGTCTAAAAGCGCTTTCTTTTCCTTTTTGGCTTTCACCATATTGATAGGTACCTGTACCTCTTCAAGGGAGATTCCACTTTCCAGCACAGCGCCGTTTTCGTCCAATTGTTTGATGCTGCCTACCAGGTTGTCCTTTTCGGTTGATTTTTCCGCATCCACATAACTGCCATAGCGATTTTGAAATGCCTCTATCTGATTGTTGACCATCTCTTCATCAATGGCGATCTCATAGTAGGGCAGTTTGCCAACTTTCTTGAAATCAATATCAATCACCGGAGAGAGGCCAAGATCAAAAACAAATTCAAACGTCTCATCCGTATCGAAATTGAGAGGCTTTTGCTCTGTTTCATTTGGCAGGGGCTCTCCAAGAATTTGAAGGTTTTCGTCGTGGATGTATTTGTTGAGCTGGCTGCTCAGTATCTTGTTGATCTCCTCGGCAAGAACTGCCTTGCCATACATTTTTTTGATCAGTCCTGCAGGTACCATACCTTTGCGGAAACCGGGCATGTTGGCTTTTTTGCGGTAATCTTTCAGTGTCTCGTTAACTGTGGCTTCGTAATCGCCCTTATCAATGGAGAGTCTTACCACTGCATTCAGCTCATCGGAGTTTGTTCTGGAAATGTTCATACGATTGTTTATCAAGTGCGGACGAAGGGACTCGAACCCCCACGCCTCTCGGCACCAGATCCTAAGTCTGGCACGGCTACCAATTACGCCACGTCCGCATTTTTCGAGCTGCAAATATACGATTATTTTTAATTCAGACTACCTGACGCGTGAAATATGTATAAAGAAGCCGCTTACGGCTTCTTTATACATATTTCACGCGTCCCCGCTTACCTCCAACGGCTCTTCATCCGCTTCTTTCCTGGAAGGCCGCCGCAGTTCAAAGTTCTGTCCAAGATAGAGTCTCCGGACTTCATCGTCGGCAGCCAGTTCTTCGGCGGTTCCGCTGTTTAAGATACGCCCGTCATATAAAAGATAAGACCTGTCGGTGATCGAGAGGGTCTCATGCAC
Organism: Prolixibacteraceae bacterium; assembly: GCA_023229575.1. Lineage (GTDB taxonomy): Bacteria > Bacteroidota > Bacteroidia > Bacteroidales > Prolixibacteraceae > CAINVV01. Next base: position 51,988 of record JALNYZ010000019.1, read on the forward strand.
ATTGTGGTCGGTAATCAGAATTCCGATGTTCTTCTCTTTTAGCTTGAATACAATTTGCTGAATATCTTCCACGGCAATCGGGTCAACACCCGCGAAAGGTTCGTCCAACAAAATAAAAGCCGGATTAATGGCCAAACATCTGGCTATTTCCGTTCTTCTGCGCTCACCGCCGGAAAGTTGTATCCCCAGACTTTTCCGTATGTGTTGCAAACCGAATTCCGTCAACAGTGACTCCAACTTTTCGTGCTGATATGCTTTCGGAAAATCGGTCATCTCAAGAATAGAACGGATGTTGTCTTCGACACTCATCTGTCTGAAAACGGATGCTTCCTGAGCCAGATAACCAATGCCAAGTTTTGCCCTTTTGTAAACGGGGAAGGAGGTTATATCGGTATCATCCAAAAAAATTGTTCCACCATTGGCTTTGATCAGACCAACAATCATGTAAAAAGAGGTCGTTTTCCCAGCCCCGTTGGGTCCCAGCAACCCAACAATTTCGCCCTGTTCCAATTCGATCGAAACGCCCTTTACGACTGTCCGGTTACGGTATTTCTTTACGATGTTTTCAGCTCTTAGCTTCATGTCTGTAATATCTATGTTTGATCTCTTGTCTTTAAGTGCCTGAAGTGAACTAAAGTGACTAGAGTGACTAAAGTACTTCGCAACTTGCAATATATGACCTAATATCAGGAGTCCCCAACTTTATTAACTTTAGTCACTCTAGTCACTTTAGTCACTTCTCCTAAGCTTCCAGCAAATCAACCTCCTTGCGCCGCTTTTCCACCATCCGTGCCATCAAAATACCCAGCTCATACAAAAGCGCAAGGGGTCCGGTAACCAGCAACATACTGAATGCATCGGGAGGTGTGATAATGGCAGCCAGACAAAGTAGCACGATGAAAGCATGCTTGCGGTAAGCCCTGAAAAAAGAGGTACCCGCCAAACCAACTTTGGCCAGAAAATACATAACAATGGGTAATTCAAAAACGATGGCACTACCCAAAACGATGGTAGTGACAGAACTGATGTATGAGGTAAGATTAATTTGATTAAGTACATCCTGGCTAACCTGGTAGCTGCCAAAAAAATGGGTAGTTAACGGAACAATCAGATAATAGCCGAAACAAACCCCCAACAGAAACAGGAATGAACTGTAAACAACGGCTGAGGTTACATGCTTTCGCTCGTTTTCATACAAAGCAGGTCGAACGAAACGCCAGAATTCCCACAATATGTATGGAATAGAAATGATGATACCTCCAATGATCGCCAGATTAAGGTGAATGGCAAACTGACCGGACAGTTCGATGTTAATTAATTGGAAAGGTTTGGTATTGATCGCCAGGTCAGGCGAATTCAATTGTACTGCCAACCAGCCAAAAAACCTGTTCGTTACGAAATTGGGGTTACGGGGAGCTAAAATGATGTCGTCAAAAACGAATTGCCTGTTCAGAAATACAATCACCCCAAAAAATACCACCGCAGCCGAAGAACGGACCAAATGCCACCTTAACTCTTCGAGATGCTGAAGGAACGACATTTCAGTACCCTTTGAGCCGTTGTCTCCTTTGTTTTTGGAAAAAATCGATTTTTTAACCTTTTCTGCCATGAAAAATCTGCGTGAATAAAAACTAACACAGCGCGTTCTATCCCATCCTTTAGAAATCCTTATTGATAAGAAAATTGCTCCCTGTGTTATACCATAAACAATTTCTTTGCGGCAAATATACAATTCTTTACCCATTTGAAATGTCCGCAAAGAAATAATCACACCATCGTAAAAGTTCAAAAAATGAACAGACTACAATTCCTTTGACCTAGGGACAACTCCATTTTTGTTGGAAAGTCCGTTGCAAAAAGAACTGGTGCAAGAATGTTAAATTTTATCGATATTAATTAATAGTCTTGTTTGCAGGACAATATTTTGTAACTTAGTATTTTTAATACATAAGGAATAGAATAGACTGATGATAATTGAGGACAAATATACCCTGACTTCTGAACTACAAAAATATTTCGGATTCGACCGTTTCAAAGGGCAACAGGAAGAGGTGATCAAAAGTGTCCTGGCAGGACAGGACACCTTCGTCCTGATGCCTACAGGCGGGGGTAAATCTCTTTGCTACCAGCTTCCTGCTTTGTTACAGGATGGTACAGCCATTGTAATCTCGCCGCTTATTGCATTGATGAAAAATCAGGTGGATGCCATTCGAAGTTTCAGTGTTCACGATGGGATCGCACATTTTTTAAACTCCAGTCTGACCAAATCGGCCATTCAGAAAGTAAAGGAGGATATTGGCAAAGGACAGACCAAATTGCTGTATGTGGCCCCCGAATCCCTGACCAAGCAAGAGAACATCGATTTTTTGAAAACGATTAAAATCTCCTTTTACGCCATCGATGAGGCGCACTGTATCTCTGAATGGGGGCATGATTTCAGACCGGAGTACAGACGTATCCGTCCCATTGTCAACGAAATAGGACAGGCAACCATTATCGCATTAACTGCAACCGCTACACCCAAAGTTCAGAGCGATATCCAGAAAAACCTGGGAATGCTGAATGCAAATGTATTCAAATCCTCCTTCAACAGGCCCAACCTGTTTTATGAGGTGCGGCCAAAAGTGAAGGCCAAAGACCAGATTATACGTCTTTTCAGGACAAATCCAGGCAAATCGGCCATTGTCTATTGCCTTAGCCGTAAAAAAGTTGAAGAAATTACAGAACTCCTTCAGGTAAATGGCATCAAAGCGCTGGCCTACCATGCAGGAATGGATTCCTCAACCCGGTCATCGAACCAGGATAAATTTCTGATGGAAGAGGTCGATGTCATCGTCGCAACCATCGCTTTCGGGATGGGAATAGACAAACCGGATGTTCGGTTTGTGGTTCATTACGATATCCCCAAATCGCTTGAAGGCTTCTATCAGGAGACCGGCAGGGCTGGTCGTGACGGTGGCGACGGTCGGTGCATCACTTTTTACAGTTACAAGGATATCCAGAAACTGGAAAAATTCATGCAGGGGAAACCGGTTGCGGAGCAGGAAATCGGTAAACAGCTGTTGCTGGATACCGTCGCGTTTGCCGAATCTTCCCTTTGCCGCAGGACCATTTTGCTTCACTATTTTGGGGAGAAATACATCACCGAAAATTGCGAACATTGCGATAACTGCCTGAACCCGAAAGAATTAATTGAGGGAAAGGGAATGGTTATCCTGGCCTTGCAGGCAGTTCTCGATGTCAAAGAACAGTGCAAGAGCGAACACCTGGTCAACATCCTTACCGGTAATGAATCGGCCCAGGTAAAATCCTTCCTCCACAACAATCTGGAGATCTTTGGTGCGGGCGATGACCACAAAGACAAGTTGTGGAACGCCGTTTATCGCCAATGCATCATTGCAGGCTTTCTCATCAAGGACATTGAAAACTATGGAGTATTGAAAATGTCGCCAAAGGGAAGGGCCTATCTCGATAATCCACAAACATTTACCATTGTTAAGAATCATGACTACGAGGCTGAGGAAGAGGTGGATGAGGTTCCTCAGGGAACAGGTGCCGTTGGTGATCCCGAACTATTTTCGATGCTGAAGGAACTCCGCAAAAAAGTGGCCGTCAAAAACAGTTTACCTCCTTTTGTCATTTTTCAGGACCCATCCCTGGCCGATATGTCTATCCAATATCCGACAACGTTGGATGAGCTTCAAAACATCATCGGTGTTGGACAAGGAAAAGCCCAGCGTTATGGAAAACCCTTTATTGAACTGATAAAAAAACATGTAGAAGACAACGGAATCGAACGCGCCCAGGATTTTGTAGTGCGGTCGGTTGCCAATAAATCCAAAAACAAGGTCTTCATCATCCAGAACATCGACCGCAAATTGTCACTCGATGAGATTGCCGCCTCAAAAGACATGGACATGGATACCCTGCTGACGGAGATTGAAGCCATTGTCAATTCCGGAACAAAAGTGAACCTCGGTTACTACATCGAAGATATCATGGACGAGGACCAGATTGAGGATATCTACAACTATTTCAAGGAGGATGCCGAATCAGATTCGATGGAGGAGGCCCTTGCCGAGCTGGGCGATGACTACGAAGTAGCTGAAATCAGGTTGGTTAGAATTAAATTTTTAACTGAGATGGGGAATTAGGAGTGCTGTTGGCTTTTGGGAAAAAGGTTAAAGTACCAATGTTGGAGTATCCACAAATGCAAAAAGCCATTAGCCGATGGCTAAAAGCCAACAGCTATCTGACCGGAAATTCCATGCAGAAGATCGTCTTCCCTGGCGCACTCTGAAAGCTGATCTCACCATTGCAATTTTCCAGGATACTTTTTGAAATGGCCAGGCCTAGTCCCATTCCACCACTTTTCGTGGTAAAACTGGGTTCGAAAAGACGGTCTTGATCTGCCTCATGGATCCCGGGGCCATTGTCCTGGATAGATATCAGAAGCTTATGTTCAACCAATTCTGCTGTTATCCGGATTTCACCATCATCACGGTGCTGTATGGCCTGAACGGCATTTCTGATCACATTCACAAAGGCCCTTGTGAGTTGCTCCCTGACACCCAAAATAAAAACGACAGACTGATCAGGATAATTCACACTCAACTGATACTCCTCAGGTGAATAGAAAAGGGTCACAACTTCCCTGATCAGTTCAACCATCTCAACCCGGTCAATCCGGGGCGAAGGCATCTTTGCAAAATCCGAGAAAGTTGCCGCAATCGAAGACAAGGCGTCAATTTGGGCTACCAGCATTCGGGTTACCCGATCAAAATAATCGTCAAAATTTGGAGCTTCTTCGTCTTTAATCTTCTGAAGATACTGGATATTCAACTTCATCGGGGTAAGCGGATTGTTGATTTCGTGGGCAATCTGTCTGGCCATCTCTTTCCATGCCGATTCCCGTTCCGACCGTGCAAGCAATGCGGCACTATCGGCCAGTTCAGCCACCTTTTTGTTGTAGGCTTCCACCAATCGACCGATTTCATCCTCCCCGTGGTATTCGATGATCGCATTCTGTTTCCCAAGTGCAATTCCCTTCAGCTTTTGCTCAATCAGAAGCAACGGAACCGTGAGTCGTGTACTGATGGCCAGTGCAATAACCATCGTGAGCAAAACCAGCAAAATATAAAGGTTAAGGAAGGCGACGATGAATCCGGTTACTTGCCTGGTAAATTCATCCTGCCGGTTAAAATAGGGAAGATTAACGTACCCCACCAAATCATCATTTTGATTAAATAATGGGGCATACACGGAGAAGAACTCCATTTTACCAAGATTCTCATTGTGCAAAAACGCTTGGTTGCCCTGAATATGCAAAGCCTGGTAAGCCACCGGATCCATCCTCTCAGAGGTCAACCCCTGATCAAAAATCTCGTTTCTGGATGAAGCTGCAAGTTTTCCCTTCAAATCGTATAAATTGATATCAGTCCAGGTGATATCCGAAATCTCGGACAGTTGTTCCCCCAAATAATCGTGGATCGCATCCAGCCTGACAGAATGTCCAACCCTGAGTCCAAGCTCAGCTGAAATTGCCCTCACCTTTTGGTCGAGGTTCTCTTTCAGGGTACGCTGAAACTCCAAATAATTGTACTTTATGAGTCCCCACCCAATTAAAAAGAGCAAAACCAGTAAGGTGGAGACCAGGGTAAATTGAATCTTCCCTCTTAGTTCGAGTCTGTTCCTGGGAATTACCTTGGTTCGCTGACTAACGATGATCCAGCAAAAACCCAGTAGGTATATAAATAGGAAAAGTGTTGGAAAACCCCTTCCCTTGTCTATCCATGAAGAAAGGGGATAGCTTACCACCACATAATTTGCACCGCTTCGCTTGTAGATACAATGTAAAAACCCGTTCTGTTCGTAATAGTTGAACTCCTTTTGCAGTTTCTCCGTATGATCAATGCCGGGATCGTACAAATAGCTACCTCCTCGATCGACCAGTTTATTGTCGAAATACTTGGCATAACTGTAACCGTCGTTCCGGTTTCTCCTGGAGGCTTGCTGATCCATCAGTAACTGAGGATAGCCCTTACCCTCCGGAATAATTTTGGAGTTTAGTTCAATAAATGCGATAATTGGCTTTTTGTTTTGCTGATTGAACATGTGCAATTCACCGAGGTATGAGATCCGGCCATTGAGGCGGTCCATAAAATAGAAATCAGATCCGGGCAGGATCACCCCTTTTGATTGTTTCAACTGGTTGAAGAAATCGAAGCATGGGAATTTAAGCCGTTCGTCTGGCAGGTAAACACTGTCGGAGGCCGCACAAACGGTGACTTGGAGTTCATAATTGTTCCAAAATCCCGTAAAATAATTCTCCTTCAGGTAGCTTTGCAATTTTTGGTACGGAGGAGTTGTCAAGACCTGGATCAAAGAATCTTTGGCGATTTTCGATTCAAATTCGGTCAGGAAAATTTCGGCAGCCGGATCCCGTTCAGTCGCAAGGGTTACCGCCATCACCTTCAGAATGTCAGCCCTCCTTCTTTCACTCTCTTTCCGGGCAACCAGATTGAGCCCAAAAGCCAGCAAGAGGCCATATACCAGCAATGAGGTAAGTTTATACCTTGACAAAAGATCTGTTCCAATCCGGTCAATGAGAAATAGAACGATCATGTAAAAGACATTTGCTACCACAGGGATCTGCCATCCTTGCAGGAAAAGCAATAACCAAATGATGGCAAATGAGAGCATTCCCGGAAGGAAGAAAGAGATTAATTTTTTCTCCCTGGCAACGGTACATTTTATTCTTAACAAAATAACAGCAAACCCAATCATCTGCAAAGCAATACATCCGGTTGCCAGAATATTCGGGATGGAAATCATATAATTGGCATACAATTCGAGGGAGATATCAGAGTTGTTCAGCAGCAACAGGAATAACCCGGTTGAACCGGCAAAATATCCGCCGGCAAACAGAAAAAAGAAGAGATTACTTTTGTTTAAAATCCCGGCATTACGCTGTTTTCTAAATATTGTAAAAAATGATTGCGCAACAAAAAACAGGAAGAATGAGACCAGCAGGTACTCCCCCAGCGAAGAGAGCACCCGGCCCCAGGCAAAATGGAATGGGGTAAACAACTTACCCTCGTAAACCGCATGAGGCAATTTAAAATAGTTCAGCGTCAGGTAGAAAAGAGCAGCAAAGAGTGTGCAAAGGGCAAACTTGCTGAACGGATTTAAACTTCGCGCGAAAATCCAATTGTGAAATTGTGCCGTAAACAATACAACAAAAAGCATGAAAAACAAAAATGAGGGAACCTCCTCCTGTGAAGTGCCATTCGGCTTATTTTTATATTGGATGCCAAAATGGAACTTCCCCTCATGACAAAATACCTGAATGTTACCCGGTCTCGGTGATGGCACTACCTCACACTGATCGGGAAGGTGAAAATCTTGTTGAAAGGAGGACTGTACATATCTGTTCTGATAAGGGAAATCCCTCTTTATCAACATGTAACCTTTAATCGTGAATTGATCTTTTTGTTTGGAAAAAAGGAAGAACCAGCCTGTTGGCATCTTTACCAGGTTTCCTTCAGGTTTAATCTGCTCATTCTGATGATCAAAAGCTACCAGGGAAGAACTCCAATAGAGCAGCGAATCCCGTTCAGAAACTGTGTAGAACAGTCCCTTACCGGCTTGTTCCATCTCTTCAACACCCTCCCACAGCTCCATTCCATCGTTCCCGGAAGAGAGTTTTATGGCAATCTTTTCCATTTCTGCCCTGATAATTCTCTCCTTTCCCTCAAAAACCCTGAAAATACGCTCACCATCTGCTTTCCGGTCAGAGCCCGAAAAGAGCAGGGGACCCAGGCAAAAAGAGCATCCCAGTGCGAGGAGTGCAACAAGAAGCAGAAGGTTCCTGGAAACAATATTTCCGTTTGGTTCAGGCATGATGATAGGGTTCCCCTTTGATGATGGTTAATGCTCTGTAAAGCTGTTCAACAAAAAGTAATCGCACCAGCTGATGCGGGAAGGTTAACCTGGAGAGGGACATTTTCCCATCTGCCCGTTTGTATACTGCCGCCGAAAACCCGTAAGGTCCACCTACAACAAAGATCAGGTGTCGGGTACCGGCGAGCATTCTTTTTTCTATCCAACCAGCCAACTCTGGCGAGGAATACTCAGCCCCATCAACATCCAGCAAAACCAATTCATCTCCCGTTGACACCAAATGCAGAATGGCTTGCCCCTCCCGTTCCTTTTGTTGATCAGCCGTGAGATTCCTTGAATTCTTGATATCCGCGATAACCTTTATTTCAAAAGGAAGATAGTGGATCACCCTTTTCTGGTAATCCTCAATCCCCTCCCGGAGATATTTTTTATCAGTGGCTCCAACCAGCATGAAAGTTATTCGCATGGCAAGAAGATTGTAAGAGAAGCTACAAAGTAATGTTATTTTTAAACATGGCATAAATTCAGGCACAAAATTTGCAGGTATTGGCTATATTTGACAATCAACTGAATTTAGAAACAGTTCGAACAAGTGTTATGAATAAAATTCTTATCTCAGTCGGCTCAGTGCTCTTACTGCTGATGCTGAGCAACAATCTTTTCTGTCAGATTCCAGCCCAGATTGAAAACGGATTGAAAACCGGTAATGCGAAGATGATCGCCGCCTGTTTCAACGACAATGTAGAACTGGTGATACTAGACAAGGAAAATGTCTGTTCGAAAGAGCAGGGTGAGATGATTCTCAGCAACTTCTTCAGCAAAAACAGACCCTCAGATTTCAAACTTACCCATCAGGGCGGAACGGATTCTGTCTATGGCATAGGGAAAATGCAAACTGCAAATGCCAATTTCAGGATCTACTTTATGCTGAAAACATTTGCAAATAAACCACTTCTGGTTCAGTTAAGAATTGAAAAAGACTAGCAAAAAAGAGCTGCATGCATACTGTTCTGGAATCAGCAAAGATTTGGATCAAAAATATTCTCGACCGCATCGTACAGAAAGCGAAAAAAATCACTGTACCTTTTTTTGATGGTTTACCCTTGTATGATGTGGCACTATTTTTCTGGAAAGGAATTGTTGACGGTGCCATAACAACCAGGGCCTCATCCATTGCTTTTAACTTTATTCTGGCAGTTTTTCCAGCCATCATTTTCCTTTTTACCCTGATTCCCTACATCCCGATCAATAACTTTCAGGAACAGTTGATGGGCTTGATACAAAGCGTATTGCCCGATAATGCTTTTGTTGCCATCCAGGGTACGGTCCAGGACATCATCACACAACCCCGCGGCAACCTGCTTTCATTTGGATTTTTTGCGGCTTTTATTTTTTCAACCAATAGTTTGGTATCGATTATCGTCGCTTTCAACAATACCATACATGCCATTGAAACACGAAGTATCATGAGCCTTTACTTTATTGCTTTTGGTCTGTCTTTGATCCTTACCACATTAACTACCATGAGCGTCGCCCTTATCACCCTCAGTAATTGGGCTATGACAATTTTGGTTGCCAAAGACATTATCCGTTTCGACTATATCTATTTTCTGGTAATCGGAGGGAAATGGATGGTTATTCTACTCCTCTTCTTTTTTACCTTCGCGTTTCTTTTTTACTTCGCTCCGGCAAAAAAAATGAAGTTCAGGTTTATCTCCGCCGGCGGAACCCTCGCTACCATACTGTCCATTCTGATTTCTGTGGGTTTTTCTTTCTACATCAATAATTTCGGTAAATACAATACCCTCTATGGTTCGATTGGCACCCTGATCGTAGTGATGCTTTGGTTCTATTTTATGGCACTCATTCTCCTCATCGGCTTCGAACTCAACGTAAGTATCTGGAGCGCCCAGAGCAAAGCAAATGCGGATGCCTCCCAAGCTTTCGTTGATGAACATACTATTTTTAATACGGAGAAGTAAGAAAGACCTGGAGACTTAGGGACTGGGAGACTGGGAGAGGGGGTGATCGCAATTTTTGCAAAGAAACCCGAAACAGAGAAACGAAGAAAATGAGACTGGATCCTGAACGAAGTCGAAGAGTCATGGTCTTTGCCAACAACATTGCACCTACACGAATCCAACCACGTAGTGGTGGCATATTTGTAGCCCCGGGTGGAGCGAAGCGGAACCCGGGGTTGGAAGAGCAAGATTGAATCCGTCTGCGCTACAATATTCAAAAAAGAGATAACCTTCGATTCAGACGGAAGGAGGGAATAAAGTGAGTCGGATTTGATACGTTAATCAGTAACGTCCTTTCTTGCTTTTATCATGCGCGATTTTCCCTGAAGGTCCCTCCTTATTTGGATATCCTGGAACCCAAATTCTATCAGCAATTTTGCGGTTTGATCACCCATCGCTTCGTTAATTTCGAAGTACAAACTACCGTGAAGTTGCAGATGAACAGCGGCAAACCGGGCAATGGCCCGGTAAAAAATCAGCGGATCATGATCGGGAACAAACAGGGCCACATGGGGTTCAAAATCGACAACGTTTCTTTCCATAAGGGCAGATTCCTCCATCAAAACATAGGGAGGATTGCTGACAATGACATCCCAGCCGGAATGTTCCGTAACCCCGGCAGGGGCAAAAATATCCTGACATGAAAATACCACTTTCGAATTATTTTTTTCTGCATTGCTCCGGGCAATTTGCAGCGCTTGCTCCGAAATGTCCCATCCTTCTACACTGCCGATGTCTGAATTTTTATCAATAGCGATGGGAATACAGCCGCTACCGGTGCCAATATCCAGCAGGCTTTTGCAATGCTCCTTCTCTTCCGAAATGATCCAGTCGACCAGCTCTTCCGTTTCCGCCCTGGGAATCAAAACCTCAGGTGTAACGATGAATTTCAGTCCGTAGAATTCAGTCTCGCCCAAAATGTACTGGATGGGTTCGTTTGTCAGGAGCCGGTTCAGGATCTCCGTGATTTGCATTATCTTTGGTTCAGGAAGCGGTTCGGTTTGTTTCAGGTGCATTTGCAACCGGTTGAAACCGGTTACATGCTCCAAAATGAGCCGAATAAGGCCATCCACCTCGGAAGGGGGATAAAGGGGAGAGAGTTTCTCCCTGATTATTTTTTTTGTTTTCAACATGGCAGGAAATACAAAAATAGAGAATCACAGCAGTTTTGATGCCGGGCAGGCCGAAGAAAAATTTATGGTCCGCGCCATTGAGCTGGCCAAGCTTGGCATGGGACAGGTGGCGCCCAATCCGATGGTAGGCTGTGTGATCGTGCACAATGGTCTGGTCATTGGCGAAGGATATCACCATAAGTATGGCGAAGCACACGCCGAAGTGAATGCCATCAACTCCGTAAAAGAGCAAAGTCTGTTAGCCCATGCGACGATGTACGTGACGCTGGAACCCTGTTCTCATTTCGGCAAAACTCCACCCTGCGCGGATTTAGTGGTCAAAATGAAAATACCCAAAGTAGTGGTTGGCTCTGTTGATCCCAACGAAAAGGTAGCCGGAAGGGGACTGGAGCGTTTGCAATCTGCCGGATGCCACGTGGAGGTGGGCATGCTGGAAGAGGAGTGCAACAGGATGAACCGCCGGTTTCGAACCTTTCACCAAAAGAAGAGGCCCTACATCATTCTCAAATGGGCACAGACGGAGGATGGGTTCATCGACAAGTCGCGCGATGAAGTTGATTTTGGTCAGCCAACCTGGATTACCAACACCCTTTCCAGGATAGCCGTCCACAAGATGCGGTCGGACGAGGCGGCCATCCTGGTAGGTACCAATACAATTGTGAAGGACAATCCTTCTCTTACCGTACGGGAGTGGAGTGGCAATCATCCATTGCGGATGGCGCTCGACAGAAAAGGAATTTTGCCGGTAACATCTGCCATGCTGGATCAATCTACTGAGACCTTGCTCTTTACCGAAAAGGAGATGAAATCAAAACCAAATCTGGAATACATCAGAATCAAATTCAACAAAGACATGTTGAGTACGATCAATACCGTTCTTCTGGAAAGAGGGATTCAGTCACTGCTGATAGAAGGAGGAAAATCCCTGCTGGAATCCTACATGCGCGAAGGATTGTGGGATGAGGCTAGGGTTTACATCGGGAATGCCCGTTTTGGCTCAGGCATCAAAGCCCCCGAAACGGATTGGGTCCTGGACAGGGAAGAGAAGCTGGATGATAGTTTGATGAGGATATATTATCGCAAAGTGGTTTGAAGGGTTTATGATGTTTGAAAAGTTTAAAGGCGATAACAATTGAAGAAAATAAAATTGGGATAACTCTTTTGAATTAATGCTGATACCAGGACATTGGTGTCAATGATTAACTTTTGCATTTCTAACGGCTTTTACCTCATCCGCGATTTCATCCATTGTTATTTGGGAGAGCTTGTACTTTTCCGCCAATTTTACGCAATTGTCAAGTGCCTGTTGCGTAACCCTTTTATTAACAATACGAACCAATTCATTAAAGGACAAGTTGTCTTTGCTGATCCCGAATTGATTGTATTCTGAATCCGATATGGAAATACTTATCGTTCTCATGATCTTTGTTTTAAACAAAGATAAACTTTTGTGACCAGAATGTCAAATAGGTCGACTGAAATGAATTTCATGGATGCTATTTATTTAACCCGGAATCGTGATATTCAACCAACATGAAAGAGTTTAATGCATTATTTAGCTTTGTGTTACGCCTCTATAGAATCTCGCACCTTCCATCCGAAACAATAGAATCTCTTTTCGCACCAGACTACCGCGGATAGTGATCCCTCATCATCCCCTTACCCCATCTCCCAATCCCCCAGTCCTTCTTCTTTTTGATCCATATTGCAACTTATTTCTCAATCATGATCTCCCCTTTTTTGTATATTTGGCCAATGGAAGAAAAAATTAAATTGCACAAGAAATTTTGGCAGGGCGAGGGACCAAGCCTCCTGTTGATACCTCCTTCCAGGGCTAATCTGTATGATACTAACAACTATCATATCAGGTTCTATGATCCCAAGGACATGTGGGAGGCAGAACTAAAAAGGGCGCAGGCTGTTATTGGATGGCCTACGGATGGAATCCCCACCGTTCGTCCCAATTTAGGGGTGATAACACTTCCCGCCATGGCCGGACAGGGTTTCCAGACTCCCGAGAATTCGATGCCCTGGCCCGGAGATCCTCTGACAATTGACATGATTCGTGCGATCGGCGAATCCAGCCTGGAGCATTCCAAAGTTTTCAGTTTGGCAGCTGATTTTTACGGCTTATATCATCAATATCATTCGCCGGAGATTGCCGCATATCTACCTGATACGCAGGGAGTTTTTGATATCGCCCATCTACTTTACGGAGATGAGATATTCTATTCCATTTTTGATTCAGAACCAGGAAGTTTTATGTCGGAATTAATGGAGATAAGTTTGTCCATCTATCTGAAAGGAACAGAAATCCTTAAGTCCGCCATGCAGGAATATCCGCAAACAATGATCCATGGCCATGGGACCGAACAAGGGGTCTATTTTCCTGTGGGTGGTGTCAGGGTTTCGGAAGACACTGCGACCCTATTGTCCCCCGAGATGATTGAAGAAATTATTCTTCCATATATAAAGAGAAGTACCCAACCATTCGGAGGTGGATTCCTCCATTTCTGTGGCGAACACCCTACCATTTTTGATCAGTTTACATCATTGACTGAAATTAAAGCCATTGACCTTGGCAACCCTGAAAAATACAATACAAAAAAATTGATGGAGCGTTGTGCTGAAACAGAAACTGTTCTTTACAGCCGAATCGCAGCAGAAGCCGGCGAAGAGTGGCAAAAATACATTGACAGGATTGGGTCTTTGGTCAAAGAAACCGGGGCAAGGGTGATTTTACGCCCATTGGTTTTCCCTGACTCGAAGCAGGAGTGCCAGGAAATGCTTGACTGCTGGCATGAGTTAACCTCTATTTAAGTTCTATATGCTTCCGTCGATGTTGGTCTCTTCGTCCCTCCGTCATTTCCGTCTCTCCGTCTCACAATCCCCCTTCGACCCTTCGACAAGCTCAGGGCAGTGCAGCTCAGGGACCGGTTTGTCCGCACGAAATTTGAAGGCCCTTCGACAGGCTCAGGGAGCATTTGGTCTCACTCATCCCCTTCGTCCCAGTCTTCCTAGTCTCCCCTTCTTTTTCAGAAGGGAAACTCCCCCTCTTTCAGCGCATTCTTCGCCTTCTCGGTTTTGGGTTTTTCTGCCGCAAGATGGATAGGATTACCATTCACATAAATGGCTTTGAACGGGGTAGTCGGGCAGGCATACTCGCAGGCGCCACATCCAACGCAGATTTTCTGGTCTACTTCGGGAATAAAGAGTTTCCCGTAAGGAATCATGTGTACGGCCTTTGTCGGGCAGTGCTCGGAACATGCGCCGCAGTCGGTCTTTTCTACCTCAACGATGCAATTTTTTTTCTCAAAGTGCACCTGGCCAATCTGCAGCAAATGCTTGGCATCCATGGTAATGGGAACAATGGCGCCTGTTGGACAGACATCGCTGCACAGGGTACAGTCAAATTCACAGAGTCCCTTGTGGTAGTCCATGTGTGGTTGCATCATCCCAATCATCCCGTACTGGAGGAATGATGGTTGCAGTACTTTGGTCGGACAAGCCGAAACGCAAAGGGAACAGCCGGTACAAATTTTATTGAAACGTTCAACAGAGCGGGATCCCGGGGGGGATACAGCTGAAGTTTTAACCTCAGGAACAGTGCTCTCACCTTTTGGTTTTGGTACGATCAGTTTGGGCTTTTTGTCTCCCGGGATCGAATCAGGGGCCTTGAATCCATAGAGGGCCGCAATACCCACGAGAGAAGTAACAAGAAATTTCCGTTTGGAGGAGTCGGGTGGTGATGCAACTTTCTTATGTGCAGCTTTTGGCCCGGTACCCTCAGCCATCACGAAAGGTTTCAAAGACTTGGGATTGTATGTCATTGCTTTGTCTGAACAGACCGTCAGACAGTTGAAACAGGCCACACAACGGCTGTAATCGATCGTTTGACTTTTCACCTCAATGCATTCCGCCTTGCATGCCCTTGCACAACGCCCGCAATGGGTGCAATCCTGCTTGCTAATCTTGATTTTAAAGATGGCAAACCTGGAGATTAACCCCAAAAAGGTTCCTACCGGACAGATGGTGTTGCAATATAGCCGTCCCCGTGTAAAAGAAGTATAGCCAATCCCGGCAAGAAAAAGCGTAGTAATAATAAGGATTGCAGGATAGACAGCGATCATATCGTAACGATACAACCAGTTGTAAACATCGGCTTTCGCGAACCCTGCAGCCAGAATGTTGTTGAGAACTACGGCTACAGGTTTAAAAAGTGTTGTTGAAATCCTTCCAAAAAGGCTGTAGGGATCCAACAGCGTTACCATCGTAACACTGCCAAATAAGAGCGGCGAAATAACGATTGTCAAAAGGATATATCGGCCTATTGTCCAGGCTTTGTGGTATTTGTACCTTCTTTTTTTCTTCGATTTCCCCGAAATCCAGGAAATGACATCCTGCAAAATACCCAACGGGCAAAGTACGGAACAATAAACCCTGCCAAAAAAGAGGGTTAGAAGAAGTATGAAAGTGATACTCAATATTGCAACGCCAGGGACGAAGTAGGCTTTAAGCATCGCGGGAACGAACTGCAGTGAGACAGACCACAGGTAGAATTCTTTGGAAAAACTCTTCCTGAAATCAATAAAAAGCAAGGCCAGCAATACCAGAAAGAAGATGGCGAGAACAACCCTCAACTTTTTCAGAAAACTAAAATTCATTACAAATTGATGCGGTTGATGTTAATTTTGGAAAGATCCATAATGCCTAGACCGGCTGCACTGGCCATTTGAATGTGGTTGATATCCGCGGGATCTTTGCCGAAAAATTTGGTCGCAGCTGAATCGGCCGCAACGATATCGCGGGAGAGAATGAGACTTTTCATGGTGATAACGTCATCCAGTGAAACACCCATGGGACCGTTCTGCTTCAAGACATAATACGCATCCACAACATTGAGATGGGGTTTCTTGTAATGCAGGAAATCGGCAATGCACTGGTGAAGGTCGTTTTTATGCCAAAATCCGCGGTCCCACACACATCCCATCATGTTCTTCATGCAAATGGAGATTTTGGAGGAACTGTGGTGTTTGAGTATAGGTACATTGATAAAGACATCGCTGTTCATGATCAATTCATGAACTTTCATCTCTTTAAGTTTGGAACCGCCCGAAAAATTAACCTTTTGGTAGTATCTTTCACTATCGCCGGGAACCATCTTGCCCCCCGCTGCAACGACGGCTGCCTCAATGCCTGAATTCTTGTAACATTTGGTCCACTCGTGACAGGTGTGGTCAAATACAAATACCTCTTTTGCACCTGCTTTTAAACACTGCTCAACAATCCGTTTTACCAAAACTGGATTCGTGTTGGCGCCGCGCTCAGGAACCCGGTCCCAGCCAATATTGGGTTTTATCACCACCTTTTGCCCTGGTTTGACAAACTGGGACATACCGCCCAGCGCTTCTATCCCTTTGTCAAACATGACATCCGGTTCACCCCCGCGAACAGCGATCAGATCATAAGGCAATGCTGCGTTACCTGCAATTAGGTTATCTATACCGCCAAAGGTTATCGCTGCACCGGTAGCCAGGCCTGCCCCAATGCCTGAAGTGATGAATTTCCTGCGTTCCATGCTGTTTGAAATAAAAATTGGTACAATTTTTCGATCCAAATTTATAAAAATTACAAACGATCTGAAACGATGCATGCCCTCCGCTCCTTTCTATGTCGGCCATCACGATTAAAAAGCGATATATTCAAAATATAGATCCCTGGCTGAACTTTCTGAAATTCACCATCTAAGCCATCCCAAACGACCTGGTCTGAAAGACCTGTGGTGACATTGTTGGCCAAATTCCGGACTACCCTACCGGCACAATTCAGAATCGTTATATTTAAAATCCAACCCAAATCGTCCGTTTTCACTGATATTTTCAGTTGATCGTTAAGACCATCCCCGTTAGGAGTGAAAACGACAGGGTCAACGGAGACAATCCCAGGCGATTGGCCTGACAGTTCGATTACCGAATTTTGGTATCCCGGAGTAGCGTAACCCGAACTTTTTGCTGCTGAATGCCAGTTTTCCTTCCGGGAAGCCTCTACGGCAAAACTGATCCGCTCGAGGGATATCCCTTCCACTTCCGAAATCAGTGGGTCGTGCATATCCTCATCATATTTCATCTCATCCAAAACGGACATATCTTTGTCCAGCAACACAACGCAACCGTTCTTGTCTGTCATTGTTGGGAATTTTTGAGTCTTCAGCAGGCACTCCCCGCACCTGGTCTTGTAAAAACGCCGAATCCCTTCCGGGGATGTAGTGACAGCAAGATAGGCGCCAGGATCCAAATATTGTTGGGATACAGACAATTGTGTAAGCTGTTTCAGTACGAGTGAAGCATCGCGTGTGGCCAGGAAAAGCCCTGAGATATCCACCGCATGGCTGCTGTTGTTGTAAATCTCAACAAAATCACAACCTTCGGGGAACGGATTGAAAAGCACTTCGCTGATCAACAATTCTGATTTTATCGGCCCCGTTTCACCGCATTTACTTTCGATTAAACCAAAAGAGAGGAATAAAAAAATAAAAATGTAAATAAATACTGCCATTTTTTGGAAAATAATAAGAATAATCACTAATTTTGAACCCGCAGGGTTACAATTTGTTTTTTTATTCAGGGTTTTCCCTATACAAGTTAACCTATTTCAGGATCAAAAACGAAGAAAACCGGAGGAATGATATAGAAAATTCTTTGTGTATCCTTTGTGTTTTACTTAGTGACCTTTGTGGTAAAGTTTTAATTTTCACCACAAAGGTCACTAAGGATGACACTAAGGACACGAAAGTAAATGAGGATCAATGTACTTTACAAATCGACCTTGAACCAGAAATATTTGAAGAGACATTCATTCTTCTTTTTTTATATCAATAAATTATAGTCATATAAAATAATTAAGTCATGAGAGTAGCAATCGTCGGAACCAGTGGCGCGGTAGGCCAGGAGTTTTTAAGGGTATTGGCAGAACGTAATTTTCCTTTGGATGAACTGGTACTTTTCGGATCATCCCGAAGCAGTGGAACAACTTATGAGTTCAAGGGTAAGAAACTTACGGTAAAGGAATTACAGCACAACGACGATTTTAGGGGAATCGATATTGCCCTGGTATCGGCCGGGGCGGGTATCTCCAAAGATTTTGCCGATACCATCACCAAGTTTGGCGCCGTCATGATTGATAACTCGAGCGCCTTCAGAATGGAAACGGATATTCCGTTGGTGGTTCCCGAGGTCAACGCCGCTGATGCTAAAAACATGCCGCGCCGCATCATCGCCAACCCTAATTGTACAACAATTCAGATGGTGGTAGCATTGAAACCTATTGAAGAACTCTCCCACATAAAAAAGGTTCACATCTCCACATACCAAAGCGCCAGCGGTGCCGGCGCCTCCGGCATGGATGAGCTTCAGGCTCAAACTGTACAGGTGGCCAACAACGAAGAGCCTACCGTGAAGAAATTTGCCTTCCAGATCGTGCAAAACCTCATTCCACATATCGATGTCTTCCTCGACAACGATTACACCAAAGAGGAGATGAAAATGTTCCACGAAACGCGCAAAATCATGCACTCCGACATCCTGGTAAGTGCGACAGCGGTTCGTGTTCCTGTTATGCGTGCCCACTCCGAAGCTATCTGGGTTGAGACAGAGAAAGAGATTTCCGTTGAACAAGCCCGTGCTGCTTTTGAAAAAGCCGACGGAGTGATCGTGATTGACAATCCCTCTGAAAAACAATATCCGATGCCACTCTACCTTGCCGGCCGCGATGAGGTATTTGTCGGAAGAATCCGCAAAGACCTTACTACTCCCAATGGACTGGCCTTCTGGACCGTCTCCGATCAAATCAAAAAAGGAGCAGCTTTGAATGCTGTTCAGATTGCTGAATACCTGGTAAAAGAGGGGGTAGTTAAATAATTGACAATTGACAATTGATAATTAATTTGAATTTGAATTCGCTGCATAATTGAGCAGATATATTGAAATAAGGCGTTAAGTTTTTGAAATTTAACGCTTTTTTATTTGTGTACATTTGTGTAATCTGTGGTGGAGGCGGGGTTAATTTTCCCAGAATCCGTGGTTAGTCTTCGAAATTCGGGAACAAAAAATCGTTGAACGGAAATCTCGTTACGTGAATCCTTTTCACCTCCTCGTACAATACCCGTTTGAAATGAGGAATATTGATCCGCAGTTTCGCTGAAATAAAGATCGCATTACCACTCTCCTTGGCCATCCACGAATTTTTCCACTCTTCCAGGCTCTTGTTCTCGCGGGTGGAGGGTGTGAGGTCATCCTCCTCCTTCTCAACATGGGTAAATGCATCAATCTTGTTGAAAAGATAGATCATTGGTTTATCGGATGCCCCGATGTCGGCCAATGTTTTGTTAACCACCTCAATCTGATCTTCAAAACCCGGATGGGCAATATCAACCACATGTATCAGGATATCCGCTTCACGCGTCTCATCCAGGGTCGACTTGAACGACTCCACCAGGTGATGGGGCAATTTGCGGATAAATCCTACCGTATCGGTCAACAAAAAGGGCAAATTACCCACAACTACCTTTCGGACTGTAGTATCCAGCGTAGCGAAAAGTTTGTCCTCGGCAAAGACTTCCGACTTACTGATCATGTTCATGATGGTCGATTTGCCGACATTGGTGTAGCCAACCAGCGCCACACGCACCATATTGCCCCGGTTCTTCCGCTGTGCGCTCATCTGCTTATCGATCTTTGCAAGGTCGCTCTTCAGCAGCGAAATTTTATCGAGGATAATCCTTTTATCAGTTTCGATTTGCGACTCACCCGGTCCGCGCATCCCGATTCCCCCCTGTTGCCTTTCGAGGTGGGTCCACATACGGGTCAGGCGGGGAAGTAAATATTGGTATTGCGCCAGTTCGACCTGCGTTTTCGCATGGGCAGTCTGGGCCCTTTTTGCAAAAATATCAAGGATCAGGTTGGTTCGGTCAAGTATTTTGCAGTCAATTACCTTTTCGATATTCCGAAGTTGTGTCGCAGAAAGCTCATCGTCGAAAATGACCGAGTCGATCTCGTGAACAGTCACAAAATCAAGGATCTCCTGAAGCTTTCCGGATCCGACAAAAGTTGCAGGGTGAGGATTGACAAGCCGTTGGGTAAAACGCTCATAGATCTCTGCGCCGGCCGTTTCTGCCAGAAATTCCAACTCATCCAAATATTCCTGCACCACCTTTTCGTCCTGTTTCCCATAGATCAATCCTACCAGGATTACCTTCTCCTTTTTGACGGAGGTGTCGTGTAATTTTGCCATGGGACAAAAATAGTTAAAAAACACGGTCAGGGAGCAGCCATCTGGTTTTTAAACGATTTTGAATTTGTACCCGGAATTTTGTATTGGGAAATATCTAGGAGACTATATTCCTGGAATGTGCAACAGCTCCTCGCAACCGCATTACTCGATAAACAGATGATCCTTTTCTCAAGGTTACAAGGTGTTTATGTGATAGATCTAACTTCAAATTTTTGAACTCTTCAACCGTAATTTTTCGTAACTTTGAAATATGAAAACTGCAAAAAATATTCCTTTGGACTTTGAGGTTGACAAGCTCACAAATTCGATCGAGAACACGTCGACAGGTGAAGTTTTTGACACGGCAGTTGTCAGGATCACTTCAAAGGATTTGCGAATTATTCATAAATCTGATTGGCAATTTGATTGGGCGAAGGAAATTCACGATAAGTCCAAAGAGGTTTACAAATTAACAACCATAAACAACCCAACAATTATTCAGGGACTTTTAAGCATTGAGGACAAGCAAGACCATATCTTCATGCACCTCATTGAAAGTTCAAAATTTAATAAGGAGAAGGACAAAATATATCTTGGAGTTCCGGGAAATCTTGTTGCTTTTGCCTGTAAAATTTCAATTGACAAGGGTTATCAGGGCTTTCTGGCATTCGATGCTAAGACTGCCTTAATCAAGCATTATCAAGAGACACTACATGCTACCCACTTTAGGGGACTTAGAATGTTTATAGAAACTGGTGCTGCACTAAGATTGATTTCACAATATTTTAAATTGTAAAAAGATGGGACTTATAAGAGAACCAAAGGATGTAGACTTTACAGTTCAATCTGAACCTTGGACAGAGGAAGAACTTAAGGATTTTAGAAAATTAATGACCGAACTAAAAGCGAAGGATACTAAAAGTAAACCTCGGTCTTTTACGCCAAAAAAGAAAGTTAACGCTTAACAGGTGAGAATCTATGTTGAAAGAATAGAATCACAGCATATAACATCCAAAAATACCTACCAGCAGGATTCATTTCACTCCAATCCACGCATCACCCGAAGCGTTACAGGTCCTAGCAATCCTGACTCGAGCAGTGGATCGTACTTCTTCCACAGGCGCCAGGAAGTGAAACTCAGTCGGCCTGTGGGCTTCTCTTCCCCTTTCGCGTGACACAATTGTTGATCCAAAACCAATAGACCCAAGGGCGGGCACTGTTGGGGGGATTTAAAAACTCTTTTTACAAGATGCTACGGATCATTGGAGGCAAGATTTCATGCGCCTCCAGTCGGGTTGAGAAATACGCCTGCAAAAAAGCGAGCAAAGTGGAGAGGATAACAATTTTCTTCATCCGTAATTAGTTAGGGCCTGCTGATAAACTAATTTTCGTATTTTTTCCACTCCGCTGGCCGGTTCAAAATTTCGACAGAGAGAAAGACCTCGTTCAAAAGTTCTTCGACAGTTTGGAGTTTCTTCATCAAGACATCC
>JALNYZ010000020.1 GCA_023229575.1 Prolixibacteraceae bacterium
GATCAGGCCCCTGATGATGGTAATGAAAATTAGGATTGGGCAACCGCAATTTTCACATTTCCCAATTTTCACATTCTTTTCCTTTCTCCGTTTCCCCGTTTCCCCGTTTCTCGTTTCCCCGTTTCTCCGTTTCTCCGTTTCTCCGTTTCCCCGTTTCTCCGTTTCCCCGTTTCTCCGTTTCTCCGTTTCAAAACCTTAAAGGTTTAAACAGCTGCCCGATCATCTCCGCAACCCTCTCCCCATCCACCGCCGATGAGACGATGCCGCCTGCATAGCCGGCGCCTTCCCCGCATGGGAACAAACCCTTGATCTGCAGCTGCTCCAGCGTATCGTCCGATCTTGGAATGCGAAGTGGTGAAGAGGTTCGGGTTTCGGCACCCATGACAATGGCTTCGTTGGTAAGATATCCCCTGCTTTTGGTCCCCATTTTTATTAAACCGTCCCGTAACCGGGAAGTGACAAAACCGGGCAGCCAATCCCCCATCAATGAGGGTGTAATGCCGGGTCTGTAAGAAGTCTCAGGCAGTGAAGAACTGCGTTTGCCGGAAGTAAAATCCGCCAACCTTTGCGCAGGCGCCAGCTGACTTTCCCCTGCTTCGCGAAAACAAGCCCTCTCGATGGCCTGCTGGAATTCGAGTCCCGCAAAGAGACCGAATTGGTGAAACTCTTTGGGAATATCCTCTTCCCTGATCTCTGTTACCATGCCCGAATTGGCAAATTTCCCTCCCCTGTGCGAGGGAGACATTCCGTTGACGACCAGTTCGCCTGGCGAAGTCGCGGCAGGCACGACCATTCCTCCTGGGCACATGCAGAATGAGTAGACACCCCTGTCACCAACCTGTTCAACCATCGTATAGGCTGCTGGCGGCAGGTATTTGCCCCTGCTGGTTCCATGGTATTGGATCTTGTCGATCAGCTCCTGAGGATGTTCAATCCTGACTCCCACAGCAAAGCTTTTTGACTCAAGTACAATTTGTCGTTTTTGCAACAGGTAATAGATGTCGCGGGCCGAGTGTCCGGTTGCCAGCACAACGGCAATTCCCTCCACCTTGTCTCCGTTTTGAAGAACGACCCCTTTGATCCGGTCATTATCGAGTATCAAATCCGTTACCCTCGAATTGAAATGGTAAGAGCCGCCACATCTTTCAATGGTTTCACGGATAGAACCAATCACCTTTGGCAAAACATTGGTTCCGATGTGCGGGTGAGCTTCAACCAATATCTCATCCTGTGCCCCATGAAAATTCAAAACCTCAAGGATTTTTCTGACGTCACCCCGTTTTTTCGATCGGGTATAAAGCTTGCCATCGGAAAAAGTTCCGGCTCCGCCTTCGCCATAACCGTAATTAGAATCGGGGTTGATCAGGTGTTCGCCATGAATGGCCGCAATGTCCTTTTTTCGTTCGCTCACAGGCTTTCCACGCTCCAGCAGAATAGGCCGAAATCCCAGCTCTATCAGGTGAAGGGCGGCAAACAATCCTGCCGGTCCAGCCCCGACAATCACGACTGGCTTCTTGTTGCCGACAAAAGGATAATCAAAGTGTGGTTTCGGAATTTTTTCGGGTTTTTCATCAATGTAGACTTCAAGGGAGAGATTGATTTTGATTCGGGCATTACGCGCATCAATCGACTGACGAACAACAGCGATCTGAACAATCCGGTTTCTATCAAGTTTCAGCACACCGGCAACAACATTTTTCAATTGATCGGGCTCGCCCGCTTCAAAGGGAGTGACGGCCAGATTAAGTTCTTTTTTCAAGGGAGGGTTATTCAAAATAGAATATCAACGAGAAAATATTGGAATTCAATTTTTCCAATACATAACCATAATAGGGCAATGGGGTTGTTGAGGTTAGATCGGCATCATGCCTGACCAGGTTATTAAATCCATAAGAGAATTTAAATTCACCTGTAAACCTGAAATAGGGAAAGTAGGTATCCAGTCCGAAGGCCACCTCTGCATAATAGCCGTTTCTGTTCAGGTGAACGACACTTTCAGAGATCCGCTTGCTCTCAAGATCGCGCCGGTAAGCAGCTCCGCCATAAATGTATGGCCGAAGGTTCCCGTTCCTGAATCCTTTGTACCTGAACCCTACCGGGAAATCTATGTAGGCAGATGGAATGGACAGGTACCGGTCTGTCGTAATGCCCGGATACAATTGTGCCCCAATCTTCGGATCAATGATGTATTGGTTGATGTTATCGGTAAATTTCACTTGTCTGGATCCAAGGGACATACCTGGCGTACAACGAAAATCAATCACACTGTTAACCCGCATATTGACGACACCGCCCACAGAAAATCCTGGTTTTAGCAGGTATGTCTCCACTCTGTAAGAATGAATTCCATTGTAAAATACCTCACCTCTGGATTTCAAATTATCATTCCCGTCAAAAACCGGGTTCTGAATTACATCGGTGAAATGCTGCATCCTGAAATCCATGGTGTTGGCACCCAGGTAAAAACCAAAATGTAGCGGACGGTCATCAAAACGGGAAAGATTTTCATCCCTTGTCAATTGTGCCGACAAGGGAGACAAGGCTCCTGTGAGCTGAAGCAACAAAACAAATAAAACAAATTTCCCCCCATTTCTCATTTTACACTTTCCCCTTTTATCAAATATTCCATAAAGCCATTGGCCGTTAGCATTTGGCTGTTGGCTTATAGCCTTTCCTCCCAATATAAATCGTTGCGATACCAAATGTCAACCGGTATTCCTGTATCTGAACGAAGCCTGATTTTGCCATAAAAGTAATGAAATTTTCTCCGTCAGGAAATCCTTCAACCGATTCAGGCAAATAGGTATAGGCCGACCTGTCGCCTGAAACCAACCTGCCAATCCAGGGCATCAGACTGTTTGAGTAAAATTTATAACCCAATTTCACCAATGCATTGCGAGGTTTTGAAAATTCAAGGACACAAAGTGTTCCACCCTGTTTTAGTACCCTGAAAAGTTCGTCCAATCCACCACCAAGGTTCTCAAAATTTCGTACACCAAAAGCAACGGTAGCAGCATCAAAGCTATTGTCCGGAAATTGTATGGATTCCGAGTCACCCGTCATCAGTTCAATTTTGTCCTCCAGTCCCAAAGCCTTGACCTTTTCCACTCCGACTGCAACCATCTCTTTTGAGATATCGATTCCTGTAATCTTCTTCGCTCCCGATTTCAGCGCTGCAATGGCAAAGTCCCCTGTGCCGGTTGCAACATCCAGGAGGGTTTCGGGCGAATTGGAAGCAATCAGCCGGATGGCTTTTCCCCTCCACCATTTATCTATACCGAAAGAGAGAGTATGGTTCAGAAAATCGTATTTGGGAGCAATCCGATCGAACATTGTCTCAATCTGCTCCTTTTTCCCGGCGGTTGAATCCCGGTAGGGTTTTATTTCACTCATCAAGTTCATCTAAAATTTCACTGACCATACCTTTATCAACGAAGCCCATGGATTGGTCATCGATTCTTATCTCGCCTTTTGTTACATGGCCCAAAGTCATGACCGGGATCTTCCTGTCGAAAAGATAATCCACAAACTCGTCCTCCTTCTCCTTGGATACGGAAACGACATAACGTCCCATCGACTCCCCAAACAAGAAGGCATCGGTACGGATCTCCCCATCAGTGGTGATATCGAATCCAAGGTCATTGGGAAGCGCACTGCGCAGCAGGGTGAAAAAGAGCCCTCCAATACCAACGGGAGTTGCGGATATGACAAGATCATTTTTTATCACCTCTTTCATTGCCTCTGTCAGCCGGCCTTCCGTCGAAAGACTGAATTTCATCAACGGCCAATCTTTGACTTCATGATAGAAATCCAGATATTCAGAGGCATTGATATCGTTGTATGCACGACCAACCATTAACAGGTTGTCCCCCTTTTGTCTGAATTTCGGCAACAGCAATTGTTCGCGTGTCTTTAATTTCCCAAAAAGGCTGATAATGAGCGTAGGTGGGACAAATCCTTCATCTCCCGAATAATCGTAATGCAGCTTCCGCTGTGAAAATTTCAGGTTGAAGCTCTTGGCGGCTGCATCCAGACCGAGTCGCGCGGCCATTACCATCTCCTGTGCAATTGGATTGGCGAATTCTACATGGTTCATGAAACTGCTGATCGAAACAGGAACCGCACCATAGCAGACCAACCTTCTGACTGCCTTTGCAACCAGAATCTGGGCAGCGGCAAAGGGATCAACAGCCAACCGCCGGTGGTCGGCGTAGATGGTCAGGGAATAAAACTCCTTCTCTTCATCGATCTGGAATATTCCCGAATCGTCTGCGTTGTCGTTGCTCATTTGTGACGGATCAAGATCCGGAGCGGCAAACTCATTGAAGATATTGACCGGTGAGAGATGGGGAATGGCAAGCATCGAATAGATGACGCTCTGGATATCTTCCGGTTCCGGAATCTGATCAATGGTAAAAGACTTTGGACTATTTTCGCTCATGGCAGCTATGTTTTTATGGCAAAGATAATTGATTCATTGTAATTGCCATAAGTTGCATCCAAACAACCAGGATGAATGTTTTTAAAATTTTTCCTATAAATAAGATTCATTTTCCCTATTTTAGCTTTCTAAAAATGGATGCATTATGTCAAAAATTGCACTTATTACAGGCGCAACATCAGGAATTGGAGCTGCATTGTCCCATCTGCTTGCCGCCAACGGTTTCGATCTGATACTCACCGGCAGGAGGAACAAACGGCTGGTGGAGTTGGAGCATGATTTGGCCTCCAGGTATAAGGCCAAATGTCTTCTTCTCTGTTTCGACGTCACAAAACAAGGGCAGGTTCAAAGTTCGCTCGAATCCCTGCCGGGAAACTGGAAGGAAATCGATGTGCTGATTAACAATGCCGGATTGGCAGTCGGGTTGGATACGGTAGACAATGGTGAAATTGAAGATTGGGAAAGAATGATAGACACCAATGTCAAGGGGTTGCTTTACGTCACCAGGACCGTAACGCCATGGATGAAACAACGTAAATCAGGCCATATTATCAACATATCTTCAATCGCCGGGAAAGAGGCCTATCCGATGGGAGGTGTATATTGCGGTACGAAACATGCAGTACAGGCTATCTCCCATGCCATGCGTATCGAGCTTCTGCCCTTTGGCATCAAGGTAGGGGTTATTGCCCCGGGAATGGTTGATACCGAATTTTCCCATGTACGTTTCAAGGGAGATGCTGCACGTGCAAAAAGTGTCTACAATGGACTTACGCCACTTTCGCCCGTTGACGTGGCGGAAACCATCCTTTTTCTGATTACAAGGCCTGCCCATGTCAATATTGATGACCTGCTCATCATGCCTACTGCACAGGGATCGGCACGCGATGTGTTCAGAAATCAGTAGTGCGCGTGGCACCGCCAATGAAAAGATTAAATTGCTAATTTTGCGAAAAAATTCAGTAATGAAGTTAGAAGTATCCAACGGTGAGATTGCCGATAAACTTACCATTATCGAGATCAAACTGTCTAAAATAACAGACCCCTCCAAGCTTGCCAACATCAGGAATGAGTACGAGGTGGTAAACCAGGCGATGAGTTCCATTATGGGGAAAGACCATCCACTCTACCGCCGATTGTATGAAATCAACTCTAAATTATGGGTCATTGAAGACCATATCCGTGATCTTGAAAGAGCCAAAGATTTTGGCGATGATTTCATTCAAACCGCACGGTCGGTTTACTTTATCAACGATGACCGATCGGATGTGAAGCGGAGGATCAACGAGATTACCGGTTCCAAGCTTTACGAAGAGAAAAGCTACGAAGAATACAAATAAGAAGTGCCTAAAGTGACTAGAGTGACTAAAATGCCTAAAGTATTTTGGTATCCAGGGTTCTCCCAACTTTAGTCACTTTAGTCACTCTAGTCACTTTAGGCACTTGTAAATGAAGAAAATCCTTGTTTTCCGACTCTCCGCCATGGGCGACGTAGCACTCACGGCTCCCATCATTCGAAATGTGCTGGAATCCGACAGCGATTTACACATTACGCTGGTAACGAGACCGTTTTTCGCCCCATTCTTCTTTGGCATTCCCCGTTTGAAACTCTATTTCCCAAAACTTGATAATAAACACAAGGGTCTGTTTGGACTCTATCGCCTTTACCAGGACCTAAAAAAGCTTGGACCTTTTGATAAGATAGTTGACCTTCATGATGTCCTCCGAACAAAAGTCGTATCTTTTCTATTCAAACTGAACGGCACACCAGTGTTTTCGATCGACAAAGGAAGGAAGGAGAAAAACGAGATAATCAAAACAAAGAAAATCAACGTATTAAAACACTCAATCCAACGTTATGCCGACACTTTTAGCAAAGCCGGCATCGAGTCACAGATAGGAAAAGCGCCCTACATCGATTATTCTACTGAAGCTTTTCAAAGCGCAAGAAGTTATCTTTTGGGGAAAATACCCGAAAAGGGATATCTGAAGATCGGGCTTTCCCCATTTGCCAATACTGCGCCCAAAATTTGGGGGATCAACAATTTCAAAGAATTGATCACCCTGATCAACAAAAATCACAAAGCAGTATTTTTCCTCTTCGGCGGAGGCGAGAAAGAGATCAAATTATTGAAGCAACTCGAGCAGCACGGCGATAATGTCCATCTCGTAGCCGGGAAATTCACCCTGTCGGAGGAGATTGCCATGATCCGCATGTTGGACCTGATGATCGCCATGGACTCATCCAATATGCACCTTGCATCACTTTCCGGAGTGAGGACCATCTCCGTTTGGGGAGGTACTCATCCTGCTTTTGGATTTTCTGCATTGGGTCAGCCTGAGGAGTATCATATTCAACCACCCGATGGCATCCTGAAATGCCGCCCATGCTCTGTTTTCGGAGGAAAACCATGTATCTATCCAACACCAAGCTGCATGGAACTTATCAAAGCAACAGATCTTTACCAAAGACTGGTGATGCTGAACGTTTTGAAGCCGAAAAACGGGGAAAAAGGATAAAGGATAAATAACAAGGATAAAGTAAAAAGGATAAAGGATAAAGTAAGAACGCTGCGATCTTGATGGCAGCGTTCTTACTTTATTGTGCAAAGGTTCATCCCTTCACAAATCCCACTTTATCCTTTTTACTTTATCCTTTATCCTTGCTTTGGCCTCGGAACCAATCTTTAAACTTGCCTTTCCGCCTGCGGTAGTTTTTGTTGCTTCGATCATAACCGGTTAAAAGGGCAATGGCTTTTTCGGCTGGTTCCCCACAAAGGGCAGCATATTCGGAGGCGATCAGTCTTAAATTTTCTTCATTGGTATCCAGCTGCCGAAAATTTTGAATCCCCCTTTCAAACCCGACCTGCATGAATCTCATGCGGTTAAGATCGACAACTGCAAATTGATAACTCCCGTCCACTTTCTGTATCAATGTGTTACCGGGGGAGTAATCGAGATGGTAAATCCCGTTTTTGTGAAGCTTCGACCAGGTAAAACGGATCCATTGCTTCAATATATTTTTACTGTCGTCAACCTTGCCATTCAGAACGGACCTAAGGTCGAAATCGGTTTTGTAGTTCAGTGAAACATAGTAACTCTTCCGAAGCATACTCCCTTCCAGGCACTCCACCCAGGCAACCGGCGTCGGTGTTGAGGCCCCGCAAGCCAAAAATCTTTGGGCATTCTGAAATGATCTGGCAGCCTTGGAGCTCCTCAGGTAAACATAAACGTACCGGTTTACCATATTGGGAAGTTTGAATGCTTTTACATTCAATTCATAACCATGTTCCTTAAATACCTTCACCTCATTTCTGTCCTTGAAAATAGTGGTTCCATCATGGTTAAACCGATCCGGAAGGGTTTTAATCCATCCTTCCAGTATCTCGTAACCAGGAGCCAGGTCCCATTGAATTTTACTGTTCCTCATGATGGCTAGTTCATAAATCCCTGTTGTATCAATACTTCCAACAGCATATTTGAAAACAGTTCGTTGTCCGATTTTTTGTAGCGAATATCTGTAAACACCTGCGCAAGTGACTGCTTACTGTTTTCTGCAACAAATCTTCTATTCTCCGCCAGTTGCTCTTTCACGGAATATAGTCGGGCAATATCATCATCGTTGTAATCCTGATAAGTCTCTTTGTGAACAATCGCCTCCAAAGGCAAACGATCAGTGAGAGCGGGTTCTTCGTCAGGCCAACCCAGGGTCACGGTCGTAACTGGAACTACCCCTTTGGGAAGATGCAGGATGTCAATGATTTTCCCGGCCAGGTAAGTTGTGGTACCAAGATAACAAATGCCAAGACCTTCACTTTCAGCGGCTACGCAAACATTTTGGGCAACCAGCAGGGCATCAATGGCTGCTGTGAAAAAGGAGAGAAAATTGTCGTAACCGGGATCGGCATGGCTGCGTTTGCACCACAAATTAAACCGGTTGAAATCGGCGCAAAAGGTTAGTACAACCGGCGCATTTTTCACCATTGGCTGGTTAAAATGGCAGCCCGACAACAACTCCTTCATTTTCGGATCCCGGTTAACTACGATACTGTAAACCTGCATATTGCCGGTAGTGGAGGCTCTACAACCGGCCTCAAGGATCTTGCTCAGCTGTTGATCTGAGATATCCGATGTAGTATATTTCCGAATGGTACGGTGTTGCAATAGGGTATCCAACATAGATTAGAATTTGGCACAAAGATAAAAGCAATAACCCAAAGATAAATAATTTTCTTACCGGTCCCTGAGGAAGGTGGTATCTGAAATCGAAGGGCCGGAGGGTATATTTTGGATTTGGGACTGACAGTAGTCTCCTGAGGTCCACTTCTTTTCATTTTTTTCTATTTTTCTACATTCATTCCAATTTTGTATTAGCTTTGAACCATAGGAGCGAACTATATTCCGAACTTCCGAAACAAAACCATTTGTACTGAAAGAATTAATGGAGAACGATCATCTCTGGAGGCAATTTATAGAGGGTAGTGATCAAGCATTTTACCTTCTTTACGATCAGTATGCGGATAAACTGTATAAATATGGAATCCATTTTTCAGACGATAAAGATTTTATAAAAGATTGTATCCATGATCTTTTCCTCGACTTGCATAAATACCGGAAAAAGCTTTCAGAAACTACCAATGTCCAGTTTTACCTGTTCCGGTCCCTTCGTCGGATCATCCACAAGGAACATGTACGGGTACTCCCAATTGTCAGGACCGAAAGAGATTATACGGTTAACGAGATGCCTGTTTTCTCTCATGAAGATTACCTTATTGCAACTGAAACCAAGACAGAAGTATATAGAGCATTGAATGCTGCGATGAAAAAACTCACTGACCGACAACGCGAAGGGCTTTCTCTCAAATTTGAACATGACCATACCTATTCTGAAATCTCTGAGATCATGGGCATCTCCGTTGAGTCTACCCGCTCAATCATTTACCTCGCATTAAAGCAGCTTCGAAAGAGCATTGACGTCAAAGGCAACTCCATCCAATTATTGATTTTTCTTTCACATTCCCCATGTTCGTAGAGCTCTTTAAATTAGGCCACTAAGAAATATTTCCAAAAAATGTTATTTTTTTCATCTATGTTTTGGGCTTTTTCTGCTTTCTAATAATAACTAGACAAGACGATGAAAAAAAAATCTAAAATTCGTGCTGAAGAATTATTAGCCACGGAAAATTTCTCCGATGAACTTTTATTGCAAAATGAGAAAGCCGGGAAAGTTGACGAAAATGAAACCCGTATTGCCCGAAATATTTATTCTTTTCTGCGCAAATCCAATGCAGAGCTAACTCATTCAGGGAAAGAGCAGACTAAAAATCGAATTAATTTTTCAATCCGAAAGCTTTCCATTAGACGATTATTTGTAAGGTGGTCTGTTGCTGCTACCCTATTAACGGCGGTTATTATAACTTCAATTGGTTATTTCCGGGTCAATTCGACTACGGAAATTGTCCATTTTGCGCAAACCCTTGATAATATTAAGGCCGGAAACAGTACCCGTATCATTCTCCTGGATGGAGAAGAGGTGCGAATAGACAAGAAAATATCCCAGATAAAGTATGATGCCAAAGGGGAGAATATATTGATCGATTCGGAACAGAAAATTGCCCAGAAAACAAATGATCAGATAGCAGTTTATAATACAGTAATTGTCCCCAACGGAAAAAGAACCCAAATTACCTTATCGGAAGGGACAAAAGTCTGGCTGAACTCAGGGTCAAAACTTGTTTATCCGGCCATGTTTGCAGAGAACAAACGTGAAGTTTACATTGACGGGGAGGCTGTATTTGATGTTACGCACATGAATGATAAACCATTTGTTGTTAGTACAAAAGATTTTGATATCAAAGTTGTGGGAACCGTTTTCAATGTAAATTCCTATTCAGGTGATGAAAATTCGAGTGCCGTATTGGAACAGGGGAAAATTGAGCTTGTTTATAAAGGCACTTCCATTTTATCCAAAGAAAAACGGGTTATCTCTCCTGGAACTATGGTTGTTTACGACCATCAACAAAAAACCATGGCCCAACAAAAGGTAAACCCACAAAAATATTTGTCCTGGCGTGAAGGATATTTGACACTCAACAGTGAAAAACTGATCGATATCCTACGGAAATTAAGTCGTTATTATAATATTGAGATGATCATAACGGATGAACATCTAAAAAATGAAACCTTTTCGGGATACCTGGATCTAAAAAACTCGCCGGAAGAGGTGTTGTCTGTTATTAATGAAACCACTTTGTTTTCCTATACAACAGATCATGAAAAAATATTTATTAACCCAAAATAATACGCCTATTGAAAACTAGAAAAACTTATGAAAATGTAAAAAAAAGCTTGCAGATGTTGCAACCATCCGCAAGCTTCAAATTTTAATTTACATCGCCTGACAGCGATATTAATAAACCAAAAGATGAACAAATGTATGAAAAAAAATGACACTTGGACGACTAATTTCCTTCAAAATAGTTTTTTCAAGAAGGTTTTTAAGGTTATGAAAATTACAGTATTTATTCTCCTCCTTACGATTAGCAGCGCCATTGCCAAATCTTCGTATTCCCAAAATACGAGACTGACGCTGCATTTGGAGAATGTGACAATTCAGAAAATCTTCGATGAAATACAGAAGAAGAGTGAGTTTATTATTTTTTATAAAGATGATCAGGTTAATCTCAACCATCTATCAAATGTAGATGTTGAAGATGCAACGGTCGATCAGATTTTGGACCAGGCCTTAAAAGGGACTGGCCTGGGATACCGGATTATGGATCGTCAGATAGTGATTTCAACGGATAAAATAAAGGAGTTGCCATCTCTAGAAAAATCTAAAACAACATCTGAGCAAAAAAAAGGAATCTCCGGTACTGTAAAAGACAGCCAAGGCCTTCCTTTACCTGGCGTTTCCGTTGTTGTAAAAGGAACTACTACCGGAATTATTACTGATTCAAATGGACAATATTCACTTTCAAATATTTCTGAAAATTCGATTTTGCAATTTTCATTTATAGGAATGAAAAAACAGGAAGTGGCGGTTGGAATTAAAACAACAATTAACGTTACCCTTGTTGAGGAAACAATAAACATTAACGAAGTTGTTGCCGTAGGGTATGGTACAACGCCCAAAGAAACAATGACTGGCGCCATAAGTTCGGTTAAAGGTGCAGTCCTCAATGAGGCACCGGTGGCTAATGTGAGCAATAGCCTTGCCGGACGTTTGTCTGGGTTGATCTCAGTTACAGGGAGTGGAGAACCCGGTAATGATGGCTCGACTTTGAGGATCCGTGGGGTAAACACTTTAGGGGACAACGATGTACTTGTTGTTGTTGATGGAGTTGCTGGTCGTAGCTTAGACCGAATAGACCCCAACACCATCGAAAGTCTTACTATTTTGAAAGATGCGTCGGCTGCCATCTATGGTTCGCAGGCCGCAAATGGGGTGATTTTGATTACCACCAAACGGGGTAGCATTGGCAAACCCATAATTACATTTAAGGCTGACTACGGTTTTAACCAACCTACGCGCATCCCAAAAGTGACAGATGCTCCTACTTACGCTACCATGATAAACGAAATGAGTTATTATAATGGGGCAAATAAACCAACTTATACCGATGAAGAAATTCAAAAATTCAAGGATGGAAGCGACCCATTGCGATATGGAAATACAAATTGGTATGCCGAAGTATTAAAACCTTGGACACCACAAAGTTCTTACAATGCTTCAATATCCGGAGGATCGGAATCATTGAAATTTTTTGTGGCATTGGGTGTTAAATCGCAGGAAGGAAATTACCGCAATAGTGCTTCTTCCTATAATCAATATGATTTCCGCAGCAATTTGGACGGAACTATTAATAAATACATGACTATTGCTTTTGATGTATCAGGGCGAATGGAGGATAAGAAATTTCCAACAACCAGTTCTCAGGGAATTTTTGGGGCTGCAATGAGATCTCTGCCTACATTACCCTCTAAATACGACGATGGAAAACCTGGGCCGGCGAATGAAAGCGGACAAAATCCTATCGTTCTTGGAACGAATCTTCTTGGCTATGACAATAGTCAAATGTACGTATTTAACAGTAACCTGAAGCTGAATGTCAAAATTCCAGGAGTGAATGGTCTGTCAATGAGTGTTAATGCATCATTTGACAACAACTCTTATTATAGAAAATATTGGAAAAAACCTTACTACCTCTTTTCCTGGGATAAAGTAACTGTAGATGCAAATGGAAATCCTGTGCTTGTAAAAATAAGCCCGGGGGTTAAAACTGCGGAGCTCGACCAATGGTCTACGCAATCGTTGGGTATCACCCTTGTTGGCTTAATAAATTATCAAACAACCATTGCCAAAACCCATCATGTAAGGTTAATGCTGGGGAGTGAAAGCAGGTCGGGAAAGGGCCTTAATTTTTCTGCTTCCAGAAGGGATTATGCCAGCGATGCTTTAGATATATTAAATGCTGGCGGGGCCACAAGGATTGGCAATACAGGTACTGGATCAGTATCTGCCCGCTTAAGCTATATTGGCAGGTTCAATTATGATTATAAACAAAAATATATTGCTGAGTTATTGTTTCGTTATGACGGATCTTACAATTTTCCTGAGGATCATCGATGGGGATTTTTCCCTGGCATAAATGCTGGTTGGAGAATTTCTGAAGAAAGGTTTTTTAAAGAGAATGTCAAGTTTGTTGATAATTTGAAACTAAGGGGTTCATTTGGAAGAACCGGAAATGATCGTATTGCTGAATGGCAATACCTGAGCTCTTTTGGCTATGGTACGCCTAGTATGGGTACTGGCAATTTTGGCCCAATCAAATTTGTTACCGGAAGCGGAGTTGAAGAACAAACCTTATATGAAACGCGCATTGGTAATCCTAGTATTACATGGGAAATCGCCGACCAGATGGATGTTGGTTTTGAGTCATCTTTGTTCAAAAATAAATTATCGATAGAAGGTTCCTACTTTTATTATAAGCGTTCAAATGTATTGGTTAAAAGGAATGCGTCCATTCCTGTTTCTACAGGTTTAAGCCTACCGCTGGAAAACATTGGAAAGGTACATAACCAGGGTTTTGATTTCGATGTCACTTACCGGGATAGGATAAATAAGCTTAACTATTCCATCAATTTGAACGGTGGTTATACGAAAAACGAAATCGATTTCTGGGACGAACCGGGAGGAGCACCTATTTGGCAACAATCAACAGGTCGACCTGTAAATACCAATTTATATTATCTGGCTGACGGAGTGTTTGTCGATCAGGCAGATGTAGATGCAACTGCTGCAAAATGGGTAGGTGCTAAGCCGGGCGACCTAAAATTTAAAGACGTAAGCGGAGATGGAAAGATCGATGCCAATGATAGGGTAAGAAACGACAAAACAAACATTCCAACAATCACAGGTGGGATGGGTATAAATATGGATTATAAAGGATTTGACCTCTCCATACTATTGCAATCCGCTATTGGCGCTGTTAACTATGGTTTCACCGATTCAGGGTCTCTTGGTAACTATCTGCAAAGTTATGCCGATGGAAGATGGACGCAGGATAATCCAAGTGCAACGAAGCCAAGAGCATATAGTACAGGCGATAAGTATTGGAATAATCCGAACGTTGGTTTACAAACTGACTATTTCCTCTTGAAAACTGATTATTTGAGGCTGAAAAACCTACAGTTAGGCTATACTTTGCCAAAAATGAGTCTGTCAAAAGTTGGTATAGAAAGAATTAGGGTGTACCTAAGCGGATATAATCTACTGACATTTAGTCCTGATTATAAGGATTTTGATCCAGAGTCTTCCGGTTCTACCAGTGGAAACCGATTCGCTTCTCACAGCTATCCATTGTTGCGGGTGATATCGGCAGGGGTAACAATATCTTTATAATATTTATATACTATTTAATTTACATATATCATGAAACTACGATTTGTAATTTATATATGCACTGTGTGTATGTTAATGCAGTTGCAATCATGTAAAAATGATTTAAACTTAACCCCTGTAGATCAATTCGCTGCCGAGAATGTGTGGAATAATGCCAGTACCATTAGAGTGTATATTAACAACATTTATACTGGTGTTCCGCATGGTTATGGTAATATTATGCTTTCGACAGTATCTGATGAATCTGTTTGGTTTGCTGATGCAACAATTTCCCGCATAACAAGAAGCGAAATTACTCCTAGCGATTTACTTTATTTTGACCTCAGGGTCGGGAATTATGGAAATGGTTACAGGCTCAAAACAATGAACATGGAAAGGGTTTATACGTTTATACGCTATGCCAATTTATTCTTTTCGAATATCGATAATTCTGCTGTGGATGTACCTACCAAAAATATCTTCAAAGGTGAGGTGTTTTTTCTGAGGGCCTTTATGTATCACAATCTGGTCGCCACTTATGGTGGAGTTCCCATTATCACCAAGGTTTATGGTTTGAATGACGATTACGCAGCGCCTCGAAATACTTATGCAGAATGTATAAAGTTTATTTCAGACCAATGCGATAGTGCAGCCTTTTATTTACCTCTGAAACAAGTTGGGGGGGACAATATTGTTCGGGCTACTAAAGGGGCGGCCATGGCTTTAAAATCAAGAACTTTGCTTTATGCTGCAAGCGATTTGTACAATAATGAAGCTGCATGGGCAGGTGGTGTAAACAAGGAATTGGTGGGTTATGTTGGCGGTAATAGAACAGAACGTTGGACAGCTGCTAAAAACGCTGCCAAAGCGGTTATCGATTTAGGCGTGTATTCTTTGTATAAACCTACCCCTGCATCTACTGATGAGGCCATCAAAAATTATTCTGACATTTTTCTGTTGAACGAAACAACGGAAGACATTTTTATACGAAGGTTTACTTCAAACCTATATGATGGATACGAGTACGCCCCGGGAAGATGGAACCTGCCTGCAGGTTATAGAGGTAATGGAGCAGCCCAGGTTATCGGCCAATTGGTTGATGATTATGAATTTACCGATGGCACTGCCTTTTCATGGTCTAATCCCATTCATGCTGCGAACCCATATGTAAAACGTGACCCCAGATTATATTCTTCTATCTTTTATGAAGGCGCTTCCTGGAGGGCCCGCCCGCCGCAATATATGCCCAAGGATCCTATTGGTAAAATTCAATTGGGTGTTTGGCAAACATCAAAAACAGGGGTAACAAAAGGTATCGATAATGGACTGACTGGTTATTACATGCGGAAATTTATGGATCCGACAGTGGAAGATCCACAAAATACAACGCAAGCAATACCATGGCGTTTTATTCGTTATGCTGAAGTAATTTTGAACTATGCAGAGGCCTGTATCGAACTTGGAGAGGAAACCGAAGCTTTAACCTGGCTCAATAAAATACGGACCAGGTCTAAAATGCCACTTATTACCACTACAGGTTCTGCATTACGGCAAAGCTGCCGTCATGAACGACGCATAGAGTTAGCTTTTGAAGACCACCGGTATTTTGATATTAGAAGATGGATGATAGCAGACCAGGTTTATGTGAATCCGGAGATTACCAAACCAGTCTATAAGTGGAATGGTACCTCCACAGACGTTTCACCAACTTATGGAATTTCTTATGAAACAGGGACATTCAGAAGGTTATGGCTTCCAAAGTCCTATTTTCTTCCCTTCGCTTTAGATGAAATGAATAGAAATAATAAGTTGGTACAAAACCCACTTTACTAAAAAGTAAATGTTGAGGGTATATTGCCAATAGGAGATTTTGTTATCTTCAGTTCCGACTGATTCTTAAAATATACTCGTTTTTTTTACGTTTCAAATCAATCAAAAAAACACGTAACAGGAGCTGGGTTCGTTTATAGAGCCTAGCTCCTCAACGTGAGCAATTCCTGTAGATACATTAGCGAATGCCACAGTGAAATAGTCCTGCAACTTTGCTATCTAATTAGGTTCAAGGATACTGTTCCTGCGTATGTAAAACTTGCATACTAATTTATCAAAACCCCTTTCCCCTATTGTTGAAGGATGCGATCCGAGCAGAAGTGTTATTGATTCTTATGGTATGTCCAAGTCCCCGATCTGTATTTGATAAGGATTCAAGCCTTGCTCAAAAAATTATAAAGCTGTAATCTATTCTGATATGAACAAGATTATTGTCTACTCAAAATGAAAATATTTTATTTAGAATAAAAGAAGGAATCAATGTATTTAAAATTTAAGTATCTGACCTCAGTCTGTCTAATTACATGCTTTTTTGTGGGGATATTTTTTGCCGTAGTTAAACCAGTTGTTGCTTCAACATTATATGAAGTACAGGACTGGAGTACCTTCGTAGGGCGTAGGGATTGGTTACTCAGCCTGGCTTGGCCGCCACCAACCCAAACCCAACATTTGGGGATGGTCTATAACCTGGCCAACCTCTATAATTATCCTGCCGGTTCGACGAACTCAAACAACGCTGTCAATTATACTTCCAAGATGTTTGAACTCTTGACCACTTATGACCAGCTTCAGTCAAGCGAATTTTACCCTTTGGGCATCGTCAGGGCCATCTACCAGTTTGGTACCCGGTTCAGTTCTGTGCAGATGGTCAAAATCGGGAGAGATGCCGAGAAGTTTTATTTCTGGTATGGGGGTGGAACCGAAAATCATCACATATTGAGGTTATCTAACGCTTACCTGTTGGCTCAAAAGTTTCCAAATGGTTCCTGGCAACCTGACTTCCCAAATCCAAAACGGGCCGATCGTGCAGACCTTCCTTTGGGAAGTGCCCGGGTAAACTCAGCAACAATGATGAGCTTTGCCAAAGAAACGTTACGCTTGGAAGGGCAGAAGCATTATGCTCATTCATTCGGGGAAGCCGCCTCGCCGAATTATCTTATGGCCCATCTTATGCCTTTGCTGCATCTTTATGAATTTGCGGAAGACAAAGAGATGAAAAGCATCGCCCAAGCCATGATTCTTCATTTGCTGGCACACTTGTCTGTTAACGTTTATCGTGGTTATATCCTTGATCCTTACCCGCGTTTCTACAACTCGCTTTATACTAATGGAGGTAAAGGTCCAGGGAATGAAGATGGCGTTAAGAACCCTACTCTTCTTTTGAACTGGCTCTATTGGAATCAGTTTACGCCTGATGCAGCCCGAATGACAACTTGGGGCGATCCATTGTGGGCGCTCTATCCTGCTATTTCCTCCTACCGGCCACCGGTAGCCTTGGAGCGCATTGCCAACCTGAGCAGCGACAATCTGGGCAAAGCGCACTGGGTCAAAACCACAGAGCCAGGCCATAATGGAAGCACTACTACTGTGATATTTGATGTTGAACGCCGTCGTGTTTGGCGTGACAAGGAATTCGCAATCGGTTCGATGACCGGTTATCATGATCCTGAAGGTTTTTATTTGACAGACGGGAGCAAGTTGGGTATTGCCTATCGCTCCAATGACCGGTTACAATACCTTCAGGCCGGACATCCTTATTGGCTTGCCGATGAGCCAGAAACCCTGTCTAACTTTGCATGGTGGCAGGGTCCCCTTTCACCCTTCATACAAGTGGCCCACGATAAAAACACCGTTATTGTAATGTTTAACATTACCGATACTGATCCCTGGCCAACTTCAAAACGTACCGATTTTTACCTTACTGACAGGTCTACAAATCGAATCAGGAGAAGTGAACATACAAATGCACAACGCAAGGAATGCGGAATCCGCTATCCGGTCACAATGGACGAAACAAGCGAAGTAACCAATGCAGACGGCACAAAATGGTATTTTTTGCGTGAAGGGCTGACCTTCATTGGGATTCGTTCACTGACCCCATCGACAACTCAGATCGACAACAAGAATGTGTGGAAGGCTCTTTATGCAACGGCCGTCCTTCATGGAGGGCGTTCTCAAACCGGATTTGTTGTCGAGGTCGGTACCAGTGTGGAGAGCGGCGGTAAGTTTGCCACATTTGAAATATTCAAAGCGAACCTTACTGCCCGTCAACCAAGCGTTAAATGGGGTTTCGGCTCTACTCCATCATTGACCATAGAATATACCAATTCAGAAAACGTGACTCTCAAAACGGAATACGATACCAATCTGGTTGCTGATGCTGAAGGCAAGGTAAGGATGATCCCCAATGTTTGGGTGAATGGTGTACCAGAAGTTTCAGACTCCTGGCCTGACATCGATGCCCGGATCGATCCCACACATCCTCTTGTAACATTGGTCGATAAAGTGTTGACGATCACCGATCCTGTCACAGGAGCCGTAGAAAGTGTAGATTGGAGGGGAAATCTTCCGGTTATATCGTCGGATGTGTCCACAGATATAACACTCATTCCCAATGGTTGTAATATTACTTTAAAAATTCTATCGTGCAGAAATATTGTTTTGCCATGCGAGACAGCAACAGTTACAGTTGCATGTTATGATATAGTGGGCCGCTTACTTGATAAACGAATGAACATTGAAGTCTTTTCGGGAAATGATATACTATTAAAGGACTTAAATATTAACGGTGTGGTTATTATAAAAGCCGATTGCCGGGATAAAGGTGGAAGGTATTTACAAACGGTATCAAAAAAGTTCGTGATAATGCACACATAAAGTATAATACTGCCTAAAATTAAACAGACTGAGTATTCATCGTATTGACATTTTCTGCAATATAAACATGAATTTCAACTGTTTAAAGTAAATATTGGGAACGAAATATTTAATCAAAAAAATTTAAAAGATGAAAAGTACTCAACTAATTTTTTTAATTCTGTTTTTGAGTTTTTACCAAATTGGATATGCTAATTCAAGGGGCATAAAAAATCATAAATGGCAATCATTGTTTGGAACAGATTTGAGACAGGCAATTTATGATAAGAAGTGCTGGAAAATTGAAGATGGGGTTCTCACCGCATCAGAAGATAAGGCAATCTGGACTATTGGGCAATATGAGAATTTTGTTCTTGACCTCGAATTCAAAACAGAGGACGGAACAAACAGTGGAGTAATTGTTTATTGTACAGATCAGGAAAAATGGATTCCCAACTCAATTGAAATTCAAATCGCTGATGATTATTGCGAGAAATGGGGCAAAGCGAGAAAAGATTTTCAGTGCGGCGCCATTTTTGGTCACTTGCCTGCAAACCACCAGAAGGTTGTCAAAAAACCAGGAGAGTGGAACCATTATCGGATCACTTGTAAAGGAAAAATGATAGAAGTTAAGCTGAATGGGGAGAAAATTACAACAATGGATATGAGACAAT
Source organism: Prolixibacteraceae bacterium (assembly GCA_023229575.1). Classification (GTDB taxonomy): domain Bacteria; phylum Bacteroidota; class Bacteroidia; order Bacteroidales; family Prolixibacteraceae; genus CAINVV01. Next base: position 19,685 of record JALNYZ010000020.1, read on the forward strand.
GGACGTCTGGTACAACGAACCCTGACGGCAGCAGTATCCCATCTTGGCTGCCTAATCCTCTTGCAGATTTATCGACCAAAGGCTTTATCGGATTACAGGGAAAACATGCAAATGCAACAATATGGTTTCGTAATATACGCATCAAAACTCTTTAAATAGTTTGAATTGACAGTGAATGCTGAATTTGTAATTTACAGAAAATTAAGTAATCGAATGCCCGAATTACAACTAATTTGATAAAAATTGAATAATGAAAACTCGAAAAATTGCATTTTTATTGGGACTGTTGTTGCTTCTATTAAGCTATTGCACCCCTTCTGAAGACAAGGATCCGGCTAGACTTTATGATCAAATTGACAAGACTTCAACTCCTAATTCGCTGACTACTGAAGAGCAGAAAAAGGGATGGCAACTTCTCTTTGACGGAAAAACAACAAATGGCTGGCATGGTTACAATTTAAAAGGTTTCCCCGATTGCTGGGTAATTGAGAATGGAGTGTTTACCACAACAACCAAAGGTGGCCATGAAGATTTGGATATTGTTACTGACAGGGAGTACCGCAATTATGCACTGAGCCTCGATTTCAAAATGATGAAGGGAACCAACAGCGGGGTTATTTTTCAAGTGGCAGAAGATCCCAAATACAAGTTTCCTTACGAAACAGGTCCTGAATTTCAGATCATTGACCAAGCCAACTGGCCCAATCCTTTGAAAGATTGGCAGATATGCGGTGCCAACTATGCAATGTACCCTCCAAAATCACTCCCAAATAAACCAATTGGCGAATGGAACCACCTGATGCTCGTTGTTGATGGCAATCATGTAACGCAAATCATTAACGGGGTGGTAGTTGTGCAATACGAAAAATATGTAGATGAGTGGAAAAAGCTTCGCAGCAGTGGCAAGTGGGCGAACTTCCCTGATTATGGAAAATTTGATATAGGACATATATCCCTTCAAAACCATGGGACGCAGGTATGGTTTCAGAATATAAAACTAAAAGAATTTTAATAATTATAAATCATACTATTAAATGGAGAATTTAAATAATTCACGGAGAAATTTCTTAAAGCACAGTGCTATTGCAACCGCCGGAATCTCGATTGTACCAAGCTTTTCAGTCAGTGGTTTAGGTCACAAAGCTCCCAGCGACAAGATGAACATAGTTGGCGTTGGGGTGGGTGGGAAAGGTCATCCCAATTTGGTCGGAATGTCGACAGAGAATATTATTGGTTTGTGCGATGTGGATTGGAAATATTCCGAGAAATGTTTTAATGAGTTTCCCTCTGCCAAACGCTATTGGGATTGGCGCAAAATGTTCGACGAATTGGGAAATTCGATCGATGGCGTTATGGTTGCTACTGCTGACCATTCACATGCAGCAATTGCCGCAAGTGCTCTCTCGCTTGGGAAACATGTGTATTGTCAAAAACCATTGACACATTCTGTTTATGAATCGCGACTTCTGACCCGACTGGCTGCCAAACACAAAGTGGCGACACAAATGGGGAACCAGGGCAATTCCGGGGATGGTGTCCGCCAGCTATGTGAATGGATATGGAACGGCGAGATCGGAGAAGTAAAGGAGGTGCATGCATGGACCGACCGGCCTATCTGGCCGCAGGGACTACAACGCCCAACTCTTGAGATGAAAACTCCGAAGACTTTGGATTGGGATCTTTTTATCGGCAGCGCTCCAATGCGTCCTTACAATGACATTTACACACCCTGGAACTGGCGAGGCTGGTGGGATTTCGGAACCGGCGCATTTGGTGACATGGCCTGTCATGTATTAGATCCTATCTATCAGTCGTTAAAGTTGGGATATCCCGAAAAGGTACGTGGAAACTCTACTTGCATCAACACCGAATCGGCGCCTCAGGCCGAAACCGTTGAATTTGTATTTCCGCCCCGCGATAATCTGCCAAAAGTAGCAATGCCGGCTGTTAAAGTATACTGGTACGATGGTGGATTGTTGCCAAATATTGCGGCGCTTCTACCTGAAGGTGAAAACCTTATGGCCGATGGTCTGGGAGGTTGCATATTTGTTGGTTCAAAAGATACGCTGATTTGCGGTAGCGGAGGCTTCAAAAGTCGTCTGGTATCAGGACGTATTCCCAATGTTACCCCTTATCTTCGCCGTGTTCCGGGAGCAATCGGATATGTTGACGGACCTCACGAACAGGACTGGATCCGCGCCTGTAAGGAATCACCTGAAAGTAGGGTTGAGGGAACATCAAATTTTGCTTATGCCGGACCTTTTAACGAGATGGTACTTCTGGGTGTTCTGGCTATCAGGTTAAAAGGGTTGAATAAATCGTTAAAATGGGATGCCGAAAAGATGCAGATCACGAATATCTCGGCTACGGAAGAGCTGAAAATCATCACTTCGAATGAGTTTAAAGTGATCGATGGACATCCACATTTTAACACCCAATATGCCAAATTCAATGCGCTCCAACGTGCCAATGAATACATCCGGCATACCTACCGGGATGGCTGGAACTTACCGGCTATGCCTTAATGTCTTTCCTTCAATGGGTTTTACCTATTTGTATTTGCCCGAAACAGATGGAAAGGCTCTGGAGAAAATTGAAAAACACTAGGACATATAAAAAATGTAGTAGTAAATTTTCAATTGACAGCCAATTATCTAAAAATTAAATTTCTAAATATGACATCAAAGGAAAGATTACAAACAGTCTTAAACCATAAACAAGCAGACAAAATTGTAATTGATTTTGGAAGTACGCCAACAACTGGAATTCACGTTCTTGCAATTGAAAACCTGCGGAGATATTACGGTTTGGAAGAGAAGCCCGTTAAAGTGACTGAACCCTTTCAAATGCTCGGAGAGGTGGAGGCAGATTTACAGGATGCATTGGACATAGACGTTATCGGGATTAGTCCACAAAACAATATGTTCGGTTTTGCTAATGAGGATTGGAAGGAGTTTAGAACTTTTTGGGGACAAACTGTTTTGGTACCTGGAAAGTTTAATACTTCCTATGATCATGATGGAAGTCTATTACTCTATCCCCAGGGAAATACAGAAGTTCCTCCCAGCGGGCGAATGCCTGAATCAAGTTATTTTTTCGATGCCATCATTCGGCAACAACCTATTGATGACAATGCCCTCAACCCTGTTGATAATCTGGAAGAATTTGGATTTGTGTCGGAGGCCGATCTTGTATACTGGGATCAACAAGTTAAAGAAGCCACTAAAACTGGGAAAGGTATAATTGCCAATTTTGGAGGTACCGCAGTAGGTGATATTGGGTTAGTCCCTGGAACCGGCTTACTTCAATCAAAAGGCATCCGCGATGTAGCTGAATGGTATATGTCTATCATGATGAGGAGAGAATATGTTATGGAGGTTTTTGAAAAGCAAACAGATATCGCAGTGAGAAATCTGGGTAAAATTTTCAATGTTGTTGGAAATGCCGTTGATGCCGTATTTATTTGCGGCAATGATTTTGGCACCCAAAATTCCCAGTTTTGTTCTAAGGAGGACTTTGAAGAGGTATATGCACCATTTTATCGTAAAATGAATGACTGGATACATACCAACACACAGTGGAAAACTTTCAAGCATTCTTGCGGGGCAGTAGAACCTTTAATTGATAACCTAATTGGAGCGGGATTTGACATATTGAATCCGGTACAATTCAATGCTACCGGAATGGATTCGAAACATCTGAAAGAAAAATACGGTGACCGCCTGGTATTCTGGGGAGGCGGAGTTGATACTCAAAAAGTATTGGCCTTTGGGACACCTGGCGATGTAAGGAAACAAGTGAATGAACAGTGTAATATATTGGGAAAGAATGGAGGATTCGTATTTAACACCGTTCATAATATTCAGGCCAATGTACCAGTTGAAAACCTTGCGGCCATGATAGAAGCTTTGAAAAAATGAAACTTAACATTCTCGCTATTCTTAAGTCGTCCGCGGAGTCCAGCAATTGTTGGATCAGGAAGCACTTAGGGTAGTTGAGACGTTGCCCAAGCATACACCTGGAAAGTCGAACGGGGAAACAGTACGAGTTAGCTATACGGTTCCTATAACTTTTGCTTTTTGATAAGCTTATCTGGAAGATCTATTCTTAAAATTTGCAGGTAAGGGGCGGACAAATACTTTTCCAGATTAGATTGTGATGTACGATTCATTGCACTGATAATAAGGAATATGAATAAGTTTAAAAAATATGAAATATGAAATATGAAATTCATTGAGATTAGTGCAGGATTTAATAAGAGTTCAATAGCTAAACGTTGCTTAAACCTTAAAACCTATAGCCTTATTTTAGGAATACTGGTCAGTTGTGTTTCTGTTGTCTTTGGACAAACTTCGGAGATAACCAACACTGGATCTGCACTTTCAGACCGTTTTATGCCAGTCCCTTTGAACAGTGGTTTTCAAATGCCCGGTTTTGAGACTTGGTGTGGTTCCGTGATCAAGGGCGAGGATGGCCGTTATTATATGTTTGCATCCCGTTGGCCAACAGGGAAAAGTTATAGTTGGGTGTTGGATTCAGAAGTGGTACTGGCTTCATCAGACAATCCTGTCGGGCCCTATCAGTTTGAAGATGTCGTTCTGCCAAAACGAGGCACCCGATATTGGGACGGGATGTGTGCCCATAACCCAACCATTCATAAATACAAGGACACTTACCTGCTTTACTACACAGGCACTACCTATACCGAACGTAATTATCCAACATCATGGGCCAACAAGCGTATCGGTCTGGCGACTGCAACATCTGTGAGGGGACCCTGGAAACGAATGGATGCCCCTATTCTGGAACCACGTCCGGGAAGATGGGACAATCAGATCACGTCCAACGCTGCCCCTTGTGTGATGCCTGATGGGAAGGTGTTCTTAGTTTATAAAAGTACTAAAACCGGTCATTGGGCTGATGGTCATTTTGATTTTGACTTACGGTTGGGGGTTGCTGTGGCCGATAATTATGCCGGACCTTATAAACATGTAAGCGAAGAACCGATCCTGACTTTTACAGGCACAAAAAATTCAAATGCAGAAGATGCCTATTTGTGGCATGAAAAGGATGGTTATCATATGCTTTGCAAAGTGTTTGATGCCGGAACCCCGCTGATTGGTGAAGATGATGGTGGCATTCATGCCGTTTCGAAAGATGGCATTAACTGGAAGCTGGCAGATAACCCGAAAGGATATTCCAGAACTATTGTTTGGGCTGACGGGAGGAAAGAATCTGTTTGGAAGCTGGAACGCGCACAACTGCTCATTGAAGACGGGGTCATTACTCATGCTATTTTCGCGATTATCAATAACAAAGGTGGTAAAATGCACAATATCGTTGTGCCTGTCAGACAATAATACCGTGAAGAGAGGGAAAATTACTTTTATGTTTAACGAGGATAAGAAATGATAAAGCAATATTCAAATAAATAATTATCATGATTATGAAAGCAAAGTACTACTTAAAGTTATTATTCTGTTTTCTATTAATATCTCCATTCTTTTTGCATTTTTCGATGGCTAAGAATGCAAATAAAACTAATGCAAAGACTATTCGAACTAAGTACGATTACTTCTCAACTCACAATAAGGAAGATATTAATTCTAATAATTTCGAAAAGGGGAAAGATCCATTTCAACCTTACCAGACGGGCAAATCTCCTCAGATTTTAAAAGATTTTGGAGAAGAGGTTAAGGATGGCGTGCGGCTCAGGAAAGTGGTTTTTTATTCGCGCGAGGTACAAACTGCCACAGGAAAAGACACTTCAAAAATTTATGCTGTCATTGCCCGTCCGGCGAAATCAGGGCGTTATCCCGGACTGCTCGTGTTACATGGCGGAGGGGGCTTTGCCGAAATCGACAAAGCTAAAAAATGGGCAAAGCAAGGTTATATTGCGCTCTTACTTGATGAGCCAGGCATTGCTAATCCTGAAAAAGCACCTTTTTCCAGCGGGCCATGGAAAAAATTTGCTTATGGCGAAAGTAGGTTTATCGTTATCCCGGATATTACCAATAGCACCATTTTTGATGGTGTTTTGTCAGCCGTTCAAGGGTTATACCTATTACGTTCCCAGCCCGGTGTGATTAAGGGAAAGATCGGCATAGTAGGTATTTCGTGGGGTGGATATCTCACAACGATTGTGAGTGGGTTGGCCAATAAAATGGTAAATGCCTCGTTTTCCGTATTTGGCTCTGGCTTTTATGACGAGGGATCGTTGTTTCTTAAAGAGTTGGATAAGATGTCCACGGCTGACCGTGCAACCTGGTTGAAGTATTTGGATGCCGGGAGAAGGTCAAAGGCCATCAAAACACATTTTTTCATTGCGGCCGCGGCCAACGACAATTGGTTTTACCCACCGGCGGTAATGGCAACCCTTCGTTCAATAAAAGGACCTGTCAACAACTTGTTTTCGCCCAATTCTTCCCACAAAATAGAACTTCCGGGCGGAACAACAGGAGCAAACCCCGAACAACCGGGATGGTTATCGATGGAACAGGTTTATTTCGATTACTTTCTGAAAGGCATTGGACAGCCCCTGCCCAAAATTCAGGAAATAAAGACTGAGAAAACATCATCAGGCAATGTATTGGTGCGTTTCAAAGTAAGTAGCCTGTTGTCTGTTTCCATTGCCCAAATCAGTTACAGCTCCATTGTGGTTGGATGGACTGAACGAAAATGGGAAACTGTTCCGGCAGTTAAGTCAGGCAATGGGTGGTACATGGTGGAAGTGCCTGCAAAAGAGTTGAGACATTCCTTCGACTGTTTTGCAACCATTTCCGATTCGCGCCCTGTTTCGGTTTCCAGTTACCTTATCCGATACGAATAAAATTCAGAAGTAAAAATGTAAAGGCCAAAATATTTGGATTCAATAATGAGAACAATCGTATTTTTTTTAATATTCTATTCCTGGGCAATGCAAATAATTGCACAAGATAACTCCGCACAATTAAAAGATCCACTGGCTATTGCCAAACTGATTGGTGATAAGCTGGTTCGCGAGACGCCGTTTGCTTACCGTTTGGAACTGGCATCCGACAATAAAGAATTTAGCGGGATGCAAATGGTCGATTTTGGACGCAATTTTACAGTATCTGGCAAAACTTTGGCCTATGCCTATACCCGGCTTGAAGCTCCGGATAATATGGAAATGGATATCCAGCTTGGGCATAACGATGCCTGCACCATCTGGCTCAATGGGCAACTTGTTTACCAGAGCAATACAGAACAAAAACTGGAACTTATCTACGATGAGCGCAGTATTGAACTGTCTTTCCATTTTGTGGCCAAGCTAAAAAAGGGGGGCAATTCCTTATTGATAAAATCCGTGACGAACCGGGCTGATTGGCGGGTTTACCTTCAACCACCTTCGAACAAAGGTGCCGTACTCAATAAAAAAGCTGTTTACCCGGAGATAGGGCTGGGCAAAATGGAATTGGTCGACAAACGGGTTTCTGCGATCACCAACTGGCTGGTCATTGGCCCGTTTGCCGGTGATAAAAGAATAGAAAACCTGCTATCGCCGACTGAAGCGCCCGTTTTCGGGCAAATGTTTCAGGGTTCCGGCGAACAAGTAACCTGGACTGTCCCGAAGATAGATGTGATCGGGAACCTGATCGATCCACGCCCTTGGGGGACAAACTACCATTGGAATTATCACAATGGTGGGGTTGCCTGGGCCATGAAAATGCTTGGTGAGATTTCAGGTGAACAGAAATACGAAAAATATGCCGATGATTTTTGCGATTTCCAGTTACGCAGTATCCCTTTCGTGAAATACGAGATGGAAACACTGGGTAAAATCAATGTCCCTAACGGAGCTTTGGTGAACACTCCGTTGCTTGATTTCACTTTGGCTCCATCGCTTCCTTTTATATATCGCCTGAGGCAAGAAAATACTTTCGCAAATCGGGATGAATACAAGCAGTTTGTTGAACGAATGTTGCACTATGCCCGGTACGAACAGATCCGTTTGCCCGGGGCAAGCAATTTTACCCGCACAACGCCTCAGAAATTCACCACCTGGGTTGATGATATGTTTATGGGAATTCCATTCCTGGTTCAAGCATCACTATATGCAGACAACGAGGCGGACAGAAAATTTTTCCTTGACGATGCAGCTTCCCAGGTGCTTGATTTTAATAAACAGGTATGGGATACTGATGCCAATCTGTATGTTCATGCCCGGTATTCAACCAGCAATGAAAAACTGGTACACTGGTCGAGGGCCAATGGCTGGGGCATCTGGGCCACTACCGAAGTCTTGCTTCATCTTCCGAAAAACCATCCCAAATACAAGGCTATCCTGAAGTACTACCAGGCACATGTTGAGTCTTTGGCACGGTTTCAGGACGAAGCCGGGTTCTGGCATAACGTACTCGACCATCCTGAATCAAAACAGGAAGTTTCAGGAACGGCCATTTTCACGATGGCCATTGCCCGCGGGGTTAGCAATGGCTGGATCAGCAGGAAAAACTTCGAACCAATTGTCCAAAAAGGATGGAAAGCGTGTGCCACACAGGTCGAAAAAGACGGGACAGTCCACAATATTTGTTATGGGACCATGTGTTCGCCGGATGTGAAATATTACATGGACCGGCCTTTTTACGACAACGATACACACGGCTTGTTTGCTGTGCTTTTTGCCGCTATTGAAGTCAGTAAAATGCAAAGTCAGAAATAGAAAAGGAGATTTATTTGATACCTAAACCAACTAAAAATGAAACGTTCAATAGTCCAATTAATGCTTTTTATGGCGGGGATTCTTTTGTGCTGTTCCCTTCCGGCACAAGAAAAGCCAGGCAAGAAGGCCCCTGTATTTAAAATGCAGGAATTTCACCAACGGGGTGGATTGCCCAATGTATTTTACAAGATTAAAACCCAGCGCCAAATCCGGATCGGGTACATTGGTGGAAGTATTACCGAGGCCAAAGACGGTTGGCGTGACCTGACTTTTAGCTGGTTTCGCCTGAATTTTCCAAAAACTGCGTTTTATCAGGTCAATGCGACCATTGGCGGAACTGGTTCAGACCTAGGTGTTTTTCGCATGGAACATGATGTATTTACTGGTAAGCCCGACCTTCTTTTTGTAGAGTTTGCGGTAAATGATGACGGTTTCACAAGGGAAAATGTATTGAGGTCAATGGAAGGATTGATCCGCAAAACATGGGCAGCCTTTCCAAATACCGATATTTGCCTGGTTTATACAACGGCTGAGAAGTTTTGTCCGGATCTGGTAAACGGAAAGCCTCACCCGGCATCTGAAGCGATGGAAGAACTGGCCCGACATTACGGGATACCTTCCATCCATGTAGGAATGGAGATTGCCCGTTTGTACGCCCAGGGAAAATTGGTACTAAGCGCCGATCCATCAGAAAATGAGCACACCATTGTTTTTACCAAAGACCGTACCCATCCGCTTTCGGAATCGGGCCATCCGTTGTATGCCAACGTGGTGGTAAAGTATCTGGATAAAATGAGCAAAAAAGCGAATAAAACAGTGCACCAGCTTCCTTTATCCTATATTCAGGATAACTGGCAGGGTGCCAAAATGATCGACATTTCGCAGACTGAACTTCAGGGGAAATGGACAAAACTATCCGGTGATAATCCGATCGTGCAACAATTTTCGGAATTTATGCCAACCGTCTATCAAGCGAAACCAGGAGCAAGCATGAAATTTAAATTCAAGGGGAAAGTACTTGGTTTTTATGATTGTATAGGTCCGGATGCGGGTACCATTGAAATTTCAGTTGATGGAAAGAAACAGGAAAAATGCCGTTTTGACCGGTTTTGCAGTTACAATCGGAAAAACAGTTTCTTCATTGACGGGTTGGAAGATGGGCCCCATGAGGTTGAAGTACGCGTATTGGATACTAAAATCGATAAAGCGGCCATTTTAAGTTTACGGGGAACTGTGATAAGCGATCCTGCCAGATATGAAGGGCTCGACTGGTTTCCGGCCAATGTGATGATCGTTGGCGAATTATTGAAATAGCCTGATAAATACATAAAAAAACAGAGATGAACTTTTTAAAACAGATAGGTTTATTTATAACCTTTTTCATACTGTATTTAGGCGCCTTGTTTGCCCAAAGCCCAAGCCAACAGGTTGTTTTCAGTTCAGGAAAAGCCGAGATTACGCTGGAAGACCATTTGCACCACCCATTTTACTGGTGGCCCAACACCTTACTGAGTTACCCGATTATTTTTAATGAAGATGTTCAAGAAAAAGAGCTGGTGCTTGTTGATGTGCAGACAGGTAAACAACAGGCTTTTCAGCTAACTGAAGTTGTAAACAACCCGTCAGGTAAAACAACAGCGGTGTTGCATTTTATATCAGACCTTCCTTCCGGCGGAAAAAAAGTTTTCATACTGAAAAGGGGCACCCCAGAGAACTTTCCTGCGATCAGTGTAGTTGGCAAAGGAAAGGATGTCGTTGTCCAAACAGATAAACTAACTGTTTGGATACCATCATCCCAGGCAGGAGAAGGCCCCGTTCCAGGGCCAATATTGGGCATCGCACAGGAAATGGACAAGCGGATGGGGCAATCGCATTTCAATTCAGGAAAAAAAGAACTGAAGAAGATAGAGACGAAAGTGGCCAACCAGGGACCATTATTTACTGATGTAATTGTGAACTACCTTTTTACCGATGGAGCAACTTATCGTGCAGATATCCGCTGCATTAAAGGATATGAATTCATTGAAATTAAAGAGCAGATGAATGGCTTCCCGGGCAGTGAAAAGTGTGACTGGGAGATTGAGTGGAACGGTTTTTCGCCCACTCACCGACAGGCCCCCAACCATCCGCAATTTAACAACGAACCGTACATTCCAGCAACAAAAGTACCTGGATTTGGCCGCTATATATGGGAAACCATAGATCAGAAAAACCTGGCAGGGCATACAGGCATCATCTATTCAAAGGATGATACAAAAATCCCCTTTGGAATAAATACGTATGGCAATTGGCCCGCGGAAACTACGGTAACTTCATCCGTTTTCTGGGACGAGAAATCGATGCAATCGGTTGGTGTTTTTATGAACAATTCTTCCGGATGGGATGATCAGGAATATCCAATCTGGCATACTTCCGGGAAATTAAGTGTCGGCTTTTACTATCAGAATAAGCAGTTTTCATGGAAATATCCTGTGATAAGCGGGAACCGCTTTACGGCATTAAGTTGCTATAACCATCAGGAAGATATTGATTACATGAATGACCTGGAGCAAAAGTACCAACCCCGGCAGCATCCTTCAGGGTTTACCTATCGTGTCCATCTGTCACAGCTATCGCACAATACTTTTTTACAAAACAGGTACGGCACTATTTCTTTAGATAAGATAAAAGATTGGGTACTGACTTATCCAGACACTCTTCCTTTGGGGCCGGTAATTTTTGGGAAAGGAAAATTAAATTCAGTCAAGGATCTTGAGCAAAGCTTTCTCTTTGGAGAATTTGTGGTTGAACTGCCATATAGTGGTACCTGTCAGAACGGTGGATATGGACCAACCCGTAACCGGCGATTTTACGATTCATGGGTGGGCGCATATAACCAGTTACTCCCCGCAATGAATCCGGTAGATAAGGAACGGTTTACTGCCATGTTTCTTTTTCATTCATATGTTGCGGCAGATGAAGAATATATGCCCATGCGTAAAATGCTTAGCGGGCATCCTAATTTTCTGGCCGATGTAAAAAGTTCACCTGTTATGGCAACCTTCCTGTTTCCGAAACATCCGGAAGCAAAAACCTGGGAAGAACTATTTGCCAAGTATGTCGAATTGAATACGCACTATCATACACGTCCTGAAGTAAAAAGCTGGGATGCAGTTGGCGGAAGGTGGACCGAAAATCTGGGGACCTATGTTTGGGGATTTCTGAGGCCTACCCTCAGGGCAAACTATTTGCTCCAAAATTATTTTGACGGGACCAACCATCTGGCCAATACCAATACTGACAAGTTAAGTTTCTGGCTTTTAAACACTTTGTCAGCACCTTTTGACGGAGAATCTTTAGATTTTTACAGGGACGGGAAACACAACCTCTCCAATCATTACTGGGGCATTGTAACAAATGGAAACGGGCCAAGAAGGGTGCATCCTCCACAGGGAGCACACGCTGCCCGAAGAATGCCTCCGAGTTCATTTTGGTTGCTGGGCCATTCTTTAAAGAATTATGATCCACTTCTAGGTGAAAATATTAGTTTTCTTTCACATCCTGATGATCAGGAGGAAGAAGTTCCGGACAAGTCCGCTGATCCGTTTGCAATGATGTATCCTGAAAAGAAATTTGACCCGGGGACACCACCTGATTTTAAGAGTGTCAAGTTTACCGGATATGGGGTAGTCCTTCGTGCGGTGGTCGGTACAAAAGATGAACTTTCGATCCACCTGGCGCAAATCGACAAAGGCCCAAATTACCGATGGGGAACAGCAGCAGACGGCGGTTGCGGCAACATCTATTTCTATGCGGCAGGTAAATCGTACAGCAATAACGGGAAAGAAGACAGTGGCGACCGCCGTGTCCAGGATACCGACCTTATTACCAATTTTGGGGTTTTTAAGGACGGAAAATTCAAATCGGTAGGGATGAATGTTCTTGACAGGCCCATGTTTGATTTGGGAATCGGGCAGTTCGCAGAGATTGTCCCGTCACAAAAAAATCCGTACTCCTGGCCTGAATACCAGGGGCGAAGCATCATGTTACTTGGCTCAGATTATTTTATTCTGTACGATGATGTACATGATAATAACATTGCCGGGCGCCTGAGCTGGTTTACCCATCCATTGGAAGAACTGCCCGAAATTACAATTATCAAAGCTGGAGGGCTGGGATCATTCAGCAATAATGGTAGGGTTGATAAGACCGAGCTTAGCGGGAAAGAGTCGAAAGGCGTATGGTACGACGGTAGCGGCGATTTTCTGACTTTTGTTTCCCATAAAAAGGGGTACAAGGTTGAGCCGACGCCGTTTGGCGGAATAATTACTTCGCCTGATGGCCATAAAGACTACATTTTCAGGAACGATACGCCTGTTGATGTAAATGAACAGGATCTGGTATTCACCGGAACAGCCGGATTTATCCGCGAAAAGGAAACCGGACGGCAGGAATGGGCATTGTTTCACGGGACAAAAATAGGAAATGCCAGTTTCGAAATCAGTACGGCCAATCAGGATGCAGGCATAAGTGCAGTGTTTTCTGACCACGAGAATATCAGAGGAAACTATTCAAGCTATCAGGCATCAGATGTGAAATTTAAGTGGAGTCAGTCGATACCTGATCATATAAGTTTCTATTTGGATGGAACCAAACAACAGACAAAGGTTGAGGCAGGAATGATGGTGGTCAATATTCCGGCGGGTAAGCATATTTGGAACCTTACTGTTGGCTTGCCCGATTTGCTTCGCCCTGAAATTGATTTTACCCGGAACGAGAAAGGGAAAGTACTTTTTGCCGTCCGTCCGGTTGCAGGGGCTATCAACTATCGTTTCGAATACAGTACCGATGTTGGGAAAAACTGGACAAAATTAAATGAGCAGCCAAAATCCCAATTGCAGATCAAGGCAACAGGAAACGAAACGAAAGGTTATATCCGTGTCATTGCAAAAAACAAGGAACATGAAGGCGAAGCATCGGTCATTTACCCGATTTATTTTACGCAGGAGAAACCACATTATCCCGATGGTTTAAAGTTGAGTATCGGTAGCGGAAAGATTGACCTGACCTGGGGAAAAGTATTGGGCTGCAAAGAATACAGGCTTTACCGGAGGATAAAAGGGTCGGGGAAATATGAGATGGTGCATAAAAGTGATACCCCATATTTTACTGATCGTTCAGTAACAAAAGGGAATATTTATGAATACTCGGTTACGGCTGTTAACGGGAACGGTGAAAGCGGGTTGTCGGGTTCAGTGGATTCTGATCCATCAAGTTGGCTGAATTTTGATCCGATGCCGGGTGAGCTATTCCGTAGAAGTGTTAACCTTTATGATGGTAGCAAGGACAATTCGGGGAATCCCGTTGACCTGTATTATCCTGAATAATAATGAATTTATATACTTACAATGAAACGAGCATGTACAAGGTTGTCCACCAAAGAGGATAAAAATAATATGAGATTTCCATGTGGCCTATTCAAAACAAATCATTTTCACATGAAATAGCCATGAGAATATGTTCAGACCAACCGAAAATGATTATGTGGCTATTCCAATTGACCGTTAAAAAACAAAATATAATCAAATGAAATATTTAAATTTCAAGATTTCAATACTTACTGGGTTGTTTTTTTTCCTTGTCCCCGGCGGCCAATTATTTAGTCAGGTACAATATGTGAACCCGTTGATAGGGACCAACGAGCGGGAGGTGGTTGGCGCCGGTAAATATGCCCGTACCGACAAGGGGCAAACCTATCCGCTTGTTGGGGTGCCGAACGGGATGAACAACTGGATCCCACAAACTCACGAAAGTGAAAAGAAAGGTTTCCCCCCATATTATTATGGGGATACAGGTATCCAGGGTTTCCGTAACAGCCATTACATGAGCGGGTCGGCTGCCAAGGATTACGGTACTTTTACCATCATGCCCATGTCCGGGCAATTAATTACCGGAGCAAAAGACCGGGCATCTGCATTCAGCCATGGGGAAGAGATTGCCTCGCCCATGTATTATTCGGTTTACTTGGAACAGTATAAAGTGCTTGCCGAACTTACCGGGCTGTCGCGTTCGGCGATGATGAAATTTACATTTCAGGTTGATGGCACCCATTACGTGGTAGTTGAACCAAACAGCGACACTGGCGATGGGTACATTGAAATTAATCCCGAAAAGAACGAAATCTCAGGTTACAACCCGGTTTCGCGCATATATCAGAGTTGGGGCAGTCCAGCCGGATTTAGTGCCTATTTTGTGGTCAGGTTCGATAAACCATTTGCTGCGTACGGAACATGGGAAAATAATGTCATTAAAAATAGCCAAAGAAAATCAAAGGGCGAAAAAACGCAGGTTGGCGCTTTCGTTCAATTTTCTAAAACTCCTGAAGTTGTTCAGGTAAGGATGGCCAGCTCGTTCACAAACATCGAAGAAGCGCGCCGGAACCTGGAGTCAGAAATTCCGCAGTGGAAATTTGCGCAAGTTAAAAACGTTTCGGAGGCCGCATGGAATGGGGCTTTGGGCAAAATCAGGATAAAAGGGGCTTCGCAAAAAGATCTGATAAAGTTCTACACAGCTATGTACACGGCCAACCAACTACCCAGGGTATTTAACGACGCAGATGGCTCTTACGTTGGGTTTGCCGGAGAAAAGCAGGTACACCAGGCAAAAGGGTTCGACTACTATACCGATTATTCGATGTGGGACACGTACCGAGCCGTCCATCCGTTGTACACCATCCTTCAACCGCAACGGAGCGGCGACATGGCTCGTTCGCTTATCCTGATGGGGCAACAAGGCGGGTGGTTGCCAATTTTCCCCTTGTATAACAGTTATACCTCGGCCATGATCGGCGACCACGGTATTTCCATGATCGGTGATGCTTACATCAAAGGCATTAAAGGTTTCGATATTGAGGCTGCCTACAGCCTGATGCGAAAAAATGCCTTTGAATTTAATACCGACTATCCAAGTTATAAAGATGGTAAAGGGCGCAGGGCTTTGAAGTCGTACCTGCAATATGGTTATATTCCACTGGAAGATACGGTAAAGGAGGCGTTTCACCAACGGGAACAGGTATCCCGTACCCTTGAATATGCTTACGATGATTACGTTCTTTCGCAGGTGGCCAGGAAACTGGGCAAGACGGACGATTACAAAGAACTGCTGCGCCGGTCGGAAAACCACAAAAACGTGTACGATACGGTCAGTGGCTTCGCTCGTGGCCGCCATGCAGACGGGAAATGGGTTGAAAAATTTAATGCCTACGTTCATGGGCACAGTAGTAAGGATACGGGAAATTTCTTCATTTGCGAAGGTACCCCCTTCCAATATACCTGGTCTGTTCCGCAGGATGTTGCGGGCCTGGTTCGCCTGATGGGAGGGGAAAAGCCTTTCCTGAATAAGCTTGACCGTTTTTTTAATGAGACCCATTACTGGCACGGGAACGAACCCTGCCATCATATTGCTTACCTCTATCCATACGCAGGGGAACCCTGGAAGACCCAGGAATGGGTTAGGAAGATCGTTAAGAGTGAATATGAACCTGTCCCCAATGGTTTATGTGGAAACGATGATGCAGGGCAGATGTCGGCATGGCTCGTTTTTAGCATGATAGGCTTTTATCCTGTTTGCCCCGGCATGCCCTATTATGTGATCGGCAGCCCGATGTTCGAAGAGGTCAGCATCCAGGTCGAAAACAATAAGTTGTTCACCATAAGGACTATAAATAATTCCGCCAAGAATATCTATATCCAATCGTCCAGGTTGAACGGGGAACCCTTTGACCGATCGTTTATCTGGCACGACGAAATAGTCAAAGGGGGTGAATTGGTTTTTGTAATGGGCGACCACCCTAACAAAACCTGGGCAACCAGTATCGAAAGTATCCCTCCGGCGATTCGTTGAAAAATTGAGAACCTACAGAAAATTTAAAAAGAAGAACATGAGTACAATAATTGGTATTGATCTAGGCGGCACCAAATGTGCAGTTATCCTGGGGCAGATTGACAAAAATGGCCAACCAACAGTTATTAGCAAAGTGGTAGTCCCCACCAAAGATCACGTTGACCCTTACCAAATGGTCGGCCGGTTGCAGCAGGAAATGGAGGGTTTGCTTGCAACGCATCAAGTCGATATTCAAACCTTGGCTTCGATCGGAATTAGTTGCGGAGGCCCGCTGGACAGTGTGCGGGGCGTGATTTTATCACCTCCGAACCTCCCAGGCTGGGACGAAGTTCCGATAGTGAAATTGTTCGTTGACAAATATGGGATATCCACAGCCATTCAAAACGATGCCAATGCCTGTGCTTTGGCCGAATGGAAGTTTGGAGCTGGCAGGGGAACTAAAAACATGATCTTCCTGACCTTTGGAACCGGCCTTGGCGCCGGGTTAATACTGGATGAAAAACTTTATGCCGGGACAAACGACAATGCCGGGGAAGTAGGCCATATCCGGCTTGACAATTTTGGCCCGGTGGGCTACGGCAAGTCAGGGTCGTTCGAGGGTTTTTGCAGTGGTGGAGGAATAGCCCAGTTGGCTAGGCTGAAAGCAATGGAAAAGTTACAGATGGGCGAAAAGGTTTCTTTTTGTAATCGGACTTCTGAACTTGAGTTAATAACTGCACAAGGTGTTGCTGAGGCTGCCAACAGTGGCGACCCGATTGCCCTGGAGGTTTATGGCATCTGCGGCACTTACCTTGGCAAAGGTATTTCTGTCCTGATGGATATCCTGAACCCCGAATGTATTGTCATTGGAAGTATCTATGTCCGTGCCAGTCATCTTTTAATTCCATCTCTTGAAAAAGAACTTCAGGTGGAGGCTTTGCCTCTGGCCCGGAGCGTATGCCGGGTTGTACCTGCCGAATTGGATGAACAAATCGGCGACATGGCTTCCTTTTCGGTGGCCGCCAACCAACTCAAATAAATATATACTAAAATGATAATTGATCAGATCAGAGAGAATTTCCGACAGGCACAGGAAGTACTCGACAATTTTATTTCGCATCCACAAACCTGGGAAAAGCTTGAGAAAGCAGGAGAATTCATGGTTCAGTCTTTAAAATCAGGAAATAAAATTATTTCCTGCGGCAATGGCGGTTCATTGTGCGATGCCATGCACTTTGCAGAGGAGTTGACTGGAAGGTTTCAGCAAGACCGGACGCCTTTACCGGCATTTGCCATCTGTGATCCATCACATATCACCTGTGTGGCCAACGATTTTGGCTACGATCAAATCTTCTCCCGTACCGTGGAAGCTTTGGGTAAACCTGGCGATGTGCTATTGGCAATCAGCAGTAGCGGAAACTCTCAGAATGTGGTCAATGCCATTGATTCGGCCAAATATTGTGGAATGAAAGTGGTTGGCCTGACCGGAAAGACTGGCGGCCAAATGTCCGCATTGTGTGATGTGGAAATCTACGTTCCGTACAACGGGTATTCTGACCGTATCCAGGAGATTCACATCCAAGTCATTCATTCGCTGGTGAACTACATCGAATTGAGTATGCAGAAACAACTAAAAGTAGTAAAATAAACTAACAACAAATTAAGATAGACAAAATGCAGCAAAAGATTAATATTAAACATGTTTTGCCAGTAATGTTTGGTTTCTTCGTGATGGGTTTTGTAGATGTAGTTGGTATTGCCTCGAATTACATCAAACAGGATTTTCAGTTAAACGATACGGTTGCCAACCTGGTACTAATGATGTTATATGTTTGGTTTGTCCTGTTCTCAATTCCTACTGGGATGCTGATGGGTAGGATTGGCCGTCGCAAAACCGTATTGTTGAGTATAGTGATTACTTCACTGGCGCTTTTTGTGCCGATTGTTTCGTACAATTTTATTACGGTGCTGTTGGCCTTGTCCTTGCTTGGAATTGGCAATGCGATGCTTCAGGTATCTTTAAACCCGTTGGTGGGCGATGTTGTTCCTGATTCGAAGTTGGCCAGCAGCCTTACCTTCGGGCAGTTTGTCAAGTCCATTTCCTCTTTTCTAGGACCTGTACTAGCTGGAGGGGCAGCACTTTACCTGGGGAACTGGCGTTACCTGTTCCCTATATTTGGCGGCATATCGGTGCTTGCTGCCATCTGGTTAAATTCGGTACATTTTAAAGAGACCAGCCATTCCGGACAAAAGGGCTCTTTTATGGGAAGCTTACGGTTGTTGGGCGATCCGGTTATCCTTGGGTTTTTTATCGGGATACTGCTTGTTGTGGGGATCGATGTTGGGCTAAATGTGTCCATTCCCAAGTACCTGATGTTTAGAGGCAACCTGCAACTGGCAGAAGCCGGGCTGGGTATTAGTTTGTATTTTGCGGCCAAAACAGCCGGGGCATTCCTGGGAGCTATCCTTTTAGCCCATATTTCGGCCAGCAAGTTCTACACCGTGACCGTTGTTTTGTCCATATTATCGTTGGCCTTTACTTTATTGACGCCAACAATTGCAGGGGTTTATATCGGTATTTTTCTATTAGGCCTTACTGTATCCAATATTTTTTCACTCATATTTTTCAAGGCATTATTGCATAAACCTGGTTTCCGGAATGAGATTTCGGGCTTAATGATGATGGGTGTAATCGGTGGTGCCTTCATCTCGCTTGCGATGGGCATTGTTTCCGACCACTTTGGGTTGATAGCCGGGATGATGGTGTTGGGCGTTTGCATGCTTTATTTATTGGGAAATTCAATGGTGAAAAATAAAAGTAAAAGTCAAGAGTCCTGAAGTATGCCTATCTGGTATAGTGCGAAATAGGAAGTGGACAGGGTTTTCTACCAAAAATTGCTATACAAAAAATGAAAATACGATTTAGAATACAACACATAAATTAATAAAAAAAAACATGAGTAGAAGAGAAGATTTTGAAAAAACGTTAGCCCATATCCAACCTGAAAACCTCATCATTGATTTGGGCGGTTGCCCATTGTCGACCATGGAAGGCAAAAGTATGTTTACTTTGCTCGAGTTCCTGGGGCATAAAATCCCCCAAAATATTGAACCGGTAAAGTTCGGGAAGACCAGAAGACTTGACGAGAGGATACTGAATTACCTGGACATCGATACGAGGTCGGTAGGCGAGATATTTACGCCAAAAAATTCGTTGTTCGAAGAGATATCAGACAAAGAGTACATCGACGAATGGGGGATCAGGCGGGTTTATACCGGGTTGTATTGGGAGCAGGTGAGCTACCCGTTAAAAAATTCGACCGTCGAGGACTTGGATAAGTTCAGGTGGCCAGACCCGGATTCGATCGACCCGAAAGAGATTGAGAAGGCTGTCCAGGAGTCCAAAAAATTGTTTGAAGAAACCGACTATGTGATCTGTGCCGAGCATCCGATCTACGGAGTTTTTGAACTGGGTTGCTGGATGTGCGGTTTCGACGATTTTCTTTTGCGAATGATTGAGGATGTTGAATGGGTAGAAAAATTCTTTGATAAGATTTACGACTATCAAAAAAGGGTCATTGAAATCTATTACGGTGCACTGGGGAAATATATCCATTATACCTCAAGCGGTGACGATTTTGCGACCCAAACCAGTCTGTTTGTTTCGGTCGAAATGTTTTCGGAACTGGTCAAACCGTATTTAAAGAAACGGATCGTCTATACGAAGCAATTCACCGATGCTGCTTTCCTTCACCATTCTTGTGGTAGTGTTTTCCCATTAATCGGAGAACTGATCGATGCCGGGGTTGAAATCTTGAACCCTATCCAGCCCAAGGCCACTTACATGAATCCTGCCAACCTGAAAGACAATTATGGCGATGGAATTGTGTTTCATGGTGGGATTGATACGCAAGATCTGTTGCCGTTCGGGAACAAGGAAAGCATTGAGGAGAATGTCAAAAGTACAATAAGCATCCTGAACAACTCTGGTGGTTATCTGTTTGCAGCCGCCCATTGTATCCAGGAAGATGTCCCCCCGCAGAACCTGATCTATATGTTTGAGGCTGCAAGAAAATTCGGGAGAAATAAAAACTAGTTGATCATTAAAAGAATATACAACAATGATTATTAGCATTGTTCTGTCAATTTCTGGCGTGTAAAAGTCAACAGAATTGCAAGTAAACTCGATTACCTGTCTATCAGTTAAGAAGAAGAGCTTATCTTTGTGCCAAATAACTATTTCTTGAACTCAACCTTAAACGTTGCCACTTCCCAGTCGGGTAGTTTAGCGGGCTTCGCAATAACCAACGCTTCTGCCTCCTGTTTCCAAGTCAATTTCTCCTTGCTACCAAGAAGGGAAACCGATTTTATCTTTTTGTCCGACAATTTTGAGTTTTTCCCAAGAGAGGAAATTTTGACATCCACCGCAGGGCTTTTCATGCAAAAAGCATAGAGCGTCTCCCCTTTTTGGGTAAACCGAATGTCTGATGAGTCATAGGGACGTACATCCTTTACCCCGCCAAATCTTCCCTTTTCCTGGCTTTTCTTTGTTGTCGGACCTTCGCCGTAAATCTTCCAGGGACGTGTGCCATAGATGGCTTCTCCATTGTCCGGGGTCCATTTGGCAATTACATCCAAAATAGCCAGAACATCCGGTTCGAGATCTCCTTCCGGAGTTTGTACCACATTAAGCAACAGGTTGCCATTTTTGCTCACAATATCAATCAGCATCTGAATGACCTGCGTTCCCGTCATGTATTTTTGTCCGGTGCGATAGTACCAGTCACCAATGGAGGTATCCGTTTGCCAGGGATAAGGGCTGATGGAATCCATTGCTCCCCGCTCAAGATCCTGTACCCATCGGCCTTCCGAAGCACGCAATTTACACGTATAAACTGCCTCAAGTTTACCGTTGTTTTTGGAGATATCCTGGTTATAATAATGCGCCAGCATGTCCCTGCCAACTTCCCCGAAAGGAAGTTCACTGTCTGAATAGAGCAGGTCCGGTTTGTACATGTCTATCAACTCGGTGATGCAGGTCAGCCAGTTTTTCTGGTTATCCAAATTATTGGTCAGCCACTCTTTGTCGTTGTCAGCGGTTTTAGGATGATACAGATCTTCGAATTCAGGATTGGTTCCATCGTAAGGAACACCCGCCATCGGACCGGTTTTGTCGGCGCCCCTGCTCGACTGGAACCATGTATAACTTGCTCCCAGGTGTTCGGATACCCCAAAACGCAATCCCTCCTTTTTGGCTGCCTTTTGCCACAAGCCTACCATGTCTTTTTTAGGCCCCATATTCACCGCATTCCATTTATGAATCTTGGAGTTCCACAAAAAGAAATCATCATGATGGGTGGCCATGCTGACAAAATATTTGGCCCCCACTTTTTTGTACAATGCCATCAATTGCTCAGGGTCCCACCGCTCTGCTTTCCACAAAGGAATGATATCCTTGTAGCCGAATTTGGATGGGTGCCCATAATGCGCTACATGGTATTTGTAATCGCCGCTACCCTCCTGATACAACTGCTTGGCATACCAGTCTCCCTGGCGGGGAACTGCCTGCGGACCCCAGTGCGCCCATATACCAAATTTGGCATCACGGAACCACTCGGGATAGGTGTACTGCTTAAAGGATTCGAGTGTTGGTTGGAATTTCTGAGCCAGCACAGGACTGTTGGTCAGGATGCTGATGGCAAAAACCAGCAGAATCCAATTCTTGGATGAAGGAAAATTTTTTCTCATTTTTTAAGTTTAATGTAATTTTACACACGCTTAATTAATCATCAAAAACACTTTGTGATCCTTTGTGTCGGACTTCGTGACCTTGTGGTTATTTTCTATTTCACCACAAAGGGTCCAAAGAAAAACACGAAGGAAACGAAGGGGACAAATATTACAATCGCTACAAGTATTGCCCAAGTTCCAGTTTTGTGATTTCACTAACCACCTGTTTGATATTTTCGGCCTGGTCGCGTTTGCAGACCAGAATGGTATTCCCCTCCTGAACGACAATCACATCTTCCAGTCCGACTACAGCAACCAGACTGTCCTGTGCATGGACAAATGAATTCTTCGTCTCCTGAGCGATCACCTTTCCGCTCAGGGCATTCAGATTTTTGTCCTTTTGGCTAAATTTATAGACCTCTTCCCAACTGCCCAAATCGTTCCAGACAAAGTCGCCCTGTACCAAAAAAACATTTTGCGCCTTCTCCAGAATGCCATAGTCGATAGAAATCGAAGCAACATCTCTGTAAATTTTGTCCAGTGCAGTTTCGAACTGTTCAGTACCAATATAGGCTTTGATTTCTTCAAGGGATGCATAAAGCTCAGGTGCATATTTTTTCACAGAATCCAGAAAAACGGAGACTTTGAAAACAAAAATTCCGCTGTTCCAGTAGAATCCCCCCTGTTGAAGATACCCGGTAGCAACTTCAACGTTAGGCTTCTCAACAAATTGTCTAACGGAATAGGATTTAATCAGTTGCCCAAGTTTTACCTCTTCTGAAGTTTGAACATATCCATATCCGGTAGCCGGGTATTTCGGGGTAATCCCGATGGTCACGATTCCATCCGTTTTCCCTGCTACCAAAGCGGCCGATTCGATGGTCTCCTTGAAGAGTTTCTCATTGTCGATGAGATGGTCGGAAGGAGAAACAATCAGTATTCCTTCAGTATCTTTTTCAGCGATGACCAGGGCTGCCAAACCTATGGCAGGCAAGGTATTTTTGCCGACCGGTTCATAAATCAGGTTTCTATGCAGAAGATTGGTAATTTGTTCCTCCAGGACATCCTGTTGGGATTTGGCCGAGATAATATAAATACGCTCTTCCGGCAAAAACTTCGAAAACCGCTTTACCGTCTCCTGAATCAGTGACTGATCCCCAAAAATATTGAGATACTGCTTGGGTTTACTTACCCGGCTACGCGGCCAGAAACGCGTTCCTGACCCTCCCGCCATGATCAGACAATAATTACGGCTCATCGTCGAATTAATATTTTACCTTTATTTTCAAGGCTCCCGGAATCTCCTCTTCAGAAGCCACAATGACATAACCACCTCCGCTTCCAGAGGTAATTGCCCCCGGATAATTGGAAAACCATTTGGTATTCATCTCTTCCCAAACCCAATCGGGAACCGTGTAGGGCAACATTTTTTTCCAGGAAAGAAATGTTCCTTTCATCCCTTCTCCTAGTTTTTTAATATCCTTTTCCACAATGCCTTCCCAGCACAAGTGGCAAGAATCGGCCAATTCAGCAACGTTTTCAATCGATAGGTGCTTTTCAAGTAACGGATCATATCCTTCCGGCCTTGGGGCAAGCGGAATGAGGTGCAAAACTTTGGACAGCCATTCGCAAGTGTCAGGATCTACCATTGATTCTATGTGGCAGGGCCAGAATTTCCCGTCGTAATCCAATCGGTTTGCGCCGGGCAAAAGAATCCCCAATTGATCCTGGGATCCAGAAATATACTCAGATCCGGGAGGGTTTTCAGCTCCGAAAAGCAATTTGGCATTGCGTACCTGATCACCTTCCGGGATCTTGTCTCCCCACAATTCGCGTGCTATTTTGCGCGAACTGGTGGCCATTCCAGAACGATCATTGAAATCGATATCCGGCCAGATTTGAACGACCACACAGGGTCCGCTGTGAACCTTCGAAACCCAGGGTTGATCCATCCATCCTCCTGCCAGACAGAGCCGGTAAGGAAATTTTATCTCCTTCTTGGATTGCGAACTGGATCTGGCAGGCAGGCCCTCCTCTGGAATACGCTCCAGAACGATCAGTTCGACATTGTTCGCTTCACAAAGACGCTTTTTACCTTCATTGTACCCATCCGAATTCACCACAAAATAGTCAGGTTTAATACGTTTCATGTCCTCTTCGAAATCGAGCATACCTTCGCCGGAGGCAACAAAGGCTTCTGAAACATATTTTACTGCACCTACCATGTAGACTCTTTCTTCCTGCGAGAAATAGGGCTTTTTCCCCTTTAGCCGCAAAAGATTTTCGTCCTGTCCAAGACTCACATAGAGCTTCCCATACTGCGCCGCAGTCTTAAAAAAGGCAATATGTCCCGCATGGAGCAGATCGTAACAGCCGCTGACCAATACTTTTTTATCTGTCATAGGTTCGAAGTGCCACTATTTTTTCCCGCCGCTAATCATTTGGGTTTTGATCCAGTCGTAGGTCTCTTTCATCCCGGCAGCCAATGGCAGTGTTGGTTCCCAACCCAATAGTTCAAGGATGAGGGTATTGTCACTGTTACGTCCGCGTACACCTTTTGGAGCATCCAAATCATAGCTTCTTTTCAGTTTGATATGGCCGATTTTCTCAACGATATCCACCAACTGATTGATTGAAACCATTTCACTGCTTCCCAGGTTGATCGGCTCGATGATGTCGCTGTACATGATTTTGAGAATTCCCTCCACACACTCGGTAATGTACATGAAGCTTCGGGTTTGTTCCCCATCACCCCAAATATTGATCTCATCTTTCCCATACAATTCTGCTTCAAGCACTTTGCGGCACATGGCAGCAGGCGCCTTTTCGCGTCCGCCGTCCCAGGTTCCATGAGGTCCGTAAACATTGTGAAAACGGGCAACCCGGGTATTAATTCCGTAATCCTCCCTAAAATGACGGCACATCCTTTCAGAAAACAACTTTTCCCATCCATAACCATCCTCCGACTGGGCAGGATAAGCATCCGACTCTTTCAAACCCGGATTGTTGACATCCTGTTGCTTGTCACCATTGTAAACACAAGCCGAGGAGGCATAAAAGAACCTGTCAATTCCCAAATCTTTTGCGGCCATCAGCAAGTGCGTATTGATCAGTACGCTCAACATGCATTCAGCCTTATGCGTTTCGATGAAACCCATTCCTCCCATATCAGCAGCGAGATTGAAGACTTCATTGTATCCGTTCAATGCCGTGTAGCAGTTTTCTTTGCTGTTCAAATCGAGAACCAGATTTTCGACATCCGCATGAACCTGGTACCACTGGTTCAAAGGCTTTTTGTCCACCGCACGTACATCATTACCCATCTCTTTCAACCTTTTGGTCAGGTGACCGCCAATAAAACCACCGGCTCCGGCTACTACAATCTTTTTCATCCCTTTTAATTTAAATATCCAAAGTAAATTTATCAAAACAGAGTCAAAAAACGCTCTAAATGAATGAATAACATTCACGTCCACATTTTTTTCTCATGCAAATATTGATCAAATAAATAATTCCTGCAAGGCCTAAAAATCAGCAATTTAGCGCAAAGGTTTGCGGAAAGGTTTGCGTACTGAAAAAAATGTTACGCAACATCTTTTTGTTAATCCGCAAGTTTAAAACAGAGACTTCTCAAGTTCTGCGATGATCGGTTTCTATCTGTCCAGTTTGTATATCCGCTCCATCAATTGCCACTTTTCGTCGGCAGTAGCTTCGGCCGGGGATTGCTGAAACCTGGAGACATAGGCTTCCCATTCACTTTGCCTGGGCTTCTTTGCCAATGCTGCCATGGCTTTGTCGTGGTCGAATTCCGGGACAGTATCCATGATCATAAACAACCTGGTTCCCAGGATATAGATCTCCATGTCCACGATTCCAACTTCCAGCATGCCGGCAGTAATTTCAGGCCAGACGGCACCAGGGGCATGAACTTTTTTGTAATCCTCAATTAATTGAGCATCCTCTTTTAATGAAAGTGTCTTACAAAAACGTTTGAAAGCAGGACGTTCGGGAGTTTCAACGTATTTCATAGGTATACAATCAATGACCTGTTCCAATCTTTATTCCGTTTAATCCTTCTGATCCACTGAGTTTAGTCCAGAAGAATCCATACAAGGCAATCACTGCAAAGCAAGCTGCCGGAACAACGTAGCCTGCAGACATGCCGTCTGCATCGGCAATCGCCCCCATTACCTTCGGCAAAACAGCCCCACCCATGATGGCCATCACGATGAACGAAGAGGCCACCTTCGACCTTTCGCCCAATCCAAAGATCCCAAGCGAGAAAATAGTGGGGAACATGATAGACATGAAGAAAAAGCTGAGGAAAACTGCCATTACAGAAACCCAGCCCAGCTTAGCTACAATAACAAACATCAATAACACATTGATAAAGGCATACAGGCCCAGCATTTTATGTGCCTTGGTAACCCGCAAAATAAACGAACCGGTAAAACGGCCCAAAAGGAACAATGGGAAGGCCATATATGACATGAGGGAGGTGGCCCCCTTCTCCGTCAGGAAATAAGCCCCGTTGCGAAGGATTGATCCATTTTCGCCGCCAATAAACCAGCTTGACTTCATGCTTTCGCTTATAGCCGGAACCTCTTCAACCATGTAGTTGATAAAGAAACTGAATATGCCTGCCTGTGCGGCCACATACAGAAACTGTGAAATGGTTGCTCCGGTAAAGTGAGGCGCCGACCAAATACTGTTTTTATGGATCAATTTTCCCCTTTTCAGGGTTATAAAAGCGATGGATGCTATACCAGCCAAAACAGTAACAACATCGAACACTATTGCCAAAGTATGGTTCAAGGCCAACATAGCCGTAGGATTGGCAAGCGTCTCCCTGTCCATATAGAACAATTGGGCAAAGAAGCGGAAAATCATGCCTACGGCAAAACTGAACAAAATGGCACACAAATACAAAAGAATGGTTGATAACAGGCTTTGCTGACCAAACACATCAACACTGGCGGTCTTACTTTCCGAATTATTTTCAGTATCTTCATTTTCTACAATATCAGGCATTTTACTTTTGATAAAAGCGAAAATAAGGACCCCAATAATTAGGGCAAGGGCTACATAAGGTACCCACATTGTTTTATGGGCTATTTCAGCATTTTGCTGAGCGGTAAGCGTATCATCCGAATGGTAAAAATACAATCCGCCAATAAACGGTGCAATTGGCCAGCCAATTGCATTGAAAGATTGCGCGAGGTTAATACGCGAGGCTGCATATTTTGGATCCCCCAAAACGGTGGTATAGGGATTGGCAACAGTTTCGAGGAATGAAAAACCCATTGCTACCAGGCAAACGCCCAGGAGAACCGCCCAGAACCCGTCAATTTTAGTGGCAGGATAAAACCATAGACAGCCCAATGCTGCTAAACTCAAGCCTAAAATAATCCCCCATTTATAACCAAGCTTATGAATAAACCATCCGGCAGGTAATGCCATAAAAAAATAGCCCAGATAATGTGAAAACTGTACATTGGCCGAGTCGGCCTTCGTGAGGTGGTAGTAATCCTGGAAATGCTTGTCCATGGTATCAATCAAGCTGTTACCTACTGCCCACAAGGCAAAAAGAAGCGCGACCAGGAAGAAAATTATGGTGTGGTTTCTTCCATCTTCAGTGGTAAAAAGACCCTTTTTTTTACTTTCCATTTCGTAAGGAATAATATTGATATTTTAGAATGATTGCTCTAATGACGACTACTCGGCCCCAAATATCAGGTTGCCTCTAAAAAACCACGAAACTAATCCATTTTGACTAAAATCCGAATAGTTGGCAAGCATGGAACCGGAAAAGATGTTGCGGAACATGTTTTGGATTCCCAATTTGCCAGAAATGGCAACCGGCTTAATGTAAAAATTTGATTGCAGTTTCAGCTCCCGACGTGACCAGTCCATTCAAGCACCGCCTCCAGCACCGTATCTACATTTGGTTTGGAAAAATACTCCCCATCTGTACCATAGGCGCCGCGGTGGTCCCGGGCCGAAATTACGAGAGGCTGGTCATCCAGTGCATAAAACGCCTCTTTCTGTTCCAGAATCTTTTGGAGCATGTACCCTGTCCCACCACCCGGAACGTCTTCATCAAGTAAAACAAGTCGGTTTGTTTTGATAACCGATTGGGTAATCAGGTGACCGGTATCGAAGGGCGCCAGGGTTTGTACATCAATCAGCTCAACAGAGATACCCATCGTTTTCAGGATCGCGCTTGCTTCCATGGCTATGGTCACATTCCAGCCATAAGTGACCAAAGTTAAATCCGTGCCTTCCAGCAAAATTTCAGGAATGCCAAGCGGGATACAATATTCACCGATATTTCCCGGCAATTTCTCACGTACATAATATCCTTTCAAAGGTTCGACTACCAAGGCCGGTTCATCCCCTTTGAGCAGCGTATTGTAAAATCCCGCGGCCTGGGTCATGTTCCGCGGAACGCAGAGATGAATGCCCCTCATCGATCCGAGGAGCATGCTCATTGGGGAGCCTGAATGCCACATGCCCTGAAGCTGATGCCCCCGTGTACGGATAATGAGCGGTGCAATCTGCCTGCCACAGGTGCGGTAATTCAGGGTGGAGAGATCGTCTGCCAGCGTCGGAAGTGCATAAATAAGATAATCAAGATATTGTATCTCGGCGATTGGTTTGAATCCCCTCAATGCCAATCCGATCCCTTGTCCGATAATAGTCGTCTCGCGGATCCCGGTGTCGAAAACACGGTGTAGTCCGAATTTCTCCGATAACCCTTTAGTCTCCTGGTTAACCCCTCCCAAAACACCCGTGTCCTCCCCGAAGGAGAGCATCAAAGGATATTTTTGCAGCAGCAGGTCAAAATTCCTGTTCAGCAATTCTGACCCCGTTACCCAGGGTGGATCATTACTGTATTCAATTTTGACAGGATCCCCGATAGGATAACTTGCCGATTCATCCAACCTGGGAATGCTGAAAAGTCGCTCGCCAATCCCATCTGATGTTTTTATCCATGAGGCCAATTGCAGATTCTGTTCTTTTAACGAGGAATTTCCAATAACCGTTCTTTGCAAGGATTTAGCAAACCTGATCAATGCCTTTCTGGTCGGGTAAGCCGCTTTCATCAATGCTTTTAACTCAGCTGATTTTGTTGAGAGAGGAGCAAAACTATTTGAAATGGAGTCAACAACCGCTTTTAACGATGTGCTCTCCGATTCTAATCCTGCTATGTAATTGGTCCAGGCCAGATCACGTGCTGCCCTGGCTTCCTTTAATGCCTCTGCTTCGAGCTGGGCCAGGGTATCCGTGTCTCCATATCCCTCGAGCATGATCCACTCCTTGAATTTCGCGATGGCATCAAAATCCTGTTCCCATTGCAGACGTTCAGCGCTCTTGTATCGTTCATGAGAACCTGACGTTGAATGGCCCAAAGGTTGTGTCAGTTCATCAATATGAAAAATGACCGGTTGATGCTTTGTCCGGCAAACGTCAATTCCCTCTGCAAATGTTTGGACCATGCATGGATAGTCCCACCCTTTGCAGGAATATATTTTGCAGCCAAGGTCGTCCCCATCAGCTTCAAATCCCCTTAAAGCCTTGGATATGCTGCCTTTCGCTGTCTGCAAATCAACGGGCACACTAATCCCATAACCATTGTCCCAGATGGCCACGGCCAAAGGGACTTGAAGCACACAGGCCGCATTGATGGTTTCGAAAAACATCCCTTCCGAAGTACTCGACTCGCCGATGGATCCAAAAGCTACCTCATCACCGGTTATTTTGCCTGCCGTAAAGGGTGCAAATTCGGGATGGTCCCTGACTAGTTTGGAGGCCTGTGCAAGTCCGAGGAGACGCGGAATTTGCCCTGCCGTAGGAGAAAGGTCTGCAGCAGAATTCTTGATCAATGCCAGATTCCTCAACTCTCCCGAAGCTGTTATGTTTGCAGTTGAATGATGGTTATTGAAGTTACGACCTCCGGTGGATGGATTATTGACCGTGTTGGTATCCCCATAAAGCTGGGAAAAAAATTCAGTTGGGGTCATCATGCCGGCGGCCAGCATAAAAGTCTGGTCGCGATAGTACCCTGAACGCCAGTCCCCGTCTCGGTAGCTTTTCACATAGGCTATCTGAGCAAGTTCCTTTCCATCACCGAAAATTCCAAACGGGGCTTTGCCAAGATGCACCTCCTTCCTTCCAAGGAGACTCAACTGCCGGCTGAGAAAGACGGTATAATAATCTTTCAGGACACTTTCCTTCGTAAAAACAGACTGACTTACAGAGAATTTCGAACCCATCAACAAGATTTAAAAGATTGACAATTGACAAAAGATCCTTCGACAAAAACTGGGTAGACAATTGTCAATGATGCATTACCTCCTCTTTTAACGTGAAAACGGGAAATAGGTTTTATAAATAACAAGTCGGATAGGGGAATCGGAAATTAATCATGTTTCCCCTATCCGACTTTTAAATAGCCAACTTTCAAGGAAGTTTATATTAGCATAATTTTTCAGGACATCTCACAACATATTCAGGAAATGAGAGATAAAGACATATCCCACGACACCTGTGCTATTTACTTATTATTAAAGCCTTCCTAACATGTTGATTCCCATCTGAAATATCTAGATAATAAACATCAGATGGCAACTCAGATATGTTAAGGGTGGAATTTTTGTTCCCTTTTCCAAATTTTATAACCTTTCTTGTTAGCCCCATTTTGTCTACTATATTGATCTGAGTGATTTCCGACAAATAAACCATTGAATTGCTGGTTTTTGTTTGCTGTTTATCTATATTTTGAGTTTCTTCAAGTTTAATAGTTACCTCAGATGAAGCTGGGTTGGGGAACAAACTGACATTTGAAGTCATCCTATTACCGGTGCAAGAAGGATAAAATCCACTACTAACAGGTACTGTTGCACCACATTCTGTAATGGCTATTACAGAAAGCATTACTTCATCAATACTACAAGGCCAATTGGTGGTTGATAAATATCCATCGTCAGTAGACTCAACCAATTCCCCATTAATAAACCACTTATACTTTAATCCATCTGTTTTAAGCGGGCTAACCTCAGCAACAAGCGGCTCACCCCTTACCGGGGAAGACCATATCCATGTTATGGAAGCGTTCCAAGATTGGCATGGGCAGTAATCGAAATCTGCTGTTGAACAGGAACTCCCAATTGTACCGGAAATCAATCCACCTGTGCCATTTGGAGATGTTACGTCCATTGTATTTCCATATTGAGTATAAGGTGATGAATTACCATTTAATAAAAGGCCATTGGTAGTAGTCCAGGTTATTGGCTCCGAAGTAGTTTTATCCCTAACATCTAGAGTCACCGCATTACAATCCAAGCTATATGTTTTGTATACATTATAAATAGGATTTACCCACGCAGCACCCACGCCAACCGCATGCCAGGCATCGGTAACACTTTTTACTTCTGCACTACACATTCCATAATGGTCGATGGCAACCTGGATCGTTTTGGTTCTCATATCGTTAAATTGATCAGTTGATCCCAAATAGCCGGTTTCTGCCCAATAAACGATTGATGATGCGCTAGTAATGCCAATACCACTAACCCCTGAATCTCCGACAGATAAAAGATAGAACCAATGATTTAAGACTCCGCTATTTGTGTGAACACCACAATTATCGTTATTATCTGGATTATTAGGTACACAACCTGTTGTATTAAACCAAAAAAGAGTATCTCTATAAGTATTGGGTTGTTGATGGTCATGAGGATTGGCCATCGACCTAAAGCCAGTACCCCAGTTTATATCTTCGCCCAATAGCCACGTTTGTTTGTTAGTGGTAGCCCATTGCTCAACGCAGGCTCCCCATATATCTGATAAACCCTCGTTTAATGCTCCAGATTCTCCATTATTAATTAGACCGGTGCCATTACCAATGGAAGCATAGCAAACAGCATGACCTAATTCATGGCTGCAAATATCCAAACTTACCCATGGATTATGATACGAATTTCCATCTCCGTAGAACATGGCTTTAAAATTATCTGACCAAAATGCATTATTCATTTCTATGATGTTATGACTTTCCGTTTCATCCCTTGTCCTCACATGTACAAAACCTTTGATTAAACTGCCGTTTCCATCATAACTGTTTCTTCCATGCACTGTACTGAAATAATCATAAGTCATTTCTGCCCCCCAATGCGCATCCAACGCAGCTTGGTCCTTGTCCGTATAGTGTTCGACCATAGTCCAATTATTATCATTATCTGTAAAATCTGTTGCATGGACTAAGCCACTGTCGATATCAGCAATACTATAAGAAGGAGCTCTATGAAAATTATAGGTTTGGATAGGTGTTCCACCACCTCTATTCTCTCTTAACCTATATCCACCAGCATAAGAGTCGCTTATGATTTCTCGACTCCCTGAATACAAGGTTGCTGCAGAGCCAGTTGCGTTGCTGTGACTGACCAATGGCTGTTTAAAAACGGTTTCGCCGGATCCACAATCAATATAACCAAAAAAGTTGTCAAAGATATTATTTACAACAAGGTTTGCTTTGAAAGCTAGATGCCATTGATTATCATACCCTTTTACAATAACAACTTCGTGTTTAGCATCCCGTTTGGTTATTGGTTTTTCAACACTTCTTTCTTCTGACAAGTCAAATACATGGTATTTACTCTTTTCCCTAATTGTTGCTATGTTTATCGCTTCATCGAATGTAAGTATCGGTTCTACTTGGAACGATTCCGGTATTTTTGCAAAGTTCCCGTTTATGGAAACTATATTGCCTGTTTTATCTTTATGGACGATGTATTCGCTGAATTCCACTTTTATACCGTTAAAGGTTGCTGGTACTTTTCGTGTGTCAGACCTAATTTGTCTGTCACAACTTTGTAAAGATAAAACTGTGTACCGCTACCGGCCTTTAAAATGCGCTTCAACAAGGCTTTAGGCTCTTCGTTTTTACCAGCCTTTGCTTGGGCATTTATGCGCGCAAATTTTATTGTCCCGTCCGCAGTGCTGTCTATTACAGTTACTTCCTTTTGGGCAAACACATCTAAATGGCCTGCTAACAGGAATACAAATAACATTGATGCAATGGTAAATTTTGTTTTCATACGGTTTTGAATTAGGTGAATTGTTCTAATTTATTTTGATAAGTGAACTCCTATGATGACAAGAGGAATTAAATATTCAGTATGATCATTTTTGTAGTATTAACCCCGTTCCCTAAAATCATGATTTTTTTGGCAGACATTTTTGCAATGGCAGTAAATACAAAAGCATCGCCCGGCGAATATGTTTTTTTGCTCCAGTTTGCCCATGTATCGTTTGTTATAAAAATATCGCCATACGGGAAATAACCCTCTTGATTATAATGCTGGCCAATCCCAATAGCTTGGTACTCGTTTAAAAAGAGAATCTTTCTCGAATAAGGTGATTTAAGAATGTATTCTTGGTTATTAGAATTCAATATAACTAGTCTATCGTCAGCTTTAATAAATGTTTTATAAGTTGTATATAGAACCTCATGAAGATAGGAGTCAGTGAGACTTTTTATACTGTCCCAGGTATTACCACCATCAGTTGTTTTAAAATAGATGTTAGCAGACGTGGCGATCCCTTCCTTTGAGTTTTTAAATTTTATATAGCTATAAAACCGATGTGTGCTATTTTTAATAGTGCGCCAGCTTTGTCCTCCATCTTCAGTTTTTATTAACAGGTTGGATCCGGCTATGTAACCGGTTGATTCATTTAGAAAACAAAGTGCCGTTGGAGATTCAGGCGTATTTAAAACCTGCTTAATCCATGTCTCTCCTCCATCATTGGTTCTAAGAAATATTCCGCTATGATTGTCTCCTCCAATAATAAATCCTGTCTTTTCATCAACAAACTGAACTGCCTGTAATGGCAATGCGGTAGGTGAATTAAGTTGTACCCAATTTTTACCGGCATTGGAGGTTTTTACAATTCTTCCCTGAAGGGAAACTGCATAGCCTGTCGAATCGTTGATAAAGGTAAGATCGTTGTACTGGTCTCCGGGAATATCCGAAGAGAAGTTTGATAAGCTGTCAATTGAAATATTTGTGTAGGGCCTAGGTTCGGATAAACCATTATCATACTCTTGCTTTTCTTTTTTACAACTAAATGTTGTAAGTGAGATAAAGCCACATAAGTATACGATAAACCTTAAATGGGCCATTACTATTGAAATTTAAGTTGATATATCATAATCTTATAGATGTTGCGAAAATTGATATATGAAACTATATATTGAGTATGATCATTTTTGTTATATTAAATCCATTTCCCAAAATCATAATCTTTTTGGCAGACATTTTTGCAATGGCAGTAAATACAAAAGCATCGCTTGGCGAATATGTTTTTTTTTCAAAATGTGCCCAAGTATCGTTTGTTATAAAAATATCGCCATACGGAAAATAACCTTGTTGATTATAATGCTGGCCAATCCCTACTGCCTGATATTCATTTAAGAAAAGCATCCTTCTTCCTACATATGGCAATTGAATAATACTCTCTTGGTTATTAGAACTTATATCAACCAAGAGACCATCAGCTCTAATAAAAATTTTATAAGTCGTATATGCAATTTGATAAAGATGGTAATTTGTAATACTTTTTATGCTGTCCCAAGTATTACCACCATCGGTTGTTTTCAAATAAATGCCGTTAAGAGAAGTGGCAATTCCTTCGTTGAAATTTTTAAATTTTATACCACAATAAATCCGAACCGTACTATTTTTCATACTGTGCCAGCTTAGCCCACCATCTTCGGTTTTAATTAAAAGGTTGGACCCCGCAATGTAACCGATTGAGCCATCTAAAAAACAAAGATCCATCGGAGATTCCGTCGTATTTAAAACCTGCTTAATCCACGTCTCTCCCCCATCCATGGTTTTAAGAAATATTCCGCTATGATTGTCTCCTCCAATAATAAACCCCGTTTTTTCATCTATAAACTGAACTGCTTGTAATGGCAATGTGGTAGGTGAATTAAGCTGCACCCAATTTTTACCGGCATTGGAGGTTTTTACAATTCTTCCCTGAAGGGAAACTGCATAGCCTGTTGAATCATTGATAAAGGTAAGATCGTTGTACTGGTCTCCGGGAATATCCGAAGAGAAGTTTGATAAGCTGTCAATTGAAATATTGGTGCCGGGTCTGGGTTCGGATAAGCCAGTATCAACAGGACGATTACTATTTTCTTTTTTGCAGCTAATCGTTGCAACTAAAATAAAGCTACACAGGAATAGCGTGAGTTTTAAATGTTTCATTGTTATTGGAACTTAAGTTGATGTAACATCATACTATAGATACAACAATTTAAAAATGGTTGCGGACTTTTTATCAATTACGAGATAAATTGCCAAAAAAGCGTAAGCATGCTGGTATGTATATGTACAAAACCATCGCAATATATCCAATTGAGAGTGTTCAGGTATGGTGACAGTCAGGTTTTTGCTAAAGATTTTTGAAAATGATGCATTAGGTCTGTCTTTTTTAGGTAGGTAAAACTTTTAATAGAATCTGGGCAGCACGCTTATTCCGGATCATGTTGGTTTAGCGTATCGAGGCCGTGCAAAAACTTGATTACAATCTCTTACCAGACTATAACCTTGCTTTCACTCTTTAATACCAATATAATGTAAAAGGTTACCCCTGAATTTCAAAATAATCTACTAAAACATAGAATTATTCAAATTCTCTATTTTATTTCTTTGGGATAAAATGAAATACCCATGAGAAAATATTAACACCAACCGAAAATGAATATCTGGGTATTACATGGGGCAATTAGAAAAACAAATTATAAACGCACCAAATAATCATTCATTTATTTGACAACGAACAATAAAACTCCGAATTTTAAGTTTCCAATATATTTCCGCAACTATATCTCTTGATTGGATTGATGCATTTTCATCAATCCAATCAAGATCACAGAGAAATTATCTTGTCTTCCCGTAAATTGGCCCATAAGTATCGCAAGCGCGGTAGTCGGATCCCTCCTTGTCCATTCCAAAGGCGCTCCAGGATGCAGGTCGGAAAATTTTACCCTCTGCCACATTGTGCATGCACACCGGTATCCTAAGCATCGAGGCCAGCGCGATTAGGTCGGCACCAATATGCCCGTAACTGATTGCACCATGGTTGGCTCCCCAGTTGGCCATGACACTGTAGACATCGGCAAAGGCGCCTTTCCCTGTTGTGCGGGGTGCAAACCAGGTGGTTGGCCAAGTTGGGCTGGTACGCTGGTCCAGGATATTATGAACTTCGTCCGGAAGATCAATGGTCCACCCTTCGGCCAGTTGCAACACAGGCCCGATCCCTTTCACCAGATTGATGCGGCTCATCGTTACAGGCATCTCTCCCTCCGTTTTGAAATGGGAAGAGTAACCGCCTCCGCGGAAATAGCCAAGGTCGGCAGGAGCCCAATCTGTTGCATCCAAGCATGCTTGTGCCTCAGACTCCGAGATCTCCCAGAATGGTTTCATGACCGATTGCCCGTTTGCTTTTTGCTTTCCTGTTGCATCCAGGGTTGTTGATCCCGAATTGATCAGGTGGATGATCCCGCCTGCTGCTTTGCCGGTGAGTTTGCTGCCGGTAACGCGTTCAACGGATTCAGGACTCCAGTAAGTCCGAACATCCGAGAAGATCTGGGCCGTATTGGTAAGCAGATGTCCGAACAACATGGAGACACCATTTAACGAATCGTTTTCAGTAGCAAAGACAAAAGCCTGACGAATGCCGTTCCAGTCGAACGAGGAGTTCAAAATTGCTTCCATAAAATCACCATTGGGCAGATGGTCTGTCCAGGCTCGCTGCCCCTGGAATCCTCCCAGAATGGCATTGTGGCCAAGCGCCTCCTCACCGAATCCGAGCTCTTTCAGTTTTGGGTTGCCAATCATCAGGTCGCGGGCCGAAAGGGTCATTTTAACCACCATTTCCCACTCCCAGTCTTTTCGTTCCCTGGTTGCCTGACTTGCAGGATCATTGACATCCCTGCCCTCTTTGCAATTCTTTTTAACCCAGACAAGTGCTTTCTCGTATTCTGCAGGATCGTATATCCCACGCTCGGCACGGCGCACAAGTTCCGACATATCAATCACCTCTGTGCGTATGCCGAGATAGTCGAGCAAGAACTCTTGATCGACATACGATCCGGCAATACCCATCGACATACCACCCAGCGAGAGGTACGATTTATTTTTCATTTGCGCTACCGCGAGACCGGCTTTGACAAAACGCAAAATCTTCTCTTTCACATCTTCCGGGATGGAACCGTCTTTCTTATCCTGGACGTCATGTCCGTATATTCCGAAAGCAGGCAATCCTTTTTGTGCATATCCTGCAAGCGCTGCTGCAAGATATACAGCCCCCGGACGTTCGGTTCCATTGAAACCCCATACCGCTTTGGGCAACAGGGGATCAGTATCCATTACTTCTGTACCATAACACCAGCAGGGTGAAACAGTCAGGGAGACGCCAACACCCGAACGGGCAAATTTTTCGGCGCACATGGCAGCCTCGGCCACTCCGCCAATGGTGGAATCGGCAATCATGCATTCGATCTTTTCACCGTTTGGGAAGCGAAGATTTTCGCTGATTAGCTGCGCCGCAGCCTTGGCCATGTTCATGGTTTGAATTTCGAGCGATTCCCTCACTCCCTGCAACCTTCCGTCGATAACGGGCCGGATTCCCACCTTGGGAAGTTCCCCAATAAGTCTGTTTGTAGCCATTTTTGATATCAATTTTATGAGTTTCTATATATCATATTGTGTTCGCAGTCATATTCCTGATTCGACCTCCCTTTGTGTCTCCTTTGTGTTTTCCTTTGGGCACTTTGTGGTAAATTTTGTCATCGGGAGCCGTAAAATTAGCAACTTTAGACAAACCCTGCACCGACAATCTTCAAAAAGTAGTTCTAAAATTCGTTTTTCTCTCTTTTTTGCCTTAACTTACTAGTAGCAAGTTTAGCTCAGAAAGTATGGAAAACAAACAATTTTTCCCTCCCGAAATTGCCATGAGTAGTTCCGAAAGCTATTTTTCAGAAAACCACTCAACCGGAAGGGTCATTTACATCGCTGTTATTTTGTTCCTTGCGGCAACCATTGCTTTATTGCCGTTTGTAAAAATCCAGGTAACTACCCAATGCGAAGGGGTGGTGCGATCCGGGTACGAAGACAATCCGGTAGTGCCGGTCATTTCAGGTCAGGTGATATCGTGCAGGATCATAGAAAACCTTTCCGTCAAAAAGGGTGATACCATACTGCTTATAGCCTCCGATAAAATTGACCACGATTTCACACTGCTCACCTTCAGACTAAAGGAGGACAGTTTGCAGTTGTCTGATCTGCAGAAATTAATCCTCGCCAAAAACAGTTTTCTTCAAACAGCGCTTTACAGGCAGGAGTATCGCTCCTTTTCTGACAGGCTTGCAGAGCAGGAGACTCAGTTGAATCAGGCAGAAAGGGAATACCTGATGTCGCTGACGCTCTTCCAAAAAGGCATCACGCCCAGGCACGAATTTGAGAAAGTTACGAATCAGTACCAGTTTGAGAAAATCAGGTTCCAAACGATTCAGGCACAGCAATTCGCCCTCTGGCAGGAAAAATCAAAGGAGATAACCCTTGAGATGGCTGATTGGAAAACAAAAATCGAACAGCTGAAAAAGGAGAAAATTCAGTATTGTCTAATCGCACCCATTGGCGGAACCATCACCGGTTATTCTGGGATTCGGGAAGGTGATTTTGTGGTACCCAATCAGCCAATCGCGAGGATTGCACCTGACGATAAACTGTTGGTGGAGTGTTTTATTTCACCTTCTGACATTGGATTGATTGAGCAGGGCATGGATGTATCCTATCAGTTTCATGCCTTTAACTACAATTTATGGGGAGTTGCCACCGGATGGGTAAATGAAATCTCAGGCAATGTCGTCAGCGTCAACAACCGGCCCTTTTTCAGGGTCAGGTGCCAACTCGACCAAAGCTTTCTGAAACTCAAAAACGGGACCATTGGCAATTTGAAAAAAGGAATGACCCTCACCGGACGGTTCAAAGTAGCAGATAGGACCCTGTTTCAGTTATTGTACGACAAGGCAGACAATTGGCTCAATCCCAAACTCAAAAACATATGAGAACCAAGATAAAACAACGCGATATCACCGATTGCGGCGCAGCTTGTCTGGCCTCCGTCGCAGCGCATTACCAACTGGGCATTCCTGTCTCGAAAATACGCCAGATGGCCGGTACCGATCAAAAAGGGACCAATGCCTGGGGATTGATCAAGGCGGCCGAAAGACTCGGCTTTTCGGCAAAAGGGGTAAAGGGCGGCATTGAAGCGCTTCCCGAAATTCCATGTCCGGCCATTGCGCATGTGCTCGTCAAAAAGACCCTGCTCCATTTTGTGGTGATCTACAGACTGTCAAAAACACAGGTCGAATACATGGATCCTGCCGATGGGGAAATGCACAAGGCAACAATTCCGGAATTTGCCGAAATTTGGACAGGTGTTCTAATCCTCATGGCCCCTGGCACCGATTTTCGACCCAAGAATGAGAAGATTTCGATCTTTAGCCGGTTCATTTTCCTGTTGCAACCACACAAGAATATTCTGCTTCAGGCGCTTTTGGGAGCCGTCGTTTATACCATTCTCGGTTTGTCTACTTCCATTTACCTGCAAAAAATAACAGATTTTGTTCTAGTCGACCACAACACAAATTTGCTGAACCTGCTGAGTATAACGATGTTGTTTCTAATTCTATTTCAGCTCTTTATCGGCTATTATAAAAACATTTTCGTACTTCAAACCGGACAAAAAATCGATGCCCGCCTGATCCTTGGTTATTATAAGCACCTGCTCAAACTGCCCCAATATTTTTTCGATTCCATGCGGGTTGGCGAAATTGTCTCAAGGATCAATGATGCCGTTAAAATTCGTGCATTTATCAACGACATTGCCATCTCCCTGTTGGTGAGTCTCTTCATTGTAATTTTCTCCTTTGTGCTGATGTTCCTGTATAGTTGGAAACTTGCGCTGGTGGTCTCCATAGTTCTTCCTTTGTATGGATTGATCTATTGGATCACCAACAAACTGAACAAAAAGAGGGAGAGAAAACTAATGGAGGACACAGCCGACTTGGAAAGCCAACTGGTTGAGTCGCTTAATTCGGTGCGTACCATCAAAGAGTTTGGACTGGAGTCCTACTCCAACCTGAAGACAGAAATACGCTTTGTCAACCTGCTTAGGTCGATCTACTGTTCCACCACCAACAGCCTCTTTTCTTCCACAGGAACCGAATTAATCAGCAGGATTTCCACAATTGTTCTTCTTTGGGTGGGCTCCTATTATGTGATGGATCAATCAATAACTCCGGGTGAATTGCTCTCATTTTATGCCATTGCCGGCTATTTTACAGGACCGGCGTCCAACCTGATCGGCATGAATAAATCTATACAGAATGCGCTGATTGCAGCTGACCGTCTGTTTGAGATTATGGACCTTGACCAGGAAGTGGATGAAAACAAGTTTGACATCACATGCGATAGAGCAGGAGACATCGAATTCCGGCAGGTGAATTTCAGTTATGGAACCCGTACCGAAGTCTTCGATCATTTCTCCTTTTGCATCAAAAAAGGGGAGATTACAGCAGTCGTTGGGGAGAGCGGTTCGGGAAAAACTACTTTGGTAGCCCTGATCCAGAAGCTATACCCCTTAACAGGAGGAAGCATCCAGATTGGTGAGTGCAACCTCAACCATGTCTCGACAGTGAGTTTGCGTAAAATGGTCGGGGTCGTTCCTCAACGACTCGATCTTTTTACCGGCACCATCCTCGAGAATATTGCAGTCGGGGAGTTCAATCCCGATATTTCGAGAGTCATGGATATCTGTCAGGAGTTGGGAATGAAAGCTTTCGTCGAAAATCTACCGGCCGGACTGAACAGCTGGATTGGGGAGAACGGAACATCCTTGTCGGGAGGGGAAAAACAAAGAATTGCCATCGCCCGGGCGCTCTACCGCGATCCCGAAATCATGCTCTTCGATGAGGCCACCTCTTCACTCGACAACGAGTCGGAGCAATTTGTACAGGAGACCATCCAACGACTGAAGAGCCAGGGAAAAACCATCCTTGTTATTGCGCACCGGCTGAGTACTGTTATCCAGGCTGACCATATCGCTGTTCTGGAGAAGGGACTGGTAGTGGAAGAGGGAACCCATCTCAGCTTGTGGCAGCGGAAAGGCAGGTACTTCAGTATGTGGCAAAAGCAGTTGCCATTTTACAGTGAGGAGGGATGGGGCCTACAGTTCAAGAACAACACACTCGCCTGCCATGAAGTTGGTTGACCATTTTGAACGAATCAAGAAAATGAACAGGATGATCCACTCCGGCCAAACCGGCACCCCCGCCGAATTCGCAAAAGCCCTTGGAATCAGCCAAAGCCATCTGTTCCGATCTCTTCATATTCTTGAACAGTATGGCATGGATATCAGGTACAGCCGCTCAATGAAAACCTATTTCTATGGCAACGATAACGAACTGATCATCAACTATTCGCTAAAACTCATGGCCGACAGTCAGGTGAAGGAGATCGTTGGTGGTAAGGATATTTTGAAAAATTTTTACCACGAAGGTCTCAAAGCAAAACACAAAGGGATTCACAAAGTAAATTATTACTGAAATGGACATTGAAGAGGTTTTCAAAATTACTTTGGATTGTTGTTTTCGGGTTCACTCTTCCCTTGGACCCGGATTACTTGAAAGCGCATACCTCGAAGCTATGTGTTATGAGTTGAAACGATCAGGTCTCTATGTAGAAAAACAAATACCCTTGCCGATGGTATATCAAAAAGTAAATCTTGAAGTTGGATATAGAATTGATCTGTTGATTGAAAATGTGGTTATTGTTGAAGTGAAATCTATCGAAGCGCTGGCAGACATACATCTTGCACAAATCTTGACCTATCTGAAATTATCCGGTTGCAAATTGGGATTATTGGTCAATTTCAATGTCCTTCATCTCAAAGAAGGCATCAAACGCGTAATTCACTAACTATCTATCCTTTGGAGTCCTTTGTGCAACCCTTTGAGCCCTTCGTGGTAAAGTCATAAAAAACTACATCTCCTTAATCATCCGCCCTATTATCTCACGAAATTTTTCTATGTCTGACTGTGGCAGCACATTCAACAGCCTCGCTTCACACTCCTGCCGGTTTCTGTCTATCTCCGCTCTAATTTTCTTACCTTCATCCGTCAGGCAAAGCGTGATGGCCCTTCGGTCAGTTTTGTCAATGTTCCTGTCGAGGTAACCATCCACCACCAGCTTCTCGATCACCCTGCTGATGCGTGAAGGTGACAGGCCCATGTTCTTTGCCAGCTCCGGACTACTAATACCGGTACATTGATCCAGGGAACTGAAGAAGAGTAGTTCGGACTGAGAGAGTTTTAAATGCTCCATCAATTTATTGTCAATCGCCGCGCACCTTTTCTTCATCTCATATACCAATCCTAAAATTTCAGTCCCCTTTCCCATGATCAAAAATATTTTGATGCAAAACTACAAATAAGTCAACTATTTACAAAGGCATTTTGTGCTATTGGCAAATATTTTTACTAAAAAGTTTTTTTATTGGAAAATATAATTTACTTTTGCATACAAATAATTGCTAATAGCAAATTAATAAATTAGAAAATATAAAATTATGGCACTTGAACATTTAACCCTAGATACTTTCAAAGAGAAAGTATTCAATTTTGAAGCAAACAAAGATTGGAAATTTGAAGGAAATGCTCCCGCAATTGTGGATTTCTATGCAGACTGGTGTTCACCCTGCAAGATGATCGCCCCAATTCTCGAGGAGTTGCAGGCCTCTTATGGTACCAGGTTGAATATCTATAAAGTAAATACGGAAGAGGAACGCGAACTGGCAGGCATGTTTGGAATCCAAAGCATTCCATCACTGCTTTTCATTCCGATGGATGGACAACCTCAGATGGCGCAGGGAGCGCTACCAAAGGCCACTTTCATCACTGCAATAGAAGATGTTTTGAAGGTAACTGCCAACTAAGCTGAAACAATTTCAATTCAGCTTCGTATCAAAAAATGATCTGTACGACGCTCAGATATAACATGAATCAAACTAAATCATAGTAATCATAATCAATCCCATAAATCCCAATCATGAAGCAAGCAATAAATCTTTCCTGGAAAAAGGGAATGGCCTTCGAAACTGAATTGTACGGCCATAAACTTACGATAGATGCAGATAAATCCAATGGAGGAGAAGATTTGGGACCAAGGCCGAAAGCCTTGTTACTGGTAGGTCTGGCTGGCTGCACAGGCATGGACATTGTCTCCATCCTTGAGAAAATGAGGGTTGAAATTATTGATCTGAACGTAAAAGTTGAAGGTGAAGTAACCGAAGAGCACCCAAAACATTTTACCTCCATGCATATTATCTATGAATTTTGGGGTAAAGATCTTCCGATGGAAAAGCTTGAAAAGGCAGTTTCATTGTCGGATGAGCGTTATTGCGGGGTCGCGGCGACATTAAAAAAAGGAATTCCGGTTACGCACGAAATTTTAGTTCACAAAGTTTAAAGTTAGGGTTTTAGTAAAAGCAGTTAGTAACGTTGAAAAGGCCATGGTAGAAATACTGATGGCCTTTTTTTTCTTAGTTACCGCAATCTTTTATGAGCTTGATGCAGTAAGAAATTCTAAATTTTCTTCTATGAATACAAATGACCAGTATTCAATAAATATATCTATAAGCAGTTGACTTAAAGAACAATGCCTTATATTGATGAAATTGCCAGTTTAGCTGATTTTGTTCGCTATGACGTTAAACGACTAATATATTCGTACGTTGAAAATGAGTTTATTTTAATTCTTTAAAAAATTAAATCATGAAAAAGTTAGTAACCACCTCAATGGCAGTCGCAGCATTATTATTTTTGTCTTTTAATGCTGCAAATGCACAAATCGCAACAGGCTCTTCTTTGAAGGGTACCACTCATGCTACAGTTAATGCTACTAAAGCAGCAACAGCCGTTACCAATGCCGTTAATAAAATAACAAATGCTACAACTAATGCGGTTAATAAGACAACAAACGCTACGACCAATGCAGTAAAAGCGAGTACGAATGTTGCCGTTAAAGCTTCAAAAGCAACTGTAAATTCTGCCCAAAATGCACAAACTTCTGTCTTTTCAAGTGATGCCGTGGAAACTAAAGCCGGTGCAAATGAGAAAGGGCTAAAAACAGATAACAGCGCCAGCGCCAGGGAAGATGCCAATGTTGATGTAAGTAGGCCGGAAACAGGAGAACCAAACAAGCCTGCAGAAGAAGCTAAAAGCACTAAAGGAATGATTGAAGCTTCAACAAATGCCAGTGAGCAAGCACATGCGAACAGCAATGAACATTCTGCTGTTCAAAAAGGAGATGCTTTATTGAAAAGCAGTACCAGTACAACCATGAACGGAAGTGCAACTGTATCTGCAAAGCCTGCAACAACAGAAGTAAAAGAAACAACAACAGAAACGAAAACAAAAGCAGCGAATAAAGTTGCCGATGTCAAAGCAAAATCTGCTTCTGCTAAACCTT
The DNA here is from genome assembly GCA_023229575.1 of Prolixibacteraceae bacterium. Taxonomy (GTDB): domain Bacteria; phylum Bacteroidota; class Bacteroidia; order Bacteroidales; family Prolixibacteraceae; genus CAINVV01. The sequence goes on from JALNYZ010000020.1 coordinate 64,565, forward strand.
CTTTAAAGGCTGATGCATCTACCTCAGTACAGGCTGACAGTAAAATAAAAGTGGGAAATAAATAAATTAAATGATGGGAAAGTCTCCTGTGTATTGCAAATACCAGGGGACTTTTATTTTTATATTACATGATTGTATCATTATGATATTTCTCCAAATCTTCTGAAAAATTTTAATCATGAAAAATTTTGCCCGTTCCACTTTGCTTTTGATAATGATGGCAATTGCACCGGTTGCGATAAAAGCACAAAACGACAGCATCAGAAAGGCCGAATTTACTGCATCGCTAAACTATCAGTCAAAACTGCATTATTTTGGACGTACCGACAGTTTACAAAGTAGTGGTATGTTTCCATCTGTTGGATACGAGTTAAAATGCGGATTGTATGCACAGGGTAACTTTATTTTTGTCCAGAACTATTCACTCCCACTCACTTATACCGGTTCTACAATTGAAGCTGGGTACCGCCTACCTCAAGCGAAGAAAATTAATGGAAATATTTTCATTTCGAAATTTCTCTATAAAAAAACCAGCACGTTGGTTCAATCGGCCTTAAAATATCAAACAGGAATCAACCTTTCCTTTAACAATAAGATAATCAACATCAATACCGGTTTTGATATAAAATATAGCAATACCGCAGACCTTGGAGCTACTGCCGGTCTTGACCACATCTTCATTATTAAAATTGCCAACAAACCAATGGCTTTTGCCTTTGATCCTTCAGCATACATTAATTTTGGGACCCAAAAATTTTCTGAAGTCTATATCAAAAAACAAAATTTCTTAGGTTTCCCCTTGAATAATAAGACAACCGTAAATAAATCAGCTTTCAATATTCTTTCCTATGAGATATCGGCTCCCATCGTTTTCGTAGCCGGTAAATTCAATACTTCATTGATTCCCGCTTATGTTATTCCTCAGAATTTATTAGCAGGCGAAAGAGGAATAGACATGTTTTATATAACTGCAAGCATTGGTATAAGATTATAATTTATGGGAATTAAGTTGTCTTTCCCCCATTCTATTATTATTTTCACTAAATCATTTTGACAATTGAAATATATCTTTATTTTTGCTGACAGTTTACAAGCAAAACAATGATCACACTTACAAATTACAGGGGCTCGAACTGGCTTTGGCACGACTTTATTCAAGATGCGTAAGCGGTATGCCTGTAATTAACCCATAAAAGGGGATATGTCTGTTTACGAGGCATCTCCCCTTTACTCTTTTATATTTTACTATCCAATAAATTAAGAAACCATGCAAAAGAAAATCTATCTCGACGAATCGGAAATGCCCAAACAATGGTACAACCTGGCAGCCGATCTTCCCATGTTGCCCCCGCTGGGTCCCGACGGCAAACCCATCTCACCCGAAATGCTTGCGCCGGTATTTCCAATGAACCTGATCGAACAGGAGGTCAGTACCGAACGATGGATCAGTATCCCCGATGAGGTGCAGGATATGTTAAAAATTTGGAGACCCAGTCCGTTGATCCGTGCCTTTGAACTGGAAAAGGCGCTTGGCACGCCTGCAAAGATCTTTTACAAAAACGAGAGTGTCTCCCCTGCCGGAAGCCACAAACCCAACACAGCCATTCCGCAGGCATACTACAACAAAAAATTTGGCATCAAACGGATCACAACTGAGACTGGCGCCGGTCAGTGGGGCAGCGCACTCTCCTTTGCCTGTGCACTGATTGGTGGCATCGAATGTAAAGTCTTCATGGTAAAGGTGAGCTACGAACAAAAACCTTTCCGCCAGATACTGATGAACACCTGGGGTGGTACCTGCGTGGCTAGTCCAAGTATGGAAACCGCTGCCGGACGTGCAGTATTGGCAGAGTTCCCGGATACTCCCGGGAGTCTTGGAATTGCAATTTCTGAAGCGGTCGAGGCGGCTGTTACCGACCCTACCGGGAAAACCAGATACGGTCTGGGTTCAGTGCTTAACCATGTCATGCTCCACCAGACTATTATCGGACTGGAAGCCAGGAAGCAGCTGGCAAAAGTCGGCATCAAAAAACCGGATATCGTAATTGGATGCTGCGGAGGCGGAAGCAATTTCGCGGGTCTCGCCTTCCCGTATATCCAGGATAAAATTAACGGCGCCGACATTGAAATCATTGGTGCGGAACCTGCTTCCTGCCCGACCCTTACAAAAGGGACCTTCATGTACGATCATGGAGATCTGGCCCGAATGACACCTCTTCTTCCAATGTACAGTTTGGGACACAACTTTATCCCGGCTCCCATTCATGCTGGCGGCTTGCGTTACCACGGAATGTCACCATTGGTAAGCGCTGCCGTAAGAGCTGGTTATGTAACTCCGATCGCCATTAATCAGTCTGAATGTTTTGAGGCAGGAATGCTTTTTGCCAAAACGGAGGGAATAGTACCGGCTCCTGAAACGACCCACGCCATTGCGGCAACTATCCGCGAAGCGAAAAAAGCAAAAGAGGAAGGGAAAGAAAAAGTGATCATTTTCAACCTTTCCGGTCATGGGATGATGGATCTTGTCGGCTACGACAAATACATGCGCGGGGAACTTTCCGACTACGAGATGTCTGAAAAGGAGATTAGCGATAACCTGCACCAGATGGACGGGTACCCGAAACCATAAATGAAGGATAAAGGATAAAGTAAAAAGGATAAAGTGGCATTCGGACTGAATTGACCATTTTCTCTTTGATTTTATGTAGAAGACGCCGCAAATCAACATTGCGGCGTCTTCTACTTTATCCTTTTTACTTTATCCTTTATCCTTTATCCTTTATCCTTCATTTAATAGAAGAAACTTTTCCAAAGTTGTTAGCTACGCACAATCATTGCTTGTAAGCAGAAACTTTGGAAAAGTTCTTATATATATTAAATTCCCGCAGCTTCTTCTACTTTTTTAAGGAAAGTTCTTTTCTCTCCGTCGCTGATAAACGATGCCTCGAAGGAGTTTTTGACCAGCTGGACAATCTCCTCTTTCGAAAGTTGAAGCGCATCTGCAACCGCGATAAAGTTATCATTGAGGTATCCTCCAAAATAGGCCGGATCGTCTGAATTGACCGTCACTTTGATACCCCTGTCCATCATCTCTTTCAACGGATGATCTTCCATCTTTTGAATCACCTTCAACCTCAGGTTGGAAAGCGGACAGGAGGTCAGCGGAATTTCGTAGATGCCCAGCACATCGACCAGATCAGGATCTTCCAGCGCACTGTTTCCATGATCGATGCGGGATGCCTTCAATAGATCCAGCGCCGCCCATATGTTCTCCGGTGGTCCCTCTTCCCCCGCATGGACAACAGTTAAGAATCCCATCTCCTGGGCTTTATCAAAAAGGTTGGCGAACAAATCAGGAGGAAAATTTCTTTCAGAGGAGTCCAAGCCAACAGCAGTAATCCATCCCTGAAAAGGAGCAGCTTCAGCCAAAGTCTTAAATCCATCCTCTTCACTCAGGTGCCTCAAAAAGGAGAGGATCAACCGGAATGAAATCCCAAGTTGCTCATAACCATCTGCCAATGCACGGTAGATGCCTCCGATCACGGCACTGAATGGAACTCCCCGCGAGGTGTGCGTCTGGGGGTCGAACATCACCTCCGTGTGCACAATATTGTTCTCTTTTGCTTTCAGCAGATAGGCCCAGGTAAGGTCATAGAAATCCTGTTCCCTCAGCAACACACTACCAGCTTCATAATAAAAATCCAGAAAATCCTGTAAATCATCGAAATGGTAGGCATTACGCAAGGCCTCTACAGAATTATACTTCAATTCAATGCCATTGCGCTCAGCCAGTAGAAAAATGAGTTCTGGTTCCATGGTCCCCTCAATGTGAAGGTGCAACTCAGCTTTGGGCAAAGAACGTATAAACTTGTAAAGATCAGTCATAAAGCTTAATAGTTTTTCCCCTGAATTTCGAAATAAGCCTGAGGATGTTCACATACGGGACAAATTAGCGGTGCGCTAAGCCCCTCGTGCAAATATCCGCAGACGAGGCATTTCCAAACGACTTTCTCCCCCCGTTTGAATACCATCCCCGATTCCAGATTGTCGAACAAAGTTCTGTATCGTTCTTCGTGAGCCTTCTCAACTTTCGAAATCATTTTAAAAATGGCGGCTACCGCTTTGAATCCCTCTTCTTCTGCAATACGGGCAAATTCAGGATATAAATCTGTCCATTCCTCATTCTCACCATCTGCGGCAGCCTTTAAATTATCGAGCGTAGAACCAATTATTCCAGCCGGATAGGAAGCTGTTATTTCAACCATTCCTCCTTCCAAAAATTTAAAGAATTGCTTTGCATGCGACCGTTCATTCATGGAAGTCTCTTCAAAGATTGCGGCGATCTGCTCAAGACCCTCCTTTCTTGCCTGCTTGGCAAAGTAGTCGTAACGCATTCTGGCCTGGGATTCTCCGGCAAATGCTTTCAACAGATTTTGCTCTGTTTTTGAACCTTTTAAAGATTTCATGGTTGTAAAATATTAAATGAACGTCCAAAATTATCTTGTTGTCTGAATGATTTAGACGCAATACTGCCAAATGTAAGAAAAAATCGCCAAATATTAACTTAGCTCACCAACCCTTTTGGTTCAATATTTGGGAGTATTATAACTATTGCGCTCTTATTCACCCATACAAAACGACATTGAACCAATTATTTTGTATTTTACAAAAAAAGCAAATATGACTTTTGAAAAAACATACGATATTCAAAAGAATAATCAACTAATAATTAATCTGCCTGAAAGATTCAAGTCAAAAAAAATGGTTAGAGTAATTATTGAGGATATTGATGAGATTAGAGAAGTGAAAATCGCAATGTTAAAAAAAGCATCGTCAGATCCACTTTTCCTTTCTGACATTGTTGAAACCGTTTCAGACCTTCCAGTTAGGCATCAATAAAGAATATTGGATTTGATCCTGATCTCTCGCACCAACAATCTGTATTCTTCTTTAAACAACTCTCTGATGGTTTTTATCACTTTAAGAGTACTTCAAATACAGACATTATTCAGCGATTGCACCTTCCCCTCGTTTGAGCGGGGAATAAATAAGCGATGGAGAAGGGATCATTGTACCTAAACCATACTCGAGCCACCTCCGGTCGACCAGGCTTATTGTTTCGGCAGAAGAGACTACCGGATTGGGCCAGTCGCGTTGAAAACCATCAGATTGAAATGTCTTACGTGTGCCATCCACCACCAGGTGCGAAACTTCTCCTGAATGAGTTGCCTCAAAAATTTTGCAGTCTCTTTTGGGATCGATGTTCCCGGTTACATACCAGACCACAGCATCCAGATTCGCGATAGGCAAAGCCGCATCCACTAACAAAATGAATTTAACCTGCTGTATGACAGGTATTCTCAAAAGAGCTTCTGTGAATATATCCGGACGAAAATCCTGTTTCTTCTCAATTCCAAGAATCAATACCGAAATACCCTTGTCAAGCAGGGAGGCCTGAACAGTTTTGATTGCGGGAATATCCGAGGTAATTTGGTCGAATAATTCCGATCCTGGAAGCATACTTCCGATAGGCTCCCTATACATCTCCTCCGGGAATTTGGTGGTCGCATCAATACCCATTTTGGATCCAAATGCGAATTTGGATGAGGAGTGGTCCAATACATCCATGGGGCCTGAAGAAAAAATGATGTCGTGAACCGGATCAATCTCAATGCACACTTTCCTGACAAAAGCTTCCATGTCAATCCATGGATTGGCATGATCGGTCACTACCATGATCTTGTTAAACATCATCTGTCCTGCCCCCCACATGGCATTCATGGTCTTCAATGCCTGTCCTGCATAGGTTTTATCGATCCTGGCCAGCGTCAGGTTGTGTGCGACTCCTACGGCCGGAAGGTAAAGGTCTTTTAGTTCGGGCATCATGGTCAGCTTCATAGGCGCCAGAAATATTTTCTCCGTGGCCAAACCGATGTAGGCATCTTCCTGGGGAGGTATCCCGACTATGGTGGCGGGATATATCGCGCCCTTCCGGTGGGTGATGCAGGTGACATGAAATTTGGGATACCAATCAGCAAGTGAATAAAAACCGGTATGATCGCCGAAAGGGCCTTCCCAAACCAGCTCCTCAGCGGGATCAACATATCCTTCAATCACGATGTCTGCATCATCCGGCACCTCCAGATCGTTGGTCAGGCACCTTACAAGCTCAACTTTCTTTTTCCGAAGAAACCCGGCCAACATGTATTCGTCAATTTGGTCCGGAAGTGGCGCAGTTGCAGCATAGGTATAGGCGGGATCTCCTCCTAACACAACGGATACCGGCATCTTTTTGCCGGCATTTTTATACCCCAAATAGTGCCGGGCGCCGGTTTTATGTTTGTGCCAGTGCATTCCGGTGGTATCTGGTCCCAAAATTTGCATCCGGTACATTCCTACATTGCGGACACCAGTTTCCGGATCACGGGTAACAACTCCGGGCAGCGTCACGAATGGCCCACCGTCGGCGGGCCAGCAAGTGAGAACAGGCAGTTTGGTCAAATCGGGTGTGGCCATTACAACCTCCTGACACCTTCCTCTGCCTGATTTCTTTTTTGGCATCCAGGAGGCAATCCTTGAAAGTAATGGAAGCAATTTTAGTTTGTCCAGCAGACTCCCCGAAGGACCAGCCAGTTGTTTAAACAACTCTTCCAGTTCAGCTCCGATAGCATCGAGCGAATGATGTCCAAGCGCCATACATATTCTTGACTCTGAACCAAATGCATTAATCAAAAGCGGGAAAGCCGTTCCATTGTTTTCAAACAAAAGCGCCTTCCCTCCTCCCGGACTTTTAGAGATACGGTCAACAATTTCGGTAATTTCCAGAACAGTATCAACCTTTTGACTGATTCTGATCAGTTCGTTTTCGCGCTCAAGTACTTCTATAAATTCGTTTAACCCGTTGTATGGCATATTCTCAACATTGGTGACATAAAAAAGTTACACAGAGTTGCACAGAAAAACACAGAGATAAAATAATTATAAACTCTGTGGACCTCTGTGCTTCTCTGTGCAACTCTCCCGAAGTATCGGGACAAGTTGTGTAATATTATAGGCCCTAAATCCCCGCTTTGTTCTTGAAGAACTCCAATGTTTCTGAAGATGGCCTTTCCAGAGGCAAATTGTACATTCTGTCCCAAACCAACTGGGCAAGAACGCCCAGGGAACGACTCACACCGAACATAACCGTATAGAAGAAGTGCTCTGTAATTCCATAATGCTGGAGTAAGGAACCTGAGAATGCATCGACATTGGGCCATGGGTTCTTTATTTTGCCGAGCGACTTAAGAATTGGAGGGACGATATCGTAAAGATGGTTAACGGTATCAACCAAACTATCATGTTCTACGTATTTCTTAGCGAACAACTGTTGTGCAGTAAAGCGCGGATCAGTTACCCTAAGTACGGCGTGTCCATATCCTGGAACCACCTGACCCGAAGAAATGGTCTTTCTGACATAGGCTTCAATTTTCTCCCTTTCCTCCTCTTTGTTTTCACTGACTCCAATCTCTTCCTGCATCTCGAAAATCCAGTTGATTACCTCCTGATTGGCATATCCGTGCAACGGACCAGCCAGTCCCAGCATACCTGCGGCATAAGAGTAATAAGGATTACTCAGCGCCGACCCGACGAGATGGGTTGCATGTGCTGAGACATTGCCCCCTTCATGGTCGGCATGAACCATCATGTACATCCTGAAAAGACGGTATACTTCATCCTGGTCATAACCCATCATATGGGCAAAATTGGCTGCCCAATCGAGGTTTGGATCCGGAGGAATGAATTTCCCATCTTTGAAATTCTTGCGATAGATGTAAGCTGCAACAACCGGAAGACGGGCAATCAAGTCCATTACATCTTCAAAAGTAGTGTCCCAATAATCATTTTTGTGCAATCCGTCGCGGTGCGCCTTTTGAAACTTTGACTCGGTTGCCATGGCAAGAATGGCCGTACTGAACTGAGTCATTGGTTTGCTGGTGAGAGGCATTGCATCCATAATTTCGATCACATGTTCGGGCAACTCACTACGCCGTATCCACTCCTTGCTAAGGGCATCAACTTCAGCTTTGGTAGGAATCTCATTCAAAAGAAAAAGGTAGAACAGACCTTCAGAAAGGGGTTCCCCTTCCGGCCTGACTTTCGGCAATTTTTGTTGTATCTCAGGTATGGAATATCCACGGTAGGTAATTCCTGTATTGGGGTCGAGCTTAGAGGTTACAGTGAGCAGGCCTGTAATCCCTTTCATTCCGGTAAGTACCTGATCGATAGTAACCGACTCAAGCACAGTGCTCCCATACTCACTGATCAAACGTTTTACAACAAGGCGCTCTTCTTCACCCTTCTTCAAAAGTTTTTCTTTAATGTAATCCATAAAGAGTTTATTATGTTAGTTATTTATATCCGTAAGCTCACAACCGTCACTGCCCCAAAAAGCGATTTTGAAGATCCATCCGATAGTCAGGTGAAAATTACATAAAAAATGAATCAATTTATATATTTATCTAACAATGGATGTAAAAATTTTATTAATCTGATTTTAATTCGAAATTGCACCTAACACAAAAGAAAAGCCATCCCCGGGAGGATGGCTTTCTTTTATAATTCAACTTGGAGCGATCAGGAAGCCGCTTCTTCTGAGGCAGCCTCAACTTTTTTACTCTCTATTGCAGTTGTCTCTGTTTTCTTTGGTTTCCGTACTCTGCGTTTTTTGGTGGTGTCAACTTTTGGTGTTGACAGCATGTTCTCGTTGTAATCGACCAGTTCAATGATACACATCTCTGCGTTGTCACCGATACGGTTACCAGTTTTCAGGATTCTGGTATATCCACCCGGACGATCTCCGATTTTCACGATAATATCACGGAAAAGTTCTGTTACTACTGATTTACTTTTCAAATCGCTGAATACTTCCCTTCTGTTGTGGGTGGTATCCTCTTTGGCACGTGTAATCAATGGTTCAACAAAAACCCTCAACTCTTTTGCTTTTGCAAGGGTTGTAGCGATGCGTTTGTGAAGCAAAAGAGAGTTCGCCATGTTGGAAAGCATTGCCTTCCGGTGAGAGCTGGTCCTACCTAAATGATTAAAACCTTTTCTATGTCTCATTTCAATTATTCCTTGTCTAATTTATACTTACTGATGTCCATCCCGAAACTCAAATTGAGATTTACCAACAAATCATCAAGTTCTGTTAAGGATTTCTTGCCAAAATTTCTAAATTTCAACAGGTCATTCC
>JALNYZ010000066.1 GCA_023229575.1 Prolixibacteraceae bacterium
CTTGACTTCCTTTAACTTCCGTTTCTTACTTTTCATCACCGACAATCATTATTTTACTGGGCATAAAGGTATTAAAATGATTTTCAACCATCCGAAGCTTTATTCCATTGGCTTCGGTTTTTTTATTTAAGCAGTTTAATCAACCTGTCAATTCCATCCAAGGGTAACCGGGGATTCACCAATTTCATTTGATTTAACAATTCAATTCCTTTAATTTTTGAACAATTCCATCTTCAATTAACTGTTTGATCACCCAAATGCTGCCTCGTACTTCCAGGCCATGTGCTTCAGCTTTCTTTCTCAGGGTACTGTCGCAGGTAAGTAGTGCACACTTAAATTGTTTTGCCTTCCATAAAACTGTTCGGTCAGGAAACGACTTGTTCGATCGAAAAAGCTTCATGGCGCGAATTTCATCTTCTTCTTCAGGTGTTACCTTTATGATATGAAGTTTTTTACTTCGTTCAAAAATGGCAAATTCGCTTTTTTGCTCCGAGTAAGTTATTTCGTTTTACACAAAATCTGTAGTGTGAATTTCCAGATTCAGCGCAAAAAACTCTGGAAGCACTTGTAAATGGTACAAGTCGAAAAACACACTAACATCTGTTATAACGATCTTCATACCAGTTGATTCATTTGAGACCTGAGTTTCCATGATGAAATACCGGCAAAATAGGCTGCTTCATTGATTGACAGAACTTCTTTGGCTAAACCCACATAGACCAACCGCTCCATTCGGACAGGTCTTTCTTTTCCCGGAAAACGTCCCGGCTCATTATTCGGCTCATGGTATTTTCGTGATCGATAACCGATGTTGAATTTTTTGTAAACATTGCTATTGATAATCCCCAATTGCAAGGCACGGCTAAAAGTCGCTGAAAAAGAAATTCCCCATCTTTCTTTGATGAGTTGAAGTTCATTTTGATAGAAATGGAACCGTTCTTTTTGCATTTCTTTTCGCGCCATTTCAGCAGGATATAACAAGGCACTGGCAAATGCATGGCAAAGCTTTTCTTCTGCTTTTTCGCTGATATTATCAGGAAATTTTAACGCGTGATGGGCCAATTCATGCAATGCGGTAAATCTTTTCCGCACTACGTCATCTTCAGGATTGGTTTTGCGAAGGACGATTACCCTTTTATCCCCTACGTCAGCTTTAAATCCATCAAAACCATTTGGTGCATCAACTTCAATGACCTTGTATCCTTTGTCTTCAAGCATTTCTGTAACATCCGGGATTGGGTCATAACCTAAATTCCATATTTTACGAAGTTCAATCGCAGCAATTTCGGCATCTTCAGGGGTAGTGATCATCTTGTCATACACAAAATAGTCATTATCATCTTCTATATTCAAAAGGTTATCCAATTCAAAATACCTCTCAAATACCTCTTTTGCTTTTTCTTTTACCGATTCTTCTTCCGAAGGTGAAAGTTTTGACGAATACTTTCTAAAACCCAAATTGGAAAAGTTAATTTCAACGGCAGGTTCAGAATAAAAATAATTTACTGGTACATTGAGAACATTAGAAATAGCAATAACCATCTCGCTGTCAGGTCTCATCTTACCCTGTTCATATTTATTCAGCGACTGCTTCGAAACGACATTGCCCAATTTGTCGGCTATACTCTGTAGCGACAGCCCAGCCATTTTTCTGGCTGAAATTAGTCTGTTGGCAAAATTGTTTTCCATTATTGGTGTTTTTGTATTGACAAATATACAAATAAAATATAAATTGTCAACCTTTTTGTATAAAAAAATTAGACTGCAAACCACACCCCTCTGTCGAAGACTTGCAAAGCCGTGCAAGTGTGGGATTATGAAAAAAATAACAACTCCTTGATTATTGTACCAATATTTGGTACTTTTACAAGAAAAAGAATTGGAATATGAGTAGAAATACATCAATATCATTGGGAGACCATTTTGATAGTTTTGTTCAAAGTCGCTTAACTTCCGGAAGATACAAAAATGCCAGTGAAGTTCTTCGGGCGGGATTGAGACTGCTAGAGGAAGAGGAGAATAAGGTTATTGCCTTAAGAAATGCAATTCAAGAAGGTATGGAAAGTGGAATTGCACAAAATTTCAGTCCGGAATTGCACCTGAAAGAATTAAAAGCAAAAAGGGCATTGAATGGCTAAATACAATCCCCCGCTGGCGCGAATTCACACTAACCGATTGAATTTTAACTATTATGGCATGCATATTGTAGTAAATTTTTACATTATTATAAACCATTCATCATGAAAAAATCCTTGTTCATTGGATTAATAGTTCTATTGACTATGACTTCATGTAAGAAACTCGGGAATGAAGTCTTCTTCAAAATTGGAAGTGGACAGGAATATACGTTCAGTGATATCGAACTATATGATACATCAACTCACATTCTATATTTCAAGAATGTGCAATACGAATTTAAAGACATTCTTGCGAGTTCTTTCGCCTTTATGGACGATGGAGGGCTTATTTATCAGGGCAGTTTTGTACCCGGCTATTCAAGTTCTATTCCATATGGCCCATTCATTATGTCGGCGCCTACGTACGGAAACTATGCCTTACGGATTGAAAATTGGCATTCAGAGAAGCCTGACATCAGGAATAATCCCAGAATTATTGACATTTTAAAACAGCATGATCTTTTACATCCGGGACTTGTAATTTCATCCAGTTCAATAGAAATTTCCGGGACTCAACTAACCTTCAAGTTTACAGTTACCAATCAAGATCAATCAGATCTTATGATCATAGATTTTGACAAAACAGGACCCAATCTTTTTCACTACTTTACAAATGGACTAAGGATATATGATCTGGCCCATAACGAAGTATTTTCGAGTAATATTCAACATCTGGCTCCTAACCCATGGAACAGTTGGAAAAGTGAGTGGTTATCTGAATTAAAATCAGGTGATTCTAAACAATTCACAATAAACTATACAATTAATAATCCGATAAATCCCGGAGAGTATGATACTACTTTTAAATTCCCCGGATTGGCATATCAGGTTACATAAGACCAACTTTATCAAGGAAATAGTAGAATTTGGCTTGGCGACATTTCTTTTAACAAAAAGATAACGATCCAATAACCCCCGCTTCCCACGCTCCCGCGAGATTGTATCGCGTGGTATGCCACTCTACCAAATAACAATGACATTGTCCAACGTTAAACCACTCGATACAATCTCGCGGGAGCGTGGGATTAGTTACAATAAAAAAAATTTGCTATTTATACCAAAGATTGGTATCTTTGGTATAATATTGAAAGTAAAGTTATGGCTAAAAACACATCGATTTTATTAGGAGATTATTTTGATAATTTTATAAATCAACAAGTTAAAACAGGAAAATTCTCTTCTGCAAGTGAGGTGGTAAGGACTGCTTTAAGAATGTTTGAACACGAAGAAACTAAAAAAACAGAGCTGATTAACCAACTTAAAAAAGGTGAAAAATCTGGTTATGTAGAAGATTTTAATCGAGCATCTTTTTTAAATAGTCTTCATCAAAAACATTCCGTTAAGTAATGAAGTATAGAATCAGCAAGGAAGCTTTAAATGACCTTGAAATATTATGGCATTACACCTTTGAAACTTGGTCACTTGAGCAAGCTGACAGATATCTAAACTTACTAATGGACGAAATTGAATACTTAACAGTAAACCCAAAATCTGGAAAAGATTACAGTCACATAAGAAAGGGATATTTTCGTTCAAGAGTAAAATCTCATTTCATATTTTACAAAATAAACTTGAAAGATAACGAATTGGAAATTATCAGAATTTTGCATCAACAAATGGATATTGAATCACGACTAGATGAATAGAAGACTGGGGGCAGCGGGATCCGGTTACGACTACCATTTTTCCACAAGCCATTGGCCTGGCCGAATCGTGGGACCCGGAGGTGCTAAAACGGGTTTCAACGATCGAAAGTTATGAAACGCGTTACCTTGAAACCCAACGAAAGCCGTGTCGTTGAAATTCCGTTAAAAGCCGAAACGATTGCCTATTGGAATGTTGCCAAACACCAATTTGTGGTAGAACCCGATAAGGTTCAAATCATGGTGGGCACCTCTTCTTTAGATATTAAACTGAAGGAAACGATTCGGGTAGTGGAATAGGATTGCAGACCCGAAAGGTTTCGGAAACCTTTCGGGTCTTTTACTGACGTCTCAAAACTTTTTTTATTTTTGCCTTACTATGGCAATAACTATCCGAAAAGTAGAAAATAAAAAAGAGCTTCGTCTTTTTATCCACCTCCCTGCTGAAATTCACAAAGAACATTCAAACTGGGTACCACCACTTTACATGGATGAGTGGGAATATTTCAATCCAAAGAAAAATCTTTTGTTCGCTCATTGCGAGCATATCCTGCTGCTGGCCTTCAAGGGCGACAAGTGTGTGGGCCGCTGCATGGGCCTGATTAGTAAGGATTACAACCAATCTCATAATGAAAACCATGTGCGCTTCTCAAACCTGGAGACCTACAACGATCCGGAAGTGTTTAACGCTTTGGTCAACCATATAGCTGCTTGGGGTAAATCTTTTGGGATGGATACGATGGTCGGACCTCTGGCCTTTTCGGATAAAGACCCCCAGGGATTTTTAATAGAGGGTTATGACAAGCCGGTTGTAATCGCCTCCAACTGCAATTTCCCGTACATGGTGGATTTGACAGAAGCAGCCGGATTTACCAAGAAGGTCGATTGTGTTGTTTACCAGATCCCTATTCCTGATGAGATCCCCCCGCTTCACCAAAAAATTCTTGAACGCGCCGAGAAGCAGAATACCAACCTGAAACTGCTCCAATTTACCTCCAGACGTAAAATCAAGCCTTTGATCAGGCCTGCGCTTCATCTGGTAAACAAAACTTTTACCGACATATATGGCTTTCTTCCGTTCAATGAAAAAGAGATGGACGATTTTGCCAATAAATATCTCTTTTTGATCAATCCCAGGTTCGTCAAACTGATCGCCAACGAGGAGAATGAAATCATCGCGCTGTTTATCGCCATGGACGACATCAGCGAAGGCATCAAAAAATCCAAAGGCTACCTCTTCCCATTTGGAATATTTCAAATTTTCGCCGCCGCCCGCAAGACCAAACAGATCAATCTGCTCCTGGGGGCCATCGACCCGCGCTACCAGGGACGCGGACTGGATGTCTGGATGGGGCTCAGTCTGGTCAAATCAGCCAGGGAGGCCGGCAAGGTCGTGATGGACTCCCACCTCGAATTGGAATACAATACCAAAGTTAGGGCTGAAATGGAGAAGTTTGGCGGAAAAGTCTACAAAAAATTCAGAATTTTTCAGCGGGATATTTGACCTCAAAGCTATAGATTCCCGATCCATTACGATACACATTGAAATCACCTTCCTTCCTGAGCAGGGTGATTTTTTTTTGATGCAATGGCTATTCCTGACTATGTTATTGATGACCGATCATTATTCGGAAGCCACACCTCTGATTCGCAATTGAACGGGACCTCTATCCAATGGTTCTGAGAAACGATCTGTTTATAAAATGGTTTTCGTATTTGTAATGATTCTAAATTTCTGCCTTTGCGTCTCAAATGACCGCAAAAAGCGATGGAAAATACATGAAAAACAATGCTTATTTTTATGTATCATATTAATTTTCTGTTTCTTAAATAGGCATAAGATCTTGTTCATTGTGCTCAATGGCAAACCTCTCGGCACAAGCTTTGAAAAACCGACATTTGTGGCAGATTTTAAAATTATTGTTAATTTTGATGATCTGAATTTGCCAACGTTTCAAGACCAAAATTTCAATCCATGAACATACTTTTTATTTTGATAGGAGTGAGTCTGTTTGCTGCATTGATTTTTTTGGCCATGTTTATCTGGGCTGTAAAAACCGGTCAGTATGATGACAATTACACACCATCAATTCGCATTTTGTTTGATGACGAAGATGAAGAAATAAAAAAACAATAAGTACATAGAACTCATTTTAAACCGCTTATGGAAATACAAAAATTTAATTACGACAATGCAATTGTAAGGAATTTTATTCTTGCGACGCTGGTGTGGGGTGCTGTTGCCCTGTTGGTTGGATTGGTTGTCGCGCTTGAACTGGCCTTTCCTGCCCTCAATTTCGGAATAGAGTATATCTCATTTGGAAGGGTCCGGCCTGTCCATACCAATGCCGTCATCTTCGCATTTATTGGAAATGCCATGTTCGCTGGCGTTTACTATTCGTTGCAAAGGGTTCTGAAAGCACGCTTGTTCAACGACTTAATTGGCAAGGTTCATTTTTGGCTATGGCAATTAATCATCGTATTTGCAGCCGTTACCCTGCTTGCCGGTTTTACTACCGGGAAAGAGTATGCTGAACTCGAATGGCCCATTGACCTGCTGATTGCAGTTGCATGGCTCTGCTTTGGGGCAAATATGATCGGGACGGTTATCAAACGCCGGGAGAAACATATTTATGCCGCTGTATGGTGGTATCTCGCCACCTTTATCGGTGTCACCATACTTCACGTTGTTAATTCTATTGAGCTTCCTGTATCTTTTCTGAAAAGTTATCCGATCTATGCCGGGGCACAGGATGCAGTAGTTCAATGGTGGTACGGGCACAATGCCGTGGCCTTCTTCCTGACAACGCCATTTTTGGGACTGATGTATTATTACCTGCCAAAAGCTTCAGGTCGGCCCATCTATTCTTACCAGCTTTCAATTATCCATTTTTGGTCATTGATATTCTTATACATGTGGGCCGGTCCCCACCACCTTTTGTATCAATCCCTGCCCGATTGGGTACAGGCCTTGGGAGTTACCTTCTCTATCATGTTGATTGCCCCCTCGTGGGGTGGTATGATCAACGGCCTGATGACCTTGCGCGGTGCATGGGACAAGGTTCGGGAAGATCCGGGATTGAAATTCATGGTAATAGCCATTACAGCATATGGTATGGCAACTTTTGAAGGGCCCATGATGTCGCTCAAGGGCGTCAATGCCATCAGCCACTTCACCGACTGGACCATTGCCCATACCCATATTGCCGGGATGGCCTGGAATGGTGGAATGATCTTTGGTATGTTTTATTGGTTGGTTCCAAAACTTTTCAAGACACCGCTTCATTCAAAGAAACTAGCCAATACCCACTTTTGGATAGCTACACTCGGAATTCTTCTCTTCGCAATTCCTTTGTACTGGGCAGCCATTACCCAATGGTTGATGCTTAGGGAGTATACACCTGACGGTTTACTTGCCTATCCAATATTTATGGAAACGACCAACCGCATCCTCCCTATGTACCACATCCGGATACTTGGGGGTGCGCTCTACCTTAGCGGTTTTATTATCTTCCTGGTCAACATGATAAAAACAATTTCTGTGGGGAGCATGGTGGCCAACGAACCTGCCGAAGGGCCAGCCCTGATAAATACCGGAACAAGGGAAGAATCCGGAGAATCGCCTCACCGTTGGTTGGAAAGAAAAGGAGTGCGCCTGGCCATTTTTGTATTTATTGCCCTTTCCATTGGTGGAATCGTAGAGATCATCCCGATGATGAAGGTCCAGTCCAATATCCCGACTATCTCAACTGTTACCCCGTATACCCCGCTTGAATTGACCGGAAGGGATATCTATATTGCCAACGGCTGTTACAATTGTCACTCGCAACAAGTGCGTCCGTTGCGTTTTGAGACGGACCGTTATGGCGAATATTCCAAAATCGGTGAATTTGTTTACGATCATCCGTTCCAGTGGGGATCCCGCCGGACGGGACCCGATTTGGCAAGGGCCGGATACATGGGCAGTTCGACCTACAAAACATCCATTTGGCATTACAACCATTTCATGAAGCCCAACACGGTCGTCCCAAGATCGATCATGCCGGCCTATCCGTTCCTGATGGTAAACGAGGCGGATATAAATGCAGTCCCTGCCAAGATCAGGGTCATGCGCATGTTGGGAGTGCCTTACCAGGAGGGATTTGACAAACAAGCGGTTGCCTCCTATATGGCGGATGCCCAAAAGATAGCTGATGAACTAAAATTGGCAGGTGTTGATATCAAACCAACCAAGGAAGTGATCGCGATGATTGCCTACCTGCACAAACTGGGAAGGGATATTTCGCCTGCAGGATCGCCTGCATCAAACGTAAAACAATAGATCATCATGGGATTTGTAAACGATACCTTGTCGAAAATTGACGGAATAGAGTGGTACTACATTGTAGGAATCATCATATTTGTCGGATTGTTTATCGGAATGGTCATCCATACCTACACCATCCCTAAAAAAGATCTGATCAAATTCAAATCTTCGATTTTTGAGCAAGAGGAGGTTGAGAAACAGTGAAACGGAAAACCCAATGAAATATTGAAACATTGAAACAGAGAAACAGAGAAACGGGGAATCTGTGAAAATTAGAAGTGAAGAGAATAAAAAAATACCTTAAAATATTAGTTATGACAGACATCATTAAACAAAATATGGACGACAATCTTCAGCATGATAAATACTTTTCAGATCATGATTATGACGGGATCAAAGAATTAAATAACCCATCACCCTACTGGGTTCTCCTCCTTTTCCTGGGAACCATTGGCTTTTCGCTCTTTTATGCTGTCCGCTATTTTGGCTATCCCGACAATGGAATGGATCAGTACAGCGAGTACAACAAGCAGATGGCCATAGCCGGAAAGCAGGCGAACCAAAATCCTTCAGAACAAGCCGGGGTTTTCGTTATGGACAAAGCGCAAATGGATGCAGGGGCTAAACTATTCACGGAGAAAGGGTGTATCGCCTGCCATGGCGCCAAAGGTGAAGGAAACGCCATCGGTCCTAACATGACCGATAAATTCTGGATCAATGGATGCAAACCTACGGATCTGCAAAGGGTGATAACGGATGGCATTCCAGCCAAAGGGATGGCGCCATACAAAAGTATGATGACCGAAGGCCAGATAAAGAGTGTTATTGCCTATATTTTAGGCACCTTAGTCGGATCGAATCCTCCAAATGCAAAAGCACCGCAAGGAGTAGAGTGTAAATAACCTTCATGGACAAACTAAGCGATCAGGATTTTCGGGACAGGCCGAACAACATTGACGCAACAGGGCAGCGAAAGTGGATCAATGCCAAAAAACCTCAGGGCAAATGGTACCTGCGAAGGAATTTTGGCGGGTACATCTTGCTAACTTTTTTGGTTGTCGCGCCATTTCTCAAAATTAATGGACACCCCTTTATGTTGCTCGACATCCTCAACCGGAAATTTTTCCTTTTCGGTCAGATGGTTTTTGCAGAAGACACCTACATTCTCGCCCTTATCATGGCGGTTGCGGTGGTTTCTATCGTGCTTTTCACGGTAGTTTTCGGGCGTGTATGGTGTGGATGGGCCTGTCCGCAGACACTTTTTCTGGAGCTCATTTACCGAAAAATTGAATTTATCTTTGATGGGAATGGACGAAAAGGCAAGAGAAGAAGCGTCCATTCCGAAACCACCAAAATTCGGACACTGGTAAAACACACACTCTTTATCCTTATATCCGTCTTTTTTACCAATGTATTTCTAATGTGGTTTATCGGACCTCAGCAGTTGTTAAAAATCGTCACTGAGCCGGTAGGAATACATCTGGCAGGTTTTTTTCTGATGCTGGCGCTTTCGGGTTTTTACTACTGGATCTATGCCTATTTCAGGGAGCAGGTTTGCACGTTGTTTTGTCCTTACGGGCGTATGCAGGGAGTATTGCTCGACAACAACTCCATATCTGTTATCTATGACTACAAACGTGGTGAGCCGAGAAATTCAAAAGTCAGTGAAGGTGGCGATTGCATCAACTGCATGCAATGCGTCTCAGTTTGTCCTACCGGGATAGACATCCGGGATGGTTCCCAACTTGAATGCATCCATTGTGCCGCCTGTATAGATGAGTGCAACCTTGTGATGAAAAAAATCAACAGACCCTATAACCTAATTCGATATGATTCGGTACAGGGAGTGGAAAATGGAGAACGGAAACTGATAAATGCCAGGTCGGTAGCCTATACTGCGGTGTTGGTTGTACTGATGGTTATCCTGGCTGTCACGGCAGGAAAAAGAACAACTATTGATGTTACCTTGTGGCGTGCACAAGGAACTCTTTACCAACAACTTGACAGCGATACTTATTCCAATATTTACCAGATCATGTTTCTGAACAAAGGAAATGAACCGGTCGAATTGACGTTACGATTACTCAATATTCCCAACAGTGAAGTCTCTTTAGCAGATGGAAAGGTAGTATTGCCAGCCGGGGGAAAGATGAAAGAGGCGTTGATCATTAAACTGAAAAAGAGCGTTTTAACCGGAAAAGAAACCGAGTGCAAAATTGGTTTGTTCAGCAGTGATGAACTTAAAGAGACGGTAACCACCAATTTCCTTGGACCATAACAAGACAATTACAAATTAAAAATTACAAATTACAAATGAAGGTGAAGCTCAACTGGGGAAATGGTCTCATTATCTTTTTCCTGATTTTTTTTATCTGGGTATTTAGTTTCGTCTTTTTTGCAATGAGACAGAACAATGACCTTGTATCGGATGATTATTACCAGAAAGGCGCCAAATACACAGATCAGATTCATATCAACCAAAGGTCGCTTACCTACCAGGATAGTATTCAAATTACCACTGCCGGTAACCAGGTGCAAATTGAGCTAGCCAAAGGCCTGGTGAAATCGGCCGGTTCCGTACAGGTATATTTCTTCCGGTCGTCCGACAAAACGAAGGATCTCAGGCTAAATTTCAAATCTGCAGAATCGCCATTTCTGATTGATAAAACGCAACTCATGCATGGAAGGTACCAGGTGTACCTCACATGGAGTTTGAAGAAAGAGAATTACAGTATTACGAAAATTGTGGATATTTAATAGGGTGTGCCTAAAGTATTTAAAGTGTCTAAAGTGCCTAGAGTACTTACGCCACAATCTTTATTTGTTCGGAGTCCAAAACTTTAGGCACTCTAGTGTTAAGTTAAATATATTATGACGTAATAAATGTTTTTTTGTACATTTGTAAAAACTATACAAATGATACATTACACGATTAAACTGACAAAGAATGAGGTAGAAGAACTCATGAATATT
>JALNYZ010000021.1 GCA_023229575.1 Prolixibacteraceae bacterium
TAATTTAAACAAAATATAAATTTATCTACTATTTATCCAATTGTTTGGACATTGTATAAAAAAAAACTATTTTTGCACTCCTTAAATAAGAGAAATAAAGTCGTAAATAAAATATTTCCCAGAGATGAAGAGAACATTTCAACCTTCGAACAGAAAAAGAAAAAATAAACACGGATTCCGTGAGAGAATGTCAACCTCAAACGGCCGTCGCGTTTTGAATGCCCGTCGTGCCAAAGGTCGTCACAAACTAAGCGTTTCTGACGAGCCAAGTCACAAGAGATAGTATACAAATCCTACTGATTTGATAGACAAAAGGTAAAGAACAAGATTCTTTACCTTTTGTCTTTTGTGGCCATTCGTGAGATATTTTGAAAATTCGATACTTTTGTACTGATTTAGATTCAAGGTCGATTAACAGATTGCTTCACTCCGTTCGCAATGACGAAGTATCCTAGTTGAAATTGGTTTAAGGAAGGGAAGAATGGGATGGCCGTTACTGGTCGCCACTTTAACGGAAACTAACGGCCATCCCATTCTTCCCTTCCTTAAACGCTCTAAATCAACGAAGCCGTCATTGCGAACGGAGTGAAGCAATCTGTTGATTATCATCCATTTCTTAACAAAAAAACGAACATTACCTATGTCATCTGCAATATTGCCACTGTTTGAGTATTCAGGATTATCCAAAAAGTTGATTCAAATTGCTGAAAAGGTCATAGCAGGAAATCGCATTTCCCCGGAAGAGGGGATTTTGCTTTTCCGGGAAGGATCCTTATCCTATTTGGCAGTGCTTGCCGACCATGTTCGCCACCGCATCAATGGAAAGCAAGTTTTCTTTAACCGCAATATCCACCTTGAACCAACGAATATCTGTGTCAATCATTGTGCCTTCTGCTCCTACCGTAGAAAAAAAGGGGAGGAAGGATGCTGGGAATTGGGTATTGGTGAACTGGTTCAAAAGGCACAAAGTCATGCCCTGGCCGGCATCACCGAGATTCACATTGTAGGCGGGGTTCATCCTGACAGGGATATCCATTTTTATGCCGATTTGATTGCTGAAATCAAGAAAATTCTGCCTGCGGTTCAAATCAAAGCGTTTACCGCCGTCGAGATAGATGCAATGTGCCGCTTCGCATCCATGGATGTCAGGGAGGGGTTATCTCTTTTAAAGGATGCAGGACTTGTTTCCCTCCCCGGTGGTGGCGCCGAGATCTTTGACGAGGTGTTGCGTGCCAAAATCTGTCCGGATAAGACAGATACCGAAGGATGGTTAAACATTCACCGAACTGCACATTTACTTGGGATTCCAACAAACTCGACCATGCTTTACGGACTTATAGAAGACTATTCGCACCGCATTGACCATCTCTCGCGTTTGCGAAACCTGCAGGACGAAACCGGAGGGTTCAATGCATTTATTCCGCTGAAATTCAAACATTACAACAACAGGTTTTCACATATTGAAGAACAAACTACCATTGAAGACCTTAGAAACTATGCCGTTTCACGTATATTCCTCGATAATGTACCTCACCTTAAGGCCTACTGGCCCATGATCGGCAAACAGTTAGCACAGCTATCACTGGCATTTGGCGTAGATGATCTTGACGGAACCATTGACGATACAACAAAAATTTATTCCATGGCGGGCTCCGAAGAGCAGTCCCCGGTTGCAACGACCGATCAGCTTACCGAAATGATCAGAGGCGCTGGATTGACTCCTGTTGAGAGGGACACTTTGTACAATGTGATAAAAGTTTTTTAAGAGTGACTAAAGTGCGCTAAAGTGCCTAGAATGCCTAAAGTACTTCGCCACAACAAAATATTTTACGGAGATCATTACTTTAGGCACTTTAGTACACTTTAGGCACTCGAGGCACTTTCTCAAGGAAAAATACCTAAATTTACGCATCAATTTATATCACCTGTTCATGCATCTAAAGGAATTCCTCCTTAGCAAAATTTTCAGAAAACATGTGGCGGCAGCAATTCTGCTGACCATTGTGTTACTTTGGCTGACCATACTTATCCTGTCATTCTATACCCACAGGGGAGAAAGTCTGGCCATTCCTGATTTTACAGGGATGACGATGAATGAAGCCCGACAGGTCGCAAAAAAAATGAACCTGCGTTTTGAACTGGAGGATTCTGTTTATAAAGCCAACAGAAAAACAGGGACCATCCTGATGCAAAAACCAGGTGCCGGTCACAAGATCAAGTCGGGCAGAATGATTTACCTGACATTGGTCTCCTCGGTTCCGGGACAGGAAGAGGTTCCAAAAGTAACCGATATCTCGCTGCGGCAGGCAAGGGTATTGCTCGAATCCAAAGGATTTGCAGTTGGAAAGATCGAATTTATTCCCTCCGAGTTCAATGATCTGGTTCTTGAGCAAAAATGCAAGGGTATCAGTGTCTTACCTGGATCCCGCCTTGACAATGGAGCAACCATCGACCTTGTAGTCGGACAAAACGGAGGCAGCTTCGAAACATTTGTCCCAAATTTCACAGGAATGACAATGGACGAAGCGTTGTTATTACTGAAATCCAGACAGTTACAATTTGGAACGATACTGTATGATGCCTCCATAAAAAATCAATCAGATTCCATGGCAGCAAGAGTTATCAACCAATTACCACAGGCAGATTCGACCCTGTTAATTCCGGCAGGAAGTGCAGTCAACCTTGTACTTTCGCTGAGTCCAAAGGAATAACCAGGTATCCAACATTTCATGAGCCAACAAGACGATTCCATTTTTGAAGAGAACGAACTTTCGGAAGAGAACGAAGAGCTAGCCGGACAGTTTGAGCACCACCGTTTCATTGCTGACCCGGGACAGGGGTTGATGCGTGTCGATAAATTTCTTTCAAACCGCATTCTTGGAACCTCGCGTAACCGGATCCAGATGGCTGCAGAGGCCGAAAGCATTCTGGTGAATGGCAAACCGGTAAAATCCAATTATAGGGTCAAACCCAATGACGAGGTAACAGTGGTGATGGATTACCCTCGCAGAGAGCTGAAAATCATACCGGAAGATATCCCGCTGAATATCGTTTACGAAGATGAGGAGTTGCTGGTGGTCAACAAACCTCCGGGACTGGTCGTACATCCCGGTCACGGAAATTACAGCGGAACATTAGTCAATGCTTTGGCATTCAGATTTCTGGGACTTCCGTTGTATGGTGGGGATGACCCCCGCCCGGGACTGGTACACCGGATCGATAAAAACACGTCCGGTTTGTTGCTCGTTGCGAAGACTGAGCACGCCAAACTCAATCTGGCGATGCAATTTTTCATGAAAACCACCAAACGGCAATATGTTGCCCTGGTGTGGGGCAACCTGGCATACGATTCTGGCACCATCGAAGGGAATATTGGCCGCAGCAACAAAGACAGACAGGTATTCACTGTCTATCCCAGCGGAGATCACGGAAAGCCGGCAGTGACCCATTACACGGTGCTTGAAAGACTTGGGTATGTCAATCTGGTAGAATGTGTCCTGGAGACCGGTCGTACACACCAGATCAGGGTTCACATGAAAGAGATTGGCCATCCGCTTTTCAATGATGAGGTGTATGGGGGAAATAAAATTTTGAAAGGAACCACTTTCACCAAATACAGGCAATTTGTTGAGAATTGCTTTACGCTACTTCCCCGCCAGGCATTGCATGCCAAAACACTTGGTTTTATACATCCAACTACCCACCAGGAGATGATTTTCGATTCAGAATTACCGGAAGATATGCAGGCCTGCATTGAGAAATGGAGGAATTACCTCACAAACAGGGAGGATAAGGATAAAGGATAAAGTAAAAAGGATAGAGCAAGCAAGGATAAAGGATAAAGTTAAAAGGATAAAGTGAGCATTTGAGCTGGGATTTGAAATGAGGTTGCGAATAAAAAATAAAAATAATTTCAGGATTTTAGATTGTGGCGTTCTTACTTTATCCTTTATCCTTTTAACTTTATCCTTTGTTTTTTGGGCAACAAAAATACCAATAATGAAATTATGACTAAAAAAAACATCGCCATAGTTGCGGGAGGCGACTCCTCCGAATTTGTTGTCTCAGTTCGTAGCAGCGCCAATGTCTATAGTGCCATAGACCGCCATAAATTTACGCCGTGGCTGGTCTCTATCCGTAATGGAAACTGGAAGGTGCTGGAGAATGACCAGGAGATTGCCACGATTGACAAAAGCGATTTTTCCTTTGTCATTGATGGACAGAGAATTTTGCTCGAATATGCGTACATAATGATTCATGGCACACCTGGGGAGGACGGCAATCTCCAGGGTTATTTTGAAATGTTGGGAATACCGTATTCCTCTTGTGGAGTTCAATCTTCTGCACTTACTTTCAACAAAAATTTCACCAATAAATACCTCCAATCGTACGGAATTATAATGGCCAGATCGATTCGCCTGGTCTTGGGTGAAAAGCTGAATACTGGCGAAGTGGTCAAAGAGTTGGGATTGCCTCTGTTTGTGAAACCCAGTGCTGGCGGCTCGAGCTTTGGTGTCACAAAAGTGAAAGCTGTGGAGGAGTTGTCAGGTGCTGTTGAGAAGGCATTAAATGAGTCTCCTGAAGTACTGATCGAGCAGTTTATAGATGGAAAAGAGTTTACCTGCGGGGTAGTGAAAATTGGGGATAAAAAGATTGTCCTTCCGGTGACCGAGGTGATTCCTAAAAATGAATTTTTTGATTTCGAAGCAAAATATACACCGGGAATGGCCGAAGAGATTACGCCTGCCAGAATCAGTGAGGCACTAACCTTGCAGGTGCAAGCAATCTCCTCCAAAATTTACGACCTCTGCAACTGCAAAGGGATTGTTCGGGTCGATTACATTCTGAAGGACAATACCTTCTATTTTTTGGAGGTTAATACCGTACCCGGAATGACGGCTACCAGCTTTATCCCCCAACAAATCAAGGCGGCAGGGTTGAATCTGACGGATTTGCTAACTGAGATCATTCAAGATAATTTGAAAATGTGAAAATGTGCAAATGTGCAAATGTGCAAATGTGCAAATGTGGAAATGTGGAAATGCGGAAATTTTCACAAAATTTGACTTCTGAATTGTGTACCTTTAAGAAAACATTTTAACATGACTGCTTCCGATATTAAACTTAGAATTTTTCGTCAGATTGATGCACTGGAGAAAGATAAATTGGACGAACTTTATGGCGTTCTGCTCAATTACATCAATAGTCAGCAGGATATTTCTGAATGGGATATTTTGACTGAAGATCAGAAAGCCGGAATTTATGATGCGATCCAAGAAATTGAAACGGGCAAAGGAATTCCTAATCATGTAGTTTTAGAAAAACTTCATGACAGATATAAAAAGAGTAAGGAAATGTGTTCTGACCAAACACAACACGCTGTATTACAGAGAAAATTCTACTCAAATCGAGATTTTAAGAATTTATGACTCGCGTCAAAATCCACAGAATTTGATTTTTAAATGAGTGTTGTTGATTTTCAAGAAAGGTACAATGACCCACATTCACCAACTATTTATTATTAATTTTCCACATTAGTTAATAACTGCGGTTAATAAATCTGTTGGTAATTTTCAACCTGCTGATTCAGGCAGGGATGGTAATAAAAATTGAAATTCAATTAAAATGACGGTTTTTGCCATCTCCTCACTACCTTTGAAAAAGATGATCAAAAACTAACAACTCCTGATTATTAGCATATTATGGCCGAACCGCAGAATAATTACCGAAACAAGAAACAGCCCGTCACCACCATCGAACAATTGAATGCCTATTATGGCAAAGTTCCTCCACAGGCGATTGAGGTTGAAGAAGCCGTGTTGGGAGCTTTGATGCTGGAGAAAGATGCTTACCATACCGTTCAGGCCATTCTAAGACCAGAAAGCTTTTACAAAGAGGAGCACAAAAAGATTTTCAATGCCATCAGGGAGTTGGCGGCCAAAGAAAAGCCAATCGATTTGCTGGTTGTCACGCAAGCATTGAAGAACCGCGGTGAGCTGGATGAGGTGGGCGGACCGCTTTACATCACCCAATTGACCAGCAGGGTAGCTTCGGCAGCACACATTGAATTTCACGCTCGCATCATTGCCCAAAAATACATCCAGCGAGAGCTGATACTGATCTCGTCAGAGATTCAGAGCAAGTCGTACGAGGATGCCATGGAGTTGAACGACCTGATCGATTTTGCCGAATCTTCACTTTTCAGGGTTACCGAAGGGAATATCACCAAAGAATCCCAACCCATTAAACCATTGCTTCAAAGGGCCGTTGAACAGATCGAAATCAACTCCAGGAAACCTGATGGATTGAGTGGTATCGCCTCAGGATTTACCAGGCTCGACAACATCACCTCAGGGTGGCAAAAGACGGATCTTATTATCATTGCTGCCCGTCCTGCCATGGGGAAAACTGCCTTTGTATTGACAATGGCCCGTAACATGGCCGCTATTTATAAAACCCCTGTTGCTGTCTTTTCGCTCGAAATGTCCTCCCTTCAACTTGTCAACCGTTTGATTTCAGCTGAAACGGAACTTGGCTCAGATAAAATCAAAAGTGGCAGGCTGGAGAACTGGGAGTGGGAAGTTTTCAACAGAAAACTCAAGAACCTTGAAGAGGCGCCTCTCTTCATCGACGATACTCCGGCCCTCTCCATTTTTGAATTCAGGGCCAAATGCCGGAGACTGAAGATGCAGTACAACATTGGGATTATCATCGTCGATTACCTTCAGCTGATGACAGCCGGAGGAGATATCCGCGGCAACCGTGAGCAGGAGGTCAGCATGATCTCACGTAACCTGAAAGCTATTGCCAAAGAGATAGATGTACCGATTATCGCGCTTTCGCAGTTAAATCGTTCAGTTGAATCCCGAGACGGGAAAAGGCCGCAGTTGTCAGATTTACGCGAGTCGGGCGCTATCGAACAGGATGCCGACATGGTCATGTTCATTCACCGTCCCGAATATTACGGAATCCTGAACGACCAGGATGGCAATTCACTCAAGGGTATTGCAGAAATTATCGTTGCCAAGCATAGAAATGGCGCCGTTGGCGAATTTCATCTCTCCTTCAAGGCGCATCTTGCCCAATTCAGCAATCTTGATTCACCGCCAGAGGAGCACTCTTTCAGTAATCTTCACAGCACAAAAGGCAAAAACGTATTTCACTCCAAAATGAATGCGGAACCAAGTGTTGCCGAGAGCGACAGGGGAATGCCGGAATTTGGCAGACCGGGTTCAAATTTTGCGGATGACACACCATTTTAGATGAAAAAAGCAGAAGCGATTATCGAAAGATCAACAGATGGTACATGTACCATATATTGCGAAAATGATATGTTTTCGGGTGTTGGCAAATCGCCCGAAGAAGCCAATGCAGATATGTTATTTCAAATGAACTTTTTCAAAGAAACGGCTATTGAGAAAAGCTTTTCTTATCCTGCTTTTTTGGACGAGGAATTTGAGGTAGTTTACAAATTTGATACAGAGAGTTTGCTTCAATATTACGCTGGGGTGATTACCCCTGCCGCATTGGAACGGTTGTCGGGGATACATCAGAAGCAACTTTGGAATTATCTGCACGGTCGCTCAAAGCCCCGTCGTCAGCAAGTTGAAAAAATAGAAAAAGCATTGCACAGCTTAGGCTCAGAGCTCATGTCCATAGCACTTTGATTTTAGGGCGGTTGAAGAGTGGTCCGACTTATATGAAAGTTAACGGTCATATTAGGAGGGCATTGCTAGAATGTTATCAAAATTATTAACTTTGAATTCTAAAACTCATAGAAGATGGGAATCGAGACAATTGATATAAAAAACACTAAAGGAGTACAAGACATCCGGATTCCAAAGAAAATGAGGATAGACGATGACAAGGTTTACCTCAAAAAGGTTGGTAATACTCTATATGTAATTCCATACCACAGCCCATGGCAAAATATGATTGATAGTACAGACTCCTTTACCTCCGATTTTATGGATGAAAGGGAACAACCTAACCAACAACAAAGAGAATCATTAGACTAATGTATTATTTGCTTGACACTAATATCTGCATCTATATCATCAAGAAAAAACCTGCTGAAGTCTTTGAGAAATTCAAGAACCTGGCTATTGGTGATGTCGGGATTTCTTCCATAACATTGGCTGAATTGCAATACGGTATCGAGAAAAGTTCAAACTCGTTGAAAAACAGAGAGGCATTAGAAAAATTCCTGACTCCCATAGAAATCATCGATTTTGGCCATAAAGCAACGTTTGAATACGGTATAATTCGTGCTGAGTTGGAGAAAAAAGGGATTCCAATTGGATCCTTAGATACGCTAATTGCCTCTCATGCAAAGAGTCTTGATGTAATTTTAGTAACGAATAATGTTAGAGAATTCGAACGAATTCCAGGTTTGAAAATAGAAAACTGGACGAAATAGAATAACCACCGACCATCACCACTGACATACCAATCGAATAGGATTTCGATACTTCAAAAAATCATTGAATATGGTTTTGGCGGACATTTAGAATTATCAGTAAAAATCTAATAGACCACTGGGCCGAAGAATGAAGTACATGGTAGCTGAACTGCTTTTCTCCATTAAAAAAGCATGGGTTTAAAATAACATGATTTGTTTGTTAATGACCGACAACAAAGAAATCAGGTTCCCTGTTGATGCCAACAAAAAATTAAACTATTAAAAAATAGGCTCGATCTCCTTCTCCCGGATCAAATTCCAGGCCTCTACGAATCCTGATTCATCGGCAATCACTATGCCATTCTTTCGCAACAATTTTCTGACTATTTTCTGGTTGGTCTTGCTGAATTTCGAAAGTAGCGAGTTCCTGGTTGGGTTAACTGGAGTATATCCTTTCTCCTGGGCATATAAAAAATAGCTGTAAGCCGGTCCATAAGCCATACCTGATTTGCTGTAATAGGTGTTACATGGCTCCAAATTTACTTTCCGGTAAGCGAGCAGCGATATTGTACCTTTGCTAAGAAGCTCAAAATAACTATGATCATGCATATACTCCCCACAATATTGCCTGCTAAAATGCCGGCTATTCCCATTGGGTTCACGTATCGTAAATCCGTTCAAACTAATTTTATCGATGACTATCTGCGCAGAAATGGCTGAATTATAATAGATTAATTCATCCCGGTAGGTACTGTAGCTCAATCCCAAATTGGAGATTCTGGTTCCATCGGCGAGTTCAATTTCCCCCATTAGGAATTTATCGTACAAATAGGGCTTCCCTGTATAATTTGGATATGGAATAAATCGGGCACCCCTAATCTTCTCCGAAGTTTGGCTAGTCTTATGTGTTTGCTGGGCATAGACACCGGCAGAAAAGAATATCCCTGCGATCGATAGAAACAACAGTAATTTAGAAATCATATCAGTTTACTTCAAAGGATTGTTCATTGTAAATCACCTCCCCATCCCTGGTAATTCCCCGTACAACTACCTTAAAACTTCCCTTTATATCGGAGGTTTCAAAATCAAGTGTAATGGATTCTTTCACTTTTATACCCGGTTCCCAAAGCAAAACTTTACGAAGATCCGGTTCGTTTTGAATATGTTCTTTGGATTTATTCAAATAACCATCTGGTTGTATTGCATCCAGGTTAAGTTTTATCAACTCATCCGATTCAGGTAAAATTTTATTTACCTGTTTGGAGGAATAAATGGCAACAACCCCTGGGAACGCAAGGTCTCCGTAAAACCGCTCTCTCCTGCATATTTCAATTCTGTCGATATCTTTGGATCCCATATTCTTAATGACATTGAGATCCTGCACGGGAATCCCATTGAGTAAAACGAGTGGCGGGTCGTTGAAATAGTTTAGTGTTGCTGGATTCAGAATATTCAAAGTTGGGATTCTGTTGAATGCCCTGAATTTTACACCCGGCAGTAGTTCTCGCGAAATCTCGGTAAAATCTGGCAGATCGATGAAAAGGGCAGGACGAACAGTCTCAGTCGGAACTCCGTAAAAAGGATACTCATGCCTTTTCTTAACTTGAGGGTTACTGAATGAAATTTCCTGACAATCGAAAATTTTTCGCATGGTTGTTGCTTCAATGGAGTTACCAATTCTCTTTTGAATTTCTATTGGGATAGTCCTTGACTCATATGCCGGTACTCCCTCTTTTATACTGTCAGTTTGGTTCAGGCTGATTTTAAGCAGCTTTTTTTTCTCCGGGTCAAAGCCCTGGACAACAACCGGAACTTCCCCATAGTAATCTTTCATCTGAAAATGGAAGTAGCCATCTTCTCCGGTGATAAGATAGTCGAGCCAGGGAATCGAGTCTGGTACCGAAAGAAAGATACACCCTCTATTAAATAGAGCTCCGGTGCCGGGATCTTTCACATATCCATCTACAACAATTCCTTCTTTCCCAAATATGTTTTGTTTTTTTTTGCCACTTTTCATGTGGAAGGTTTGGGAATTGTATCCTGGTGTCGACTCAACAACTGCAACAAAAAGCCGATCTTTTATGTTGGTCAAAAAGTTGGCAGGAAGACGTAATGTTGTCTTCACCTTTTCCCTGGCCTTGTAGGATTTGGAAATACCTTCTATGTTTAGCTCATTCACAGGTTTCTCAAC
The DNA here is from genome assembly GCA_023229575.1 of Prolixibacteraceae bacterium. Taxonomy (GTDB): domain Bacteria; phylum Bacteroidota; class Bacteroidia; order Bacteroidales; family Prolixibacteraceae; genus CAINVV01. The sequence goes on from JALNYZ010000021.1 coordinate 10,593, forward strand.
CAACGGGGCAATATCTTTGGCCCGTAGAACCGTTGTTGTTTCGATTAAACCTGCAAATCTGTTGCAGATAAATAATTCTTTAACTGTTAACTCCGGATTTTCCCTTGTTGACGAGCAAAGCAGGTATGTATCTGTCTTCATTGAATCAGGCAAATAGATAAATCCATTGGCCTGATCATTCGAAATTTTCTTGTTGACGCTGCAAATTATTTTCCCATGGGTGTTGATCAGATTGATATTGATCATGGCTGATCCTTCACCTGATGGGACAATGACGTTAAACAAAATTGTCTCCCCACTTGTATAGATATCCCTGTCAGTAAAAAGAGTAATATGCTCCTTTCCCTGAGCCTGGCCACCATTGGCCCAAAAGAGTAGCAATACAATAATTATTCTTTTCACGTTAAATTTCTTTATCAAATTAGCAGATATACTGAATTATACTGATCAATTTCCAGGTATTTGAAATAGATTCTGGTTTTACTCCTCCCACCAATCCGGGGGTTGCAAAGGATCTGGGTTTGGATTTTCGGCAGAAGGTATTTCAGCCTTTATTTCTCCATCGAAAGGTATTACCGGATAACGGTTGATGGGGCGTAAGGTAAGCTCCAACGGTGGAGTAGGCAATTTCAAAAAATAGCGTATCTCCTTTACGGAATAGAGATCAAAAAATCCATAAACAATTTCAGAAGGATTTGATTTGCATATAATGTTTCCATATACCTGTGTCTGAATGGGATCAAACAGACTTCCGGTGGCAGCAAACTGATCATTCAGTTGCTGGTGAAATTCATAAGACTCCTTTGATATACCGAACTGCTCAAACATCAGAATCCATCCTTGAAAGATAAGTGTACGAAGACTTGAATGGAAGTAGAGTAGCGGACTGTAATCTAGTAACAACATGGGATGTTTGATGATTTTCCCCGGTTCTGTTTGATCCTGGGGACCAACAAGATGAAATTTTTCGTTGTTCTGGTAGGAAAACCATCCGTACGAATCCGGAAAGATAGATCCGGGCACTTTGCTCCACGTCCACTGTATGGTTGATCTGACATTAAAACGGTAATAGGAAAGTGTATTTGAGACAGGCATATCTATATCGATCTCCCTCCCTTCCCTTTGATAGGTACGTGGAGTACTCTCCCCGCTGTTTTCGTTAATGGTATAGACTACATGCGTGGTGTATAGTTTATCGATGGATGGGACCGGTGGCATTGTAACAGCCAGGGATTCGTAAGTATTGTTCAGAACATCTATCCTTAGAAAGTATTTTTTGCCACTTTCAGGAACGGAGGGAAAGGTATAATGGCCAGATGCACTTTCTGTCGCTTTGATGGTTTTACCCCCAATCTCTACCAGACTCACAGTAGCTCCGGAAACTTCAAGTACAGGAAGTCTGTCATAAAAACTGCGGGTTCGCGTTAGATGAACATCATTTCTGCCAATATCATTTGTAATTTTTGCGTCAACAACAAACTGACCGCTTACAGTGTCAATAGCCGGATTGTAATACTTTTCGCAGGAGACTGTGAAAAGCAGCAAAAACAGCAGGTAGTATAGTTTGTTTCGCATCAGAATTTGAAGTTATAGGTGACCGAAGGAACAGGAATGCCAATAATAGACATCCTGTAGATATCGTAACGGCTCTCTAAGGTGCCATATGGAGATTGCGGACTCTTACGGTAAAAAACCGAGTAGGTATTATCCCTGCCATAAAAGTTGTAAACAGAGAAGGTCCAGCTTCCTTTCCACATGTGTTTTTTACGAAGATTTTCTTCCAGCGTAAGACTTATATCCAGCCGGTGATAAGGAGGCATCCGGTATTTGTTCCTGTCAGAGAAGATGACTATCTGGTTGTCGGCAAACATATATTTCTGTTCGGGTAAGGTAATGGGTCGGCCCGAGGAGAGTACAAAGTTGCCGGAGAATCGCCACCTTCTGCTGATTCTGTAATTCATGACAGCCGAAAGATCGTGGGGTTTATCATAAACGGAAGGATAGTAAGAACCGCTGTTGATATTTTCTTGCGGGAACTCACTCTCACCTTTTCTGAAAGTTCTGGAATAAGTATAACTAATCCAGCCATTTAACCTACCAGTACTCTTCTTTGCAAATAATTCCAAACCATAGGAAAATCCTTTAGAGGTCATTACATCTGTTTCGATATGATGGTTCATAACAAGTTTAGCACCATTTTTGTACTCCATCAAGTTCTGAAGGCTTTTGTAATAAACTTCTACAGAGGTTTCAAATTTGGAATTGGAAGGATTTTTGAAGAACCCAAGCGCAATCTGATCATTGACCAATGACGGAATGTATGGATCTGACCCTTTCCAGTAATCAGCAGGAGAAATTACAGCAGAATTGGAAATTTGATTGTAAAACTGATGAATTCTCTGGTAACTTAACCTGACAGATCCCCCATTTCCCAATACATATTTCATAGAAAACCGAGGTTCCAGTCCGCCATAACTTTTAATTACTGCCCCGGAATTATATAGGGTAGAATCACTGATGGTCGCCTTGCTCCTGGGAAGACCAGGAAAATAACTGTAAACCAGTCCTGGGCCGTAGTTGACAAAATGTGTATACCGTAATCCGATGTTGAAGGCCAATTTTTTTGTGAGGTCGAAGTCGTCATCTGCAAAAAGCGCTGCTTCCGCTGTTTGCTCAGGCCTCATGATATCAGCCATAACATTGCTGACTGCCTGACCGGGAACAATTTCACCGGGGTTTATCTTGTATCCCATGGCTTGAAACCCGGCATTGATCCTGTGTTTTTCGTTCGGATAAAGAGAAAGTGCATATTTAAGACTACCGTACTGAATATTTGATTTGAGAATGTAATTGGTTTCGGGGTGGAGGAGATCGGTCTTATCAACATTTAAATCATATTTTGAATATGCAAGGGTTAAATTTGAAGTGATTTTTTCAGAGAGATTCGATTTCCAATTCAGGGAACCCAACGTATTACCATAACTATATAGGGTATTTGAGTTTAAATTGAATGCATCAGAACTCATATAACCCATCAATTTCAAGTGATTTTTGGGACCCAGTTCGAAATTCAGGGTACCGTTCACATCATAGAATTTCGCGATGCTGTACATAAATGTTTTATTTCTGGATTGTTTCATCATCCAGTCAGAGTAGGTTGTTCTCCCCCCTATTAAATAAGTGCTTTTCTTTTTCTTAGTTAAAGGTCCCTCAATTGTCAATCTACTGTTTATTAGGCCAATTCCCCCATTTACACTAAGATTTTTCTCGGTTCCTTTTTTTAATTGAACATCCATCACGGAGGAAATACGTTCTCCGTAGGATGCAGGGATACCGCCTTTGTACAGGGTAACATCATCGACTGCATCCGGGTTGATCATGGAAAAGAATCCGAACAAGTGGGTAGTATTAAAGACAGGAGCACCATCCAGTAATACGAGATTTTGGTCAGTGTTACCACCGCGAACATTAAAGCCTGAAGACATTTCCCCTACACTTTGAACTCCTGGCATCATTATCATGCTTTTAATCAGATCGGCCTCACCCATCAATACCGGTAGCTCTTTCACCGTGATGGAACTCATCTTGATCATACTCATCTGTGCTTTGGAAGCCTTCGAGTTTTCGCCGAGTACGGTTAATTCAGCAATCGAAAAGGATTTCTCGAACAGATCGAAATCCACCTTTCCATCCTGGATTAGATTGATACTGAAATATTGGTTTTCAAAGCTCATAAAAGATACCTGAAGGTGGACTTGTCCTGTCGGGAGATCAATGGAATATCTACCCCTGGTATCGGTTGCCACACCCACCTTCGTTTCAGGATTGTAAACCACAGCCCCCATAAGCGGATCACCTGTCTTGCCTTCGAATACCCTCCCCTGGATTTTTGCCCGTTTGTACCTGCCTTGATTGATAGGATCGCCCACGACAAGTATTTTTGACTCTTCTTTGCTCGTTACCAAATCTTTATCGGCATTCGCCGGAAAAACAAACACCGAACTGTTCTGAAAAAACCTGCTATTTAATTCTTTGCCCTCAAGGATCCGGTTAACTACCTGAATAAGTGGTTGATTTTCGAAAGAACCAGTATAATCCCGGGAAGCGATCCATTCACTTTTATAAAAAAAATGGATGCCATATTTATTTTCAAGTGATGAGAAAACATCCTGAAGGGGAGTCTTTGAGTAATTACCTGTTATTTTAACCTCCTGGATTTCCTGAGACCAACCCGGTTGTGAAAAAAGAACCATTGCAACAAACAGAAATGTAGCCGTAAGTATTCGGATTTGTTTATTTTTCTTCACAATGAAGGCAGTGATTTATGATCAAATTAGTATAGTATTCGTATTCATTACAGTCATAATCACTGCATAATACAGGGATTTCAAATGTATCGAAATGAAATGTATTTACCATGAGAATTTTCAAAAAAATCTACTGAAAAGTTTGAAAAACATTACATTGGTCCGTCAATCCCATTTTTAGGCAGTTTCAAAATCATTTGCACATAAAAAAGGAGCCTCCCGGTTGGGAGGCTCCTTTTTTAATGAACCAAAAGAAACCTGTCAGCAATAAATGCCAAGGTTACTTTTTGGTATAAGTGTGAACACCGGTTTCATATACATTTCCCTTATACCGGATAGTATAATTCCCAACCATTTTCCCAGTATTAGGATCAATCGTCCCTGATTCAATCCCAGACCAACTAGCTGAAAAGTTGGTCAGTGGCATTGAATAGGTATTTGTGGTGAAATTGAGCGCAAAAACCCCTGTCCAACCTGAATTCCAATAGTTATCGGTTACGATAGTAGTTGCATCGCGTTTCACAAATGACACATCATAACTGTAGTCCTCTGCCGGCTCATCAGCATTGAATGTACCTACAAAGATCCCTACCGGTTCAAAAATTGTAAAACTCCAGATAGGACCATAAGTCATCACCCCATTGGCATCCTTCATGGTCACTTTCCAATAGTAAGTTTTACCAAGCTCTACAGGAACAGTAATTGATAAACCTGAATTAGCAGCTTTGTATAGTCCAGGTTGATTACTCGTTCCAAAATAAATATCAGCTTTGGGGGCATCTCCATCCTTATCGGTAGTAACCCACTTCAAGTCAATAGTTGTTCCAGTTATTTTTACAGTCGCCTCGTCCAAAGGTGCAGCTACTGTTGGTGCTGTAAAGGAATGAAAGACGGTAATCTTGCCATCCTCCTTGGTACAACTTTGCAATGCGAAAAGGCTGAATAGGACAGGCAGAATTGTAAAGATTAAATTTATCTTTTTCATATTTTTCATTGTAACAAACAATTAATATAATTAATCAAATATGATTATAGCCTCGTTAATATCTCATATATTTTACGTGGTGCACCACCAGAAAGGTAGTAGTAATTTAATACAAATCTCTTTGTGGAAGGATCGTAATAATTTGTATCAGGACTTGGGGCGGCAGGAGGAGTCGCTGGATCACCTGTATAAGTAGAATACATCCCAAAATTTTCAGGAGCTACATCAGGAGTAGAAAGCATAACTTTATTCATTGTCTTACCTCCAACAACCATTGTGACATCCAAAATTTCAATATCCAAAATATATGGATAATCACCCATCTGAGTTTTACGAATTGTTTTACAGTTAACAGTCGATGCAGTTTCAGTTTTATCAACAGTAAAAGTACCGGCTGTAGGGTGAATTCTATATCCAATTGCGTGATAATCAGCTGCATATGGATTAGATATCGGTAACGCCAACAAATAAGACTTCATGTTACCGGCTATAGTGATATTATTCCCTGAAGCAGTTTTGGCCGAAGCAATGGAAATACCAGCGATATAGTTGTCACAGGCATTTAAAGTCTCAGCACCCCATACTTTACCAGAAGCATAGCCATTTCTGGTTCCTGCCTTAATAACCAAGGTTGCGGAGGTCAGTGAAACCGTTGGGAATGGTTTATAACTCTTCTTAAAGTTCGTATTATAAAGCGTTACGGCAGCAGGGTCAATTATCAGGCTTACAGTGATGTCTTCAGTAGGAAGTGCATCTGTCGCAATGTTTACCAAAAATGTGAAAGGCACCTCACCAGCAACCGGTTTCAACGCCATTTGCTGAAGGGTTGGAACTGCGATGGTGGCGTACATTTTACCTGCCAGATCATCCTTCCAGTATTCTCCCACATTATCTTTCAGGCAGGAGTTCAAAAGAAAAATGCCGGCCAGAAAGGAGAGTGTCAATATTACTTTATTTTTCATACTTAATTTTTTAAAAATTTTACAACCAATCATTAACGATTCTGCCAGAATATCTTAGACGTAAAGGCATTGATGTTACCAACTGCAACAACATTGTCATTGTTGTAATCGATCTCCCTCTGTGGATAGAACAAACGTACAGGTGGTGTAGCATTTTGTTTGGCTGCATCTTCACTGAAATGAAGGAAATTAGGAATACCTGATCTTCTGTAATCAGTCCAGATTTCTACAGGAGCAATCCCATTCAAAGAGACCCATTTCTGCAACAGAATTAAATCTTTTTTGTTTGGAGCTAAATCATAATTGACTGTTAATTTATCAACTGTAACAAAAGTAGCAGCAGCAGCAGCAGTTAATCCCATGTAAACGAAAGATTGGGTCATAGCAGCATTGTACAATGCTTTTCCGGTTGATCCCGTGATATACCCTCTCTCTGTTGCTTCTGCCTGAACAAACAAGCTTTCGAAATCAGTTAACAACGGAGCAGATTTGTCGAAAGTACCAATCATGTAACCTTTTGCCCCTGCAGAATATCCTAATTTAGAAGTATTTGCAGCAGTCAATGGCGGAGCTGCCTGACCCAGGAAATTACCGGCAAAGTTAGTTCCGCTGTAAGGGTTAAAGAAACGTCCGATACGCGGATCGGCGGTAGTATTCATAAAATCACAAGCATCCCTTCCTGCATTGTAGTAAGTAATACCATCGGATTGTGAAGTACCGGCAGCTGAGTAGAAGTATTCATAAAAAGGATTCATTTTCCCAGAGGATAGTGCAAAACCAGGATTAACCAAAGCACTTTCTCCTGCACCCAGGTACCCAACAGATGCCGTAGTAGCGATAGCAGTTTTGATGTAAGTATCGCGACCGGTCATTCCGGATTGGTGAACCAACATTCTCAGTTTAATGGTGTTGGCGAATTTTGCCCACAAGGTCATGTTTCCTCCGAACATGATGTCACTACTGGCATCGATGGCGGTGGTACTTGCAGGAGCATTCTGAATCAACTTGATGGCTGCATCCAATTTCAGGATCAGGTCTTCATAGATGCCTTGCTGCTTGTCGTATTTGGGTTTTAAAATTCCTTCTCCGGACTTAAACGCCTCAGAGTAAGGAACATCACCCCAGCAATCGACCAGGTTATGCATGATGTATGCTTTCATGATCATGGCCGTTGCAAGGAAATAAGCATCTTTAGGATCTGTAGAAGCTTTCTCGATTTCTGTTAAGTTCTGACCATAGGTGTAACTTTCGTTGAAAGCATTCTGATAATTACTGTTCAATAACTTGTATTGAACCAGGTTAGTGGGTTGAGAATAACCCGAACTGATCGACCACAAACCGTGCCACAGGTATGCAAAATCAAACCTGCGGGGTTGGTTCATCGTATAGGCTACATTGTTTAAAACAGCGGGCAACAATAGCTTGGCTGGTACTGAGGATGCATTGTTCGGATTTTTTTCGTTAACAGAAAGAAAATCAGAGCAGGAACTTCCAAATATAACCAGAGAAACTAACAGGATTAATATTTTCTTATTCATATTCATATTCATTTTAATGTTAGAAAGTAAGTTTTACACTAAAACCATATACTCTCGTTGGAGGTGTCTGGTCTTCTGTGGTATAACCGACAGCATTACTGGTTACAGCAGAGTTGTTAAACTCAGGGTCTGTCCAAACATTGGATTTTGGACGTAACATCAACAAATTCCTTCCTATAAGAGCTACCTGGGCACTCTGAATGGCATTGCTTCCAAAAAGCTTTTTAACAGGTATGTCATAAGAAAGTGCAACCTCTCTCAATTTCCAGAATGCAGCACTGGTTGTGTAGGTCCTGTTCACAGTATGGTAGTCTGAGTTAACCCAGAATGGTCTGCTCGTATTCTGAACCAAAGCAGTAGTATTGGGAGTATAGACACCCGGTGAAGTTTCGATTACAGAACCAGGAATGATAAATGGCTGACGTCCGTTTTGAGCGGAGTGTTCAGATACACCGGTAAAGTCAAGTGCGTTACCTACAGCATTTACAATCACGTTTCCACCTCTGTATTCTGCGGTAGCAGACAAACGGATTCCTTTGTAATTCAAATCGGTTGAGATACCCAGGGTATGGTTGGGATTACCATGGCCGACGTTGACAAGCGCTGTTTGTTTGGTTGGAAGACCGGTAATCGAACTGACAATGATATTTCCATTTGGGTCCCTCATCACATCTGTTACCTTGATGGCCGGGAATTGTTGTCCAACGATGGCATAAGATGCACTGGTATTGGTTCCATCACTGACTCCCAGTTCATTCAAAGTACCGGGTAAAATGGAGATAACTTCAGAGGTCATGTAAGAATAAGCCACAGATGCATTCCAGGTTACCTGGCCAAGGTTCAATAGTGGAGTGAATTTTAAGTCGGCCTCAATACCTTTGTTTTGCATTTCACCTGCGTTGATCAGGGCACTGTAGAAACCGGTTGTGGCTGAAAGATTGGCCGGAATGGTTTGGTCAAGTGTTTTGGATGAATACAGGTTGGTTTCGAAATGGATTTTATTTTTCAGGAAGCTCATTTCCAGACCAGCCTCCATCTCTTTGGTTGTCTCCGGTTTTAACAGTGGGTTGCTGAGCGTTGTGCCCAAAGCAAAACCTGCTACTTGATAAGGGAAGCCTGCTCCGGCAAGATAGGCAGGAAGTGTTCCGTACCAGTCACTCAGGGAGATCTGTCCAGTCTGTGAATAACCGCCACGTACTTTCAGAAAAGAGAGCACCTGGTTGTCAACAATCGACGGGAACATTTGAGATAGTATCACACTGGCATCCACAGCAGGGTAGAAGAAAGAGCGATTGGCTTTTGTCAATCTGGAGTCCCAGTCGTTACGTCCGGAGAAGTGAAGGAAAGCAAAGTCTTTATACCCAACTGTAGCATCTGCAAACAGACCGATTGAACTGCGTTCTCTGGTAGTCTGGGTTACGGAAGCCTCACCGACACGGTTACTGATGTTGTACAATCCGGGAATAACCAAACCACCATTAGCAGCATCGAAAATTGTTTCGTATTTCTCTGAGTAAATTGAATTACCTAGAATCGCCTTTACACTCAAATCACCAAATTTCTTATCAAATGTAGCCAGAAAGTCGTTTGTAAGGATAATGGTATTACGCATCTGATCGCTGGAAGTTGCTTTATAGGGTGAAGTGGTGCCCATGTGACCCTGGCTCCAGGGATCCGACTTTGAATAGTCGTTGTAGATTGCTTCGTCCTTGTAGTTGTGGTTGTTGATCCCATTGTAAACGATACCGGAACGGTTACTGAATTCCAACCATTTGGTAGGCTTCAGTGAGAGGTTTACAGATCCCATCACATCGTTGCGCATCTGATTCTGGCGGGAATGTTTGAGCTGCCAGTATGGGTTTGGATAATAGGCATTGAAATAACCATTCAACTCCGCAAAAGGATTGTTGACGATGTCTTTATAGGCTGTAATAGGTACTTCAGGAGGTGTATTCAGAACGTTCCAGTAAACACCGCGGTTCTGGTTCATATCCCCGCCCGAGGTACTGGTTTTGGTTCTGGTAAAGCTGAGTGAATATTCAGCGCTGAAGATACCATAATTGCGACCGGCAGCCATCCGGGCTCCAGTTCTTCTGTTGGTATCGTCAGGTATCGTTCCCGTACTTTTCACATCCTGAGCTGAGAGGTAGAAATGACCTTTGTCGTCGCCACCGGACACAGAGATGTCGTTTTGAAGGGTTACACCGGTATTGAAGAAATTTTTCTTCTGATTCTTCACAGCGCTGTAAGGAATCATCTGGTAAGAACCATCCACCAATTTACCACCCAGGATCACCATCTGTCCATTGAATTCAGGACCGTATGTCTGGTTTTCGTAAGAGGTATAAGGGTCTGTATTTCTGCCATCACCCACCCACATGGTATAGTTCGGATCAGAATTGCTGGTTGTCTCACTGGAACCACCACCGAAACGGGTTTGAAGGTTCGGAAGATAAGATATCTCTTCGAAAGTGGTAATGTTGCTGATTTTTACAGTCAGTTTGCCTTTGTCCCCTTTTTTTGTGGTGACGATCATCACACCATTCGATGCATCGTTACCATAAAGAGCAGCTGCTGAAGCACCTTTCAACACGTTTACATCAGCGATGTCGTTCGGGTTGATTGAGTTCAGGTAAGTTGCAGCAACCGGCACTCCGTCTAATACAACCAAGGCCTGGTTACTGGCGAGGAAGTGACGGTTACCACGAAGTGTGATTTTGGTATCAGGGTTAACGCCATTATTAATGGTATTGATTTGCAGACCTGAAACTTTTGCAGCCATACCATTCATCACATTGGAGGCACCGGCAGATGTCAGTTCCTGATTGTCTACTTTGGCCGTTGCAACCCCCATCTCTTTGGGTTTTCTCTTGATACCCATGGCAGTTACGATTACCTCGTCGACACTGACGTTCTCAGATTGCATAACTACCTTGTAATTGCTTGCAGAGGTCAATGCCACCTCGGTAGATGCCATACCCACAAAAGTAACGGAAAGTGTCTTGGCACTCTGCGGAACCTTTAAAGTAAACTTACCATCCATGTCGGTGATAGTCCCAAGCGTAGATCCCTTCACAACGACAGAAACCCCCGGAATGGAGGTGCCGTCATCGCCGGAAGTCACAACACCCGTTATTTGACGGGTCTGTGCGAAGACAACTTGTAATCCTATAAAGCCAAGGAATACAAGCAACAGCGAAATTTTTCTCATAGACAAATTTTTAGCGTTAAACAAAATTGAACAGTAATATAGTTAGTAATACAAAAATTGTCCTTTTTCGAACGAATCTACCCAATTGTCAAAATTTTAATTGAACCCGGTAAGAAAAGGCTTCTTAAAGTGCAAAACCCACCATTTAAAGGTATTTCAATCCTCAAACAACAAATGTGTTAAAAATTGTTACACAATGCAAATATATTTAAAGAATTGTATTTTGCAATAGCTGAAAAATAATTCTTTTTGTTGACTTCCAGCCATTTAATATGACAAAAGTCATGAATTTAACCAATTGGTATTTTTAGTCGAATCTATGCTGTTGTATATCTGCCAATTAAATTTAAGATTTGGTATGATCAATTTATTATGGAAAAATTTCAAGTGAGACGGGGGAATAATATCGTTTACCCCAGGTGTCGAATTTCAAGGGGTATCGTATGAATATTTAGCATCCATTAAGATATTCATGTATAAATTAGGGGGTTGTAGATAATTTATACATTATTAAAAAGATAAAGCCAATCTCTTTAACAACCACAAAAACTTATAGAAATAACTATATAATTAAGGTTATAGCCCTAAAAACTTTTCATTCCCACTCTTCCACCACTCCGGTGTCCCTTCTCCTTGCTATTTGCCCCATGCCCCATACCCCATGCTACAACATTTCCAGCAACTGCTCCAAATGTGTAATAATCGTTGTAGTTGCCTTGGTCGAGCTACTCTGAGCAACATCTTCTGCAGCGGGCAACTTCTCCGGAAGCGGACAATAATATACCTGGTCCATTCCAAATAGTTTAGCGCCTACAATATCCGCATCCCACGAATCACCAATCATCAGGCTTTTTTTCTTCGGTGCATTCATGGATTTAACGGCATGCTCGAAGATCTTCTTGTGCGGTTTCTGAGCGCCGACCTCTTCGGATATAAACACTTTGTCAAAATATTTTTTCAACCCCGAATGGATAAGCTTATCCACCTGAACCTCCCGAAAACCGTTGGTAATAATGGACATCTTATACCTGTGGTGGAGATAATCCAATACAACTATCGCTCCGGGTACCAATTTCAACTGCTTTGGCATCTCCGTCAGGTAGGCCTCGTTGAGAAGATCCCCCATACCCGGCATGGGCGTTTTGTTTAGCTCAAGCGACTCTTCAAACCTAAGCCCTCTCAATACATTTTTGGTGATTTTGTTGTCGCGGTACAGATCCCATAGCCGTTCGTTCACCGCATAGTAGATCGAAAAATAGGAGCCGTAGTCTCCGATTCTATCCAAAAGGCCCATCTTTTTCAAGGCAAGGTGCAAGGCATCGTACGAATTCGCGTTGAAATCCCAAAGGGTGTTGTCAAGATCAAAGAAGAGATGGGTGTATTGCATGGGGAAGGAATTAAAAATTACAAATTAAAAATTACAGATTACAGATTACGGGTGGTACGATGATATGCTTCCTAAATTATTTATTCCTCATCACCATCCAAATCTTTAATCTTTAATTTGTAATTTTTAATTCCTTCGTCCGGTTTGCCTTCCACAACGATCACGATTTCCCCTTTCACCGTTTTAGACTTGAAATGTGCTAAAACCTCGGCTGCTGTGCCCCTGAAATTCTCTTCAAAAAGTTTGGTGAGCTCGCGTGATACCGAAACTTTCCTTTCGGCCCCAAAATATTCGACGAACTGTTCCAATGCTTTGACCAACCGGTAAGGTGATTCGTAAAAAATCATCGTTCGGGTTTCACAAGCCAATTCCATCAGCTTCTTTTGCCTTCCCTTTTTTGGAGGCAGAAAGCCTTCAAAGCAAAAGCGGTCACTTGGGAATCCTGAGTTGACCAATGCCGGAACAAATGCTGTGGCTCCTGGTAAACATTCAACTTCCACCCCCTTTTCAATACAGGTACGCACCAGTAAAAAACCCGGATCCGAAATGGAAGGAGTACCGGCATCAGAAATTAAGGCGATTGAATCACCCCCAAGAATCTGCGCTGCAATTCGCTCAACAGTTTTGTGCTCGTTAAATTTGTGGTGGGAAACAAGCCTGGTGGCAATCCCGTAATGATGCAAAAGGAAGGAGGAGGTCCGCGTATCCTCTGCCAATATCAGATCGACCTCCTTCAAGATTCTCACCGCCCTGAAGGTCATGTCCTCCAGATTGCCGATTGGTGTTGGAACCAGATACAATTTACTCATGAGTTATTAGATATGAGTTATGAGATATGAGTTATGAGATACTGGTGCAAATCGTGATAATTAATTCTAACAATCAGCAAATTAACAAATCAGCACATCAGCACATCAATTCTAGGAGAACCTCCGTTTCACAAGCAGAACAAATTTTTCCGACGCTTCGCTTTTGGTCCACCTGAAATTTGCCTTCAGGTACTCAACTGCCTCCTGGATACTGGCCAATCGATCCAGTGCAGCAACGGTCTCATCCAGTTGTGCTTTGTCATTGTTAAATAATTCGCGTTGGAAAAGATAACGGTCATTGAGAATCAAACCCTCCTTCAGACTTTTGATCGGCGCAGGCTTAAACCTGGTATACTCCTCAGATTTATGTTCCAGGTGTAGGGCAGAGTTTTCTTCCGGTTCCTGGGAAGCCTGGAAAGGAGGGGGAGAAGGGGTGACAAGGGACCCGGGGGACTCGGTACCAAGGGGGCCAGGGGACTGGGAAACCCGAGGTCCATCTATTTGAATAAGCGCGTCATTTTGTCCTTCAGGGGGCGATTCAGATTCAATTTCAGCAATATTGTACTCTGGAATCGGCATTTGAAATATTATCTCTTCTTCAGCTGCTTTGGCCGGGGTTTCAACTTCCGCTACCTTTTCTTCCTGATGGACGGGACCAGTAATTTGATTTAAAAGCATTTCAAACTCTTTGGCAACAATTTTAGACCTGGAGATGGCCAGCTCGACCTCCTCCTTGGAAAGCTTTTTATCATCTATCATTTCTGTTGCCAATACGTCAAGTAATTCAAGCTCTTCCCTGATTACCCTCAACCATATTTTTTTATCCATAGAAATTGATGTGTAAGTTGGTAAAAATACAAATTTAACCGCACCTTTCCATCCTAAAAAATAATGGAAAGAAGCAGAAAAAAACTATTTTTGAACTATGTTTATCGAGAGTAATTTAAATAACGGGCGGAAGCGGGGCTGGATTGAAGTCATCGTAGGATCAATGTTTTCGGGGAAAACAGAAGAGCTGATCCGCCGTTTGCGCAGAGCCGAAATTGCCAAACAGCGGGTCGAAATATTTAAACCCACCATTGATACCCGGTACTCTTCATCCGATGTAGTCTCCCACGACGAAAATACCATCCGGTCGACGGCCATTGACAACTCCTCCACTATACTATTGCTCTCCGGAAACATAGATGTAATTGGAATCGATGAAGCCCAATTTTTCGACGAAAATCTTGTGGAAGTTTGCAATAAACTGGCAGACATGGGCATAAGGGTAATCGTTGCAGGACTGGACATGGATTTCCGAGGGGTACCTTTTGGCCCGATGCCGGGTTTGATGGCCTGCGCCGAATATGTCACCAAGGTTCACGCTGTTTGCATGCGATGTGGCCACATCGCCCATTTCAGCCATAGACTAACGGATGCAGAAAAGTTGGTTATGCTAGGGGAAAAGGATAGCTATGAACCACTTTGCCGTGAATGTTTTCGGACGATCAATCTCAAACCATGATGGTCTACTCCCTGACCGAAATTGCCGAAATTGTCCATGGTCAGCTGATACAATACGGGGCATCGGCAAATTATCGGGTACGTTATCTCGCCTTTGACAGCCGAACCATCCTGTCAGGAAAGGAGACCCTCTTTTTTGCCATGAAGAATGGTAGAAACGACGGGCACAACTATCTTGCTGATGCACATTCGAAGGAGGTCATCTGCTTCGTCGTATCAACACTTCCTGACAGAAATGTATGCCCGGCCCCGGCTTCGTTTATTGTCGTCGAAAACACCCTGACAGCCTTGCAAACGCTTGCAGCATTCCACCGCAGGCGATTCAATTACCCCGTCATGGCTATCACAGGAAGCAATGGTAAAACGATGGTAAAAGAGTGGCTTTCCGAAATTATTGGAGCCTCACATCGGGTAGTCAGGAGTCCGCGCAGTTACAACTCTCAAATAGGAAACCCCCTTTCTGTCTGGCTGATGGATGAACACTTTGATTTGGCAATTTTTGAAGCCGGCATCTCCAAACCCGGTGAGATGTCAAAGCTTGAGAATATACTTCATCCGGACCATGGCATTTTTACCCATCTGGGGAAGGCCCATCTTGAAAATTTTTCTTCCGGTGAGGAGTTGGTAAGTGAAAAAGTAAAGCTTTTTGTCAACTGTCGGCTCATCGTTTACTGCAAGGATTTTGAACCGGTACATAAAGCTTTGTCTGAAATATCATACGCATCGGATCCACGTTTTTTCAGATGGTCTGCCAGGGAAGAGGCCGAATTACAAATTATTTTGAGGAAAAGTTCCAATCAATCGACCGTTATTGAAGCCTTGTATGGCGGAGAAGTCATCTCCCTGGTTATCCCTTTCACGGATGGGGCACACATCGAAAATGCAATCCACTGCTGGGCTTATCTCCTGGCTACAGGGATGAAGCCGGGTAGTTTCGAGCATCTTTTCCTGCATCTCTCCACACTCTCCATGCGCCTTGAGATCAAGAAGGGAAACAATGGTTGCGCCATTATTGACGACAGCTATAACTCAGACACCGCCTCCCTTATCAATGCACTCGACTTTCTGGTTCAGCAAAAAGATGCCCAAAAGCTCAACAGTACACTGATTCTTTCAGACATACTCCAATCGGGCATTAACCCCGAACTACTCTACCGTGAAGTTGCCGAATACATCCGTTTGCGCAACATCGGTAAAATGATAGGTATAGGAAAGCAGATCACTGTTTTTAACGATGCTTTTCAGGTGAAGGAGAAGCATTTCTTCCCTGACACGGAGGAGTTTCTACTTCACTTTCACGAATCCGATTTCAGGGATGAGGTGATTCTTTTAAAAGGGGCAAGAAGTTTCAGGTTCGACAGGATCTCAACACTTTTACAGGAGAAAAGGCACCAAACCGTCATGGAGATCAACCTGAGTGCAATGGTGCACAACCTCAACCACTACCGTTCCCAACTCATGCCTGATACCAAACTTATGGCCATGGTAAAGGCCTTCTCCTATGGAACCGGCTCTGTGGAGGTGGCCAGGATCCTTCAGTTTCACAGGGTCGACTACCTGGCGGTGGCCATTGCAGACGAAGGAATTGAGTTACGAAACGCCGGGATTGAACTGCCCATCGTGGTAATGAACCCCGAAGAACACAGTTTTGGGTCAATGATCGAAAACAGGCTTGAACCGAATATTTACCGCTTTACACTTTTGCATAGTTTCGATGAAGCCCTGAAAAAAAGTGCAGTAAACAATTTCCCTATCCACATTAAGATCGATACAGGCATGAAGAGGCTTGGATTCGATTCCCAGTCGGAGATTGAAAACCTGGTCTCCTACATAAAAAAAAGGGATACGCTATACGTCAGGTCTGTTTTCACCCATCTCGCTGTAAGTGAAGATGCGGCCAACGACAACTTTACACATCGGCAGTTTGAACAGTTTCGTCAGCTAAGCCAAATAATAACCAAAGAATTTGATTACGGTATACTACTGCATGTGCTCAACTCGGCAGGGATCGAGCGTTTCCCGGAAATGCAACTTAACATGGTCAGACTGGGAATTGGATTGTACGGATCGAGCCCAAACCGGTCGTCTCAGTTAAAGAATGTGGCAACACTGAAATCCACCATTTCTCAAATCAAGACAGTAATGCCCGGAGAGAGTGTTGGCTATGGCCGAAGTTTTGTGGCCGCACGCCTTACCAGGATTGCCATCATCCCAATTGGGTATGCCGATGGTTACAGCAGAAGATTGGGCAATGGCATAGGAAGCATCCTTATTAACGGTATTCCTGCCCCAATTGCCGGTACTGTTTGCATGGACATGTGTATGGCAGATGTCACAGACATCGCCTGCCAGGAGGACGACACCGTCATTCTGTTTGGCGAAGGGCAACCGGTCGGGAAAATTGCAGAGTGGATGGAAACGATTCCTTATGAAGTGCTGACGACTGTGGGACAGAGGGTGAAGAGGGTATATTTTGAAGAATAAGGAGGAAAGAAATAAGGATAAAGGATAAAGTCAAAAGGATAAAGTGGTATTCGAGCCGATTCGAAGTTTGTCTCACCTAACAATTAAGAAAAGACGCTGCAAATCAACATCGCAGCGTCTTTTACTTTATCCTTTTGACTTTATCCTTTATCCTTTATCCTTATTTGATCCTTTATCCTTGTTTGCTGATTTTCTCCAGCTTGGAGAGATCTGTAATCTTAATCTTCCGGCCATCCATGGCAATGATTTTCTCTCCTGCAAAGGTCGAAAGCGTACGAATGGCATTGGATGCGGTCATGTTGGAGAGACTTGCGAGATCTTCACGGGAGAGGTATACTTTCAGAGTCTGTCCGTCATTTTCGAATCCATATTTCTCTTTTAAAAACAGAATTGATTCGGACAGCCTTCCACGGATGTGCTTTTGGGTAAGACTTACTGTCCTGTGGTTGGAATGGCCCAGTTCCAAAGCAAGGTCCTTTAGCAATGCCAGTGAAAAGTCACAGTTCTTCAACAGAACCCCATACAAAATATCAGGTACAATTGTCACAATCTCTGAATCTTCTATAGCAATGGCAGTCCCATTGTGTGGTTCTCCGGCAAGAAGGGACCTGTAACTTATCAGCCCATTTTCAGTAAACATCCTGATAATCTGCTCCCTGCCACTTATCCCCTCTTTGATCATTTTTACCTTTCCTTCTTTGAGGTATTGCATGCCAACAGGGGCATCACCTTCCATGAAGATATAATCATTTTTCCGGTAGCGGGTGGTGGACGAATTTGCCTTCAGGACTGACATCTCATCAGGTGTCAGTAAATTAAATATGCAGTTCTCCCCTTTGAATGGACTTTCAAAACCAAAATTGTCGGACATTGCTGAGAAAAATGTTGTAAAACATCTCAAAAATATAAATTAATCCTCCAAAATCAAAATAACCATGGATTACAGCGGGTACCTGGCTACAATCGGCATTTTCCTGCCAAATCCGAAGGCTTTTGAAGAGACCCTCAGGGTGGGCGGCGCCTGAAAGCGTTTGTATTCGTTTCTGTTGACCATCTGCACCACTTTTCTGACAACAACTTCGTCGTATCCTGAAGCTATAATTTCGTCAACACTTCTGGCCTGGTCGATATATTGATAGAGAATGGCATCCAGCAGGTCATAATCCGGCAGGGAATCCGAGTCCTTCTGATCCGGACGCAGCTCGGCAGAGGGTGGTTTCAGTAGTGTATTAAAGGGAATGATCTCCTCCTCCCTGTTGATATAATTGGAGAGTTGGTAGACCTCTGTTTTATATAAATCGCCCAACACGGATAAGCCCCCATTCATATCCCCGTACAGAGTGCCATAACCTACAGCAGCCTCGCTTTTGTTGGAGGTATTGAGAAGGATATTGCCAAATTTATTGGAGAAGGCCATCAGTAAGGTACCCCGTACCCGGGCCTGAATGTTCTCCTCTGTGAGGTCATTGGGCAAACCTTTGAATGTAGAAGCAAGCGTTTCGTCAAATGCGGCCGCAATAGCATGAATGGGAAGTGTTTCGTAGGAAACCCCAAGCCGTTCGGCCAGGGCAACAGCATCATTCACTGAGTGATCAGATGAGTATTGCGAAGGCATAAGCAGAACATTGACATTCCCTGCCCCCAGGGCCCTGACCGCAAGGACCAGGGTCAAGGCAGAATCTATTCCTCCGGATAATCCAAGGGTGGCCTTGCTGAATCCTGATTTTCTAAAATAATCGGTTATCCCCAGAACAAGCGCCTGATAAATTTTTTCAGAAGTTTCCGTTTGAGGTTGCAGTTGGTTTGTCTCCCCGTCAAGGGTGTCAATGATGGCAAAATCCTCAACGAAATAGGCCAGTTCTTTAACCACTTTACCTTGTTGATCAACCATAAATGATCCCCCGTCGAAAATCAGCTCTGTCTGTGCGCCTACCTGATTTACGTAAATAATTGGCACATTGTATTTCACGGCATTTTCGATCAGGATATCTTTCCTTAATCTTTCCTGATGGTACGAGAAGGGTGAGGCCGAGAGATTGACAACCAAATCAGGATTTTGCCTGCAATTTTCCTCCATTGGCGAGGTGGCATAAAGATTTTCCCTGGCAAAAGCGTTCATCACCTTCTGGTTGAACCATAGGTCTTCGCAGATCGTTACGGCAATCTTATTGCCATTCAATTCTATGAGGTTAAATTCTTTGTTTGATTCAAAATGACGGTATTCGTCGAACACATCATACGTGGGCAGTAAAGTTTTGCTGTGAATGCTTTTAATGGCCCCGTCTTTCAAAAAGAAGGCAGAATTGAAGAGCATCTTCCCCTTAGGACTAGGGTTGAAACTGGGTCCGCCCACAAGGGCAGCAATCCCGTTGCAGCAAGAAGCAATCTTCTCGATGGCAGTGAGCGATTCCTGAATAAACTCCAATCTTTCCAGAAGATCGTTGGGATAATAACCGCAGACAGATAGTTCTGAGAAGACGACCAAATGGGCGCCTTGCCCTTTTGCCTTTCCGATGGCAGCAATGATCCGGGAACTGTTTTCGGGGAAATTTCCCACATGGTAATTCAATTGGGCAAGGGCGATCCTCATGCGTCTATCTTACTTAGGTAAAACTAAATCAACTTTTTAAAGTGGATTGCAATTTTTTACAACTGTAACGACAAAAATAGATAAATTCACACCCGCAAACAATGAATTTCAGTTGCTTTTTTGAATTCAGGTTTGTTTCCCGACAATGCTAAAGTAAGTTGGTATGACCCACTACAATAATTTCATTTATTTATTGATAACGTTAATTACGCTGACAGCTTGTCAACGTAATCCGCTAAAAATAGATGTATCCAATATCCATCTGAAGGTTGAAATTGGCCGGCTGGACCAGGATCTGTTCAAAGTGACACCTGAAAATGCAAACCGCATAATCCCTGCGCTGCAAGAGAAGTACGGTTCCTTTTTCAACCTCTACAACAAGGAGATCCTGGCCATTGGGGAATCGCGTGACTCACTCTTTTCAGGTTACCTATTGACTTTTATTACCGACTCGTCCATAACAGCAGCCAGGTCCAAATCTGATTCTGTATTTAAGGATTTTCATCCTTATGCCAGACAAATAGAACTGGCATTTAGACATTTCGCCTATTATTATCCAACTATACAACTGCCAAGGGTTTATACCTATCTTTCAGGATTTAATCAATCGATCGTCACTTTTCCAAATGTGCTGGGTATCAGTCTCGACAATTATCTTGGTTACAAATGCCGTTTTTACACCCGACTAGGAATCCCGGCTTACAAAAGGCACAACATGGAGCCTGGCAAACTGGCATATGACGCACTTTACGGATTGGTGTCCCAACAATTTGAGTACAAAGGGAACACGGAGAATTTAATTTCAGGAATGATTCATCAGGGAAAACTGCTCTATTTTTTGGATGCCTTGTTCCCAGACGGACCTGACTCCCTGAAAATCGGGTACAGCAATGAACAGCTGGATTGGTGCAAAAATCATGAAACAGAGATGTGGGGCTATCTGGTCGAAAGGAAAATGCTTTTCTCCGGCGACCGGATGGAGTCGGTCCGGTTCATCAATCCGGCACCCTTCACAACACCCTTTGGTCAAAAATCACCGGGAAGGACCGGGATCTGGCTGGGATGGCAAGTTGTGAAAAGCTACATGAAAAATAATCCTAAAATAACGCTTCAGGGATTGATGAATGAGAATGATTACCACAAGATTCTCAATGAGTCAGGATATTCCCCGGACTAAATCCTGCCATGAAATATATTACAGCGGACGAATTTTGATGTTGCGGTACCAAACATCGTTACCATGATCCTGAAGGGCGATGACCCCCTCCTTGGCAACCTTGGCCCAATCCGGATTGTAAGAAGGAAATTTGGAGTTCGTCACCATATCGTTCCATTCGGGTGTCCAAAGATGGTACTCCACGATGGTCGCCCCATTTTGTTTGTGGACAACAGTACCCTGATAACAGATGATCTCAGCACTGTTCCATTCGCCGAAAGGCTTGGTGTTTTGCGGTTTGGCCGGAATCAGATCGTAGAGTGAACCGGCCATACGGTTTCCCTCCTTCCCCAGAATGGCATCCGGGTGGTTGTCGTTATCCAAAACCTGGAATTCAGGAGCAGTTCTCCATATCTCCTTTCCGTTCTCCTGTCCAAGGTAGAATATGCCTGAATTGCCACCTTTAGAGATCTTCCACTCAATCTTTAGATCGAAATTTGAAAATTTCCTTCCGGCATACAGGATATCCCCACCATTTGCGGCGCCTGCTTCCCCCATGCCAGAACCAATACATTTAAGGGTTCCATCTTCAACGTTCCAACCAGCGGGGAAATCAGCCTTATTGACACCTCTCCAGCCGGTCCCTGTTTTACCGTCAAACAGCAACAGCCAACCTTGAGCCGCCTCAGCCGCAGAAAGTGTGTTCGTTTGCTGAATGGATGCACTTTTATTATTTTCATCGCCCTTTGCGCTTTCTGCACTTTTTTTTGGTTGAATGTTGCAGCTGACAGCTATTAAAGCAGCGGAGCATAAAATCAACAGGTTTCTCATCTTAATTTAAATTTTGAAGTTTATACTTACTTAGATTCTATTTTTTCATACCAATTGTCTAACGGAAAATTCACTCACCCGGGCAGCTTCCTTTTCAGTTTAACCTAAGAAATCCGGAGTGGCTGTTTCCTTGTGCTAAATTACAAATTAAATGAAAACCCAATAAAATTTTTGGGAATAATCGCCGGGACAAACTAATCGTTGTAACTTTGACCACTCAACAGACGTATTGAAAAATACCGGAAAATTTATTTTCTATGATAAAAAGAATCGGCATTTTAACAGCAGGAGGTGATTGTCCCGGCTTGAATGCAGCCATTCGCGGAGTTGGTAAAACAGCCATTCTGAATCACGGGATGGAAGTTATCGGATTTACAGCCGGTTTCAGCGGTTTGATCTGGAAAGAATATATTGTACTGGATGAATCTAAGCTATCCGGAATTCTGACTGTAGGAGGCACGATCCTGGGTACCTCTCGTGAAAAGCCCTTTAAAATGGAGAAGGGTGAGGAGACCAACGAAAAACCTGCCCTTATTAAGAAAAATTACAAGGATCTTGAACTCGATTGTGTAGTGTGCATTGGGGGAAACGGCACCATGAAGACCGCGGCCCAACTACAAAAAATAGGAATAAATGTGGTTGGGATCCCCAAAACCATCGACAACGATGTGTATGGAACCGAGATAACTTTTGGCTTTGATTCGGCTGTGACCATCGCAACCGAAGCCATCGACAGGCTGCATACGACAGCAAACTCGCACCAGCGTGCAATGGTCATTGAGGTGATGGGGCACGATGCCGGCTGGATTGCACTCTACGCAGGTTTGGCAGGAGGCGGGGACATCATCCTTATTCCTGAAATCCGATTTAGTATCGATAGTGTCTGCAAGGCCATTGAAAACAGGTTTTCCAAGAAAAAACCCTACTCCATTGTCGTCATCGCGGAAGGGATCGAACATCCATCGCACATGTCAGCATCGGCCTTTATAGCTGAAAGGATTCAGTCACTGACAGGCATAGAAACCCGGGATACCAGATTGGGATACATTCAGCGGGGAGGAAGTCCATCGGCGATGGACCGTATATTAGCTACCCGTTATGGAGCCTATGCTGCCGAGTTAATTGCCAAAGGGGATTATGGGCAGATGGTTTGTGTTCGCAACGGAAAGATCGGATCCATTCCTCTTGATAAAGTAGGAGGTAAGTTGAGCCTGGTTGATCCCAATGACCAAATGATCGAAAAAGCAAGAAAAATGGGCGTGTATTTTGGAGATGAATAATTTGGGTGTTTAGATATTTTTGGAACCATCATTTTTTTAGTTTTGTATCCTGCAATCGAAGTATACTTTTAGCACATAAAGATTGTATGCAATAAAATTCATACAGATAATTAATTAATGTTTATACCGATGAGATATTCAGTTCAATTGTTAACAGCTGCCCTTTTACTCTTGGTAGGGCTGAATGCAGGTGCCCAGACCACTGCTGATATGGTTTTTGAAAGTCTGGACCATGACTTTGGAAAAATAAAAGAAGATGCCGGATCTGCCAACTTTAACTTCAATTTCAAAAACAATGGAAAAGTTCCATTGGTGATCTCTACGGTGAGTGCATCGTGCGGATGTACCACTCCCGAATGGAGCAAGGAGCCAATCCTTCCGGGTAAGACTGGCTTCATCAAGGTTTCTTACAACCCTATGGGCCGCCCGGGAAGTTTTAACAAGACGATCACAGTCATGGCCAATATTCCAAATGGCGCAATTGTGTTGAAAATTGCTGGCGATGTACTCCCCAAGTCTCTCAGCATCAACGAACAATATCCAATTGACCTAGGTAAAATCAGACTATTGAACAACAACCTGTCCTTTGTACGGATTAAAAATAATGAGAAAAAGACAGACTCACTCAAATTTATCAACACATCTGGGGCAAAAGTAACCATAGGGCTTAAAGGAGTGTTGGCCCATTTGACGGTTAAAATCAATCCTGCGGTTGTTGAGCCAAACGGCATAGGCTACATCGTGGTAACTTTTGACGGTTCTAAAGTAGGCGAACTTGGATTTCAGATGGCAAGGGTCTATCTTACATACAATGGGGAGGAGAATTACAACTACGGCATTAATGTAACAGCAACCGTTGAAGAAGATTTCTCAAAGATGACACAGAAGGAGATCCAGAATGCGCCCATCATCGATTTTAATGAAAGGGTTTATGATTTTGGTGAGATCAAGGAGGGGAAAAAAGTTGAATATACCTTCAAGATAATAAACAAAGGGAAAAGCGACCTTCAAATACGCAGCGTGAAAGCTTCCTGTGGTTGCACTGCAGCCAATCCTACTTCCAATGTTATTAAATCCGGCAAAGATACAGACCTGAAAGTGGTTTTTGACTCGACCGGCAAACTTGGATTGCAAAGCAAGACCATCACCATCATTTCGAATGACCCGAACCAATCTACCTCTATTTTGAGGATTTCAGGTAATGTTTCCAAGGCTCAATAGTGTTGGCGTAAAGATATTAAGAGACAAGGCATGCCTTGTCTCTACTGTTTTATCAACAATTTAAGGTTAGATGGCTGAATCCCGAAAAGTTAATCATCCCGAAAACGACCCCGAATATGTGGGACTCAATGTCAACAAAGGGATTGAACAGCCGGAGGCTGTGAATGCGGATTCTGTCTATCGCTTTCTGAAAAAAAACAAAAAAACCGAGCTAACTGTCGAAGAGTATTGTGAAGGAATCCTGCAAGGAAACCGTACCATATTGAGCAGGGCCATAACCTTGATTGAAAGCAATAATCCGAACCATCACCATATTGCCCAGGAAATTATTGGCCGTTGTCTCCCATTCTCCGGAAAATCCCTGCGCATTGGCATTACAGGCGTTCCAGGTGCCGGCAAAAGCACGTTCATCGAATCTTTCGGAAGCTATCTCACCTCTCTCGGGAAGAAGCTTGCCGTGTTGGCAATCGACCCAAGCTCCGAACGATCAAAAGGTTCCATTTTAGGCGATAAAACACGAATGGAAGAACTTTCTTCGGATCCAAATGCCTATATCCGGCCAAGTCCCTCCTCCGGATCGCTGGGAGGAGTAGCAAGAAAAACCCGTGAAACCATCCTTTTGTGCGAAGCCGCAGGCTTTGACACACTTCTGATAGAGACAGTTGGTGTTGGACAGTCTGAAACTGCCGTCCATTCAATGGTTGACTTTTTTCTTTTGCTCCAAATTGCCGGAGCCGGCGATGAGTTGCAGGGTATCAAAAGAGGTATTATGGAGATGGCCGATGCGGTTGTAATCAACAAAGCCGACGGAGATAACATTCACCGGGCAAAAACTGCCGCCGCTCAATACCGCAACGCGTTACATCTTTTCCCGCCGTCGCCTTCGGGCTGGATGCCTCAGGTGATGACCTGCTCTTCCTTGCAAAAGACTGAGATGAACGAAATTGCCGAGTGTATCAATAAATATTTTGAGTTGGTTAATGAGAATGGCTACTTTAAGGAACGTCGCTCAAGTCAGGCCAGGTTCTGGATGTTCGAAACCATTGATGCATATCTGAAAAACAGCTTCTATCAAAATGACCTTGTACGGTTTAACCTTGAAAAGTTGGAACAAGTTGTTGCTGAGGAAAAAGTGAGCCCTTTCGTTGCTGCACAAGACCTACTCGAAAAATATTTTAATGCCATTGGCAACCGTTAAAGCTTCTTTCCTGAAAATCTTTTCTAATTTTAGCCTTTTAAATAAACCCGGGTTGTTGCCCAACCCTTAAACAAGATATCCGGATGATTAAAAAATTGCTGTTTTTTGGATTGATAACCATGAGTATCCTATCTTGCGCCAAGCCAGATAAATTTGTGATAAAAGGTGAAATAAAAGGAAGAGAGAGCGGTAAAATTCAGTTGATGAAATTTGCCGATGGAGGATGGATTGCGGAAGACTCAACGACGATCAATAAGGGCAAATTCCTGCTCACAGGGAAGGCCGATCTGCCAGAACTGCGGTTCGTTACCTTGGTTCCCCAGCAAATGGTGGCCCAATTTTTTGCAGAAAATGGGACCATTACCCTTCAGGCATATAATGACAGTCTCACTAAAACTGTCGTATCTGGATCAAAATCAAATGATGAATTCAAGGTTTACCAGACTGAATTGATGAGCCTTTCAAAAGAGTCACAAGGTATGCAGCAGCGATTTTTGTCGGCGCAGCAGTCCGGTGACCAGGATGGGATGAAAAAAGCCCGGATAGACTATGAAGCAATGGTCCAGAATCTATCCGTATATGCCAAAAATTTCATTCGTGAGCACAAAGCTTCGACTGTTTCTCCTCTTATTGCCATGATGCAATTTGGTGAGACTGCCTCCGCAGCTGATATTGATACGCTTATTAAATTTTTGGACCCTTCAGTTCAGTCTTCAATTTATGTCGCCGAACTGAAAAAGATAGCAGATAAGAAACGGGCTACGGACATGGGGTCCATGGCACCGGATTTTACATTGCCTACACCGGATGGCGGTACCTTTACCCTCTCTTCAACCAGGGGCAAATATGTCATGATCGATTTTTGGGCAGCATGGTGCCAGCCTTGCCGTCATGAGAATCCTAATGTTGTGGCGCTTTACGCAAAATACAAGGACAAAGGATTCGATGTAGTGGGTGTTTCGCTCGACAGAGAGAAAGATGCTTGGGTAAAAGCCATTGCCGACGACCAATTGGTTTGGCATCAGGTATCCGAACTGAAATTCTGGCAGAGCCTTATTGCCCAGAAATATGGTGTTACTGCTATTCCTTGTACCTTCCTGCTCGACAAAGAGGGCAAAATTATTGCCAAAAACCTTCGGGGAGATGATTTGGCCAATAAATTGGCGGAGCTGATCGGGAAATAAATTATCAACCAACGCAACCATTTCAATCCCATCCTACGTCTTAACATTGGTCACTGATACTGAAAATAAATTTAAACCGCTCTTTCTGTGGTTTTTATTTTCGTTGTTTAACAACTTTTGAAGACATTTGCGAGGGTAGATTGTATCATTAGTACTTCATTCCAAACCTTTTATCAGTTTGTTAAAAGTGACCCATCTAGAAGAGACCATATACAAATGTTGGGAAGGGAACAACAAAGCCCAGTCTGAGCTTTACCGCCTTTTCTCCCGAAAAATGTACGGGGTCTGTTTGAGATATTCAAGGGATTCGTCCGATGCGGAAGATATTTTGCAGGAGGGTTTTGTCAGGGTTTTTACTAAGATCAAACAGTTCGAATTCAAAGGTTCTTTTGAAGGATGGATGAGACGGATCATGGTCAATACGGCGCTTGAAAAGTTCAGGAAACATGACCGGCTCTATCCAGTTGAGGAGATGAGTGTCTACGAATCAACGGAATGGGTTGATGAAACAATCTCTTCAATCACAGCAGACGAACTGATCAGGATGATTCAGGAATTGCCGCCGCGGTACAGAATGGTATTTAACCTTTACGCCATAGAGGGCTATTCACATCTGGAAATCGGGGCAATGATGAACATTTCGGAAGGCACTTCCAAATCAAACTTGTCAAGGGCAAGGATGATTTTACAAAAAAAAGTTACGGATAATTTTGGCGCAGAAAAAAGAATAGAAGTAAAAGCAATATGACGGTGGAAAGACATCCTATAGATCAACTCTTTAAAGACAAACTGGGGAATTTCGAGAAGAATCCTCCAGTTGGTCTTATGGGTCAGATCGATCAACAGATTGCTTTCCGCGGTAGGGTCAGACGAATGAACCAGGTCAAAGCAGTCGTTGGCATTGCCGCTGCGATGGTTCTCATTGTCATGGCCGGATGGTTTACCCTCGATCAAAACCAATTCTCCGAAAACAAAATCCCTGCTCAAAATCATCAGGAGCAATCCCCGATTCAGTCAAGTCAACTTAAGAAGGCGGTAATCAGTTCTAATCCCGACAAACAACTCCTGGCTAGTCAACAACAACCGGGTACGGATAGGACATCGAACAGTGCTGGTAAATCCAATTCTAGCGCGACCAAAAGGCATAGCAAAACATCATCTTCAAAAGAGAAAGAACTTTTAACCTCAGTTTCCTCTAAGAAAGAAACTGAAAACAGTCAACCACAGGCAAATACAACCAAAGAGGAGAAAAAAACCAACTCTGGTGCTGGTACAAATCAGAAAAAGGCAAATCCGATCTATTTTGCAGACTCGTTTAATCCAAATCCGGTTACCAAAAATCCTGCAAAAGGAAGCTGGAGAATAAAAGCGGAGGTCTCCCCTATGTTTGCACCGCAATTTTCAGGTAGAAGTTCAGGTACTAAATCAATGAGTACCGTTAGTGGCGGAATGATGGCAACATACCAGCTCAACAAAAAAGTCAGCATTAGTACCGGCATTCGTTATTCAGAGATGAAACAGGGGACCCATACCGACTATACACTGAGCGCTAAGTCAGGTATCACCTACCTGGAGCCTGTTGAGAAGAGTGCAAATATTTCCAGGGATGTCTCCCTGTACCTGCCTTCAGTTTCAAGTATCGTATATTCCAATGGCATGCTGCCTGCTGCGACCACAGTATTCGCATCCGATATTTCACAGGACTTTAAATATCTCGAGATCCCGGTCCAGGCCACTTACAAGCTGGTAGACAGTAAGGTTTCGGTAGGGTTAACCGGCGGTTTCAGTACGAATATCCTTATAGGAAACTACGCATCGATTACTGAAAATGGCCTTAAATTATCCAAGGGGAATACAGACAATATGAGAGATGTGATCTATTCAGGATCCGCGGGAATTGAGTTTGGCTATGGCCTGGCCAAGAACCTGATGCTGACGGTTGAGCCCAGATTAAAACAGTACATGCATTCGGTAAGCAGCAACGAAATGATCAATTTCAAGCCGCTGCAAATGGGTATCTTTACCGGTTTGACTTTCTCCTTCGAATAACCACGGTTTTGCTCTCAGAAATCGCAGGACGGTTAGGAGGCTTGGGACACTCAAATACTTATCACATTTTACTATTCCCAATTTCAGTCTATCTCATCTTACTAGTCGCCCAAGCCACTTTTGTTCTGTCCTTCTGTCCCTCCGTTATCTTTCCGTCTCTCCGTCATTCAGTCTCCCCCTCGTCATTTCTCCGACTTTCTTTCCTTCAACCCATTGTCGCCTTCACCTTAAAAAAGTATCTTCGCAGATTAATCCAATTGTTAACTCCGAAAGTACAGAAAGATGGATAAGAATAGTTTTACCCTAACTAAATTTACATTAATATTTTCATTAATAGCCATTTGCGTTATTTCATGTGGATTGTTCATCAACTCTGCCCAGGAAGTAAAACCGCAGGAGGCAGTGACAAAAACCTATAGTTCCCCTGTAGAAATCCCTGTCACAATCACTTTTGCCGGAGAGACCATTCCCCTGACAAATTTTGATGTTCATGAGGCGCTGGACAGGGAACTTTTGGCCAACAGCTATTTCCAGTCGCAGACGATCCTTTATCTGAAAAAGTCCAAACGCTATTTCTATCTGATTGAACCCATCCTCAAGAAAAATAACATTCCTGACGATTTCAAATATCTCTCATTGGCCGAGAGTGGCTTTCAGGAGAAGGTTGTTTCGCCTGCCGGAGCTGCGGGATTGTGGCAGCTCATGAAAAAGGCCGCCCTTGAAAATGGTCTGGAAGTCAGCAATGAAGTAGACGAACGGTACAACATTGAAAAATCTACGGAAGCGGCCTGCCGCTACCTGAACCGCTCCTTCCATCAATACGGCAATTGGGTAAATGTCGCAGCCTCATACAACGCCGGGATCAACGGGATCAAACGGCAAACAGAACTGCAGGACAGCAGGAATTATTTCGATCTGCAGCTAAACGAGGAAACAGCCAGATATGTTTATAGAATACTTGCTTTGAAGCTGATACTGGAAAACCCGGAAAAATATGGTTTTAAAGTTACGGAGGAAGAGAAATATCCTGTCCTTTCCTGGAATATTGTCGCATTGTCAGGAAGTGTAACAAACCTTGCCGATTATGCCCACAAACAAGGTATCAACTACAAAATTTTGAAATATTTCAATCCCTGGTTGCGACAGTCTTATCTCAGAAACCCATCCAGGAAGAGCTATTCGATCAAAATCCCTAAACCGGGCACCCGCAACTTTGGATTATAACAGCTGAAAGATCACTACATGAACGGCGAAGAGAAAATTGTAGTAAGGGGAGCCCGTGAGCACAACCTGAAAAATATTACTGTCGAAATCCCGCGCAACAAGCTAACCGTAATCACCGGATTGAGTGGCAGCGGGAAATCTTCACTTGCCTTTGACACCATTTATGCCGAAGGACAGAGGAGGTACATAGAGACCTTCTCGGCCTATGCCAGAAGCTTCCTTGGCAATATGGAACGGCCTGATGTGGACGAAATCACCGGATTGAGTCCTGTCATCTCCATAGAGCAAAAGACGACCAACAAAAACCCAAGGTCGACAGTGGGAACGGTTACAGAGATCTACGACTTTCTCCGTCTGCTTTTTGCCCGTGCAGGAGAAGCCTTCTCCTACAACACCGGCGAAAAGATGGTGAAATATAGCGATGATCAGATCATCGACCTTATTCTTGAAAATTACGGCAACAAACGCACCATCCTGCTGGCTCCCATTGTAAAAGGGCGCAAAGGGCACTACCGTGAACTCTTCGAGCAGATTCGCAGGCGCGGATTTCTGCATGCACGGGTAGATGGTGAGATTGTGGAGCTGACGCACGGTTACAAAGTAGACAGGTACAAGAGTCACCACATCGAAATGGTGATTGACAAACTGGTAGTAGAGGAAAAAGACCGGAAACGCCTCCGCGAATCCCTCGACCGGGCCATGAAACATGGCGAAGGCATTGTGATGATCCTGGACCCCGATGCCGGTTCGGTGCGCTATTTTTCCCGTCACCTGATGTGCCCCACAACCGGCATCTCTTACAACGATCCGGCGCCGCACAGTTTCTCTTTCAACTCGCCCCAGGGCGCCTGCCAAAAATGCAATGGACTGGGTGAAATCAACGAGATCGATTTTGCCAGGATCATCCCCGATCCCTCGCTATCCATCATTCAGGGAGGTATCGCACCGTTGGGACCCTACAAAAATACCCTTATCTTCTGGCAGCTTGAAGCGTTGGCGGAGAAATACCACTTCACCCTGAAGACACCGGTCGGGGAGATCGATGAGGAGACGCTGAATGCTATCCTTCATGGAACCGGGGAAAGGATACAGTTGAAAAACTCACCGCTTGGGAGCTCCATCGATTATACAATGACCTACGAAGGGATTGTCAAATATGTAGTGAACGAAAAGAGCGATAATCTCTCCAAAAGCGCGCGGAAATGGGCCGATCAGTTTCACAAAACCTGCAAATGCCCTGATTGCAACGGTCAGAGGTTACAAAAGGAACCGCTTCACTTCAAAATCGACGGAAAAAATATCGCTGAACTTGCCATGATGGATATTAGTGAATTATCTGCCTTCTTTACCGGTATTGGCGAGCGGATGAGCAAGCGGCAACTTCAGATTGCCTCTGAAGTGAACAAAGAGATCGTTACCCGACTCAGTTTTTTGCTTGATGTCGGATTGAACTATCTCTCCCTTGACCGCCCCTCGGCAACCCTTTCAGGCGGAGAATCGCAACGAATCCGACTGGCTACCCAGATCGGCTCGCAACTCGTCAATGTGCTTTATATTCTGGATGAGCCCAGCATCGGGCTTCACCACCGCGACAACCTGCGGCTCATCAGGTCACTGCAGCAACTGCGCGACACCGGCAACTCGGTCATCGTGGTGGAACACGACCGCGACATGATGTTGCAGGCCGACTACCTGATCGACATGGGGCCTCATGCTGGCCGCTTCGGCGGAGAGATCGTTGCAGATGGGACCCCAACTGAAGTATTAAAGATTGACACACTCACTTCAAAATACCTGACAGGGAAGAAAGAGATCAAGGTTCCCAAAGTCCGCCGGGCGGGAAATGGTAAAACATTGTCACTCAAAGGAGCATCCGGCAACAACCTGAAGTCAATCGATGTCGATTTCCCGTTGGGAAAATTTATCTGTGTGACAGGCGTATCCGGAAGCGGAAAATCGACTTTGATCAACGAAACGCTGCTTCCCATTCTGAGTCAGCATTTTTACAAATCGCTTGATGATCCGTTGGCATACCAGTCTGTCTTCGGGATAGAGCATCTGGACAAAGTGGTTCAGGTGGATCAATCTCCCATCGGTCGGACTCCCCGGTCGAATCCTGTGACTTACTGTGGGGTCTTCACCGAAATCAGGACGCTTTTCACACTGCTGCCTGAAGCCAAAATCAGAGGCTACAAACCAGGGCGTTTCTCATTTAATGTGAAAGGTGGACGCTGCGAGGCCTGTGAAGGGGCCGGACTGAAAACCATCGAGATGAATTTCCTGCCCGATGTCTATGTACATTGCGACAAATGCAACGGCAGGCGTTACAACCGCGAGACCCTCGAGATCAGGTTCAAGGGCAAATCAATCAGCGATGTGTTGGATATGACTATCCAGCAAGGAGTTACCTTTTTCGAAAACATTCCTGCAATCTCGCACAAATTGCGAACCATCGATGAGGTTGGCCTTGGCTACATCACCCTTGGCCAGGCTTCAACTACATTGTCAGGAGGTGAAGCCCAGCGCGTAAAACTTGCCACCGAACTAAGCAAAAGGGATACTGGCCGAACCCTGTACATCCTCGACGAACCAACTACCGGACTGCATTTCGAGGACATCCGTGTTTTGCTTGACGTCCTCAACAAGCTCGTCGAACGGGGAAATACGGTCATCGTGATCGAGCACAACATGGAGGTGATTAAAATGGCCGATCACATCATCGACATAGGACCGGAAGGAGGACGTGAAGGAGGACGGCTGCTCTGCAGCGGGACACCCGAGGAGCTGGTGAAGAATGAGGATTCGTATACGGCCAAATATTTGAAAGAAGAACTTTCAAATAAGGATAAAGGATAAAGGCAAAAGGATAAAGTACAGGGGAAGGATAAAGTCAAAAGGATAAAGGATAAAGTGGTATTCGTGTTGTGATAAATATCTGTATCATTGATATTTAAGCATGCTTGGTGGTGTCTTAATATTTTTTTTGTTTAAACATGCGGAACGTACGGGGTTCACTTTATCCTTTTAACTTTATCCTTTATCCTTTTGCCTTTATCCTTCTTTCCCTTGTAACTTTGAGAAATTAAACTCGTTTGTATTAACATGAAGGAAAAAGAGCCAATAGTTATCGAAATGTTTTATACTTTAACCTGTCCAAATTGCAGGACGTTGAAGCGCATGCTAAAGGAGGTTTTACCTGAATTTGGAGAGAAATTCAAGATCGAAACCACCCTGGCCAACATGCCTTCCGGGATGATAAAAACCATGAAATTAGGCATTTATGCTGTGCCTACACTCTTGATCGACAACAAAATTGTTTTTAGGGAAGTACCTTCGAAACAAGATTTGATAAATAAACTTAAAACTTATTGAGTATGGAAACAAAGAAAAAACTGAGGTGTCCGCTGGGTGTACCGGGAGGTATAATCGCAGCATTGATTGGCCTTTCCGGTATTGTTTGTAGTTTAATGCATACCGATCTGCCTTATGCTTGGCATGGTTTTGCCATTTCACTGGCTTTGTTTTTGTTGGCAGGTCCGTTTGTCCGCATTACCATGATGGTGCACTCTGCCAACGACCGTCTCGACGAACTGGAAAGCAAGATAGACAAGAAATAATTGCTTTAAGCGATCATATAAGAAGGCTCCGGTTCTATTCCGGGGCTTTTTTTGTTCCACACAAACTATCCGGCCTGTTTTTTCAGTAAATTTGAGAAACGAATCAGTTATGAAGAATTTAGAGATTTATTGTGTCAATACTGGTACCAGCGACATCTTCCCGCTAGGAACCACCCTCTCAGAAATTGCAAATAAAATGGGTATATCCCTGGTGGGTCCCATCTGCGGGGCCTACGTAAACAACAGGGTTAAACCGATGGATTTTGAGCTGGTCAAACCCAAGCGGATCGAATTTTTCGATTATGCCAATCGGGATGGACAGCGGCTCTACCTTCGCTCACTATCGTTCATCCTCTATGCCGCTGTCAAAAATCTTTGGCCGGAAGCAAAGCTGAAGATCGACCATGCCATCTCCAAAGGATATTATTGCAGGATAGAAGATCTTGACCATCCAATAATTGATGAAGATATCTGGCTGATAAAAGAGGAGATGAAAAACCTTATTTACCAAAATCTCCCAATCGAACGGAAGGCACTGCCAACAGAAAAGGCCATTGAACTATATGAACAGGAAGGTCTTACCAGGAAAGCAGAACTTTTTAAAGGATATGGCCGATTGTATGCACCGATTTTTGAGTTGGGGGGGCATTACAATTTTTTCTATGGCCATCAGCTCATCTCAACTGGACTTGTTGGCAAGTTTGGCCTGGAAAAATATTTCGACGGACTGCTCCTCCGTTTTCCCAGGCAGAACGATATGGATGAACTGGAGCCAGCCATCGAACAGGAGAAGTTGTTTGGAATTTTCAGGGAACACAAGCAACGTACCGCTCTTCTTGGGGTGAACGATATTTCCCACCTCAACCAGATGACTGCCAGCGGTCGTGCAGGAGATGTGATAAAAGTATCTGAAGCGCTGCACGAAAAGAAGATTGCAGAAATCGCCAGCACCATCACCGAAAGACACGACAAAGTTAACCTGGTTCTTATAGCTGGGCCATCAAGTTCAGGAAAAACAACTTTCAGCAAACGTCTCAGCGTACAATTGGCAGTCAATGGGTTACATGCCATTCAAATCTCACTCGACGATTTTTTTGTGGACCGCGATCACACTCCCCTGGATGAAAATGGGGCATTCGACTTTGAAGCGCTCGAAGCGATCGACATCAAATACTTCAATCAAATTCTGGTCAAACTTATGAATGGCGAGAGGGTCGAAATGCCACGGTTTGACTTTCAATCGGGCGAAAGAACTTTCAAGGACGAATTCCTGCAAATGGACAAAGACCATATCCTGATCATTGAAGGCATTCACGGACTCAATCCAGGGTTGATCCCAATGATTGAACCTGAAAAATGCTACAAAATTTTCATCTCAGCTTTGACTCAAATCTCGATAGATGAACACACCTATGTGCCAACCACCGACAACAGGTTATTGCGGAGAATGATCAGGGATGCAAAATACAGGGGATACAGCGCCTCAACAACCATCCAGCGATGGCCAAGTGTGAGGCGCGGCGAAGAGAAATACATCTTCCCTTACCAGGAAAACGCCGATATCATCTTTAACTCTGCACTGGTTTATGAATTAGCTGTCTTGAAAAGATACGCAAATATCCTGCTAAAAACCGTCAAAGAGAATGAAGTCCAATATTCGGAAGCTGCCAGACTTATCGTATTTATCTCCTACTTCAGCTTTATTCCTGAGACAGAGATTCCACCAACATCTGTTCTGAGGGAATTTCTTGGAGGAAGCAGTTTCGACTATTGATAAACCACTTTGAAATCCAGCTTGAAATCATCGTTGGTACTGATTCCCATCAGCGAAGGTGGATCAACCTTGAATTGGGTCATCTTGAGCTGAAAATTACCTGTGAAAGTCAGTTTATTGCCCTCTTTGGCAATCTTTCCCTTTAAAGCGACCGGCTGACTAATGCCATGAAAAGTCATGGTTCCTGATGATGTAAAATCACTGCCATCGATGGTTACAGAAGAACTTACAAAGGTGACATTCGGATATTTCAAGGCTTCTGTCGCCTCCATCATGTGAGAATCGCGGTTTGCATTTTTGCTGTCGAAAGTTGAGACTTTTGCAGATACAGCCACCTGATAAATGGCGCTTCTGGCGTCATCGGTAAGGATAACGGAGTTTATCTCTTTGCTTTCGCCACTCCATGAATGTAACGGGTGGTTCATCGAATAGGTAATGGATGATTCTTCCTTTACATTACTTACCTTAACTTTATTTTGTGCAGATGCGCTGACAACCAATACGAGGCAAATCAGCAGTAAACCAAGTTTTTTCATACTTTAATATTTTTGATATATTACGTTTCCCAGATAAGAAGGTTACCACACAACCAAAACCATCTTAAAATCTATACGATTATCAGTATTCCCTAATGATTGTCGAAGTACTTTGCGTTCTTTGCTACAGTTTTGCGGCCTTTGCGTGACATTTTATTTCTCGCAAAGGCCGCAAAGTTTAATCGCAAAGGTCGCAAAGTTAGAACTTGATTACGATCATCGAAGCGGCAAAGGCTCCGAAAGCGGTATAGGCAGCCGCCCGGTGGTAGGGGCGAAGACTGGGATTTCCCCCCAGCGAACCTGCCAGTATATTTGTTGCTATCATCGCTGATAAATGGATGATTGCCAAACCGCGGTGCAGTTTGATGCTGCTGTACCCTTTTCTTTCGTTCAGCATTTTTGGCGGGGCAAAAAGCGACAAAGCCGCAGTACTGAAATAGCCGACGTTGACTGCGGCTGCCAATCCTTCGTGTGTATCTTTCAGACTTTGATAATTGGAACCTGTGGCGCTATAGAGCTTCGCTCCTACAATACCCTGTGCTACCATCCCTCCTAAAGTCAACATACCCATTACCTGGTGGGCGACCAACATGGTCCTTCTTACCTTCAATTCCTTCTGTCTTTTTTCGGGGGTCAGTTCAAAAACATTAAAATTGCGCATCAATCCCTTTTCTCCCCAGAAAATCCGTTGGGTGAAAAGTATTTTATCGGGCAACAGCTTGGTCTTTTCGGGAGCTGTTTTGTTCATCTCTCCCAACAAATCAACTGTGGCAGTAGTGTCCTTCTGTGCATGCGATTTCAATGAAACCAATGAAACCAGTAACGTGATCAGTAATAATGCTCTCATGCTAATAAGCTAGATTTAAATTAAACAAAATGGTAAGTCAGGGATTTGAACGATCCAAACATACCAATTTTTTCGAAATAATAAAAAGCTGTGAAAAAGATTTAACCCAACAGGCTCCTGACTTTCTCCGAAATCAGTTTTCCATCCACTTTACCGGCCAGTTCTTTGGTGGCAATACCCATCACCTTACCCATCTCTTTCATGGAGGTGGCCCCGCAAGCAGCAATAATGGCCTTAACCGCTGCAGTAAGTTCTTCCCCGCCCATCTGCCTGGGAAGAAATGCATCGTAAATTTTTACCTGGGCCATCTCGAAGTCGGCCAGATCAGACCGCTTCTGCTGGACATAGATTTCGGCAGAATCGCGTCCCTGTTTGGCGAGCTTCGATATTGCCCGGATGGCATCCTCATCGGAAAGTTCCTCTGCCCCGCTTTTGGCTGTTTTGGCTTCCAGCAATACCTTCTTGATGTTCCTCACGGCCTCTAGCCGCTCTTTATCACGCGCCAGCATGGCTGCACGGATGTCGTCGTTTACCTGATCAAATATTGACATACCCTTTTTGAGTTATGAGTTATGAGTTATGAGTTATACATTAAGACCGTTGACAATGTTAGGCAAATCAATGCGGGCCTGATGACAAAAACTTATTTGCAGGCAAAGTAAAACAAAATATGCTTCCCTTTCCTATTTCACTTTCCACCCGTAATGCTCCTCCTTGTACCTCAATAAATTCCTTACAAAGGATCAGACCTAAACCGGTACTGGTTTCGCCATTGGTCCCTAACCGACTGGTATTTATCTCCAACCTGAAAAGATTATCCGTCATCTCCTTATTCATCCCAATGCCTTTATCCTCAACGGAAATCTCAACCATGTTATTGGAAATTGGCTTTGCCGAAACCCTTATTTGCCCACCTTTGGATGTAAATTTCAGGGCATTTGAAACGAGGTTACGGAAGATTGTCTGAAGCATATTGATATCGGCAAAAACTGCTGCATTATCTGGAATATGATCCACCAACTCAATCCCCTTGTTTTTGGCCGATTCCTCCATCATGGCCATGATTGGACCTGCAATGGTGCGGATTTGAACAATTTCCGGATTGAAAGGAATGGATCCTTGTTGTAATTTTGCCCAACTCAGCAGATTTTCAAGAAGACTAAAAAGGTTGGAGGCCGAATTTCTCATGCTTACTGCAATCTCCTGAATCTCGGGCATCGACAAAATCGGCAGTTCTTCCGCCATAATTTGCGTTAGTCCCAAAAAGCTACTAAACGGGCTACGCAAGTCGTGCGCTATGATGGAAAAGAATTTGTCCTTGGTGGCATTGAGTTCTGTCAGCTCGTTGTTCTTCCCCTCAATTTCTTCACTTTTTAATACATTGATTTCTAATTGTGCCCTAATTTCATCTCTTTGGGATTTAATTTTTTCATTTTGAATATTCAGTTCAGCATTCTTTCTGTCTATCTCTGCTGTACGATCCATGACAATCCACTCCAACCGTTCCTTATATTTCCGCAAACGCAAAGTGTTCCACCTGACAATTCCCAATACGATCAATCCCAATAACAAGGCATCGATGCAAAAGGCCCACCAGGTGCGGTACCATGGAGGCAAAATATTGATGTAAAACTTTGCAACGATGCTTTCTTTATCATAAATGTTTTTGGCTTTAACGCTGAAAGTGTAAAAACCTTCATACAAATTGGTGTATACTGCATTTCCTTCATTCGACCAAACTGACCATTCAGGTTTA
Source organism: Prolixibacteraceae bacterium (assembly GCA_023229575.1). Lineage (GTDB taxonomy): Bacteria > Bacteroidota > Bacteroidia > Bacteroidales > Prolixibacteraceae > CAINVV01. The sequence continues at coordinate 49,045 of JALNYZ010000021.1, forward strand.
AACCCTTCTAACTGATAGGAATATAGGGTTTTGCTTTCATCATCAAAAAATGGGGCTGAAAACTCAAATTTTAACTGGTTAAATTTGTAATCAAGTTTTTTTATCCCATCACCATCGGTTTTAGCTGGTAGAAGTGTTCCCTGATATACCACACTATCAAGGCCCACGGTCACCTTACGGATTAAAGTGTAGAAATCGGTATCATAATCTTTTCTGTCAAGCCGTTCATCATACCTGAACAAACCCTCGCTACCACCAATCCACACTACATCATTTTTATCTCTCAGAAAGCAATTTAAACTCATCTGAGGAATCCTGCGAAACGGTTTATATATCCAATCGTAACCCCCATTCACATTTGGCCTAAAAAAACCAAAATCCTGTTTTTCCCCATTGTACTGCAATACATAAATCCTTCCATCAGGTGACTCGTGCAGACTGGAAATATAATGGATGCTGTCGCACAATCTTTGGGATATATCGCAAGAAGGTTCAAAACGATGGTTCTGGGGATTGTGCATATACAAACCTTTTTGTGTCGCAAAGACTATCTTACCTTTAATTATATAAGGAAACACAGTATGCAAAGATGGCAAACCATCTTTTTCTTTATATGTAACTACCTCTTTAGGATTCGTTATATCTGTATAGTTGGGAATTACTTTAATTACCCCTGAATCAGAAGTCCCCAGCCAGACAACACCGTTTTTATCTTCTGCAATGGCATATATATAACCATTTATACCTTTCCACTTCCCTTCCTCTTTCCATTTCCCTTTTTCGTAAACCAGTGAAATCAAAAAGGGTAAATCTGTGCTTATAATTCGATTCGGATTACCCGGGGACGCATAGAGTTTTAAGGCATGCTTACCGGAATGGATCAACTTGGCCTGATTGCCAGTAATTTCATAAATCCCGTTTTGCGTCCCGGCCAGCAAGATTTTTTTATTCCCGGGTGCAGTGTATTCCAATAGGTTCCAACACTGTCCAGCTGAGATACCTTCAACCGTCCGGGGTTGGTTATTTTCGAGATAATAAACATTATTTCCTGCCGCAATGTAAACCCTGTTCCCGAATCTAATAACATCCCTGACATTACCCTTTAATCCGGCATTTTTATCCCAGTAGCTCCATGCCAAACTTTCCTCTGTTCGACTGATACCATTCCCAAGTCCCAGCCACAAATTATGGCTTTTGGTGCTTTTGGCGCAAAGGACAGTGTTGTTCTGCAACAACCTGGTGTCATCCCATTTTTGCAGAATTTCACCTGATTTGGAGATTGTTATGAGCCCCTTTATTAAGCTTCCTAACGCGATTGTTTGACCAGGAAGTAAAGAGGCAGTGTATATGTCATTATCTATCAGAAAATTGCTATTCTTAATAGGCAACATAGAAGCACAATCCATTCCTGTATTCTGCCAAAACAATCCTTTCGCACGGGTAACAATTAGCATTGTATCTTTAGAGACAGATAACGCATTGTTAAATGGTTTGTCTTTATAAAAATCATTTACCAAATCAAGGCTGTCATTGTTAGGAGTACCCAAACCTCGATTACTTTCGTTAGCATACACTTTCCCATTGTGGGCTATAATTCCTGATAACCGGTTTCCTTGTTTTGGAGAATATGTCTTTATTGTTGGTTCTGGCAAAGGTGTGTATTCAAAAATTGCATCCGATGTCCAGAAATAAACTTTCCCCAACGAAAATTTTATTTGGAATACACCTCCAAATTTTAGTTCCTTGTTTAGAATCAGATACTTAAGACTTTTAAATTCTTCCTCACCCCGCTTATTGACCTTCAAATATCCAAAATCATCTTTAGCGCCCACATATACGATACAATTTGGGCCAATGGCAAGCGAATAAACTACGGTTTTATTGATGGAAGGAAGGGTCGTCCATTTTTTCCCGTCGTATTCCAATATACCACCATTGGTGCCAAAATACATTATCCCGGTGGAATCCTGTTCAATAGCCAAAAACTGTGTAGAGTTGTTGTATTCAATGGGAGCATAGTTTCTGATAAAAGGAAAACCTATTTCCTGCGAATGGGCCGGAAAGTGAATACCTGAGAAAATAATAATGAACCTGAATACAATCTTCAGGTTTATTTTATTAAAAATCATTGGATAACTTTCATAAACCATTTGAATAAACACTAGATCAATGCAAGAAAGTGTAGGATAATCTTGAGAATAACAAGGTCACATAAATATATAAGTCACTAACAATCACCTGCAAAGAACGAAGACCTTGTCGTTAGTAAGGAATATAAAACTACTTAAATAATTAATTTAATCATTGCATATACAAAAAAATCTCTCTGATTAGGAATAAAAGGGCTGATACATATGGATATAAAAGACCAACGGCTGAAAATTGTTGCAGCCAGTCGGTGAAGGAATTATCTATTACGATATAAGATAATTGTACACAAAAAATTATACTTCTGACAATTAACTCATCAGCATATTAGCTAATCAGCAAATCAACACATCGGCACATTTAATCTGCTTTATCGTGCAAAAAGGAGTTGTTCTTCCTTAGCTTAAGACCGTCTTCCGGATTATTCGTAATGGAATAGCGCGACATTGACTTGCCATTGTCTGCAATATTCCCGGGTTTCTGTTGTTTCATCCTGCGCCGTTCGAAGGCCGGAATTTTGGTCAGCTCGTTGATGTACTCCTCCGTCTGGTTGTAGAAATCGACGTGCATCACTTTTTTGACACCTTCCGGGGCTCCGGAGAATGGATCAATCATTCGCTTGGGATAGAGCCGGTTAATGACCGACTCCTGTGGATCTTCCGTCCATTCATGTCCGCCTGTCTCCTCACCGGTGAAGAAGGTTTCCGGTTTTGAAGCGTGGTGATTGCTATCCATTACATCATCACCGATGGAGACCCTAACCTTCTCCTCCGCTATACCGGTCCTGAATTCAGGAATTGAGCTGCTCTTAAATCCGGTGGCTACCACTGTAACAGTCAGGGCATCACCGAGAGACGGGTCTACTGCAATGCCATGGATAAGGTCGGCATTGTTCCCGGCCATCTCCTGAACATATTCGTTGACCTGGTTTACCTCATCCATGGTGACTTCTTTCTCCTCGCCGGAGGTGATGTTGACCAGAATATTCCGGGCGCCACGGATATCGTTGTTGTTGAGCAGCGGAGAGTTAAGCGCCCCTTCGGCGGCTTTGCGCGCACGGTCTGAGCCGCTGAAGGTGGCGGACCCCATGATGGCTACCCCCGAATTTTGCATCACGGTACGGACATCTTCGAAGTCGACATTGATGAATCCTGTGCTGGTAATGATATCGGCGATACCCCTTGCTGCGGTGGCCAGTACGTCATCTGCCTTGGCAAAAGCCTTGGAAATGGGAAAATCACCGTAGATTTCGCGAATTCGCTCGTTGTTGATAATGAGCAATGAATCCACATGTCCCTCCATCTGCCGGATTCCTTCGATGGCCTGTTGGATACGCAATTTTCCTTCGTTGCGGAAAGGAAGCGTCACGATACCGATGGTGAGAATCTTGTTGGTGCGCGCCACCTCGGCGATAACGGGTGCGGCCCCGGTCCCGGTACCTCCTCCCATCCCTGCTGTAATAAAGACCATCTTTGTATTACCCGAAAAAATTGCTTCAATCTCTTCGATATTTTCATTGGCCGAGGCGCATCCAACGGTGGGTTTGTTCCCCGCACCTCTTCCTTCAGTCAAGGCTGATCCTAACTGGACCTTAACAGGGACCGGACTCTTGAGCAGGTGTTGAACATCGGTGTTGCAGATAGCAAAATCAACATCCTTGATACCCTGCCGGTACATGTGGTTCACAGCGTTGCTGCCGCCACCGCCAACCCCAACCACCTTGATGATGTTTTCTGAAGCCGTCGGCAAATCGAAGTCTATGAGATCTTTCATAATATGTAAATTTATTCGTTTTTATCTAAAAGTGCCTAAAGTATTTAAAGTGCCTAGAGTGCCTAAAGTACTTACGCCGTGATGAAACAGTGTTTGGAGTCCCCAACTTTAGGCACTTTAGTCACTTTAGGCACTTCTTTTTATTTAACCTCCTCGTCCTCGTCTGAAAATAGTCCGCCAAACTGTTGGTTGAACCATTTTGAAATCGATTCGCGTTCCGGTTTCTTCGCTGATTTCACTGTCTGATCCCCACTCTTTTTTTCAGTTGCCTGTGATACCGGTCTGGCAGGTTCAGCCACAGGTTCATCCTCGGGTGAAAAATATTCATCCGTTACAGAGATCCCCATCAACTCCAGTTCTTCCGGTTCAGAAACAGTTTCGCTTTTCTTTGGAATCTCATCTGTTACCACGAATGCATTGCTTTCAAGAATAACCTTTTCGGTTACTGGCGGGCTATTTCTGATCGGATTTGGATCATGATCAAACCCTGTAGCAATGATGGTAACACTGATCTTGTTTCCCAGCGAAGCATCGAATCCGTTGCCCCAGATAATGTTGGCATTGTCGCCGGCAGCCTGCTGCAGATAGTCGATGATCTGGCCGATCTCGCCCATCCGCACCTCTTCTTCCCCCGAAATGATATTTAGCAGAATATTACCTGTCCCGTAGATGTTATTGCTATCAAGCAGCGGCGACTGCAGCGCGTCTTCAACGGCCAGGTAGGCACGGTCAGGCCCTTCTGCCAGTCCGGTTCCCATGATAAAGACGCCGCTATCGCGCATCACCGTATTTACATCCGCAAAATCGATGTTGATGTTGCCATGGAGGGTAATGATCTCAGCGCATCCCTTGACGGCAGTGCAAACGATATCATCAGCCTTGGCAAATGCCTCGCGTGCAGGAAGTTCTCCATACACTTTGTGCAAATTTTCGTTGCTGATCACCAACATACAATCGACGTAGCGATCGAGTTTCAGGATGCCCTCCATCGCCTGATCGTACCTCAGTTTGCCTTCCTTTTTGGAGGGCATGGTCACTACTGCGATGGTCAGGATGTCCATGTCTCGCGCCAATTGGGCTATAATAGGTGCGGCGCCGGTACCGGTACCACCACCCATTCCTGCGGTGATAAAGACCATTTTTGTCCCTGCCTCCAGGATTTGTCTCACCTCGCCCAGGTTTTCAATAGCCGCCTGTTCTCCCTTTTTCGGAGCGTTGCCGGCCCCCCGGCCTTCGGTGAGGGTTACGCCAAGTTGGATCTTTACGGGTACTGAACTATTTGCCAGGGCCTGGGCATCGGTGTTGCATATCACAAAATCAACGCCTGCTATTCCGTTTCGGAACATGTGGTTGACGGCATTGCTGCCACCACCACCAACGCCAATCACTTTGATGATGGAGTTGTACTCGTTTCTGAAACCAAATGTCAACAAATCGTCAGATATATTTTCCATTTTTTTCATTTTTTATTTATGGTCCGGCTCCTCAAAGAGTCCGTCAAAACCGTCCCTGACTTTTCCTACCAGGTCGTGAAAGCTTCTGGTTTTGCGCTTGACCGGTTCTGTTTTTGGCGCCTCTTCCTGGACAATTGGATCGACCATTCCCGCCGGATATTTTAAATTTCTTGAGTTTATCAGACCGTGAATAAGAATACCCAGAAGGTTCGCAGATGCCGGTGTGGCAAGCTGTTCGTTAAACAGTTGCTCTTTCATGGCGACAATAGGCCGCCCGTAACGGACATCCAGTCCCGTCATGTAACTCACCACTTTATCGAGACCGTTCAGTCCGGAACCTTTACCTGTCAGCACTATTCCTGCTCCAAGTTTATCCATGTACCCTGATGATTCGAGCTGGAAATTCACCCACTCCATGATCTCCTCCACCCTGGCCTGAATGATACCTGCAAGGCTTTTAAAGGATATCTCTTTGCCAGGCCACCCCTCCACTTCAGGAATCTGTGCGACTTTGTTATCGGGGGCAAGTTCGATCATGGCAAATCCGCAATTAACCTTCACCATCTCTGCATGTCGCGGAATAATGTTGCACCCCTCCTTGATATCATTGGAGATCACGTTTCCACCGAAAGGCAGCTCCAGTGCAAGTCTCAGTTTATTTTCGTAGTAAAGGGAAATCCCTGTCGTGCCGGCGCCGAGGTCGAGCAGTACAACACCTGCCTCCTTTTCATCCTGAGAAAGGCAAGAAGTTCCCTGCACGAATGGATTGATGAAGACATGAGCCAATTCGAAACCTGCCTTTTCGATGGCCCTTGTCAGGTTCTTCTCGTAATTGTCGGAGGCAAGAATGATGTTGAAGGTGGCATCAATCCGCCGTCCGGCAATCCCAACCGGCTTGTTGATTTCGCGCTCACCATCGACTACGTACTCCGTAGGGACGAGATGGTATATCTTTTCCCCGGGTTGTACTGCATGACGCCGTGCCTCGTCCGACAAGCCTTTCACGATCCCCTGCGTCACCTCGTTCCCTTCGGTCATCCGGTAACAGGTATATGGCCGGTTTGCAATTTTTTGACCTGAGATCCCTGCATAAAGTTTCTTCACCTTCAGGTTGGTGGCACGCTCAAGAATGGTGACTGCTTTGCGGATGGATTCGGCGGCATCATCGATGTTTACCACCACTCCATTTCGCACCCCCTGGGTGACTACTTCACTGAATGCCAATACATCAAGCTTATTATCCGATGTAAACCTCCCCAGAATTGCCCTGGTGTGGCCGGTGCCGATATCAATAGCGGCTGCTAATTCCCTTGTCTGGTTCATCTCTTCTATTTTTTTAAACAGATTACAAGATTCTTATACGACAGATTGATCGATTTATACAATGTCCATCCCCCGTTTTTAAAACCTTCCTTGTATAGCGCTTTCAAATTTCTCAATTTTACCTGATAATCTTCAGGCGGTCCAAAATAAATAAACTGTTCCCCTATCCTGGGAACCATTGTCAAATTTCCATTTCCTCCCACATGGATCTGATCAATCTGGGCATTCAGGAACGGATCTTCCTGGATATAGGCGATGAGCGGAAGAAGGCGCTTTCTTGCAAATTCATACGCAATCACGCCGGAAACTATCATCACCCTTGGGGTATAATTGGGTGTCCAGTCGATACTCTTGCCAAGCTTGTCCATGTAATAATCGCGTCCAGGCTGGTCAACCCTAAATTGGGGATCGCGTTGACGGATCCTTACCACAACAGATCCTTCGCCAGGTTTCCCTCTTCCAACAATGGAGGTAAAAACCGTTACCTCCTCTACTGCTTTAATTTTTCGCAGCCCCTCTTCGATACTTCTAAGATCGATGTAATCGAGGTTCTTTTTCAGAATGTTCGGATAGCGGTTCAAAACCCATGTTCTGACCTCCCGGCTGCTTAAAAATCGATTTTCTGTCGAATCGGTTATCTCTACCCTTACGTCAGTGCAGACAATTTTGTTGCGTTCGTAGATGGAAAACCCCAGCGAGAGGAATACCATACCGAGCGCCATGCCCCAGAGCAGAAGATAACCAATTTTTTTAACCATTATTTTTCCCCTTCAGGTATTTAACAATTGGATTGACCAGTCGGTCAATGTCGCCAGCTCCCAATGTAATCAAAATATCTAACTGATAATCATCAAGTATGGCAGTAAAATCAGATGCTGAACATCTTCTTTTGGATTTCAGTTTCATTCTATTCAGTATCATTCCTGCATCCACCCCCGGGATCGGCTCCTCCCTTGCGGGATAGATCTCCATCACAAGCGCTTCATCCAGCAAATCGAGGCTTTCGGCAAAACCATCCACGAAATCCCGGGTACGGGTAAAGAGGTGTGGCTGAAAGATTCCGGTTATTTTCCTACCGGGATAGAGGTGGCGAACGGAGCGTATGGTTGCCTCCAATTCTCTCGGATGGTGCCCATAGTCATCAATGTAGACGTTGGTAGTACTCTTATACCGAATGTCGAAACGCCGCTCGACTCCCTTGTAATTGGGTACGGAGGCAAGAATCTCCTCTTTGGTCACTCCGTTCAGCAAAGCCAGAGCCATTGCTGCCGTTAGGTTTTCCACATTCATCAGTCCTGGATAGTGAAGGGTGATTCCACGGATCGTACCAATAGGTGATTGCAGGTCGAAACGATAGGCTCCCTCTGTCACCGTAATATTTTCCGCCTTGAAATCTGCCTCCTCTGAGACGGAATAGGTAAAATAACGTATTTTTTTGTTCCAGTTTCGGTCAATGGCTACCCCCTTGCGGTAAAGCAACACGCCTCCTTCGTTGATCTGACCTGTAAAAGTGGAGAAGGCCTCTACCAACTGACCGGCTGTCCCGTATATATCGAGATGATCGGGATCCATCCAGGTGATGACGGCCATTTCCGGGAATAGTCTCAGAAAAGAGCGGTCGAACTCATCCGCTTCGGCTACCATCACCTTGCTGTTGTTGGCCGGAAGTAAAAGATTGGTGCCATAGTTCCTTGAAAGTCCCCCCATGAAGGCGATACAGTCGACATGTGACTCCCTGAGCAGATAGGCAGTCATCGTGGTAACGGATGTTTTCCCGTGTGTGCCTGCCACGGCGATGCAACTTTTGTTGCGGCTGAGCGATCCAAGTACTTCCGATCTTTTGGCAATGGTAAAACCGTTCGCCCGCAGCCATTTCAACTCGCCAAAATGTTCAGGTACGGCAGGGGTAAAAATAACCAGGGTATCTTCGCGCTCTTCCAGCTTCGGCGAAATCGTCAGATCCTCGTTGAAATGGACAGGAATTCCCTCCGCAATTAATTCATCGGTCAAAGGCGAGGGAGTCTTGTCGTACCCTGAAACCCGTTTGCCGGCAAACCTGAAATAGCGGGCAAGGGCGCTCATACCGATTCCGCCGATCCCCAGAAGGTAAACATATTTTATTTTTTCAGTCTCAACCATATTCTAAAATTGACAGTTGACAATTGAGAATGGACAATTGAAAACCCACATTATACTTATGTTTATATTTTAATCTTTTTGTTTCTCAAATATTTCACGCAAAGGTCGCAAAGAAAGACGCAAAAAGCGCAAAGTTCAATTTCGAACTCTTTGCGTCTTTCTTTGCGTACTTTGCGTGAACCTTTTTGTTATTCATCTACTTACTTTTCTAATTCAACACTGTTGACTTCTAAAAATTAATTTCATTTGTCGCCAAAATTCCGGGCCATCCATCATTGTCAATTGTCAATTATCAATTGTCAATTATTGAAAGTATAACACCCACAATATCCCTCGTCGCATTGGGCGTTCCCATCTCCCTCATTTTTACCGAGAATTCACTCAGACGTTGTTCGTCATTCACCAGTTTGAGCGCCTCTTCCACCAGTTTCTCGCCAACTTCTGCGTCTGTGATGAGCATAGCGGCTCCCCTCTCGGCAAGTGCACGTGCATTCGCAGTCTGATGATCCTCCGCTACATTTGGAGAAGGTACAAGTATGGAAGGCATTCCCAAAACGCAAAGTTCGCTGATTGTACCTGCCCCTGCCCTCGAAATAACCAGGTCCGCTGCTGCGAAAGCCAGGTCCATTCGTTGGATGAATTCCAAAAGATGGAGATTCCCGGTAGGATTGTTATCCAGCTCAGCTTTCATATCCTGGTAATAGATTTTGCCCGTTTGCCAAAGAAACTGGACACCGGAAGAGCGAATCAGATCGAGTTTGGAACGAATGCCATTGTTCAGTGTGCGGGCGCCCAAACTTCCTCCAATAACCAGAATTACGGGTTTCCCGCGTTCAAGTCCGAAAAATTTATACGCCTCTTCCCTCTTTTCTGCAATGCCTTCCAACCCTTTCCGGATCGGATTCCCTGTGAAAACGATCTTCTCTTTCGGGAAAAACCGTTCCATATTTGGATAGGCGACACATATTTTGGTTGCCTTTTTACCCAGAATCTTGTTGGTTACGCCTGCATAGGAGTTCTGCTCCTGCAAAAGTGTTGGTATGCCCATTTGTGCGGCCACCTTCAGGATCGGACCACTTGCATAACCTCCAACGCCTATTGCACAATCCGGCTTGAATTTTTTTACCACCGACCTTGCCTTCCACAACGACATCAGCAATTTGGGTACAAACATCAGGTTGCGCCAGATCTCACCCCGGTGGAAGCCTGCAACAGGCAGTCCGACGATCCGGAATCCCGCTGCGGGTACCTTCTCCATCTCCATCTTGCCCAGCGCACCGACAAAGAGAATCTCCGCATCCGGCAGACGCTGTTTCAATCCCTCAGCAATGGAGAGTGCAGGGAAGATGTGGCCCCCTGTTCCGCCTCCGCTGATGATAAATCGATGGTTGCTCATATACTTAAGATTCGAAATTTAATGTTCAAGGTTTGACAGCAGAATCTCTTCTTCCGAGAAGTCATCGTCTTCGCCGGACTCTGTCACATCGTCCTGCTTAAACATTTCTGCCTGATTCTCAGCGCTGATACTCAGCAGAAAACCAAAGATAAATGCCGTAAATACCTGAGAAGTGCCGCCCCAGCTTATCCAGGGTAGCGGTTGACCGGTAACCGGAATAGCCCCCGAGGAGACGCCCATGTTCACAAGAGCCTGCATCATGAGCATGGTAACAGCCCCTGTGGCGAGGTAGAGCGGGAAGGTCCGTTTGCAGGCTTTGATAATCATCAGTCCCCGGGTAAGAATGATCAGGTAGAGCAAAACAATGAATGCAGCAAAGAACAGACCGTACTCTTCGACAATGATCGCAAAAACAAAATCGTTGTATGCAGCGCTCATTCTGTTGCTGATATCTCCTTTGCCAACACCCACACCAAAGAATCCTCCGTTGTAGATGGCGATTTTGGCAAATTCATCCTGAGTCAGGCCCTCGTCCTGTTTGGGATCCGATCCGCTGATGTACCGTTCGATCCGGTTGAATACCGTCTCGACCCTTGTTCCTTTGTAGACAATCTCCGGCAATTGTTTGCGCACCAGAAACAACGAGACAGCCAGGATCAATCCTGCCAACATGGTGCCACCAAGATATCGCAGAGGCATCTGTGCGACAAACATCATGACAAAGGCGGTCGACATCAACAATACTGCAGAAGAAAAATTCACCTTAAGCAGTAGCAGCGCCATCAGCCCCATAACGAGAAGAATTTTGAAGAAGGACTTTCTTCTGGAATCCTCACTTTCCCCTGTGCCGGAAAGTATTCTTGCGACCCACATGATGACTGCCACCTTGGCCAGCTCAGCTGGTTGAAAACTGAAAAATCCGAGGGGTATGGTACGGCCGGAGCCCCTTCCGATCAGTATTCCAAGCAAGATAAAACCAACGGCCGCCATCAGCGCCAGATTTGCGTATTTGTTATACAATTTAATCCTTACAAATTTTAGCATCAGCAGGATAAACATGAACCCAATCATCTGAACGATCACCTGCCTGAAGATGTAAAAGGAGGTATTTCCGTTGGAGCGCCTGAAAGCAAGCGCACCTGTTGAGCTATAGACCACCAGGATGGAGATGAACGACATCACAAAGATGACGATCCAAATCTTCTTGTCTCCCTTTAACCTGCTTATGTAATCGCTAAATTTCATTTCCTTACAGATTCCTTACCGCCTCTTTAAACTGCCTTCCCCGGTCTTCGTAATTTTTAAACAGGTCGAAACTTGCGCAAGCCGGTGAAAGAAGAACTGAATCCCCTTTTGCAGCCAGAAAATAGGCGCTGCGAACCGCCTCTTCCATGCTTTTTGTTTCCACCATTTCGATTCCTGTAGCCTGAAATGCCGCTTTTATTTTGCTGTTATCCACACCAAGACAGACAATCGCCTTGACCTTCTCCTTGACAAGGTCCATCAACTGTGAATAATCATTGCCCTTGTCGGTCCCCCCAACAATCCAGACAACATCCGTAGACATGCTTTCGAGTGCATACCAGACTGAGTTAACATTGGTTGCCTTGGAGTCGTTGATAAACTCAATTTCATGTACCCTCATGAACCTTTCCAACCGGTGCTCTACCCCCTGGAAGTCGCTCAGGCACTCCCTGATATCATCCTTGCGAAGTTTGAGCACCATTCCGGAAATTCCGGCAGCCATTGAGTTGTTCACGTTGTGTTTTCCTTGCAGTGCCAGTTCTAAAATTGTCATATCGAAAATATTATTGTATACATTTAGTTTTATTTTGTCCCCTTCGACCCATCCTCCGGTGGTTAGCCGATGGGATAACGAAAAGGGCAGCTTCATCGCGGAAAGACTCCTTTTTGCCAGTTCTTCTGCAATAACAGGGTCGTCGTCGTTGTAGATGAAGAAGTCTTCACTCGTTTGATTTTGAACTATTCTGAATTTTGAGTCGGTATAGTTTTGCATCTCGTAGTTGTATCTGTCGAGATGATCAGGTGTAATGTTGGTAAGGATGGCGATGTTGGCCCTGAAATTAAACATCCCGTCTAACTGAAAACTGGAGATTTCAAGGACATAATAGTCGAAATCCTCTTCAGCAACCTGCCGTGCAAAGCTCTTGCCAATGTTGCCAGCCAGACCGACCTTCAACCCTGCACGTTTAAGCAGATCGTAAGTCAGAAGGGTGGTCGTTGTCTTACCGTTGCTGCCCGTGACACATATGGTTGTGGCGTTGGTATACCTTCCTGCAAATTCAATTTCCGAGATTACCGCAACTCCATTATTTACAAGAGACTGTATGATAGGGGCCTTATCCGGGATACCCGGACTTTTAACCACCAGCTCTGCGTTCAAAATCAGTTCCGGTGTGTGCTGCCGCTCTTCAAACGAAATGCCATGCATTTCAAGATCGGCTTTGTAGGAATCCTGAATGGCGCCAAAGTCCGAGACAAAAGTCTCAAAACCTTTGGCCGCAGCGAGAATCGCGGCGCCTATGCCACTTTCTCCTCCACCCAGAACTACCAAACGCTTTTTTACCATGACTATCGGATTTTGAGTGTCGCAATTGTTAAAACAGAGAGAATGATCCCAACAATCCAGAACCGGGTCACTATTTTAGCCTCAGGAAATCCCTTTTTCTGAAAATGGTGGTGAAGCGGGGCCATCAGGAAGATCCTGCGGCCTTCGCCATATTTCTTTTTGGTATATTTAAAGTAGCCGACCTGTATCATGACCGAGAGGTTCTCGATCAGGAAAATGCCGCAGAGCAACGGAATCAGGATCTCCTTGCGAATAATGATGGCAAAGACCGCCAGTATACCCCCAAGCGAAAGGCTGCCGGTATCACCCATGAATACCTGTGCCGGGTAGGAGTTGTACCACAAAAAGCCGATACACGCCCCGATAAACGCGGAGATAAAAACGGTAAGCTCCCCTGTAAACGGGATGTACATGATGTTCAGGTATCCCGCGTAGATGAAGTTACCACTGAGGTAGGCAAAAACCCCGAGGGTGGTTCCGCTGATGGCGGAAACACCCGTCGCCAATCCATCGAGGCCATCCGTGAGGTTTGCCCCGTTCGACACTGCCGTAATGATAAAAATGATAATCAGGGCATAGAGAAACCAGACAACTTTGTCGGCATGTTTGCCGGCGAAGCCCACCAGCCATTTGTAGTCAAACTGATGGTCTTTGATAAATGGCAGCGTCGTCTCCGTTGATTTACGGTCGATGGTGACCTGCTTGTACTCCTTCTTCCCGGTTACGGCATTGATGACTGACTCTGTTTTCACCCGTCCGTTGGGAAGGTACACCTGGTCGCGGACGATCACACTGTCATCGAAATAGAGTGTACCGGCTACGATCAAACCGAGCATTACCTGCCCCATGATCTTGAATTTACCGGCAAGGCCCTGTTTGTCCTTCAGGAAAACCTTGATATAATCATCTATGAAACCAATTACCCCCAGCCATATGGTGGAAATAATCATCAGGATGATGTAAACATTGTCGAGTTGGGCAAAAAGTAGAACAGGAATTAATATGGAGGCCAATATGATAATCCCCCCCATGGTTGGGGTTCCCTTCTTCTGCATCTGCCCTTCCAGCCCGAGATCACGAATCTCCTCGCCTATTTGCTGTCTTTGCAGTATGCGAATGATCCTTTTCCCCCAGATAGTTGAAATAAACAGCGCTGCGATAACAGCCATTGAGGATCGGAAGGAGATGTATTCAAACATCCGGGCACCCGGGATATCAAATTTTTCGAGATATCTGAATAGGTAATAAAGCATGGTTAATTAAGTGTAGATGCATTAAAAATTTCATGAACAACCTCACGGTCATCAAAATGGTATTTTACCCCCTTAATCTCCTGGTAATCTTCGTGCCCTTTACCGGCAATCAGGATGATATCGCCCGGATGGGCCATCATACAGGCAGTGCGAATGGCCTCCTTTCTATTGGTGATGGCCACCACTTTCCCACGCATGGCAGCTGGTACACCGGCCATCATATCGGCTATGATCTGCTCGGGTTCCTCCGATCTGGGATTATCTGAAGTCAGAATGAGGCGGTCGCTGGCCTGAACCGCTTCGGCTGCCATCTCCGGTCTTTTGGTTTTATCGCGGTCGCCCCCGGCCCCAACAACACAAAACACAAGCTGATCGCCGGTTCTGGTCTCGTTGATGGTTGAGAGGACATTTTTGAGCGCATCGGGCGTGTGGGCATAGTCGACAACGGCAAAAAACCCGGTCGGTGAGCGAAATATCTCGAAACGGCCATCTACAGGTTTTAGCAGGCTCATCACCCTCAGTACCTCATCGCTATCAGCGCCCAAAAGCAAGGCGGAAGCATAGACAGCCAAAAGGTTATAGGCATTGAAATTGCCGGCAAAATGGTTCCAGAACTCTTTCCCATTGATGTTCAAAAGCATTCCGTCAAAATGACTTTCGATTACTTTGACCTTGAAGTCTGCCATGGTCCGGGCCGAATAGGTATATTTTTTTGCCTTGCAGTTTTGCAGCATGACCAGACCATTTTTGTCATCGGCATTGGTCAGGGCAAAAGCGTCGAAGGTCAAATCGTCGAAAAACCGCTTCTTGGCATTGCGGTATTCGATGAAAGTTTTGTGGTAATCCAGGTGGTCGTGCGTCAAGTTACTGAAGACAGCACCATCGAACGATATTCCTGCAATCCGCTGCTGGTCAATAGCATGAGAGCTCACCTCCATGAAACAATGGGTGCAACCGACGGCAACCATGTCAGCCATGACCGATTGAATTTGCAGGGCATCAGGCGTAGTATGGGTAGCGGAACTTTTCTTCTCCCCGATGTAGTTGCACACCGTAGAGAAGAGTCCGCAAGTATGACCCAATGCAGTGAACAGTCTGTAGAGAAGTGTCGCGGTAGTTGTTTTACCATTGGTGCCGGTTACGCCGACAACCTTCATTTTTTCGGAAGGATGGTCGTAGAAATTGGCCGCAGCCTTGCCCAGGTCTGAAACGCTGTCTTTGGAGAGAATCCAGGTTACTGATGGATCGGGATTCTTCGGTAGAACAGCGCACAATACAGCCGAGGCACCATTTTCAATCGCCATATGAATGTACTGATGCCCGTCGGCATGCGTTCCTGAGGTGGCCACAAAGAGCGAACCGCTGATCACCTTTCGCGAATCGAAAGCGATGCCTGAGATCTCCCTTCCGGTGTCTCCAACAACTTTTAAACCGCCTATGCCCGACAAAATGTCTTCCAACTTCATCATTATCCTAATGTTAGCGTGATATTTTGGCCTCTTCTCATTGGATCACCCGCCCTTAAAGACTGTGATTTCACCTTTCCAAATCCCCTCATTGAAACCCTCAGTCCCGATTTTTCAAGCAGATACACAGCATCCGTTACACCCATCCCTTTCACATTGGGGATTGTACCGGGTTTGAGCTCTCTGCTGGTAACCGATACTCCGTCCTCTTCCCTGTTGGCCTCAACCCATTCCGATTTGTAAAAGCTCCAGCCATTCATGATGTCCAGTTCGTTCAGCACCTTTGCAATATCTTTTTTTCTGCCCGCCGCCAATCCTGGATAATCTTCGGGAATGTCCTTACCAGGATATTTAAAATCCTCATTCTTACCCAGATCATAGGCATAAACATAATCCGCAATCTGTTTGAAAACAGGTCCTGCAACAGATCCTCCATAATAATCACCCAGCGGGTGGTTGATCACCACGATACATGAATATTTGGGTTCATCGGCAGGAAAATAACCCACAAAGGAGGCCTGGTAAACCTTATTGCCTTTCCGGCCATATCCCTCATTCCTGTTGGCCACCTGTGCTGTCCCGGTCTTTCCTGCAATTTTGTAATTTGAAGCCTTTAGGGCTTTCCCTGTGCCCCGTTCAATCACCCCTTCGAGTATTGCATGTGCCTGCCGCAGCGTGCTGTTGGAGCAGATAGAGCGTTTGATGGTCGTTGTACCAAAACTTTCACGCACTTCGCCCTCTTCCACAACTGCTTTGACCAACCGTGGCTTCATCAGGCAACCATCGTTGGCAACGGCATTGTAAAATGCGAGGATCTGCATTGGTGTCAGTCTCATCTCATAACCGTAGGAGATCTGGGTCAGACTGACTCCGGACCAGGACTTTTCATCAGGATGGTTTATGTAAGGCTCACTCTCGCCGCTGATGCCAACCTTAATCGGAACATCCAGTCCAAACTGATGGATCCTTTTGAAAAAATCATTTTCTTCACCTGCATAGTTTTGGGTAATCAGCTTGGCTACACCAATGTTGGAGGATACCTCGAATGCGCGCTTGGCCGTAATTTTGCCAAACCCACCCTTCTTATCGTGATCCGAATCGGTTACTTTCCAGGTTGCCCCTCTTCTATTTAGCTTTCTGACCCATACTCCGTTGCCTGCATCCACGATGGTGGAGGTATCGATTTTCCCATCTTCCATCGCGGCCATCAGGGAGGCAAGTTTGAAAGTCGATCCGGGATCTGTAGAGCCTGCCGCTCCCAAGGCATAATTCTGGTAGCCCTGGATTAGCTGACCACCACTGTTTCTGCCATAATTGGAAATAGCCTTGATGTCGCCTGTTTTTACCTCCATCAGAATAGCAGTACCATATTTTGCCCTCGTTTTCTCCAACATTCTGCGCAGGGAGTAGGATACCTGATCCTGCAATTTCACATCGAGGGTGGTAATCAGATCGCGGCCATCGGTTGGTTCATCCAGGTGAACATCCATGGTACGGCCGGAGACGTTCTCTTTCTCTGCCAAACCGGGTTCCCCTCTCAAATCTTCTTCAAACGACTCCTCCAGACCGAATGCCCCAACCTGTGCCGGAATGCCTTCTGAAATGCCCTCTTTCATTTTTCCCAGCGTCCGGCTCTCAAGATTTCCAAGCGGATAGATCCGCTCGTAATCTTGTTCTGTAATCAAACCGCCCTTGAACTGACCTTTTCTGAAGATCGGAAACCGCTTTATTTTCTGAAGCCCATCGTAATCCACTTTATGCGTAGAGACCAGAAAATAGTGGTCCCCTTTTCTGTAAGCCTCTGTCAATGCTCTTCTGTAGGCTGATGCCGATTTGTCGCGGAAGAAGCGCGAGAGCATCAAGGCCAGCGAGTCGACATCGCGGGCAAAATATTTTTTCAGCGGAGGGACGCACAAATCCATTCTGAGGCTGTAATGCGGAATGGATGCAGCCAGCGGACTACCATCCGCTGCACAAATGGTTCCACGCCGCGCCTGAACAGTAAGTTCTACAGCCTGGAAGATTTTGCTTTTCTCGCTCCATTTTGGAGAGAATTGTATCTTAATCATCAAAACGAAGATCCACAAGACGGCCACAATGATCCCGAAATAGACCACCTTAAACCTGCTCAATATGCCTTGCTTTATCTCCATCACTCTATTTTGTCGACATAAATTCTTCTGGGCGGAACCTTGGAAGTCTCGAGTCCGAGGTTGCTGTTTTTTATCCTGTCAAGAATCTCGGAGGGGCGTGTCAGCTTGATTACCTCTGCCGCTACCGCGATAGAGTGCGCCCTCAATTCCTTCACGTCCCGCTCCATGGTATCCACCTCCCGCAACACCTTCGCGGTTTTATACCTCACCGAGATGTTGGCCAGCAACATCAGGAAGATGACGAAGAGCAATAGCTTGTTTTTTACAAACAGTTCGCTTTCGAAAAACTGGCCATTCAGCAACTCTCCCAGATTAAACTTTATTTTTTTCTTTGGCTCTTCCATTATGCCGTTCTTTGTGCAATGCGTAACCTGGCGCTCCTTGCCCTTGGGTTCCTTTGAGTTTCTTCCTCACCGGGAACAATCACCTTTCGGGTGATCAACTCCAATGGCAGATGATAATGACCAAAAAAATCCTGTTCGCTCTTTCCGTCGATACGACCGGAACGCATGAAGTTCTTCACCATCCGGTCTTCCAGGGAGTGATAGGAAATGACCACCAACCGTCCACCAGGATTCATCAACTCCAGGGTACTCTCCAAAAAGGTTTCCAATGCCTGCATTTCCCCGTTTACCTCAATGCGTAAGGCCTGAAACACCTGTGCCAGATATTTTTTTTCCACTTTCGCAGGTACGCAGCGTGAGATAATATTCAAAAACTGGGTGACCGTCACAATTTTTTCAATAGTCCTTGCCTGACTGATCGTCTCGGAGAGATTGCGCCAGTTCTGAATCTCCCCGTACTCCCTGAACATTACTCCCAATTTTTGGACTTCATATTCGTTGATCACCTTTACCGCATCCGTTTCAGCCGACTGGTTCATGCGCATATCCAGCTTTCCGTCAAACCGGAAAGAGAAACCGCGGTCGGCCTGGTCAAAATCGTGGGAGGATACCCCAAGATCAGCCAGGATACCGTCAACTTTGGGGATGCCGTGAAAACGCAGAAAATTTTTAATGAATTTAAAGTTGTGGTTGACAAAGATCAACCGTTCGTCGTCGATGAGGTTTTGCAACGCATCTTCGTCCTGGTCAAATGCTACCAGTTTCCCCCCCCTCAGCCGTTCGAGAATAAGGCGCGAATGCCCCCCTCCCCCGTAAGTAACATCCACATAGATGCCGTTGGGTTGCAGGTTCAATCCGTCTATGCTCTCTTTCAGCAAGACCGGGATGTGATATTCACTCATGCGACGAATTTTACGTTGTTAAAAATTATCCATTGGTCCACCAAGAAGCTCTTTGTACAACCTGGCATAATCTTCATCGCTAAGCCTTGATGCCTGATGCCTGGAAGGTTCCCAAAGCCTCATTCGCATGCCTTGTCCGGTAAATACTGCCTCTTTGGTGATGCCTGCATATTGAAGCATATCATCCGGAATGTTCAGACGACCGTTTTCGGCCATCGTTACCGTGACAATCTCTTCGTAATACCGCGACAACATTTTGCTGTGGATCGGATCATCCATGTTCAGCTTCTTCTTCAATCTTTCTACCTTTGTGAGCCAGGTAGCATGAGGATAAAGGTTCAAACAGGCGTCGTAAACGTCTTTTTCGACAACAAACAG
>JALNYZ010000067.1 GCA_023229575.1 Prolixibacteraceae bacterium
ATCGAATTGATCTAAAAGGAGAGTCTCTCAGAAAGAAAATTTAATTTATATTTGCTTCATAAATCAACCCCCATTCCGGTTGTACACTTTACTCCGGAATCATTGTACACATTGACCGGAATAATCACTGTTCGACACCTTTTCTAAAAAGAAAGTGAGGTGAGGTGACAAAGATAAGGAAATTAAGAAAATAGGAAACTACGGGTTTCATATTAAATGAACAAACCTTATTATAGTTGGCCGAATTGGCTGATGATTTTACTGACCTTTAATAGGAATTGGTGGGTTATTTATTAGTAGAGACTTTTCAAAATTTCTTTTTCAATATGTGAATTCAATGTCCATAACTCTTGTAATTCTCAGGCCTCTAAAGTTAGTCAAAAAACAAGGGAAATGGTAACAATTTGTTTTTCAAATTATGAATTAATAAAATTTGAACAGTTTCTAAGAACATTTTAGAAAAATATCACAGTAAAGAACAATTGAACAAAAGAGCAAATGAAAAAATATTTTTTAGCATTAGGTGTTTTGGGAATCATGCTTGTTAACATGATAATGTTCGATTTCAATAAGGAAAAATCATTTTATTCACGTGATGCAGTTGCTTGTGAATCTATGGTTGGAATAGAATATTCTATAATCCTCTTAATGGATGAATGTTTGTATTGGAATGGTAGTACTTGGAGAATAGGATGTGTCGATTCAAGTGATACCTGTGGTGCATACGATAATTAATATGAGAGTTTGAGGTTGTACAAGAGGGTTCAGATGAGGTTTTTGATACTGTTGCAAAGTAAAAACCAAACATATAAAGCTCAGTATTTTAAGATGCTTTTTGATACAACCTCTCTTTTATTTTGTACAATAAAATTTTAAAAATAAGATTACAATGGCTCTAAGATTTACTATGCTTGTTTTAGCATTTGCAATAATTTCGTGTAATAAGAAGGAAACTAAAGAAAATGTTGCTGGTAGTATTAAAATTACTTTTAATACGGCTAATCTCTTATATGAAGATGTGTTCAAGAAAACGTTGATAATTCCATTAGAAACAAACTCAAACTGTTTAATCAGCAAAATAAGCCAAATGAAAATTTATAAAAATAAGATTTTTATTTTGGATATTAATTTAAATGCTTTGTTGGTGTTTAACATGGAAGGTAGATTCCTAAATAGGATTGGGAGTGTCGGTAAGGGTCCGGGAGAATACATTCGACCTAGATATTTTTTCATTAGCGAAAAAGATGGGTTAGTTAAGGTATTTGATGCGCCTATGAAAAAATTAATATGTTTTGACATTGAAGGTAAATATAATAAAGATATTACGGTAGATAAATATTTGAGTAATGTTGGTGAAACAAATTCAGGATATTGGGGGTATTGTGCAGACAGAATAAATGATGGAATAAATTCAAAACAACAAAGAACATTGAAATTTTTCATCTTTGATTCTGAGGGTCAGCTAAAAGGCCATATTTCAGGAAGAGAGAATATAGATAATATTAATTTGTCCAATGCTTATATTTTAAATGATATGGGGGAAAGTGTTTCTTTTGTAGAGCCATTCTCTCCTGATATTTATTATTTGAAGAATGGAGAAATATCTGTAAAATATAAAATCGATTATTCAGGTTTTTCCCCTCCCCAAAGTGTATTATCCAAAGTTGGAAATATGAAGGCCCCGATTAGCAAGATGGGAATGGAATTTTTAAATACTATTACATATGAATATGCAAGCTTCTTTATTAATTTTCTTGAAAATGAAAATTGGATACTATTATCTACTCCATTTAAGACCAGGACGATAATCTATAATAAAATCGAAAAGAAATCCACTGAATTTTCCAATATTTTTTGGTCCAATAAAGAGCGGAAACCATATTTTTATCCCTGTTGTATAGAAGATGATAATCTAATCTGTTATGCTGGATATGATGATATTAAAAGAGAATTGAGTATTAATAATCAAATTTCTATTGGTAGGAAAAAAAAGTTAGAAAGTTTAGTAGCGGAAATGAAAAATAATGATAATCCGGTAGTTTTAATATGCACAATGAATGACTAATCGGATAATATATTTATTGTTGATATTTATGTTGATATTGAATACATATTTGTTTTTTAGAATAAATAAGCAAAGAGTTAATTTGGAGCAAGTTAATGCTAATTATAATACAATTAAAAAACAATATGATGTATTTAATGCTTCAATCACATCCAGAATGATTTTAAGCATAAGAAATGACGGAAAAGCTGTTGAAAGTAATTTGCTTAATAAAATTGATGTTGGTGATTCAGTTCTGTATTTGAGGCTTAATTCCGAGCAGTGCCAAGCATGTTTAAGCAGTATTTTAAATTCAATTAGCAATCTTTCCGAAGATAGCCGAAGAAGAATAGTTATTTTAGGTACTTTTAATACAAAAACCGAATTTCTTCACTATTTGCACAATTTAATCAAAAATAATCTGCTGATTGAGATTAAATGTGAAATTTTAAGAAATAGTCAGCTTGAGGAAAATAAAATGTCGTATTTTTTTACTATTGATGAAAAAAAGAAAATGAGGAATATTTTTATTCCAGATAAAAATTTTTCTTTTTTAACAGATTCATATTTAAAAAATATTTTACGATGTATAAATTGATTTTGGTTTTATATTTAATTATTTCTTGTAATACGAGAAATAGAATTGATGATGTTTCTAAAATTGAGTACGAAAAAAAAATAATTGATATTGGGAAAATAGAATATAAGAGCAATCAAAGATCATTATTCCAGTTTAAAAATAATCGTTCAAAGCCTTTGAAAATTGAAGCCGTACGTCTTTCTTGTTCTTGTATTTCAGCGGAATGGCCTAAAAATGAAATTTTTCCCAATGAAGTAGGAATTATAGAAGTAAGAGTTGATACCGGACATTTAGGTTTTTTTCGTGAGAAATTAATTGTTTATTATACTGAAGAAAAGATAATGTCAGATACGCTTTTTATATCAGGAAATTTAGTATATCATGGAAATAATTAGTTTTTCGCTTCAAACTCATATGATTATGATCATTAGGGAGATACTAAATATTGATCTTTTAAAGTAAGTCAAGTTCATTAGGCCAATTATTGCAGTGGCCCGGGGCATGCCAATTTTTCAATTCAAATCCTTTAACAATAGAAACATGACAAGCAATAGGGGCCGTTTAAACAGCTAATTCATAAACTATTGAGCCATTTATCTAAATACCAGTTATCTACATTTTCCACCCTTATCATCTTCATTCTGCTAATGATTGTAGGGGCGAGTCTGTTGCCATTGCTGAATGTACAGTTAACCCCGTCACGTTCGTTACCGGGGATGTCGGTCAGTTACCGATGGCCCGATGCATCTGCTAGGGTAATTGAACAGGAGGTTACGGCAAAACTCGAAGGGCTGTTTAGCTCGGTCAAAGGTATTAAGGGAATCTCTTCTGTTTCGTCGAAAGGTTTCGGACGTATCAATTTGTCTTTCAAGAAAACCGTTAACCTGGATGCCGCCCGTTTTGAGGTGGCCTCATTGATCCGGCGGGCCTACAGCGATTTGCCGGAACAGGTTTCGTTCCCCGAACTTTCCATGAGCACAAGTGGCGAAAACAGCAGCCCGATACTGACCTATACGCTCAATGCCAGTGAAAGCCCGTTTTTTATCCAGAAATTCGCCGAGAGCCATTTGGTTCCTAAATTGTCGGTTGTTCCGGGTATCAGTGGCGTGAAAGTTTATGGCTCTACCCCCTATGAATGGGAAATCCGGTTTAACAGTGAACTGTCGCAACAGTTGGGCATCGGCTCGAACGAGATAGCCCAAAGCGTATCCGGCTATTTCCGCAAAGATTATCTTGGGCAAGGCACTCTCTCGGAAGTAACCCGGAATGCCGAAACAATTACCGGTATTTATCTTGGCAATGGCATTGCCGACACCATTGCCTGGCGTTCAATCCCCATAAAAAAGGTAAACAACCGGATGGTTCTTTTGGGGGATATTGCCACCATTGCCTACAAAGAACAGCAGGCCTCGTCGTACTTCAGGATAAATGGCTTAAACACCATCAACATGGTTATTTACCCCGAAGACAATGTCAATAACCTGGTCCTGGCAAAAAAGGTAAAAGAAGAGGTGGAACAGCTAAAGGCCGGACTGCCCCCTGGTTATTCGTTGCTGCTTGCCAACGATACTACCCAATACCTGAATGATGAATTAAATAAAATTTCGGAGCGGACGGTTTTTTCCCTGGTTATCCTGCTGACCTTCGTTTTTCTGATCAGCAGAAAATTCAAATACTTGCTGCTGATCACGATCGGCATCGTTGCCAATCTGTTGATCGCCTGCATTTTCTATTATATCCTGAAAATCGAGATCCATCTGTACACGCTGGCCGGCATTACCATTTCATTCGGTATGATCATCGACAACAGCATCATCATGATCGACCACATCCTGCACCAGGGCAACCGGAAGGCTTTTTTGGCCATCCTGGCCTCCACCATGGCCACGGTCGGGGCGTTGTGCGTGATCTTTTTCTTTAAGGAAGAGCAGAAAATCAACCTGATCGAATTTGCGCAGGTCATCATTGTCAATCTGTCGGTATCGATGGGTATCGCGCTGTTTTTTATTCCCGCGCTGATGGACAAGGTGAGGTTAAGGATTACAAAAACATCGCGAAATATCAGAAGGAAAAGGCGCGCCGTTCGGATCTCGCGGTTTTACCAGCGGTCCATCCGGTTCAGCAAGCGGTATAAATGGGCTTATGTTCTCCTGTTTATCCTGGGTTTTGGAATCCCGGTGCAGTGGCTTCCATCGAAACTGGAACAGGAAGGGACCCTGGCCAAATGGTACAACAAAACATTGGGAAGTCCCTGGTTTACGGAGGATGTGCGTCCAATAGCCGAAAAAGCCTTGGGCGGTTCGTTGCGGCTTTTTTCCGAATATGTATTTGAAAACTCCTATTATTCAGAACCTTCGCGCACAACGCTGTATGCGCAAGGGAAGATGCCCGAAGGGTGTACCGTGCAGCAATTGAACGATGCCGTGGCGCTTATGGAGAACTTCCTTAGTAAATTCAACGAAATCGATATTTTCCAGACATCCATCACCGCCTATAATAATTCGTCCATTACCATCCAGTTCAAACCTGAATATGAGTTTGGTTCCTTCCCCTATTACTTAAAAGAGGAGATTACCTCGAAAGCCATTGGCCTTGGTGGGATGGACTGGTCGGTTTACGGGGTAGGACAAGGGTTCTCCAACGCATTGAATACCGGGTATAAAAATAGCCAGATTATCCTCGAGGGTTACAATTACGACCAGCTTTACGGCTATGCCGATCAACTGAAGGGTAAATTACAGGAAAATGAGCGGGTCAAAGATATCGAGATAACCGGTTCAACAGGCTGGAACGCCAAGACCCTGTATGAATATTCCATTGACTTCAACTATGAAGGCCTGGGTATGAACAATGTTGATCCTAGCCAGTTTTATTCCTTCCTGAAGGACAAAGTATACAAAGCCGGACTTGCACCGGTCTATGCCGGCAACGAACTTCAACCGGTATCGCTCGTTTCCGATACGTATGGTGTTTTTAATGTCTGGGACTTGAACAACCGTCCCGTTTCCATAGGTGAGAAACAATTTAAGTTGGCCAGCTTTGGAACGTTGGGAAAACAGAAATCAGGCAACGATATTTATAAAACCAACCAGCAATATCAACTGGTGGTGGCATACAATTTTATCGGGCCGGAGCCGTTGTCAAAAATGGTCAGGGAAGAACAGGAGAAGGGGTTAACACAAATTTTGCCGTTGGGATACACGGTGCGGCAGATGAGTTGGGGCGGCTGGGACAGAACGGACAAAAAACAGTATTTTCTGATCCTTCTGGTTATTGTGATCATCTATTTCATTTGCTCCATCCTGCTCGAATCGTTGCTACAACCTTTGGCCATTATTTTCATGATCCCGGTCTCGTTCATCGGGGTTTTCCTGACCTTCTATCTGTTCGATTTTAACTTTGACCAGGGGGGCTTTGCCTCGTTTATCCTTTTGTGCGGAATCGTGGTGAATGCCGGTTTGTACATTATCAACGATTACAACAACTTCTGCCGCGCAAAATGGGTTAGGAACAGCCTTCGCACCTATATCAAGGCGTTCAACCACAAAATAATCCCCATCTTCCTGACAATCACTTCAACGGTATTGGGACTGGTGCCTTTTGTCTGGTCGGGACAAAAAGAGGTATTCTGGTTTGCCTTTGCTGCCGGCGCCATGGGAGGGCTGATCTTTTCGCTGGTTGCCGTATTTATTTATTTGCCGCTCTTTTTGAAACTGTCAAAATCAGATTAAAATTATTGCATGGAGATAGAGAGACTGTTTAAAATTTGTTTTTGTCCCGTTAGGGAATATCATTCACTTAAGAAAATTTATGCAACTCTTAACAGATTGCTTCTCCGCCAGTTGGCGGATCGCAATGACGAATCATTTTTTTCGGAGGTGAGGGTGGAGAGAAAGAGGCGGGTCATCAGTATTCGGTAATAGCAGAATCGCTGTCCGCCTCTTTCTCTCCACCCTCACAAAATCAACAGCATACCGTCATTGCGAGGAGGTACAGCCTGTCCCGATATTTCATCGGGAACGAAGCAATCTTTTGATAATCAGTAAAATATACAATATGCCGACTATTCAAATATTCATAATCTCCAAAGTCGAACAATCCCATTATGACAGTTTTGAAAAATCTGTCATAGGTAGAAAGAACGATAAAGCAATCTGTTGATTATATGACAATTAATAATTTTCAAAATTTAATATGAAACAAGGTAGAATCTCATTCAATTTTCGCACGGCCTTATTTATCTTCCTCTCCTCCATCATCATAGGATCATGTAGCGATGGTGATCATGAAAGAAAGTTCAGATCGGCGTTGGAACAAGCGGGAACGAACAAAGAAGAGCTATTGAAGGTGATTGATCATTACAAGAAAGATCCTGCCGACAGCATGAAACTCAGGGCGGCATATTTTATCATTGAAAACATGCCTGGACATTTTTCTTATGATACCAGCTATTTGTACAAATACCGGCCTGTCATTGAGAAGATAAAAATATTGAGGGAAAAAGGCCTGACAATAGATGTTATCAGACTACAGGTTAATCCGGTTATGGATAGCCTGATTGAAAAATATCCACTCTCAAATGTTTATTCGAACATCGAAAATGATCTGACTTTTATTAAATCAAAGCTGATAATCAGCAATATTGATCAGGCATTTGAATCATACATTGCCAATCCGTTTAAGGACAGTATCAGGTTTGAAGATTTTCTTGAATATGTTTTGCCTTACAGGGCACAGGATGGTAGTTGTCTGGAAGAGTGGAGGCCATTTTTCACTCAAAATTATGCTTTGAAAGCAGGAGAGAAATTTTCCAATGTCCATCAACTTTCTGATTCGTTGCTGTACATTCTTAATAAAATAAAAGTTGCATGGAGGGTAGCCCACCAATATCCCTATCTAAAACTCAACGATTTTTTGATATCCCGGATGACCCATTGCCCTCAGAAATGTTGGTTCAACTGCCTTCTTCTCCGTTCATTTGGCATACCGGTTACAAGTGATTTTGTCCCGTCATCAAGGGTCCACGAATCAGGACATGAATGGAACGCTCTTAGGCTGAAAGATGGCCTTTACCCTTTTGACCCATATTGGGAAGATAGTTTACGGTATTTAAAAGCAATTTATGCCAGGGAAAAACTGCATCCCAGAATTGGGCCGATCGAACACACAAAGGTGTACCGCAAAACATTTAAAATAAATATTACAGAATTGCTGGAACATGCCATTCGCTCCGGTGAAGAGATTCCCCCCTTCTTCCGAAACCCTTTTCTGAAGGACGTTACCGATGAATATCTTAAAACTTATGCAATTGAAACACATGTAATTAATAATAAAACAAAAGCTGATTATGCTTATGCCTGTGTATTTGGATATAACCAAGTCTGGACGCCGGTCGAATTCGGAAAAATCAAAAAAGGAAAAGTGACTTTTAATTCGATGGGATCGGTAAATGTTTACTTGCCCTCTTTTTACCAATTTGGGGCCATAATACCGGCTGCATACCCAATTCTTTTAAACAAGGATGGTAGTTCTACTGTACTTTGCCCTTATAAGTCACGTACGCGAAGAATTGAAATTGCCCATGTTGCTTATCAACGCCCGGAATTGGAAGTATATAAAAAATCCTTAATTGGATGCACAATCGAAGGTGCCAACAACAAGAATTTTGACAACAGTGAGGTGCTTTACAAAATTCCTAATTCCTGTGAACCAGGAAATTACAGAGTTCCAATTTCTGCCGACACCAAATATCGTTTTGTCAGGATTACAGTACCGCACCTCTCGCTTGTATTGAACGAAATCAAGTTTTTTCATAAAGAAAATGGAGCTGAAAGGGAAATCCGAGGCAAAATAATAAGCTCATATCCCAAAGACAGCACACTCTTAACAAGGATTGTCGATAATAATTTTTTGACCGGCGTTGACTTCAATTCCATCAGTGAAGAACATAAACGTATCAATAAGGTCTGGGTTGGTTACGATTTCAAGGTTCCGGTTTCAATAAGCGCTTTTGAGTATTATTTTGTTTATTACGTAAATATCCGGAGAGAAGGAATCTATGAACTCTTCTATTGGGATAATGAATGGAAATCATTAGGCGCCAAGAAGACAAGTACCACTTCAGTTTGCTTTGACGATGTTCCCGAGAATGCCTTGTTAATGATAAAAATTCATGATACGAATAAATGTAGCCGGATATTTACCTATTCGGATGGGAAGCAACATTGGTGGTGATCAAACATCAGAATCATATATACTCAAAAAAACATAAAATTTTTATCCATCAAGCAACAATTTCAAAATTTTGTAGTATATTTACGTAACGTATATATATTTCTAAATAAATAGAGAGCTATAAATTGTTAATCCCCGCTTTCTGCCTAACACTCGCTTACACAAAGGAAGGAGGTGATGTGACAAAGATAAAGAAATATGCACTAAGGAAACCTAATGTTTCAAGCTTGTAAAATAACAAGCAAAACAAGATGAATTAATAACATAATAATTATAGAATGAAAAAACTAATTAAAATTTCAGCCATTGTTGCCTGTGCAGCAGTATTGTTTTTTAATGTATCCCTTACCGGGAAAAACAGTTCAAACAATATCGATTTGTCTTCATTAACAAAAATTAGCGAAGCAAATGCTGAATGTATCCCATACATTTTTAATAATGGCAGATGTCTTGTTTTGAATCAGTTATGCGTTGGTAATCCTTTTCCAGAGGACCAGAATTGCTATACATACTTTAATTAAAAATAAACCTAAGATAAGGCCGGTCAGCGAACAGGCCTTATCTTCCCTGATGCCCTATATAACATAAAATATGAAGTTCAAACTAATCTTTGCACCAATCTTGCCGTTGATTTTGGTTGCCTGCGCCACCCATACAGTTGGGATAAGAAACGAAAAAGTGGGGCAGCTAAAGACCGCCTTTCAACTTGAAGTGACTGGCATAAAAAGACTCATTCTGGATTCCATTACTGCCCCCAAACCACAATATACCCAGGTTTATGCTGATTCGACAGGTAGCCGATACTTTACCTTTCTGAACACCTATACCAATTCCATCTATTTTTTTAATTACAACACGTTGGAATTTATTAAAAAGATTGCTTTCAACAAAAAAGGGACGGACGGTATCCAAAGCATCAAGGGATACCATATAAAGAATATGGATTCGATTTATGTCTATAATATGCCTGTTACCGAAATTGTACTTGCAAACAGCAACGGCAAGATTCAGAATAAAATTTCGCTCAGAGGCGGAGGGAATCCGAAGGCTTGGACGATGTATTACCCTCAATATTATCCTGAAACGGTAAATCCTTTTATTGAAATACCGGGGAAACTATTGCTAACCGGGCAATATTTCTTTTCAATTCCAGATTCGATGATTGGAAAGTTTAAGATCACTGCAAGTATTGATTTAAAGACCAATAAAGTTGACTTCAGGCATTCCTACCCCGGAGAATTATATGGTTCAGGCTATAACTGGGAGGGCGGATTTTTTACTGAAGGGTTCCCTGAACTCCATCCTGATGGGGACAAGCTCATCTTTAGTTTTCCAGTTTCGCATGATTTGTTCATAGCAGGATTGAACGCTAATGCCTATAGAAAAGTTTACGCAGACAGCAATTTTGC
Organism: Prolixibacteraceae bacterium; assembly: GCA_023229575.1. Lineage (GTDB taxonomy): Bacteria > Bacteroidota > Bacteroidia > Bacteroidales > Prolixibacteraceae > CAINVV01. The sequence continues at coordinate 10,268 of JALNYZ010000067.1, forward strand.
AGGGACCATTTATTCAATTGATAGAGATAATCCTCACAAAACGCCTGGGGAGATGATCCTTGTCCATTATGCCCGGCAAGATCTGTATGCCGCCATTAAATACGATAAATACCGGAAGGTGTACTACCGTTTCCTGCTAAAAGGTATCCCCAACGCTACAATCCGCACGCAGAAAGAAGTCAAGCCCATTGCTATAATCGTAATGGATGAAAATTTCAACTACCTGGGGGAGACAGTTATTGGTACCGGTAAAGAGTGGTACTGGCAAAATTCATTTGTTACCAGTGAAGGGCTTAACATTGAATACATAGAAAAGGATTTTGATG
>JALNYZ010000003.1 GCA_023229575.1 Prolixibacteraceae bacterium
GATTTCGGGTCACCCCGAACACCCTTGTCCTTCGCTAATACTTCCGGTCATAACGGCGTATAGGAGATTCTCACTCCATTGAACCAAACCATGCCCGACACACTTAATATGTAACCCCTCCGGGGTAAGTTACGACCAGGCTCCTGATAGTGGCAATTTGGGTGTATAGGCACAATCGTGCGTTTGGTAAGATACGATCAGGCCCCTGATGATGGTAATGAAAATTAGGATTGGGCAACCGCAATTTTCACATTTCCCAATTTTCACATTCTTTTCCTTTCTCCGTTTCCCCGTTTCCCCGTTTCTCGTTTCCCCGTTTCTCGTTTCCCCGTTTCTCCGTTTCTCCGTTTCTCCGTTTCCCCGTTTCCCCGTTCCCCCGTTTCCTTTCTTCGTTTTTTGCGTACATTTGTTCACATGATCGACCAGGCCACCGTCCAGAGAATACTCGACACCGCTGAGATTACAGAGGTTGTCGGTGAGTTCGTTACCCTCAAAAGAAGGGGAACCAACCTGCTTGGCCTCTGTCCGTTTCACAACGAAAAGACCCCCTCCTTCAATGTTTCGCCTGCCAAAGGGATCTACAAATGTTTCGGATGCGGGAAGGGCGGATCGGCGGTCAATTTCATTATGGAGCATGAGCATCTTTCGTTTGTAGAGTCACTGCGGTGGCTGGCTAAGAAATACCACATCGAAGTTCAGGAGAAAGAGGAACGTCCCGAAGATATCCAGGAACGCAACGACCACGAGAGCCAGATCATCGTCTCAGAGTTTGCACAGAAATATTTTGCGACTCAGCTTTGGGAGAGTGAATATGGTCGTGCGGTCGGACTCAGCTACTTCCACGAACGCGGTTTCAGGGATGAGATTATCAAAAAATTCGGATTGGGTTATTGTCCTGACGGGAAAGAGCCCTTTACCAATGCAGCCTTGAAAGAGGGATACAAAATGGAGTTCCTCGAAAAAACGGGACTCACCATCAAACGCGATGAGTGGGTCCGCGACCGGTTCGCCGGTCGGGTGATGTTCCCTGTCCACAGTATCTCCGGTAGGGTCATCGCTTTTGGCGGAAGAACATTATCGCAGGAGAAGAGCATTGCCAAGTACCTCAACTCCCCTGAGTCGGATATTTACCACAAGAGCCGCGTTGTGTATGGAATCTATCTGGCCAAACGGATGATCATCCAGGAAGACAAATGCTACCTGGTGGAGGGTTACACCGATGTGATCGCGATGCACCAGGCCGGGATTGAGAATGTGGTGGCCTCTTCGGGCACCTCGCTGACCGTCGATCAGATCAGGCTTATTCGGAGATTTACCAAAAATATAACGATCATTTATGACGGCGACCAGGCCGGAATCAAGGCCTCCTTGCGGGGAATTGACCTGGTGCTGGAAGAGGGGATCAATGTGAAAGTGTTGCCATTGCCGGCGGGTGAAGACCCGGATTCCTTTTCCAAGGCGATGAGTTCTACTGAACTTACCAGGTACATCAAGGAGAACGAGACCGATTTCATCAAATTCAAGACCAAAATTCTACTCGACGGAATTGAAAACGACCCATTGTCGAGGGCCAGATTGATTACCGATATCGTCAGTTCAATATCGGTCATTCCGGAAGAGATCGTCCGGGTCGAGTACCTCAAAGAGTGCAGCCGGCTGCTCGAAGTCCGCGAAGATGTACTTTACAACGAGATCAGGAAGCTGAAACTGAAAAAGAATGAGGCTCAAAGCAATAGGGAGCCTGTTCCTCCGACAGAACAAAGGCCGGATTCTGTGCAACCAAGAGCTGTTGAAGTAGCAGTTGCGGAAAATCCTTATGAACTGGAGGAGAAAGAGATTCTTCGTGTCCTTCTAAAGTGCGGATCGCTTAAAATATACGATTATGAGCACGAGGAGAGTGGCGAATGGATCTCCGAGACTGTTGCAAACTATGTTTTATCGGAACTGGATATTGACAACATGGTCTCTGTGAATCCGGTTATCCGCGCCATTCTGGATGAGTACCGCCTCCACATTGATGAGCCTGATTTTGATGCCATGCGTTTTTTTACTGTTCATTCCGACCACAGGATCAGCCAGTTTGCTTCGGATATCATCTCTGAAAGACATCCGCTCAGTCCTTTCTGGGAACGGGGAGGGAGCCACATTGAAAAGGAGGAGGACCTGCTGCAGGTGGTGGTGCCAAAATTGGTGCGCGAGTACAAACTTCGGGTCGTCTCCGGCATGATGGTCCAGATTGAAAACCAGATGAAAATTGCGGATGCGGCCAAGGATTATGATCTTTCGATGGAGTTGCAGGCTTCACATCAAAAATTGAAAAGCATTGATAAAATTTTAAGCAAACAGCTGGATCGCACGGTCAACCCTAAAAAATAAACGTTGATGTTCATGTCTTTATTTGTGTCCTTTGTGAAAACCTTTGAGTCCTTTGTGGTGAGATTTAAAAATTTCACCACAAAGGTCTCAAAGGATAACACGAAGGAAACACGAAGGGTTTTGTTAGCTGATTAATATTTTTAATCAATGAGTTATTTAATTTTTCACTCAGTCTTAATAATACCAGAATGATTTTTCTTACCGGTGGAAGTGGCATGGTTGGAGCGCATCTGCTTCTCGATCTGACAAGGAGCGGAGTGAAGGTTCGTGCGCTGAAGCGGAAGAATTCGGATCTAGCAACGGTTGATAGGATCTTTTCCTGGTATACTAAAAATTCGAATGAACTTTTTCAGGAGATTGAATGGATTGAGGGTGATTTGCTGGATCCGCTCTCCCTGAAAAATGCAATGGAAGGTGCAAATTGCGTGATTCATGCCGCCGCAAAAGTCTCTTTTCTCCCTTCCGACCGAATGGCTATGCTGCACGAAAATGTGGAGGGAACAGCCAATCTTATCGATGTTGCCATTGAGCTTAAAATCAAGCGTTTTTGCCATGTGAGTTCCATTGCCGCGTTGGGCGACCATGATTCGGGAGTGCCAGTGAATGAAGCGTTCTCATGGAAGAATGACCGTCAGCGCTCAGCCTATTCCGAAAGCAAGTTTCAATCGGAGATGGAGGTCTGGAGAGGCGTTGAGGAGGGGCTGGAATGTGTCATTGTCAATCCATCGGTGATTTTGGGTCCCGGTAATTGGAGCAGTGGTTCGCCAAGACTGTTTCAGACTGTAGCGAAAGGAATGAAATTTTATACCTCCGGCAGCACTGGATTTGTGGAAGTGAGGGATGTATCGCATGCAATTGTAGCCCTGGTTCAATCAAAGGAATGGGATAAGATCAAAAACCAGCGCTTCGTGCTTTCTGCCGAAAATCTTACCTACCGCGAACTCTTTGATCGCATTGCCATTGTCCTGAATAAACCAAAACCGGCTATCCGTGCCAACCGGATGCTGTTACAACTTGGCTGGCGGGCATCCAAATTGGCATCCATATTTACTGGCAAAGAACCTGCATTATCAAGGGATACAGCAAGAAGCGCCGGAAAGGTATCCTTATATGATGGTTCAAAGATTGCATCGGTCATCGATTTTGAGTACACCCCAATTGAGGCGACCATTCGGGATATTGGGAAGATTTTTTTGAGTGAACAAGGCGAACTTGATATTACGTTGGTATCGAAATAAATATTCCGTTAGCATCGGAATAAACAACGATAGCGCGCGGATTAACTTCAGAAGCGTATCTATTGTCACCATGCACCAGCATGACAAGATTTTGTTGGAAGGCAAGATGATCGTTGTACTCCCCGCAGCAGATTTCTTAAGTTAAGCGCCATTAACATTCCGTTTCAGAAAAATTTGGGGGGTATATTTTTCGACGAAACGAACAAATATTTGATTAGCTCTAAATTTTTTATTTAAGAAGAATCCATATTGCAAAAAAACTCCCCTGTATGTAGCGTTTCACCCATTCGTCTTCGTATTAACTGCAAAACAATTATATTCGGAAGTGGAATGAAACCTATGTTCAACATATCAGTGATGATGCTCCTGTTCCTGACTACCTCAACTTGTAGAAAGGAGTCTGAAGTGGCGTCTGTTCCTTTGGATAACATCGCAATCGCAAGCCTTGGCTTTTTAAAGAGCATCCAGGCATCCAATGAAGCCAATCAACTGCGCTCGCCGGACTATTCTGCACCATTTGAAATTTCCAAAGTAGACAGGAGCAAGAATATCCTTACAATAACTGCAACGTATCCTGAAGGTTGCGGTGATTCGAAATTTACAATAATTTGGAATGGGTTGGTAATGGAATCCTATCCTGAGATGATCTTTTTATATTTAAGAAGGACATCCGATTGTAAGGTAGCTGGAAATGCCACTTCCAGGGTTTTGTCAATCAATCTGAATGCTTGCCTGGGGGATACCGGGCTGGCACAGCGGGTCAAAATCATATTATGTAATACATCAAAAAAAGCGAATAGTGAAAATTCCGATATCCCGGTTTCAAGTAATTGAGTAATTTAAGGCTGGATTTATAATCAATTAAAACGCATTTTGGAAAGTCGCAAGGAGGAGAACATCGAGTTTATCATTCAGGGATGTATCAGGAAGAACAATAAATTCCAGGAGCTTCTGTACAAGAAATTCTTCGGATATGCCTTAAGTGTTGCGCTGATTTATAACCATCAGCGCAGTGATGCACTTGAGGTGGTGAACGATAGTTTTGTGAAAGTATTTTCGAAAATTGGAAAATATGACACCACCAAACCGTTTCAGGGATGGATACGCAAGATTGTGATCAATACCTCCATTGACCATTTAAGACGAAATAGCAAAGATCACCAGTTTGTGGAAACTGATAAATACCCAATTCGGGATGAAACACCCAATGTTATAAGCCACTTGGCAGCACAGGATATCATTGAAATTCTAAATCTGTTGCCGCAATACCATAAAACCGTATTCTGCTTGTACGAAATTGAAGGATACAGTCATGATGAAATCGCTGAACAACTGGGTATTCCAACCAGTTCATCGAGGGTCTATTTAACCCGGGCAAAACAGCAATTAAGGGAATTGTTACCGGTTAATTATTTAAAAGAATGAAGAAGAAAGATACATCCGAAAGGGAAATCTTTTCCCATATAAAACAATCCCTGGAGGGTTACGAAGAGACGTACATTCCGGGTTCATGGGAGAGTTTTCTGCAAAAAAGGAGAATCCGCCAAAGAAAACTCTTTTTACGAATTGCTTCAGGGATAGCTGCCTGCCTGTTGGTAGGATATGCTGGTTCAAATTATATTATTTTTGATAATCGGGATTATTTGAGCCCTACGATTGATCAGACTACCAGAATTGACAGGAATACACCGGAAATCAAATTGAATTCCACAATCAAATCACAGCCTTCGGTAGCGACCTTTTTATCAGATTCTAAACTCTCCAAATCTGCTGTGGCTGCATCAAAAGCCAATTTGCTTCCGAAGGAAAATTTAGTTGCCGAAAGGGAAGATTATGGAGCTGAACATCCTGTGGTTTCCATTCCGGGCGCAGATACTGCACATAAAATTGCTGCTTTTGCAACCAGCATTGGCCGTCAGGCTATTGGCACCAATACCGATTCGGTAAAAAGTAGTTTGGATACCATTATAGGCTATAAAACCAACATATTTCAAGTTGCCCCGGCACCAAAAAAGAACCAGGACCTTGCAGTCGTTTCAAATCGGAAGGTACGTTTTGGGCTCAACTTTTCGCCCGGGCTTAGCACTGCACAGGCATCCAGTTCCTTTAATTATACGGGTGGGATTAGCGCAGACATCCCATTGTCTTCCAAAATCCTGATATCAACCGGATTGCAAGTCGAGAACCAGAGTCTGGCCAGAAAATTTCAGAGTATTGTCTCCTCTTCAACCGCCCCGCAAAACGAGACCAAAACGAAGTTGATCAATCTTGATTTACCGGTAAATATTACCTGGAAATTTGCCCCGGGGAAATCGCATGGCTATTATGTTTCTGCGGGAATATCCTCTCTGGTCTATCTCAGGCAGGACAATAAAAACACCACCTACTCTCAGATGCTTGTTCCTGTATCCTCCATAGTCGCAGGGAACGAAATAAAATCCTATAATGTGGTAGATCAGGTATCTGTTTCCCATGACCAGGTTCCCCCCGCTCAAACTTTTGATTTTGCGGGGCGGATCAATATGATTGTGGGTTTTGAAAAAAAACTGTCAAACAGGATATTTATCCATTTTGAACCTTATGCAAAAATCCCGGTCTCGGGGCTGGCTCCCGGAGAGGTGAACCATACGACAACCGGCATTAATTTTAAGATTTCATTCTAAATAAAGAATAGGGCCTATCGTTGAAATTTAAAGCAATGGCAAATAATTTATAAAAATGCGTTGTCGCAGTGTAGCGTTTCCCTTATTCCGCTTCGTATTGATACAGAAACAAAAAAATTGAGCGATGAAGAATTTTATTTTGTCAGCTTTTTTGCTGACTTTCCTAACAGGATGTATGGAGGTAAATGAGTTTGGCTGGGATGAATTTCATCCACCGGTAGTGACCCATACATTGATCTTTCAATCGGAATATACGAACCATGCCTGGGGGTATAGCCACAATGGATGGATGATGGATGGTAAAGGTCTTGTGAAACGATTTCAGAAGAGCGCAACATGGGTATTTCCTGATTCACTCGGTTATGTCTCTGAAACAGACATGAAGAAAAACCTGAGCGTCTGTGATTCCCTCCTGGAACATGTATCTTCGGGCGAGTTCTTCCATTATTCCTCCAAAGCGTTGACATGTGTTGATGGTCCAATGACAAATCCCAAAATGACGATGGCAGATGCCGGTGAACACATTTATGCTTTTTACCGCTACGAAGCAGACCGAAAGAGGTACAAACGCGTGATTCTCTCTATGATCGGAGACTGGTCACAGGAGAACCTTGCACCGAATTCCAAAGAGGTAGTTGACTGGATGAAGACAATAAAATAATGTGATGATTAGTTGATGTGCTGATTAGTTGATGTGCTGATTAGTTGATGTGCTGATTAGTTGATGTGCTGATTAGTTGATTATTCCAATTATCTAAAATTTTTGATTAATTATTTGTTTCATTCAATATCCTGTTAAAATAATTCATTAACACATTAGCTAATTAACACATTATCACATCAATAATGTTCTAATACAACGAATGAACCTGTGATTCCAACCACAATTATAGTAAAAAACATTGAGCATGATGTATACAAAATTCTCTCTCTTATTTCTTTTGGGTACCGTCTTCACGGTAGGTTGTACAAAGGATACAGTACCTTCGCCCGAAGTGAAACAAATCGTGATGAGCGATAAATCACTAAAATTGGTCAAGGCCAGTAATACTTTCAGTTTTTCCCTTTTGAACAAAGCCCTTGACGGAACAATCGAAAACCGTATGGTATCTCCGCTTAGCGTCTCTACAGCCCTTTCGATGACACTCAACGGCGCTTCGGGAACCACCCTTACGGCGATGCAAAAAACCCTTGGCCTTGATGGATTGACCAGGGATGAGATCAATACCATCAACAGTGATCTGATGACGGCGCTTCAAAAAGCCGATCCAAGCGTCGCAATGGATATTGCCAATTCCATCTGGATCAGGAAAGATTTTTCGGTACTGGATCCTTTTATTGCGGTCAATCAAACCTATTACAAGGCACAGGTTTCGAAGCTGGATTTCAACACGGCTGCGCTTTCAACCATTAACAAATGGGTGAGCGACAATACCAACGGAAAGATCCCTACTATTTTGTCAAGTATTTCCAGTAATGAAATCATGTTCCTGATCAATGCCATTTACTTCAACGGGAAATGGAAATATCAATTTGAACCCTCCAAAACTGCCAGCGAGAAGTTTGCCTGTTCGGACCAAAAGACCATTTTTGTACCCATGATGAAAATGGAAAGCAGCTTTGGCTATTCGGTCCAACCCGGATACAAAGCCCTGAAGATGCCTTATGGGGTGGACAAATTCCAAATGGTCCTTTTACTTCCTGAGGAGGGAGTCAGTCCGGACAAAATAGCGGCAAACCTGAATTCAGAAAAATGGGCGACCCTAAACGCTGCCCTATTAGCCAAGACAAAGCTTCCGGTCTGGATCCCCAAATGGAAATTTTCGTGGGACATCACCCTGAACGGAATCCTTTCCTCTTTGGGGATGGATGTGGCTTTTGACCCAAACAAGGCCAATTTCTCAGGCATAAATGCAGATAACCAGCTTTATATCACCAAGGTCATCCACAAAACATACATAGATGTCACAGAATCAGGTACGGAGGCTGCTGCTGTGACTTCTGTCGGAATAGGCTTAACCAGCATGCCGGTTGATCCTCCCTCTTTCTATGCAATCCGCCCCTTCCTCTTTTTTATCACAGAGGAAGATACGGGTGCCATTCTTTTTGCCGGAAAAGTTGAAAATCCGCTAGTAAACAATTAGACCATGAGATTAACAATTCTATTTGGAACTCTGTTGTTTAGCCTGACACTTTTTGCGCAAAAAAAGAACCTTGATGTCGTTTACCTGAAAAACGGGAGTATCTTACGAGGTACAGTTGTGCTTATCGACCCAGGCAAATTTATCAAGCTAAAGACTCCGGACCGAAATCTCTGGGTCTTTGAACAGGAGAAAATTGATAGCATAGTTCGATCGGCAAAAATTCATGTTCCACAAAAAAGTGGCTATTTTAATCTTACGGAAATTGGTGTTTTGGCAGGTAATTCAGCCAACTACAAAAAAAATCCATTCACGCTAATGAACGTTAGCAGTTGGAAGTTTGATAATGGATTCTCAACTGGTTTAGGCGTTGGCGTTGAATTTTTCAATGAGACTTATCTACCTGTGGTAGCGGATTTCAGGTATTTTATCCGAAAATCCGGCGCAATGCCGTTTGTTTCACTTCAGGGTGGGTATTCAATCCCGTTGGGTGGAACTTACTCCCAGCAAGTCTATTACAACTCTCCGGTCGACTGGAATTCTCTGATCTATCGGCCACCAACGCCAATACCGGCCACCACAGATATCTCTGCCAGAGGAGGTTGGTTGCTTAATCCGGCTATTGGGATTCAGTCGCCCATCAATGAAAATCTTGCGCTTACTTTTAGTGCGGGATACCGCATGATGCGACACCGCTACGGTAAAAATGACACCTACAAACTGGATGTTGATTACAACCGTCTTTCCCTTAAAGTTGGCCTCCTATTTAAATAACTGACCTCATGAAAAAATCAATTAAAAATAGTTTGATCCCGTTCCTGATGCTGGTAGTTCTTTTTACAGGATGCAAGGATAAATATACTGAACAGTACCTCGAACTCGAGCCGGTCTACATGGGTTACCAGGAGTTCAGGGCGTCAGTGAAAATGGCCAGTCAGCAAGATCTGGTTAAGCCCGGGAAAATTTATGTCATGGGCAACTATCTGTTCATTAACGAACGGATGAAAGGCATTCATCTGTACAACAATGCCAATCCCGCCTCTCCCCAATACATCGGATTTATCAATATACCGGGCAATGTCGACATTGTGGTGAAAAACAATGTGATGTATGCCGACAGTTATATAGATCTGGTCGCTATTGACATCACAAATCCGGCGCAAGCCAGGGAAGTGGGGAGAATTAAAGGTATCTTCCCCTATTCGGTTCCCCCTTCCGAGGAAGCGAGTTATCGTACAGGTCAGGTGGATGATACCAAAGGTGTAGTTGTTGGCTGGAATGTAAAAACGGTTCGAAAAGAGATTAATACAAACAATTATCCGGTTTATCCCATCTATTACAGTTACGGTTTTTCGGCAAAGATGGATGCCCTTTCAAGCAATGTGGCTGCCGGAGCTCCTGGAGCAGGTGCTTCTGCTGCAGGAGTTGGTGGTTCAATGGCCCGCTTCGGATTGACCGGGAACAATTTGGTAGCCGTAGATAACCACACCTTTTACAACATTAATTTATCGGATGCCATTAACCCAAAACTGGAATCACAGTCGCAAATCAACTGGGGAATAGAGACCATGTTCCTCTATTCAAAGTATATGTTTTTAGGCACAACTACCGGGATGCAGGTGTACGACCTTTCTGATTTGAACAAACCCGCTTATGTATCTTCCTTCTGGCATGCAACAGGCTGTGATCCGGTCGTGGTGCAGAACAACAGGGCCTATGTCACCATTCGCGGAGGTAATATTTGTGGCAGCAACATCAACCGGATGGATGTGCTGGATGTGACCAATATACTGAAACCGACACTGATTCGTTCGTACAATATGGACAATCCTTACGGTTTGGGCATCAGTGGCGACATCCTTTTTGTTTGCGACGGAACCTCCGGATTAAAAGTTTACGATGCTTCCGATCCATGGCTGATTAGCGAACATATTCTGGCCAGCTTTCCCAAAATACAGGCCTATGATGTGATTCCCCTTGGAACCTCCCTGCTGATGATCGGAAATGACGGTTTCTACCAGTATGATTACTCGGATCTGAAGAACATTAAGGAAATCAGTGCGATAAAGGTAAAGAAGTGACTAAAGTGACTAGAGTGAACTAAATTGCCTAAAGTTATGGACTCCGAACTGTTCAAGCCAATTGCGAAAAAACTCCAGTCACTTTAGTCACTTTTTTCTACATTTGGCATTCAATACAATGCCATGCAGACGCCAGATCCAAAAATCTCAACCTTCCTCAAAAAGCACCACGTCCTCACCCTGGCGACGGTATCGGGCGACCAGCCCTGGGTTGCCAACTGTTTCTACGCTTTCGTGGAGGAGCAGATGGCTTTCGTTTTTACTTCCGGGCACGAAACCAGGCACATACAAGAGGTGGCACACAATAATAAAGTAGCCGGGAATGTGGTGCTCGAAACGAGTATCATAGGCAAAATTCAGGGGATACAGTTCTCCGGTACTATAACCAAAGCCGAAGGTGAAGCCCTCGACAAGGCAAGTTCCGCTTACATGAAAAGATTTCCATTCACCGCATTAATGGATACAACCCTCTGGATCTTACAAATCGATTACCTGAAAATGACTGACAATCGATTGGGTTTTGGGAAAAAACTGATTTGGGAGAGGAGAATGGAATAGAACTCTACCGGGTGGAATCATATGAGTGTATTAATAAATTCACTACGTCATTTACTGAATATTTGCCAGATCTTTCTTCTTCAGGTGAAATATTCACTTGCCTTGTAATATTCCCCTGATTATTTGATTTAGCAATTGGTTTAGATAAGTTTTTTGGATCATACATCTTATCATTTGATGTCAATATAAAAAACTTTAAACAGTTATTTCTTTTCTGTATTCTTAAATATGCAAAGTTTTGAGAGGTCTTATAAATAATCTCTGCATTTGAAGTGTGTCGTTCAACTTCTGAACTGATATTCATTATTTCAATATCAATTCGGCTAAATAAATCTTTCAATTCAGATGATGCCCCTTCTAAATGTTGGTCAACAGTTCTGGCTTCTTTGGGTTCTCTCTTAATTTTCTCAATTACTACACCTTTACTCTTCAAAGTAATTAATTGTTCCGGTTCTTCTTCTCTTGTAATTACGAGTGAATTATTCTCAATCCTTGGTCTTGCATTATTACAGTAACGGTGTGTCAATCGAGCATTAATAGGAATTGTCTTACCTCCTGTCCAGTATTGTTCAATGTGATCAACTGCCGCATCATCTATTTGTAGAATCTTATTGCCACAAATTGCGCATGTGTCGTTTAAAATAAAAAGTTCCTGTTTTAGTTGGTAAGTAAAACACCTTGGTTCTTTCACTCTGATGCCTATAATAGATTGTAATGCCAATCTCCATTTATCAAAGCGTATTGTTACAGCTCTTTTACTACTAGTTGAAAGTAAGATCGAATCAATAAAATCCTGATCATTTGTCATTAAATCAATTAATGCCTCTCTAATTCTGTCCAGATTTTGGAAAACTTTGTTCTTGTCTTCTCCGGAAAACGAGTACATCAAAATATCAAAAATTGAAACATTAAACTGCTGTGATTCCCATTTGCCGTTTATATTCTTCTCATCTCCACGATAATATCTTTTGAATGCGTTTTTGTCAAGTAATGATTTAATGATTTGAATTGTATTCTTGAAAGCTGTTCTCAGGTTTTCCTCCTCAATGGGAGAAATGTTCCTGTATTTTTCCATTGAATCATTCAGGAATTTCTTTATCGGTGATTTGTATTTCAGGTAGGTATTAAAATGAAACGATGCAAAACGTAAAACAAGTTCTCTATCCTTCATTCGCCTATCTGGTGAGGCAATTCCTAACAGGTATTTAAAATCCTTGTCTTGCGCTAATTCTTTGATTACTTCATTAAATCGCCCTCTAAAAACACAATTACGTAATTCTTGATCGTTAAGTGGAACTGAACCGGAATTCAATCTTGCGAAGATTTCAAACTGTAAATCGCCATCTGATTCCTTCTTGAATTTAATTGCCCTTAATTTATAGGTAATAATCTTTTCTTGAAGTTCCTCAGAAAGTTGATTGAATTTTTTCCCATTAAGTTCTATGAAAACGTTTAAACCCGTTAATTTGAAATCGGTGTTGTCTGGGAACTTTCCATCAATAAACGAAAAAAAAGCCGTCAATCTTTGTTGCCCGTCAATTACGTTTTCTTTTCCATCCTGTTCTTCTGATAAGTAAACAATTGGTATGGGAATATCCAAAAGAGCTGATTCAATTAGACGGCTGCATTTAATTTTATCCCAAACAAATTGACGTTGGAATGCAGGTTGAATATTCAATCTACCTTTAACGAATCGTCTATGCAGCGAATTTATCTCTGGATCACCTTGCTCTGTATAGATTTTTCGTTTACCAGACAAATCATCCTGTTCCTCTGTATCCATTTCATCATCAAGGACTATCTCTTCAATAGGTTCTGTGTCTCTATAGTTGTCTTCCATAATTTTTATCGTAGTACTGTAAATGTAAAGAAGTTCTTTGAATAAACGCAAGGCTAGACTTGCTAAAAGTTAAGAGTTAACTTTTAAGAATTCAAATATTCTAAAAACTAACTTGATCAACGCTTTTAAATCTCGTTTTTATTTCATTATTTTGCATTCATTAGAACAATACACAGCATAAAACGTTTTTTTTGAAAATATTATTGTTTTAAATCCGAAATCAACCCTTCAAAATGACTCCAACAACAACGGTCTCAACGCTGTCTGAAAAGAGTGCCGATATTTCCAAATGGTTCGATGAACTTGTTTCTTCAATTAGGGTTGAAGAGATGCAAATCGTCACTGGAATAGCCCCAAAAGAAAAACAAGATTTCTGGAAACCTTTTTTGGAAAACAACATGCTTGAAATTGCACGTAAAAACCGCGAAAGCTCCAGTATGTTACTTATTCCTGATCTGTTGGCGAATTATTTTGCAGGCATTAAAATGCGTAACATCGAACTTAAATCGTTATCATTTCAGCTTTCAGACTCGAAAATTCTGGTTTGGACTGTTGTTAAGGACGATGATGAGGCCACCATGGATCAGCTCTTTTTACTCGAAGCCACTATAAATGCGAAGTATGGTGATTACGGTTTCCATGTTTCAACTACCATCTTGGAAGAGTCGGACAATTGCTCTGTTCCTTCTCAATTCAACACGGTCATTTAATGGCAAATTTTGCAGATCATATCTCCCAGTCCAGGAAAAATTTAAGCTTCTTGCAGGAAATTAACAGTTTATCAGTGCATTATAGAGATTGGGATGTAACGGTATGTTACTATGTGGCTGTTCACCTTGTCAATTCACACATTGCTTCAATCTCGAACTTACATTACCGCAAGCACGAAGAGGTTTCAAATGCCTTGAATCCTTATCTTATTCTTTCTCTCACAAAAGTTCCTGAAACAGTATATTTAGCTTATACCCAACTTCAAAATCTATCCAGAAGATCCAGGTATTTAATAAGTGAAAACATGTCAAATCGAAGTATTGATGCCAATATCACTTATGACAAGCACTTTAAGAGAGCATTGGTACACCTGGAAACATTGCTAACTTTCGTGGAATCAACCTACAGTCAGAAATTCGAAAAGATTAGTATCCATTGTAACGAAGCCAGAGCTATTCCTTTTAACCATTTCCTGGTTAAGTAACTAAAATACACCCGGTCATTATTTTACTTGCGCTACAATCCGGATTTGTTTGGAGTCCACAACTTTAGTCACTTTAGTTCACTTTAGTCACTCTAAGTACTTTTTTATTATCTTTGTGCACTTAAAAAAAAGGGAGTTGCACAAGGCTATGAGCAAGAAATTCAGGGAATATAAGGAGTTTAATCTTTCGCAAATCAACAAGGATATCTTGAAGTTTTGGGAGGAGGACGATACTTTTCACAAGTCGATCACCACCAGGGCCGAAGGGAAACCTTTTATCTTTTACGAAGGGCCTCCTTCGGCCAACGGCCAGCCCGGTATTCACCATGTGGTTTCACGTACGATCAAGGATATTTTCTGTCGTTACAAAACCCAGCAAGGTTATCTGGTTAAGCGCAAAGCGGGCTGGGATACCCATGGACTGCCCGTTGAACTGAGTGTCGAGAAATCGCTCGGAATTACGAAAGAGGATATCGGCAAACATATATCTGTTGCAGATTACAACGCCGGATGTCGCCGGGAAGTGATGAAATACACAGACATTTGGGAGGATCTTACCCAAAAAATGGGGTACTGGGTCAACATGGACGATCCTTACATCACCTACGACAACCGTTATATCGAGACCTTGTGGTGGCTCCTGAAATCTTTCTACAACAAGAACCTGCTTTACAAGGGATATACCATCCAGCCTTACTCACCCGCCGCCGGAACCGGTCTAAGTTCGCACGAGCTGAACCAGCCCGGTTGCTACCGCGATGTGAAAGACACCACCTGTATCGCTCAGTTCAAGGTGGTCCGCGATACGAAATCCGCTCCCTTGTTCGATCAGGTTTCGACCGATCTGTACATTCTGGCCTGGACGACTACTCCCTGGACGCTGCCTTCCAACACGGCCCTGGCAGTTGGTCCGACCATCAAATATGTCAAAGTCCAAACATTCAATCCATATACCGCTCAGCCAATCACCGTTGTATTGGCCAAGAACCTTTTCCGTCACTATTTTCCTGAAAAGAATGAGGCGCTAACACTGGATAGTTTTAACGGGGAGGGGAAAAATATTCCTTACCTGCTGCTGGGGGAATTCTCCGGAAGTCAACTTGTCGGGGTCAATTACGAACAGCTATTCCCATGGGTGAAACCAATGGGAGATGCCTTTCGCGTCATCCCGGGCGACTTTGTTACAACCGAAGATGGTACAGGAATCGTACACATCGCGCCAACCTTTGGTTCGGACGATGACCGGGTGGCCAAACAAACCGGCATCGTTCCGTTGTTGCTGATCGACAACGAAGGAAAGCGTCAGCCGATGGTCGACCGTCAGGGCCGTTTCTTCCGAATGAAAGATCTGGATGCCGGTTTCGTGAAAACCAACATCGACAGCGAACGCTATTCGGCTTTTGCAGGTCGGTTTGTCAAGAACAGTTACGATGATTCACTTACCGAACAAGATGCCACGCTCGATATCGACCTCTCCGTTCAGTTGAAGAAGGAGGGGAAAGCCTTCAGGGTAGAAAAATATGAACACAGCTATCCGCATTGCTGGAGAACAGACAAACCTGTTCTCTACTATCCGCTGGATTCGTGGTTTATCCGCTCAACGGCTGTCAGGGATGAGATGATCGGGCTCAACAAGATGATCAACTGGAAACCCCAGTCAACAGGCACTGGTCGTTTTGGCAACTGGTTGGAAAACCTGGTCGACTGGAACCTTTCCCGCTCAAGATATTGGGGAACTCCCCTGCCCATCTGGCGTACGGAAGACGGAACGGAAGAGCTCTGCATTGGCTCGGTTGAAGAGCTTATCTCGGAGATCGAAAAATCCGTTGCCGCTGGCTTTATGCCGGCCAATCCTTACCAGGATTTCGTGGTTGGCGACAATTCAAAAGAAAATTACGAAAAGATAGACCTGCACCGTCCATTCGTGGATGACATTGTGCTGGTATCCCCGAAAGGGGTAAAAATGGTCCGCGAACTCGACCTGATTGACGTCTGGTTTGATTCGGGTTCCATGCCGTTTGCCCAGGTTCACTATCCATTCGAGCACAAAGAGGAGTTTGATACCCTCTTTCCGGCCGACTTTATCGCCGAAGGTGTAGACCAGACCCGCGGATGGTTTTTTACCCTTCACGCCATTGGCACCATGGCCAAGGGTTCTGTCGCTTTCAAAAATATTATTTCCAATGGGCTCGTTCTGGATGCTGCCGGTAACAAAATGTCTAAGCGGCTGGGCAATGCGGTCGATCCTTTCACCACCATCGAAAAGTATGGTTCCGATCCCGTTCGCTGGTACATGATCACCAATTCACAACCATGGGACAATTTAAAATTTGATCTGGCCGGAGTGGATGAAGTGCGCCGCAAATTCTTTGGGACACTCTACAATACTTATAGCTTCTTTGCTTTGTATGCCAATGTGGATGGCTTTGCCTACCGGGAAGCTGAACTCCAAAATTCGGAGCGGCCGGAGCTGGATCGCTGGATATTATCGTTATTGAATACCCTCGTCAAAGATGTGACCGAAGCATACGAAACATACGAACCGACCAAAGCAGGAAGGGCCATTTCGGAATTTGTTTCCGAAAATCTTTCCAACTGGTATGTCCGGTTAAGCCGCAAAAGGTTCTGGGGCGGCGAATACGACAAGGACAAAATTTCTGCCTACCAGACTTTGTACACGGCGCTCCAGACTGTTGCCAAGTTGGCCGCACCCATTGCCCCTTTTTACAGCGATCAGCTTTTCCGCGATCTGAACAAAGTAGCGCACCGCGAACAGGATCTATCAGTCCATCTCACCAGATTTCCGGTTGCCGACGAGAGCATGGTCGACCAGTCGCTCGAAGAACGGATGGAGTTAGCCCAAAAAGCATCCAGCATGGTACTCGGACTTCGCCGGAAGGAGAAGTTGAAAGTTCGACAGCCATTGGCAAGGATCATCGTGCCTGTTTTGAACGAAAATTTCCGCAAGCAGTTCGAGGCTATAGAGAGCATTTTGCTGACGGAGGTGAATGTGAAACAGGTGGAGTATCTGACCGACTCATCGGGTATCATCAAGAAGAAGATCAAACCCAATTTCAAGACACTTGGGCCAAAATACAGCAAACTGATGAAACAGATTGCCGCCATGGTAGCCGCCATGGATCAGGGACAGATAGCCGCTTTCGAGCGGGATGGTTCCTTTGAAACAGTCATCGAGGGAGAAGTTGTCAGGCTGGTTCCGGAGGATGTTGAGATACTGACAGAGGATATTCCGGGATGGCAGGTAGCCAGCGAAGGCAATCTGACGGTGGCGCTCGACATTCATGTTACGCCTGAGTTGAGGTTGGAAGGAATTGCCCGCGAATTGATCAACAGAATTCAGAATTTAAGGAAAGAGAGCGGTTTCGAGGTAACAGATAAAATAGAGCTCACGGTAGGCAACCATCCCGAGCTAGCCGATGCATTGGAGAAATTCGGGGATTACATCTGTGCACAAACTTTAGCGCTGAAACTTCACCTTGTGGATGTCTCGGAGGTAGCTACAGATCAACTCGTTGAAATAGAACCCGGATTAGAAACTGTACTTACTGTCCGAAAAATTTGAGAGATTAACCGATCCTGTTGATAAATATTTATATCAGCAGGTATAAATAGCCCCGATTTAGATTATATTTACAAAAAGCGCAACATTATGGCAGAGAAAACAAGATATTCAGACGAGGAACTCCAGGAGTTCAAGTCCTTGATTCTGGGCAAACTGGAAAAGGCACGTCAGGATTATGAACTATACAAAAACGCGATTACACAAGGTGACGGCAACGATACCCAGGATACATCCCCAACTTTTAAGGTATTGGAAGAAGGTGCAGCTACATTATCCAAAGAGGAGGCAGGCAAACTGGCCCAGCGTCAGCAGAAATTTATTCAGCACCTCGAAGCGGCCCTGATCAGGATTGAGAACAAAACCTATGGTATCTGCCGCGAAACAGGAGCTTTGATCTCCAAAGAGAGGCTGCGTGCGGTCCCTCACGCCACTTTATCCATTGACGCTAAAAATTCCCAGCGCTGATCTTTTTATTCAGGGCAAAAGAGTCAACCGATCTACCCATTGAAGACCGATAGAGCTTTCTCTGCACTTTTTACATTGCCCATGAGCAATAGGAAAAAATCAATACTTCTTATCCTTTTGATTTTACTTGTTGACCAGACCTTAAAAATCTGGATCAAAACCCATTTGGCGCCGGGAGGTGAGATTGTCATTTTCAAAAACTGGTTTATTCTTCACTTCATCGAGAACAATGGAATGGCCTTTGGCATCGAATTTGGGAATCACATCGGCAAATATTTCCTGAGCATTTTCCGCCTCCTCGCCATTGGTGCGCTAGGCTGGTACCTGCAAAAACTGCTGAAAGCTAAGGCTTCCTTCGGATTGATTGCCTGTTTTTCCATGATCATGGCTGGCGCTATCGGCAACATGATCGATGGCGCGTTCTATGGAATGATCTTCAATTACATCCCTGGTGAGGTGGCCACTCTTTTCCCGGCAGGTGGAGGTTACTCCTCTTTCCTGATGGGCAGGGTGGTCGACATGTTTTATTTTCCTCTAATTGAGACCACTTATCCCAGCTGGGTCCCTTTTCTGGGAGGTCAGGAGTTGATTTTCTTCCGGCATATCTTTAACGTAGCCGATTCCGCTGTTTCCATCGGGGTAATTTCCATATTCATTTTCCACCGGCATCATTTTGGTGACAGCAAAAAAGTGGTCAGTACTGAAGAGCTTAAGGTTGAGGAAGGCAATAAGCTAAATGTTGAGGGTTGACTCCATTCCGCGTCGTGTCCTTCGTGAAACCCTTCGAGTCCTTCGTGGTTAAGTTTTTATTTTCACCACAAAGGTCACAAAGTATCACACAAAGGTTGCACAAAGGGAGATCGGATGAATGGTATTGTCTTATAAATACTTATTTTCGCGGCGGATTCCGAATGCTTTTTGAAACAATAATATGAGCACCAAAACAAAATCGATACTGATCATTCTATTGATCCTGCTGGTTGATCAAATTCTTAAGATATACATCAAAACCCACTTCATGCTGGGTGAAGAGGTTGTTGTGGCGAAGAATTGGTTTATCCTTCATTTTGTCGAGAACAACGGCATGGCATTCGGCTTTGAGTTTGGCAACAACATTGGTAAATATTTCCTCACGATTTTCAGGATGGCTGCCATTGGCGCACTTAGCTGGTACCTTTCCAAATTGTGGAAAAAGGAGGTGCCGTTCGGTTTGGTAGTCTGTTTTTCGCTCATCCTGGCCGGAGCAGCGGGTAACCTGATCGACAGTGCATTTTATGGATTGATTTTTAATGAGAGCCATGGCGTGGTAGCCACCCTCTTCCCGGCAGGTGGCGGTTATACCTCTTTTTTATTGGGGAAAGTGGTGGATATGTTCTATTTTCCATTGATCGAAGGCCATTTCCCAGGCTGGTTCCCTATCTGGGGAAGTCAGGAATTCATCTTTTTCAGACCCGTATTCAACATTGCTGACTCCTCCATCTCGGTAGGTATTGTGGCCATTTTCATCTTCTACAGGCAGTATTTTGACGACAAGAAAGTGGAGGCGGTTACCCCGGCAGAAGCTCCTGCAGAAAACGCTGGAGCACCGACCCAGGAGGTCGCTGATGAGACCACTGAAACTGAAGAAAGACCTTTTAAACTTTGATATAATTGTTATTGTCATTAGATAACAATTACTTATAACATTGCTCTCCACCGAAACTTCTGATTAATTGCGCATTTGCTTATTTCTAGCTGACTGTTCGAGCACAGTCTCAATGTTGAAGATCAATCTTGCTACATGTGAATGAATGGCAAATCAATAATCTGATAATAGAAGTCAGGGATTATTCATCAAACCTCATAATTTTGACAAGCACTCTTAAGCTTGTGGAATATTTCGTTCCTAATGGGTTCTGGACTTAATATTGTTACAGATTCACCAAACCCTAAGAGAGTTGAATAAAACTCATAATTTGGAATTAACATAAGGACTATTTTAAGCCCTATCTCGTTTTCTTCTATAATTTTTTGCGAGTTATGTATTGGTTTAGTTTTGATGTAGGGTGCTTGAGCAGGTGCTATCAATGCTACTATCTCTACTGGCTCCATTCCAGGCTGAAGGGTTACTCCAATTATATCTTGAAAATGTAATGCATGAGAGTTATTTAAACTATCATCAAATGAAATATTGTATTCATTCTCAATTGAATGAATACGATCCAGGCTATAAGTTCCAACATTTTTAAATCTTTCGCTAAAAGCTAATAGATACCATCTGTGATTGTATTGTTTCAAAAAGTACGGATGCAAGATAAACTCTTTAGGTTCTGCAGAATGAAAAGATTGATACTCAATTCGAATAACTATTCTTTCTTTAATGGATTGGTATATTGGCGCTAAGAATTCTGTCCCCATCACTTCACGATATTCTAATTCAATAATGGGTTCAGTTTCATTATTGGTTAAGATTTGACCAGTAACTTTATCCTTCACCAATGATAGTTGTGAATAAATGGGAAGCTGTTTGAATTGACTAAGCAATTCCACCGCATTATTTATACTTTCAATATCTATATCAGTTAGCGGGATACTGTCAATTGAGTAATCCTGATCTTCGTAAATATAACACCCATCCTTGACAACAATTGGTGCATCAAATCCTCTTGGAGGTAAACTTCTCATTAAATCAATATCATAATGGAATGTTCTTTTGCTTATCCCTTTGTCAATTCCAAAACTCTCAAAAAGCTGTTTGTCTATTGTATTTATTAGGTCAATACGAGTCCACTTACGAGCAGAGTTTTTCAAACAATTATTTATAACCCGATATCGAAAACTGGCAAGCTTATTTCTTGGCATATGATTTTTTTTTGCAAAATATACAAAATAAAAATTAAAGTGCAAATACATTGCACTCAGTTGATGGAATTTTGCTTCATTCATTGAAAACTAGGATCGTATGGAAGAGCGTCATACCAGAATTTTAACTTTTTTTATAACCGCAACATTGATTATTGCTGCGCTAATTTCCAAAGGTAAATATTCCAATGGATCACTTTGGGGAGCGGCAATTGGCTCGGCAATAAGCCTCATTTCAACAACGGGAGGATGGGTATTGAATCACAGGAAGCATCTTAGGACTATCGTTTCTGCAGCATTCATATGGAATCTAAGGATTTCATGCAGTTATCTCTATCGAATCAAAGTGGATGATCTTTATTTATTAATTAAAAGCAGGAAGCACGGGAAATATCAGCCAGTGGGGGGTAATTTTAAACGGAATAAATTCTCGCATGATACATTGCTAAAGCTTGAAGTTAGAGATGATGATAAGTTCACCAATGGTCATCGTTCTGCTGATGACCTTCGACTTTACATTCGTGGATATATACTCTCTCAGTTTTTAAAATGGTACAATTCTCCAGATAAGAAACGTGAAGTAAGCTATGACCGTGAATTCTATGAAGAATTAGTTGAACCTGGTCATTTTTCTTCTGAGTTATTTAAGTATCCGGTTATTGATTTTATTAAACAAGTAATAACTCCAGTCCGATATTCCCAATTTCTCAAATGCAGTGAAGTGCACATATATGACATCATTGAATTAACACCCCTTGAAGAGCAACGCAAATTTCTAAACGACTTAAAGAACAAAGGAGATTCTGACGAATTCAAATGGGCAAGCAGTAGTACTATCCGAAATCAGGGATATCAGTCCACACACTTGGGCACACCTTATCACATTACAGATCATTCCATTGAAATATTATCTTAAATAAATAAAGAACTCATGAAAAAATTGGTTACCGAAGACAAAAAAGCATTTTTGGATGATATATTGAAACGTATTACCGAAGCTTTACAGCTAAATGATACCAGAAGGAAACTGGTAGAAGAGCGTTATAAATCGGTGAGTACTTTTATTGAAGAATCTCCTGGTTTATTCTTTGATGCAAAGATTTATTCCCAAGGATCTTATCGGTTGGGAACAACGGTGAAACCGAGACAGGGAGAAGAGTATGATCTGGATTTTGTTGTGCAGATTCATAAAAATTGGAAGGTATTGTCGTTTTCCGAAGTGTACAACTTGTTCAAAGATTTAATAGAATCTGATGATCGTTGGAAGGACTTGGTGATAGAGAAAACTAGGTGCATCAGGTTAAACTATGCGGATGAGTTTCACATGGATATTATTTCAACTTGCACTGAAAATATACATGGAGATATTAACAGGATAATGGTACCCGATAGAGCGGAGCATTGCTGGGGAATCAGTAATCCTGAAGGATATGCTTTATGGTTTGAGAAAAAGTATATAGCTCAACGCAATATCTATTTGAGTGATTTTTACCCAGGAATGGAGCTTCGTGCAGCGCAGGATTTACCTAAAGATAATCCAAATTACTTAAAGCAACCTTTACAACATGCTGTCCAGTTGATAAAACGGTATCGGGATGTCTATTTTGAAAGGCAAATGGATATGGCTCCTTCAAGTATAGTGCTAACGACATTAGTTGCAAAATTGTACGAAGGCGAAAACTCCATTTATGAGACCATTCAAAAAGTAGTTGAACGATTTAGAATGGCTGTTGAAACAGAAAAACTGTACTATCGACAATTTCATGTTTCTAATCCAGTTTTGCCAGATGAAATTTTCACCAAAGAGTGGAATAAGAATCCAAAACTTTTCGAAGCGTTTGTTTTGTTTATGAAGTCCCTTTATGAGCTTTGGGAGAAACTTCATACTTCAAACGGGACAGATTTATTTAATCTTTTAAAGGACAATTTTGGAACTGGAGCATTTGATGCTGCTTATAAAGCACAAGGCCTATTTATGCAATCACTTAGAGATAGAGGCTATACTGGCATTATTAAAGGAACTGGTATGGCTGGGATAGGTATGGGGCATCAAATCCAGAAGGACAGGCCTAATCATTTTCATGGTGAAGAATAGTATGATTTCAGTATATCGACAATTACAGGAAATCAATCAGAATTACCCGAACTGGAATGGTACTATTCTCTTTAGAAAAATCCTAAAATTAAGAGGGATCGTGCGACCAACAATTGTTAGCCCGGAATATACGGTTGAAATTATATATGAACCTACTAAGCATCCTAAGGTCTTTGTTATTTCCCCAAAATTAGAGATACATCCTGAAAAGGATAAATTACCCCATGTATGGACCGATACTGGCAGTTTGTGTCTTTATGAAAAGGATTATGATCTAAATTCTGATTTTATTACAGAATCAATAATTGTCTGGATTACCTGGTGGCTTTATTACTATGAAATTTGGCTACAAACAGGGACGTGGGTAGCAAAAGGGACACATCCTGATAAATGGTAATGAGGAAAGTGCATTAGTAATACTGCACTTTTTTTATTTTGTATGCGAGTCAGCAGATCCATAATATATATCTGGATGCCTATCAAAATGAAGTATAAATATATCTCATATTGTGATATGGTTTTGTGGAAATAAATTACATTTAGGCTTCAATTGAATAATAAATGAATAGGATTAAAGAAGTCCTTGAACTAAAGGGGATTAAACAAATATGGCTGGCAGAGAAACTTGGGAAAAGTTTCAATATGGTGAATGCTTATGTCCAAAACAGGCGGCAGCCCAGCATCGAGATTTTGTACCAGATCGCGGACATCCTGGCCGTGGATGTGAAAGAGCTTTTGATTAGCAAGAATGAAACTATTAGCAAAAAATGATCGAAAGAAACTTAAAATACAATGGCACTTTTTCATCCAATGGGGTATTGTTCAATGAAACAATCAGACTCGTTGGTGTATTGAAAAGTGATGAGCTCGAGGAGGCATTGGCAAAGGATATTAAAGAGAATAAGTTACTGCAAATTAACTCGGAAGAAACCAGGGGCAGGGCCATACGCGAAATCAGAAAAAGAAACAAATATGCCGAACCCGGTTTTTGGGAAGATTTTAGCCGGGCCAGTGAAGAGGAACAAAGATTAATGTTCTTCTACTTGTGCCTGAAAACTTACAGAATCCTATTTGACCTGCATTTTCTGGTCACTGTCAAACGATACCATATTGACACTACGGTTCCGGAAACATTCTATTACAAAATGGTCACCGATGAACTGGCTTCCATAGATAAAACAGTTGCGGCTTGGTCCGATACTACATTAAAAAAGACGCTCTCCAACTACCGGAGTCTGCTAAGAGTTGCGGGATTGCTGAAAGGGGATCAGCTAACCACTCCTTTTGTCCCGGCTTCATTCTGGACCCAGTTTACGGAGAGAAATGAATATTGGTTTTTGGAAGCCTGTTTTCAATCTATAAAATAATCATTCAATGACGATCACAGAATTGTATGAACGAATGAGCAACAAGGATTTTCAGGACCCTGCCACGGGAAACCTGTTTTCAAATGCCTACATGTACCTCTATCCTCCTGAAAGCGAAAATCAAATTCACGACGAAATCCAGGTAATTAAAGAACGGTTGAAAAGACCTAACAACTATTTGGATGTACTCATCCTGGATATTTTTGAGCTGTATTGTGCCTTTTTGAAGCATAAGAAATTTGGTAAAACCTCTCTGTTCGATTTTTTCATCGAGAAGGAGAAACAGACTCCTGATAAGGTGAATGAATCCTTAATCAGGGAAGCTAAGAGTGATGGTTTTTTTGCATTCTTGGACAAAGCCATCAAATCCCACTTTTCTGAAGGTGAAACCGACAAAAAAGTCTATGTAATTATCCATGGCTTCGGTTCAATATTTCCGTACCTGAGAACCAGTAAATTTCTTAATAATTTTGAAAAGTACTTTATCGGGGAAAAATACAAGCTAATCCTTTTCTATCCGGGGGAGGTTAAGGACTACTATTCTCTTTTCAAACTTTTAAACGATGAAAATCCCTATCGGGCAATCAAACTCATAAATTAACCTGGCATAACCCACCAAAAATGCAATTATCAAAAATTTTCGAACGACCCATCGATCGCATCATTAATTCTGCAGTCGTTGTTAGCAACCATAAGTCGGACACTATTCAGGCTGAAATTGGAGAATATGTGTTTACAAAGGATTTGATTGAAAAATTATACCACTTTCTGGATACTGTTCTCAACATGAAAGAAGGTAAAACCGGAATCTGGATCAACGGTTATTATGGCTCCGGTAAGTCGCATTTCATTAAATATGCCCACTACTGTCTGGATACTGACACTTCCGGAAAAGCTTTTGAGCACTACCTGAAAAATGTAAAAGAGCATCAGGGAAAGGATGACTTTTCAGAAGTAACCGAATCGAATGTTCTGCAGCTGAAACGAAAAATAGAGCAGACGAAAGTTGAAAATATCATTTTTAACGTCGAGGACGAAACGGATGATGTGAACGGTGAGCGCCTTACCAGGATATTTCTTAGCATGTTGAACCGATTCCGTGGGTACAATTCGAACGATATCCCCCTAGCAGTCCTTTTCGAAAAATATCTTGATAAAAAGGGAGTGTTTGCTGAATTTAAAAAACGACTTCAGGAAGAATCCGGCTATGATTGGAATTCCCAGGCCGCCGATATTGCTTCCTATGAATTGGATACCATTCTTGTACTTGCCAAAAATTTGGTACCGGAAATGGACACTGATTCATTGCGAGTTAAACTTTCCAATCCTGAAACTTCCCGGATCACCATCAAAGACACCCTGATTCCTGAGCTAAAGCAGTTCCTATCCGAGAAAGAGAACAACTACCGGCTGGTATTTTTGGTCGATGAAATCTCCCAGTACATAGGCAGCAACAAGGAGCTATTGCTCAACTTCCAAAATATTATCGAAAGGGTCAGCGAAGATTGTAACAACCAGGTATGGATTGCCTGCACTGCCCAGCAGTCACTGGATGAAGTCTCCGAAAATGTTGGTTCCATTGACGTTAATGATGAATTCGGGAAAATCCTGGGTCGGTTCGATACCCGTATTTCACTCGAAAGTGCCGATGCTTCGTACATCACCCAGATTAGGGTGCTGGAGAAAAATTCTACCGGTATAAAAGAGTTGACGGAACTTTATCACCACAACCAGGATGCCATCGAAAACCAGTTTAAACTGCACCACGATTTATACAAAGGCTACAACCAAATGGACGATTTCATCCTGGCTTATCCCTTTGTTCCCTATCAGTTCAAATTGATCTCACATGTTTTTGAATCATTTCAGGGTCTCAAATTTGTCATAAAAGAGGTCAAGGACAACGAACGATCTATCCTTAGCATCACACATTATACCGCCAAGGAACACAAAGAGGAGGAGGTTGGCTCCTTTATGCCGTTCGATGCTTTCTACAACCGGCAATTCTCATCCAATCTTACCCAACGAGGACGAAGGGCCATCGAAAATGCGCTGGATCTTCCTGCCGTTAAAGGCCATAACTTTGCGGAGCGCGTGGTGAAAAACCTCTTTATGATTTCAAACCTGAAAGATTCCATTCGCCTGACATTTCCTTCCAATCTGGATAACCTGACGATTCTGATGATGACCAACCTGGATGAAAATAAACTTCAGCTTCAGAACAAGATTAAGGTGGTATTGGACAAATTACTGGAAGAAAGTATCATCCGCGAGGAAAGGGGGAACTATTTCTTCTTCAATGAAGATGAGATGGATCTCACCAATATTATCAAAGACACCATCCTGAATGGAGAAGATCGGTTAACCGAAGCCGATCGGTTTATCCGAAGCCTTTTGAAGATTGAAAGCAAGGAACGTTATGAGTCGAACGACTTTAAGGTAGCCTATGAAATTGACAAGAAGTTCTTTTTAAGGAACGGTGATGTCACAGTGTCAGTTTTAATGTTTGACCGACAACCCGCTACTCAATTGGCCTTGGGGAATAGCATCAGCAACCTTTCCATCTGCATCAACGAATGGTTTACTGCCGACAAACAGATGATGAAGGATTTTGAATGGTATTGTAAAAATGTCAAATACTTCAGCAACAATGCGGGTTCGAGCACAGGTGAACGGATCAAAACCATCGAGATATTTAAAAACAGAAACCGGGAGTTGAGCGAAAAGATCACCAAAAGGATCACTGATAAATTTCCGGATACCAACTTTGTAAGTGGTCAGACAGTTATAGAACCGGATGCCATCAATGGGTCAAAACCCCACGAGCGTTACAAAAATCTGATTGCCAAGCACATTGGTCTGGTATACAAGCGCCATAAATTAAGCAACGGATATGCCTTGACGGCCAGCGATCTGCGCAAAGCGGTGCGCGACAAGCAAACTTCCAACTTCAACGATCTAACACCAGCCGAGCAGATGGTCGAAGACCACATCACCAATATGGGAGGAGTCCTGACAGTGACTGACCTGGTTGCGAAATTCGAAGGCATTCCTTTTGGCTGGAAAGATGTGGCCACCATCAACATGATTCTTGAACTCAACCGCAAGAAAAAACGGGAACTGGAATACCGTAACCAGCCACGTTACAAACCGGTCGATTTTGTCGAGAAGGCATTGAACACCAACGAACGCGCCGCTTGTGTGGTACGGGAGGGGGAAGAAATTTCGCAGGCTGTGATCGATGAAACCCTGCTCAGTTACCGGAATATTTTCAACCAGGACCTACCCTCCACCACCGATGGCAACAAACTGTTTGAGGTGATCAACGAGGGCCTTTCAAAAATATTCGATACCTACAAGGAGTACCAGGAAAGCTATTATGGCAGATACCCTTTTGGGATTCATTTCAATACACTCTGTCAGAAACTGAACAGCTGGATCAAAATCAGGGATCCCAAACGATTGTTTACAGACTTAAAAGAGGAACAGGAGACAGTAAAAAGGATGTTCGACCAGTGCAAATCATTGGTTGAATTCATAGGCAGGGCCATGGATTCCTACAAAAGCATCCAATCCTTTTACACCGAAAACAAAGAGAATTTCAACAGCCTCGAACCTGCTGAACAGGAGAAAGCAGGCATGGTTGGCGAATTCTTCCGTTCTGATGACCCTGCCATGAGCTTCCGGCACATCCGAAAAGCTTATGATGAGCTAAAAGCATCTATTGAACATCTAAAAGAGAGCTTGCTGAAGGAGACGCTGGCTGCCTACAAACAAGTTTTTGCCGAACTGGATGGTGAAGCAAACAAGTTGGGAGTCACCGACAGAAGACAGTATGGTGACAAAGAAGATTGCCTGAATCGCATCCAGAAACACAAATCGATCACTGCCATCCGTTATGAACTTTCCAAGGCGGATGCTTTCAAAAGCGAACAATTGCACCTGATTGTCGCCTATGCCTCAAAAAAATCACCAGAACTGAACAAGCCCCATTCTCCAGCAGTTGGCGAGCCCAGGGAATATTATATTTCCAAATTGGCCACGGTGATCCGGGATGAAAAAGAGCTGGATACCTATCTGGCCCGGGCAAAGACCGAAATGCTGGCCTTATTGAAAGAGAAGAAAACCATCATCATTAAGTAGCAGGAATCCTGAAATGAACACCGGACAGCTTAAACCATTTGCCCAAAAAGCACGAAATATCATCCGCCAAGGAGTATCCCGACAACTGAAATACTGGGGTTTTGATGAAAAAGGAAATGTGGAATGCCGCCCCGAAAAGGTGGAAGGCGGTATTGTACATCGTGAAGAAATCATTGACGACCCTTCGGTAATGAAACGCTGGGAGACCTTGAACCATGCGGTCAAGCATCAGGGATTTGATCAGGTGGTGGAAGAAGCAGCTTATACCTGGTTTAATCGGATGATGGCTATTCGTATTCTGTCGAAAAACGGGTACGAATTACCACAATTGGAATACGGCACAGATGGGGCGCAAACACCGCTTATTCTGCAAAGGGCTCGTCGCGGACAGTTTGCTTTTTTAAACAAAGAAGAGCAAACCCGGCTGATGCTGGTCTTGACAGACTATTCCAAAGACACCCAGGCCTTTGCTCTTTTGCTCACCGGCTATTGCCATTCTCATTCGTTGCTCAACAGTATTTTTGGCCGGTTAGATGATTATACCGAATTGCTGCTTCCGGCAGATATGCTGAATGAAAACGGTTTTATTCATTTTCTGAATACCACATCAGCCATCTCAGACGACGATTACCGTCAGGTGGAGTTGATTGGATGGTTGTACCAATTTTACATTTCGGAGAAAAAGGATCAAGTATTTGCCCAGTTTAAAAAGAACCAAAAGGCGGAAGCCAGGGATATTCCCGCTGCCACACAGATCTTTACCCCCAACTGGATTGTGAAATACATGGTGGAGAACACTGTGGGTAAAATTTGGTTGGACAAACATCCCCAGTCGCCCCTCAAAACCGGCATGAAATACCTGGTGGAAGCACCGCATGAAAATGCGGAAACGGTACAGGTAAAGACTCCATTGTTTGACGAAGTAGCCCACCTGAAACTGCTGGACCCAGCGGCTGGCTCCGGCCATATCCTGGTAGAAGGCTTTGAACTGCTCTACCAGATGTACCTCGAAGAGTATTACATGCCCGAAGAGGCCGTGGAAAGCATCCTGAAAAACAACCTGTTTGGTTTGGACATTGACCTGCGTGCAGCCCAATTGGCCCGGTTCGCCATCTTGATGAAAGCAGCTTCAAAATACCCGGATATTCTACAGAAAAATATTTTACCCAAGGTATTCGCCATGCCAGCACCCGCCGATTTTAGCCGACAGGAAATTTTGGACTTCCTGGGTAGTGAGGGCCGGCAATATGAAGAAAAGTTAAGCGAAGCCCTGCAATTGATGCAGCAGGCACAAAACCTGGGTTCAGTAATGAAGTTTGATTTTCCTGCCGAAGTGCCAAGTTTTATCGTGACCCGTTTGGAAAACCTCAAAAACAAAACCTTTCGTGATAATGTAGAAGAAGTCTTACTGCAAAAAATTGTACCGTTTATTGAAGTGTTAGCCATTTTAACCAACCGATACGAAGCAATTGCCGCCAATCCACCTTACATGGGCAGTGGCAACATGAACGGGGAATTGAAACAGTATGTAAATTCAAACTACCCAATATCCAAAACAGATTTGATGACTGTTTTCATGGAGGTTACCTATGATTTGATTAAAGAAAAAGGTCAAGTTGGAATGATTAATCTTCCATCCTGGATGTTTCTTTCTTCATTTGAAAAGCTAAGACAGAAAATCATAAAATCAGCATTGATTACAAGCCTAATTCAGCAAGGAAGAGGAATATTTGGATCTGATTTTGGTTCAGTTTCATTTTGTTTTTCGAAAGAAAATCCTGAAGGCAAAAAAGGTGTTTATCGAAGACTTTTTAAGGAGCATGTTAAAGTTGATTCTGTTGCTGAAAAAGAAAAGCGGTTTTTGAATAGAGATTATGGATATTTCTTAACTAATCAATTAGATTTTTTGAAAATCCCACAATATCCAATTGGATACTGGTTGAGTGGAAAAATGATTAGCCATTTTGAGAACAATAATTTGATTGACAACTTCTTTGAGTCTGGTGGTCGTATTAAAACGCATGATAACACTAAGTTTCTTCGATTTATTTGGGAAGTTTCGAAATTAAAGATTGCCCGTAATAAAAAGTGGATATTATTTGAAAATGGTGGAGAAGCTCGAAAATGGTTCGGAAATAAGTTATCCATATTAAACTGGGATGAAGGAGCAAAAGAAAGCTATAAATCACATGGAGGATTAAATAATCCAAAATATTGGGAAAGAGAGGGTATCACTTGGTCAATTATATCTAGCAAGGTAACATACTTTAGATTCAAAGAATCAAACTCGGAATATTCATCCGGAGCACCAACTATATTTCAGCAGGGAGATACTTCATTGTTTTATACACTTGCATTTTTGAATACAAAATATTCTATCAATTTGTTAAAGGTGATTAATCCGACAATTAATACAACCGTGGGAGATGTTCTGTCTTTACCTCTCATATCTCATATTAATTCCAAAAATATTGATGACCTATCAAAGCTTTGTATATTTATGGCTAAAACTGATTGGGATTCCAGAGAAACCTCTAGGGATTTTCAACAATCATCGTTAATCAACAATAGTCTATCGTTATTACAAGCCTTTCAGAAATGGCAAATCGAAGTTACAGGTAATTTTTCCCAGCTGCATTTCCATGAAGAAGAACTCAACCGCATTTTTATTGATATTTATGGGCTAAACCAAGAGCTCGATCCATCGGTAGCGCTAAAGGACATCATTATCTTACAGGAGGAGTTGGATACCAAGGCGCTTGAAAAAACTGAAAAAGCCCTGCACAAACGCAGACACTGGAAATTGGTGGAGGACAAATGGCAACTGTTTGAGGACGAAAGCAAACCATTACCAGAATTACCCATAAAACGCGATGTGGTAATGAAACAACTGATTTCGTATTCCATCGGTTGCATGATGGGTCGCTACCGCTTGAATCAACCCGGGCTGCACATTGCCCATCCCAACCCAACACACGAGGAGGTTTGCACCTACGACTTCAACGGACATGAATTTGAGATTGATGATGACGGCATTATTCCGTTGATGGGCTCCAACTGCACCTTTTCCGACGATGCAGTCAACCGTTTTAACTATTTTCTGGAGGTAGTTTGGGGAGCCGAAACGCTCACCCAAAACAAAAACTTCCTGGTGGATTGTTTGAATCAGGAAATTGAGAAATACCTGGTAAAGGATTTCTGGAAAGACCATTGCCAAACCTACAAAAAGAAGCCCATCTACTGGCTCTTTGCTTCAGAGAAAGGCGCCTTTCAGGTATTAACTTACTTGCACCGGATGAACCGCTTCACGGCAGAAAAGATTCGCTCGAAATACCTGCTGAAGCACCTTCAGTATTTGCAGCAGGAAATCGGCTTACTGGAAAATATGAGCGGCCTTTCGCGCGACGAACAAAAACGACTGGATACCCTTCGGACGCAATACGATGAATGTATGCGCTACGAGCTGCTACTGAAAGATTGTGCCGACCGGCAAATTGACTTTGATCTGGACAATGGAGTAACGGTTAATTATGAATTGTTTAAAGGGGTGGTTGCTACTATAAAGTAAAAATAGAATACTATGGCAAAAGAGGTGACAAGAGAAGAACCCAGATTTTATATGGGAAAGGCTATTGAAGTAATGAAAAAATCAATACCTGAAAAGAATAAAAGTAATCCAAGTCCTAATGTTGGTGCGGTTTTAGTATTTCCTGACGGAACATTTGATACTGCCTCCAGGGGAGAATTTCGAGAAGGCGACCATGCGGAATACACACTTTTGGATAAAAAATATAGAGCTAAAGATTTATCCGATTGCTGGTTATTTGCGACACTTGAACCCTGTGCTCCCGGATCTCGAACGGAACCAAAATTAAGCTGTGCTGAACGTATCGCTAATGCCCGAATTAAAAAGGTATGGTTTGGGGTTCAGGAATTAAATCACAAAGCAAGTGGTGGGAAACTTTATCTTGAACAGATGGGGGCAACAGTATTGCCTTTCGAATCAGATTTATGCCATGAAATTAGAGACTACAACAAAACCTTTGATGATTGGGTCGAAGAAGAGCGGAAAAGAAGTGAAGCTGAGGTGCCTTTAATCAAAGGTTTTTTAGATGTGGAAGTAAAAAATGCTGACATTAAAAGTTTATCTGATGATGCGCTTCAATTGTATATAGATAAAACAGAGAATAAATTTAATGTATTATCCAAAGAACTTTTTTTAGATCTATATAACAAAGGGTTATTCAATAAGCTTGGGAAAACGGAGACTTTAGTTCCAACCGGTAATTGTATTTTGCTATTTGGGAAAAACCCCAGGGATAAATTTCCACAGGCTGCAGTAAAAGCCAAAGTAGATTATGGGAATGGCCAGATAGATGTAGAAAGTTTTAATGATGCAATTGTTATGATACCGGATCAAGTTGAAAATTGGGTAAAAAAAGTGATCCCTGAAAGTTTTGACAGATCCAGTTTTACTCGAGAGAAAATCCCTCACTTTCCACCCAGCGTAATTCGTGAGGCTATCATCAACGCTATTGTCCATCGTGATTATTCAATAAAGGGATCAAAAATTGAATTGGAAATTACTTCAGATAAGATAGAGATAAAAAGTCCTGGAGAGCCGTATTCACCGAACTCTCTTAGTTCATTACAAGACTTTTCCGCAGTTTCTTATGCTCGAAACGCTGAAATAGCATATATTTTCAATATCATGCGCCTGATGGAAGAAACTCGTGTCGGAATGGATACTTTTAAATCATTGAGAGAAAAGTACAACTTACCCTTGCCGATCATTTCATATAAAAATCCATACTTAATAGTTACTTTCCCAAGAACTGCTGATGCTGTTCGTGCTTTGGATGAAAAACTAAATCAGCTTAATGATGAAGAACTGCAAGGATATGAATTTGTGAAGGCACAAGGTGATGTGAGTAAAACTGAATATGCTCATCATTTTGGGTTTGAAGAAAAGAAAGCATATCGTCATTTATCTAAAATGAAGAAACTTGATCTTCTTACAGATAATGGAGAAACTACTAAATCTAATAATTATAGATATGTTTTTAAAGGTAATTAGTCGCATGGTCATTTGCATGGACATTGTGTCCATGCAGAAGGTATAATTAGGAATAAAAACGCAACGCATGGACATCCGCATGGACATTGTGTCCATGCAGATGATAGTTGAGATGATTAAAAAGGTGAACTTGGACATAAACTTAGACATGATGTCCAGGCTGATGATCAATGATATGATTCAATGGGTTTACAAGGACGAAGTGTCCTGATTAAGATTGGTTGTAGCAATAAATTAATCTAATCGGGACAAGAATCAAGACATAGTGTCCCGATTCATGTTAATAGAAATAATTTATCGGAGTAAAAAATGCTAAAAGAACGCATAGATCAATATTTCCAGCAATACCCCCAACTTCGGGTGCTCTTCTTCTTCGATCCGGAAGGGGAGCATGAGGAAGAATATCGCTCCATGGAACTCGATGGAATCCGAAAAGTGACCTATGACCACCGGAATTTCTTCCTGAAAATGATGTTTCACGGTGAATGGGCAAAAGAAAAGGTCTTTTTGTACCATCAGCAACCCATTCCCTCTACACAGAGGCAATACAGGGAGTTTCCCCTGCTTGGCTTGTTGGTGGCCAACAAAGTCCTCTACCTCGACAATGTGGCAGACTTTATGGACCAGTTTCAACTGGCTCCAAACCAACGTTCATTAGCTAATCGATACAAAAATGAGTTAACGCGAACGCCGATACAAAAGGTAGTGGCACCATTGCTGACCCGAACCCGTTTCGAAGAATCGGAATTGGTTATTGGATTGATCTCGGCATTCCTGCGATTCACCAAAATTGAGCGCTGGGAAACTATTCTGGCTAAAATTTTATGCCTTGGGTTGCCCGGCCAGGAGGAAAACAGGGATTATTTTTTCAGGAAAATCGATGCAAATATCCTTTATCCATTTCTGGTTCAGCCTGTTCGTGATTATTTCAACACTACCCTCGAAGAACTGAATCAGCAAACCCTGATTGAGCTTCAAAACCGACTGAAATACAACCTGATCACTTATACGTTGGACGAAAAAACGGAAGATCCTTACAAAAACTTAAAAATTCAGGATGGTGTGGTATTGTCCATGCTCAGCAACTTGAGCGAGATTGCCTTGAATAATCCAAAGTTGGCTGATCAATTTCTTCAACTCCTGGAATCAAATGATAGCCAAATCAAAGAAGAAACCCTGCTTCAAATTTATGGCTCAAAATCAGAGTTTGGCTACCTGACCACCTTCATGAAATGGAAGATCCTTGCATCCGGAATTCCTGAAATTGACTTCAAGCCCCAAACCGCATTACAGGTATTTGAGAGGGTTTCCATGTTTCGTGAAAACACTGTACAATTGTCAAATACAGTTCGGTTTTTAATCTATCTGGCCAATATCAATAGTCAACTGAATGAAATTCCCGGCTACATTTATGATTCTCCTGACGAATACATTGAAAAATACGCTCAGGATTTCTACCGGATTGACCAAAATTACCGTAAGGCCATTGATTTCTACCGATCCGTTGACAGTTCAGAATTACCCGACTTTATTCAGTTGGATCCCTTGAAAGATTTGTTGGAAGACCAGTACGAAAGCTTCCTGGAAAAGTTGAACCGGGAGTGGCTCAAATGTTTTTCGGAACAAGGGTTTAGCTATAAAAATCTCGCTGCACCAAAGCAATATGATTTTATCAAACGTGAAATCGTGCCATACGAACTGAAGATAGTAGTGATTATCTCGGATGCCCTGCGTTACGAATCAGCGATGAGTTTGCTCTCCGAGCTACATGGTGACAGCAAAAACGAAGCGGTTATTCGGCATCAATTGGCCTCAATTCCATCGACCACTCAATTCGGTATGGCCAATTTGCTGACAACCAAAACAATTAATCTGAAAGAGACAGAATTGTTTATTGAAGATATCAGTACGGATGGTTTGATAAACCGGTCAAAAATATTGAAGAAGCAAGTTCAGGACGCACAGGTTTTTGCATACGCCGAGATTGAAGGTAATTCGCAACAAGCCAACCGCGATATTTTCAAATCGTCGCTGGTCTATATTTATCACGATTGCATTGATGCCGTGGGTGATAAACGGCCATCGGAACGCAATGCCTTTAAGGCCGTAGCCGATGGAATTACTGAACTGGCAGCCATGGTAAAGAAATTACATTCATCGTACAATGTGTCCCGTGTTGTTATAACCGCCGATCATGGCTTTATATACAACGACCGCACAATCAAAGAGGCAGACAAAGAACCGTTAAACGAAGAAGGTGCAATACTAACCCACAATCGTTACGCTATAATCAAAAACGACCGGAAACAAGATTTAGGTTATAAAATACCATTAAAGCAAACCAATCGGATTGAATCTGACTTATTTGTACTTGTACCCAAATCGGTCAACCGGTATAAAAAACAAGGAGTGGGTCATCAGTTTGTACACGGTGGGGCCAGTTTGCAGGAATTGATTGTACCGGTAATTGAAAGTACCCGTAAACGGACCGATGTAATCAAAAAAGTGAAGCCTGTATTGATCAGTAAGAACCTTCGGGTGGTTTCAAATATTCTGCGCATTCAAATCCTTCAGGATCAACGAGTATCCAGAAATGAAAAGGAACGGGAAATTCAGGTTGGGCTTTATCGTGATTTGGAATTGGTTTCGAATCAGGTAACCATTCAAATGAGTTCAACCTCAGAACTGCCCAGCGAGCGCAGTTTTGGATGCGAATTAATGCTTCGGGGCGATATCGGAAATATTAGTCTGTTGAAGCTTAAAATTTACGACAAAGACGATGAATTGAATCCGTTAATCGTTCAGGAGGTAATCAATAACACCTTGATTGAGTCTGATTTTTGATTGAATTACACGATAGTTTTGTCGCAAATACTGACAATATTTGCGACAGACAATTTCACAAATATTTACTAAATTTGTGAAATAATAGTAGCAATTACTACCATGCAAGGAGTTGAATATAAAATAGAAAGAGCGATAAAATCAAGGGCGGCAGGTTCTTTGCTGTTTCCTGATGATTTCGCCGACAAGGGGTCGGCAGATTCCATCCGGAAAGCACTGCAAGGTTTAAAGGACAAAGGCTTTATTAAGGTGGTTGCTCATGGAATTTATGTTCGCCCCAAAATGAACTCGTACATTGGTGAGTTATTGCCAACTGCCGAAGAAGTTGCACAAGCCATTGCTAAAAGAGATAAAATCCGATTGGTTCCCACTGGTGCCTATTCCTTACATGCATTGGGTTTAAGCACCCAGATCCCATTAAAGCTGGTCTTTTTGACCGATGGCGCGGCTCGTATAATCAAAGTCGGTAAAAGAACGATAAAGCTGAAAAAGACTACACCCAAAAATCTGTTGGCTAAAGGGAAGATTAGCTCTTTGGTGATTCAGGCATTGCGGGAAATTGGTAGGGACAAGGTAAGACCTGTCGAATTAAAGCAAATCATTCAGCTTTTAAAAAAGGAAGATCTGCAACTCTTAAAACATGATATTAAACTGGCGCCGGAATGGATTAAGCAGATTATGAAAAAAGCAATTGATGGATAAATTTTACAATAAACCCAATATAGCTCAACCTATAACCAAATCATGTCAACATTACAAGAGAAAATATTAACTCACTTTGAAGGGAAAGTTGTCAGGAAAGATTTAACCTCAAGGGTAAAAGGTAATGCGGTAGTTCCGGCATACGTGTTGGAATTTCTACTTGGTCAGTATTGCGCGATCAATGACGAAGAAGTCATTAACAATGGAATTGAGAAAGTAAAGGATGTAATTAAAAACAACTTTGTCCATCGTGCTGAGGCAGAGTATGTAAAATCAACCATACGGGAGAAAGGATCTCATAAAATTATTGACAAGATTTTTGTGACGCTGAATGATGATGCCAATTTTTATGAGACTTCATTTGCCAATTTAGGAATAGACCACGTTGCCATTGCCGATTCGATAGTCAGAAAGCATCAAAAACTATTGAGTGGAGGAGGTGTATGGTGTATCTTGACCATGGGATACGATTCCTCCGACGGAGTAAAATCCAGATGGATTATCGAAACCGTAAAGCCAATCCAAGTTTCAGGAGTCGATTTGGAAGAAATTATCGAAAAGCGACAACATTTTGATTCTGATGAGTGGATCGACCTATTGATGCATAGCATTGGATTGAACCCAGAATTCTTCAACCGCAGGGGAAAGCTCATCCAGTTATCCAGATTGATTACACATGTTGAGAACAATTATAACTTCATCGAGCTTGGCCCAAAAGGAACCGGTAAATCTCATGTTTTCTCGGAGCTTTCCCCGCATGGGGTTTTAGTATCAGGCGGAGATGTGACGAGTGCTCGGCTATTTGTGAGCAACACCGGCAAAGGCAAAATCGGTTTGGTTGGATACTGGGATGTGATTTGTCTGGATGAATTTGAACAAGTGGTAGGCTCCAAACGTGCCGATGGCGACATGGTCAATATTATGCAGAATTACATGGCCAATAAATCATTCAACAGAGGTAAAGAGACCATTCAGGCCTATGCTTCTTTGGCATTTGTTGGAAACACAAAGCATACGGTACCGTTTATGTTGCGTGAGACACACCTTTTCGAATCAATTCCTGCGGCCTATATCAAAGGGGCATTCCTTGATCGAATTCACCTCTATATTCCCGGATGGGAAGTCAATATTTTAAAAGAGAGCGTATTTTCCAGAGAGTTCGGTTTTATTGTTGATTATTTGGCTGAAATACTGAAGCAGTTCCGGAAGTACGATTATACTAATCTGGTTGACCAGTATGTTGACTTTGATCCATCCTTTACCGGAAGAGATAAGTTAGCAATCCGAAAAACATTCTCTGGTCTGGTAAAGCTAATCTATCCCAATAAGCAGATGAGTGAAAAGGAAGCACTTGAACTGATTGATTTTGCTGTAGAAGGGCGGAAACGAGTAAAGGATCAGCTTTACGTAATTGACGAAACTTTTAAAGATTCTCCTGTCGATTTCAGTTACAAACTCAATTCATCCAACAAAAAAATTAAGATTGAAACGCTTGAGAAGTTAAATGGGGAGACATTTGATAGTACTGAAGAAATCGCTTCGACTGAAGATCCTGTTAAAACAGCAGTCAAAGCTGAAATAATTGTACCAGAGCTTAAAGAGAAAGAGATCATTGTCAGAGATAATCAGAAAGGAGTCTCCTATAAAAAACTATTTGCCGAGTATCTTAAAGGTGCAACTGAAATTACATTGACTGATCCATACATAAGACATCCACATCAATTCCGTAATCTATTGGAATTCTGTTCTGTCCTTATTCAAAATAAAAAGAAAGAGGAGGAAATCAGTTTGCACGTTGTCTCATGGAACGACATAGAATATGCGCAAATATCAACTGCAAACTTTGATGAAATCACGGGATCTTTGAGGGATTCCGGAATCATCTTCAGTTATGAATTTCAGGATTTACATGATCGCAGCATTGTAGCCAATAATGGCTGGAAAATTAAACTTGGTCGCGGACTTGATATTTTCGAGAAGCCAGCATTTCGTTTTGACATCTCAGAGGTGATGCAAGAACAACGGCAGTGCAGGAATTGTGAGATAACCTTTATTCGTCAAAATAATTGATATCCAAACGACTATAAACAACTAATCCCATGCAATCCATCAATCCATTTACGGGTGAAATCGTTCAAACCTACCTGGAGTACACGACTGTGGAGGTAGATACCATTGTACAACAGGTGGATACGGCCTATCAGGGCTGGAAGCGAACCACCTTTGATCACCGTTCAACGCTGATGAAATATCTCCAGGCAAAACTTGTGGAAAAGAGGGGATCACTGGCTGCCCTGATCGTTTCCGAGATGGGGAAGGTCTATCGCGAAGCATTGGGAGAGATCGATAAATGCGCTTTGGCATGTGGCTATTATGCCGAAAACGGTGAGCGTTTTTTACAAAATGAGCCGGTTCAAACAGAGGCCCGGGAATCTTACATCTCCTACCAACCGATTGGAACCATCCTGGCCGTAATGCCCTGGAATTTTCCCTTCTGGCAGGTATTCCGGTTTATCGCCCCGGCGCTGATGGCAGGAAATACCGGATTGCTGAAACATGCCTCCAATGTGTCGGGTTGCGCGCTGGCCATCGAGCAGTTGGTGGCAGAGGCCGGTTTCCCCGAGAATGTATTCAGAACTTTGCTAATAGGCTCAGCCAAAGTTGAGGCTGTTATTGCAAATCCTTTGGTCAAAGCCGTGACCCTCACCGGGAGCACTCCTGCCGGTAAAGCCGTGGCTGCCGCAGCAGGGGCAAATCTCAAAAAATCCGTTCTTGAATTGGGAGGCAGCGATCCGTACATCATTTTGGAGGATGCCGATGTTGTTACTGCCGCACGACTTTGTGTGACCAGCCGTTTGCTGAATGCCGGTCAGAGTTGCATTGGAGCCAAACGGTTTATCATTGCCGATCGGGTCTACGATGAATTCAAAACTGAATTTGTGCAAATAATGTCAGCTTCGGTCTGTGGGGATCCGTTCGATCCGAATACAACCTTCGGACCGCTTTCGCGGAAAGATCTTCGCGATGAATTGCACCAACAGGTTGAAAAGAGCCTTGGGATGGGGGCTACTTTGCTGATTGGTGGTTTTATCCAGGTAGGGGAAGCGGCTTTTTATCCTCCAACCGTACTGGAAAATGTGACACCCGGTATGCCGGCATACCACGAAGAGCTGTTTGGTCCGGTGGCGGTATTGTACCGGTTTAAAACAGAAGAAGAGGCTATCCGTATCGCCAATGACACTGTTTTCGGATTGGGTGCGGGTGTTTTTACTGCCAATCTGCAGAGCGGCAAGTTGTTGGCAGAAAAGGGGTTCGAAGCCGGATGCGTCTTTGTCAATGACTTTGTAAAATCAGATCCTCGTCTTCCGTTTGGAGGCATCAAAGAGAGTGGGTACGGGCGCGAACTTTCTTATTTGGGAATCCGGGAGTTTGTAAATACGAAAACCATTGTAGTGAAATAAAGGGTACCTTTGGTCGAAGTTATCACTACCTCTTTCATGATGCCCATAGAAATCCAATCGACCAAACTAACAGCAATCATCGTTGACGATGAACTTTATGGAAGGGAAAATCTCAGGATGATTATTGAAAATTATTGTCATGAAATTCAAATTCTAGGTTGTGCTGATTCAGTGGTTGTGGCAAAGGAAATGGTAACTGCGCATACCCCGGATGTTGTATTCCTGGATATTAACATGCCTGTGTTGGATGGATTTGATTTTCTGCGCGAATACAATGAGCGAAATTTTATGGTGGTATTCGTTAGCGCACATGAGGAGTTTGGTATCAATGCGGTTAAAGTCGGAGCAGTTGATTATCTTCTTAAACCAATAAACATTAAAGAGTTAAAACAGACTGTAAAGAATCTTTTGTCCCTTAAAAACAAAAGGATAAAAATGGAACCCGTTCATGACAGTGATAAATTGGTATTGCCCGCCTCACATGGTTTTGATTTGTTGGCCTTTGACGATTTAATACGGCTTGAAGCTGATGGATGTTATACGAAAATTGTCATCAGGGGGGGGAAGAATAAAATGATCTGCCGCACTTTAAAGGAATTTGAAGATGCGCTTCCAAGAGAGATTTTTTACAGGGTCCACAAATCGCATTTGATCAATCTGAAGTATGTAAAAGACTATTCAAACCTCAGCGGGAACCATGTTACAATGAGTGATGGCAGTAAAGTAGAAATATCGCGCAGGAAAGCGCCGGAATTTGTTCAGCGGGTGAAAGCAATGCTCAATGCCCTCTGATTATGCCATACAAATTTACAACAGTTGCTTTCATTGCCATTCTTCAGTTTGCCCAACTTTATTCGCAGACACCATCCTTTTATCATTATACATCATCCGATGGATTGGCCTCTTCAACAGTTTATGATATAATTCAGGACAAAGAGGGATTTATCTGGTTTGCTACCACAAATGGCATGAGCAAGTTCGACGGGAAACGCTTTACGACCTTCCGTTCCTCCGACGGTCTTAATTCAAATTCGATCATTTCACTTCTGGAGGGGAAAAACGGGGAATTGTATATTGGCAATTTTGAAAAAGGGATTAACGTTTTCAGAAATGGTCACATTGAGAACTACATTAGCCAGATTGAAGGAAACGGGTTTGTGCTCTCCTATTTAATCCTTGGTCCGGCACCGACAAATGAACAAAATATTTTTGCCTATAGCCGAATGGGGAAGATCTATTTAATCAGTGAAAAAAAATCTGCCGGTTTGATAACCAAAGGGATCAATACTACACTCGTCTTTATCTATAAAATGGGTGTAATAGCCAAAGACGAAATGATCGCTTTGACAACAACAGGATTGTACAGCCTA
Organism: Prolixibacteraceae bacterium; assembly: GCA_023229575.1. GTDB lineage: Bacteria > Bacteroidota > Bacteroidia > Bacteroidales > Prolixibacteraceae > CAINVV01. The sequence continues at coordinate 42,041 of JALNYZ010000003.1, forward strand.
AAAGATGGAGTTCTTTCCAAACTCCAAATCAAAGGATTGCCTGATGCTGATACCTATTGCCTTTTCAACAACAATGACGGGAGTTATTTTGTCGGTGCAAAAGGGATGATCTATAGGATAAAAAACGATTGTGTGATTGATCATTATAAAATCAATGTGACAGGGAACAATGAGGTTGTTAACATTTTAAAGGATTGCAACAACAATATCTGGTTTTCCATTATGAACATGGGATTTTATCTCATACCTAACAGTTCAGGTAAAATAGTTGATATCGGAAGTAAAATGGATCTTCAGAAAACCCTTGTCAACAAATTCTTTGAAGATCGTGAAGATAATATCTGGATAAGTACGTTCGGTAAGGGGGTCTTTTGTATTAATAACCTATACATAAAAAGCTACAATGAAAAAGACGGATTAAACAGTAACAATGTCTATTCCATTTCAAAAAATAGTTCAGGAAAATTGTTGATTGGCACATTTACAGGCATTAATATTTTAGAAAACGGGAAAATTGATCGGATAAGAAGTAGTTCGGATTCAATGTTGACTGATTATATCTATTCGATAAAAAATTATAATGATGAGTTTGTTGTCAGTAGTGCTTCAGAAAGGAATTATATCAAAAATATCAGTTACAAAGGAATAAATCTGCATTTACTAAATGGGCTGTCTTTCAGTAAATTAAGCAATGGCTTATTTCTCCTGGGAACAAGGGACAATACGGTAAGGGTCCAGAAAGAGCTTGAATATAAGGTAAACCAATCCTTTGTTCTCTCTATTTTTGGTGACACTACTATCGCCAACCGCATCAACGAAATCTATGAAGATTCAGAAAAGAATGTTTGGATAGGAACAGGTCTGGGTTTATGCAAAATTAACCACATCTCATTGAATCCGAAAAGGTGGACGAAATCTTTCTTCCCAGGTGATCCGGTTCTAAATTTCAGAATAAATTCCATCGCCCAGGATTATGAAAACAATGTTTGGTTTGCCGGAGAAAAGGGCATTGCCTGTTATAACCTCAAAAAGGATTCGGTGACCAGTTACAAAGAGATGATGGGACACGATCTGTCATCTTCAACTTCGGTTGTAATCGATAAAAAAGGCAGGCTCTGGATTGGAAATATGAAGGGGCTATACTTATTTGACGGGCATTCAATAAAACATCTCAACCGGCAAACCGGCCTTCCATCCGATGAAATTTATGCCCTCTTTCACGATTTCGAAAATAGTTATTTATATGTAGGAACGAGTGATGGAATTTCTATTCTTGATATCAATCAGTTCGACAGTTATGTACCGCGCCCCCTGGAGGTAAAAATTGCAGGTATTAAAGCCGGTGATTCACTCTATGTTAACTATGACCACTTGGTTTTCACACCTGAACAAAACCATGTCTATATTGATTTACAAGCTTTAAGCTTTTCGTCACCGGGATCTGTATCTTATAAATATAACATCAATGACAAGTGGATAGAAACAGACCATGATTTTCTGGATGTTGTTTCGCTGAAAGGTGGCAATTACAGGCTCCAGGTCATGGCTAAATCCCAGAATACAGATTGGAGCAAACCCCTGTTGCTCTCCTTTCGTGTCCTGCCACGTTTTGTGGATACCATCTGGTTTACCATATTGATAATCTTATCGCTAGGCTTCTTTTCCGTCCTGTTTATGATTTGGCTATTAAAATACAACAGTAAAAAGAGCCGTGAAGAATTTGAATTAGCTGAAAGGATCAATGTGCTAAAGCATCAAGCGCTGTCTGCCATGATGAACCCCCATTTTATTTTTAATGCGCTCAACTCAGTACAGTACCTGATCAATTGCATGAGGAATGAAGAGGCAAATGATTACATCGCCATGATGGCAAAGCTTGTAAGAAAGAATCTTGAAACGGCAGGTCATGGATTTATTCTGCTTGCAGATGAGATTGTGCGGCTAAAGCTTTATCTCAACCTCGAGAGGCTAAGATTTCAGGAAAACTTTTCCTATGAGATTGTTACAGGGACAGATGTCGACGCCGGCATACTTTTGATCCCGAACATGATCATTCAGCCTTTTGTGGAAAACACCTTATGGCACGGCATCATTAATGCCAATGGGAAAGGGCTGTTAACCATCTCCTTTTCCTTTGAGGAGGTTGATATTGATTCTTGCATTAGCCGCGCTTTGATCATTAAAGTTACTGACAACGGAATTGGTATCGTTGAGGCAAAAAAACAGAAGAAAGAAGATCATATTTCTAAAGGAATAGAAATAGTAGAAGAACGGCTCAGGCTATTGAGCGCAAAAATGCATCTGCCAAAACCAATTATGCTGGAAGATTTAAGCAGCAGAAACAGTTTCTCACATGGAACTGAAGTAATCATTTCCCTGCCTTCCCCTCTTTATAAGATTATCGGTTCATAGTAAAGTCCTCCAGTTTTACTGACCGATAAATTAATTTATCCCCCGATCGTTTACCAACACCTACCGATGGTTTGTTAGCTATTGCGGCAGGGGAAACCCGTGCGTAGATTAAATGAAAATTTAAGTCCGCAAGATGTACCTGACAAACTGGTTATTGAAGATATTTTCCGGGAATCGCACAACTATAGCTCCTCTTCTGATCATAAAACAGGACACCAAAGAGGTCAATGTAAAGGAATACCAAACCATTGAAGAGGCAATTGCCGATCTGGAAGACGATACGAATGTTCCATCAGAGAAGATTGAAAAGCTGAAAGCATCCCTGAAAAAGTTGAAGAACAAAACTTCGATTACGATCAGGAATGGGGAGATATTATTGTAAGTACCTGATTATTTGGATTAACGGCTCGCAAGGCAAACGCCTGTTTAAATATTTACTGATTCGATTCCCTACAATAAAAGAACGCCATATTATGAACAAAGTTCTGGTATTTATATTGATGACACTTGTTGTTCAGGGATATTCTCAGAACTACCCCATTACCGGCATCAATATTTCATTGCCAGCCAGTCCTGACGCCAATACAGCTAACTGGGGAACCGGAAAAACAATGTTAACCATCACTGCCACGGCCAAAGCGGTCGCTGGTCGGGTAGATCCAATGGTTGAAGAGAGCAAGCTATTGCTAACGATTAAAAAAGGGGGAGTTAAAGTGTGTGGCGCCTTTACCGGCAGTTCGGCGCCGTCTGCCAATTTCAGTACCCTTACCAAAGTTTGGAGTGGGACGAATGCAGTTTCATTTTTGGGAAAAGATTGTGTTTTAGCTCCTGGTGATTATGAAATCTGCGCCCAGTTTTTTGGCTACGGTGCGGCAGGGTCGGCTCCTTACAGCGAAGAAAAATGCAAACCATTTTCTATCAGGGAGATTGAGCAACTAACCTATCAGCCACCTCAACCGATTGTGCCGGCAGATGGTTCCGAATTTACGGATGCGGAACTTCAAAGACCCTTTGTATTCAGGTGGATACCTGTAATTCCCAAGCCGCAGGATCCGGTTACTTATCGTCTATCCGTTTGGCAGTTGATGCAAGGACAAACCGGTATGCAGGCAATGCAGGCCAACCAACCCCTGATGACCAAAGATGTAGACAATATTACTCAGACAGTCGTAAATAATTTAAACGGTGGCCTATGTTTGCCTCCGTTTCTGTGCGAATTTATCTGGAATGTGCGGGCGCTCAACAGAGAGGGTAAACCTATTGGAGAAAACAATGGCCTAAGCAAACCATTTGTGTTTTCGGTTACTTCCTGCGACTGCGGAACATGGAATCCATTGATTTTGCAAAACGTGGCAGTTGTATCAAGATATGAATGCAATGGGAGAATAGCATGGAAATGCAATCAACCTTTCAGCTTTTCAACAACCTTTCAGTGCCGTCCAAGCAATGAAAAATGTCAGGCAAAGACAGGCTGGGAAATTAGAATGGCTGATGGCAGTGCAAAAGCAGGAAGTGGAACCAACGGTTCTTTTACCCCAGCAACCAATGGGATATACACGCTAACTTTGAATGCCACTTGCAATGGAAAGGCTTGCCAGCCATGTATTTATTCTATCGTGGTTGAAGGTTGTAAAACATGCGACTGTGGGGAATGGAGCAATTCTGTGGTTGAAATTCAGACAAAGGATGCCACTTCTTCAAGATTGAAATGCGGCGTAACTGCCTCTTTTTCAAAAGGAATTTACCAATTTCATTTTCCGGATTTTGCTTGCAATTCCAAAGATAGTTCCTGTTCCGTTTCCTATGAATGGACTGTTCAGGGCATTGTTTCAGGCAACGGAACCGGACAAATCTTCCGTTTCAATTTCAGCCAGACCGGAATGTATACTGTCGACATCACTCCGTTATGCGGCGGCAAGAGATGTATGCCATGTAAGATTGTAATAAAGGTGGAAGATATCCAGCCGCCACCGGATGTCCCAAAATCCCTGTCAGATCCAAAATGTGAGAACTACTCTTTTGAGATGAGAAAAATTTACAGGGGAGACTCCATTGCTTATGAAGGCATCATCACCAATAAAAACAAGGGAACTGAACCAAGGAACAATCCCAAAAGCTTCAGAATAAAAGTCAAAAATGATTCGGTCATTGGCATTGATAACAGATCGCCCAAAGAATGGAGCAGAACCCCTTCCAAGTTTCCTCCGGGTTCAAGTCAGATAAAATGGACCAATAATTCAGGGGATATCCCTCAGGGGGAAACAAAACTCGGCACCCTCTATTTTGCCGTTCCTACTGTAAACCCTTTTTATGTCATCTACGAATGGCTCAATAAAGATGGGGAGGTTCTATGCAAGGATTCAGTTGCGCTGGTTGATATCAGATATTATTATGAATTGTCCGGAGAGCCATCTTACATCTGCACTGAAATATCCAACCATGTATTGAGGGTCCAGTATATCAACCATTATGCATCGGTCGAAAATATAAAAGTGACGATTTACGATGTCGAAGCAAAGAAAATAAAGCGCAAATCGAAGGATATGATCAAATTGAATAGTGTAACCGGGTTGAACAGGATATCCATCGATATCAAAGATTATAATCTTGAACCAGGCAGGCTCTATCTTCTGACCATTTCCGATTTCCATCGCACTTATCAGTTCAATTTTAAAGTTACCAACGATCGTGAAAAATAATATCCGCGTCTTATTCGCTTTGATGTTGCTGGCTTTCGGCGTGAAAGCCCAGACCGGCGGTCCCGGGCAACCTGAGTTTATGCAATTCCAGCAAGCGGGTACCTCGAATTTGGTCAACCCTGCATCGGGTTCATTTTCCTATCAGATTCCCTTGTTTACCATTGGCGGCTATCCCATGAATTTAACCTATCAATCCGGAATTCAAATGGAAGATGTTGCCTCCATGGTTGGATTGGGCTGGAATTTGAATGCCGGTAGTATCGTGCGAACCTTAAGAGGATTACCCGATGACTTCAACGGAGATCCCATCACCAAGGAATATTCTGTCAAACCCAACGAAACTTTTGGCGGCAAATTGGGGGTGGATCTGGAAATAGCCGGACTGCCTCCTTCTCTTGGTATTTCTGTAGGTGCAGGTTTAGGGGTTTTCTATAATAATTACAAAGGATGGGGGTTGGAACCATCCTTAAGCGGCACGGCCAGTCTGAGCGCTCAGTCCAATGCGGGGGTTGGCGGAAGCGCCTCATTGGGGATGGGTGTTTCTGTTAATTCACAATCGGGTGTAGATAAATATTTGAGTCCGAGCATTGGGCTTAAGCTGGGAAAAGGTAATGACAAATTGGGCATTTCGCTCGGGAAAACATGGTCTGTTAATTCCAACGAAGGATTGAAAAGCAGCATGAATGCAGGTTTGAGCTACGTTAGATATTCACCGAATCAGACGAGGAATGGCGTAAGCGGCGGCTATAAAGTGAGTGAAAGGCACACGGATCAATCCTCTATGTCACTGCTTGGTTTATCCAGTTGTTCCTATCTGAACAATTCCTTCCAACCTGATATAGATTACCCTTTTCTGAACAGCTCAGGAACCTATTCAGGCGCCATGGGCTGGGATGCCTATTATGTAGATCCTAACATCCGGGTAACCGGATATTTTTCTAAACAGACATTGGCCACAACCAGCCAGACTTTTGTAGCGTATGGGTCTATGTACGAGAGCAATTCGATCGGCGGAAATTCGCTGATGGATTTTAACCGGGAAAAAAGACTCCCCTATTTTATTGGCGAATCAAAAATATTGCCCATCCCTTTCAAAACCCCGGATGTTTTTAACCTGAATGGACAAGGATTATCCATGACCTTCTCTGTCAATAAGAATGATATAGGCTTGGTGGGAGATGCCGATGCAATTGTCAATTCGAACGGTAATCAAGCGGGTGCTGAGGTAAATTTGGGAGCCCTGTTCAAAGCCGGAGCCAACTTTGGGACCTCCGTTTCATTTCAAAAAACCGGGAAATGGAATGCGACAAATGTCAGCTTTAAACCTGAACAGGATGTGATTGGAAACAGTTTGTACCAGCAGTTTTGCTTCAAGAACCATGGAGAAATCAACAAATATAATTGTTCTGACTTCTCATTTCTGGGAGATTATAACCCTGTTCAATTTAACCTCTTCAATGAGACCCTCCTCACACAATTTTTAAGCAATGGAAGTCATGTTACATCCAATGTACTGAACACTGTACAACCCGTACGGCAGTCAACAATCAATTACCTGACAGCCAATGAGGCGGATAAAATTGGGTTTGACAAACAAATAAAGTATTACAATTTCAACAACACACCTGCGCCACCGCTGATCAGAACATCCGGGTACAGGAAAGGGCATCACCTTTCTGAAATTTCGGTTATTCAGCCCGACGGTATGAAATATGTTTTTGGCATACCTGTATACAACATCTCTCAAAAGGAGGTCAGTTTCAATGTCACAGGAAATGCCATAGATCCGGCAAAAAACCTGGTTCATTATACAGAAAACGTGGACAATACATCGGGCAACAACAAGGGGATTGACAATTTTTATGAATCTACCCTGACCCCGGCATATGTAACCCAATTTCTGATCACCGAAGTTTTAAGCCCTGATTACAGGGATCTTACCAACGATGGAATTACCGAAGACGATCTGGGCAACTATGTAAAATTCAGCTATTTTAAAGAAAACTTCAGCTACAACTGGAGAACTCCTTTTGCCAAAGATTTCGCCACCTACAACAAGGGATTAAGAAGTGATGATCAGGACGACAAAGGTACCTACGTCTTTGGCAGCAAAGAACTCTGGTATGTTCGTTCCATTGAATCCAAAACAGAGATTGCTGAATTCCACTACAGTCAAAAGCAGGATGGATATGGAGTAATCGATGAAAACGGGGGGAAGAATACAGGTCAGTTTTTAAGAAAACTTGACTACGTTGAGGTCTACTCGCTACCCGATCGCACCAGGAATAGCAACAATGCTACGCCGATCAAAACCATTCATTTTGACTACAACAATTTATTGTGCAAGAAGATTATAAATGGAGCCGTTGCCACTGATGGTAAACTGACCTTGAACAAGGTGGCTTTTACCTATGAACATTCAAAAGAGGGAAAACTAACACCCTATGTTTTTGGCTATGGCAATTATCCCAATCATGCAAATGTTAACCCGGATTACAACATCAGAAGTGTCAACCGTTGGGGTTATTATCAGGAGAATGGCAATAATTTCAGTGATTGCAATGATAATTCCCCGCTATCCAATATCGATTTCCCTTATGCGCTGCAAGATACTCTTGAAATGAATAAAAATGCTTACGCATGGAATCTGACAGATATTACCATCCCGGGTGGAGGCAAATTGAAAGTAAATTATGAAGCCAATGATTATGGCTATATCCAGAACAAGACTGCCGGGCAAATGTTTAAGGTAACTGGTTTAGATGAAAATTCTTCATCCGCTTTTTACTATTCATCAAATAATCAGATAGTCAATAACTACAGAATCTATTTTAAGCTGTCAAGTCCTATTAACAACGGAAATGCCAGTCTGGACAAAAATGAACTGGGAGAATACTATATCAAAGATATCAAAGATGGGTTTTTGTACTATAAATTTTATGTGAACCTGAGTGGTGGCAAATATGAATACATTACCGGTTATACAAAAGTTAAAGATTTTGGTGTAGCCAGTAATCCAAATTATGCCTATGTGGAATTGGAGCCTGTTGCCATTGATGACGAAAACAACCTGATCAAATGCAGTCCGATCCTCAAGACGGCGTTCCAGTTTATGCGAATCAACAGGAACAACATGGTGTTTAACAATACTTCCATGGGTGCGCCGGCCAATTTTGCCACATTTATTCAATCCTTACCGGGTACGGTGAGTCAATTGGCGAATCAAATTTCTGCTTCCTCCATGGGTGTGAACCTATATTGTGAGTTACAGGGTTATTGCAAAGAAATTTCCCTTGGGAAAAGTTTTATCCGTCTCTACAACCCTGCAAAAAAGAAGATTGCGGGTGGCAGTCGCGTCAAACAAATAAGTATCGATGACAATTGGGATGCCATGACCGGCAATACGCACCTGAATAAATCGTACACCACTTCCTATTATTATACGACAGAAGAGACGAATCCGCTGAACAACAACAAAGTGACAATAAGTTCCGGAGTAGCTGATTACGAACCATTGGTGGGCGGAGATGAGATTTCACTGAAACAACCCATCTTTTATTCCGATAAAAAGAAAATGGCCCCGGACAACGATTATTTCGTTGAAGAACCGGTAAACGAATCACTTTTCCCTGCTCCTCAAATTACCTATGGAAAGGTTACCCAAATTACCAATGAAACAAACCTCAACGTAGCCAAAACCGGAAGGATTGTCAATGAATTTTTTACAGCCAGGGACTATCCAGTAAAAGTTAACCGGACCACCATTGATGAAAAACGGGATAAAACCCAATTCAATCCTATTCAGCTTCCATTTGTTGCGATCGATCAGCAGCATGATTTTGCCTCAGTTTCCCAGGGTTATTCAATTGAGTTGAACAATATGAGTGGGTTACCAAAAGCGACTTGGGTATATAACCAAAATGGAGACCGTGTTTCCGGGGAGGTATCTGAGTACTTTCCGAACAATGACCACTTCACAACCATTGACCACAGTGGCAGGATCACCAAAAATAACAAGATGGGGTTATCGGCCGAATATACCATTGACGGTAGAAAAAGCCACGACCAGTCTGTCTCCACCTCTTACAATGCCAATTTGAATATGGCCGTTTTCGGAGTAGTTCCCATCCCGATTGTAATGCCTTTGTATTCCCAGATGACGGAAGAGAAACAATTTCAGTCGATCGTGGTCAACAAGGTAATTCACCGGAATGGCCTTTTAAAAAGTAAAACAATCTTCGAACAAAGCTCATCGGTTACCACAGAAAATTTAGCCTTTGATGAGATAACCGGAGAAGTCCTTTTAACCAAACTGGCCAACGAATTCAACGACACGATATATTCTTTCAAATATCCTGCATGGTGGATGTACAATGGGATGGCTCCATCCTATACAAATACGAAATTGAACCTCAACAGCACAAATCTTACAATTTTTAAATCCTTCTTAAAAGTTGGGGATGAGCTTAGGTCAACCGGAACGGGTTCACGGTTATGGGTGAAAGATTTGAATTCATCCATCCCAAATTTTGTGAATGACTTTGGATCACAAACGGCTATCTCAGGGAACGATTACCAGGTGTATAATTCAGGGGCTAAAAATCTGTTGTCGGCCTCTGCCGGTCAAGTGGTTACCTGGAACCAGAATCCGCTGGCCAACGGAAATACACTGGAATTTGTCCAGAATAAAATCCTGAACAGCTCCGCAATAGAGTACTATGATGATGCCGTGATGTACTGTGACTCTTGTGCAACCATCAAAAACAGGATGGGGAAAAATGATTTCTTAGCAGGAAAGAAGGGAAATTTTAAACCTAGACGAACCTGGTTTTTTTTGGAAGATCGATCTCCGGTTAACCTTGCTAACGGAATTACAAATATAAAGGAACAAGGGCTGTTCAGAATATACACTGACTTTTGGGGAGTACCTTCAAATCCTTCCTTAAACTGGACACCCGGTTATTTCAACTGGGAGTGGAAGGAAAAGGTCAATTTGACAAATGTTGACGGACAAACCATTGAATCTGAAGATAGAATAGGTAGAAAAACTGCCAGTTTATTAGGTTATAAAAATACTTTGATTACGGCACAGGCAATCAATGCGGCATATAGAGAGACCTATTTTGATGGTTTTGAAGACTACTATTGTGCCTACTGTCCAATAACCACTGAATTCGACAGGGGCCATCCTATTCCTGCATCACAGATGAGGCAGATTGGACCTTCTTCCACAACTTCAACAGTAAATGGTTCAACGAACCAGCATTTGGAATTGAGAAGAGTTAATGTGGTAAAGGGCAATCCGGTTATATCGGATAATGAATCACATACAGGCAAATACTCATTGGAGGTCCAGGGTTCTTTATCATTTACCATTTCCCCTCCGGTTGCCTGCAAAGGGGATAGGGGAAACCATGGGAATACGCCAACAGGCACAAACGGCAATCCGGCGAATGATTCGGGATGCCTTGAATGCATTGGTGGCTTTGCCCCGGATACGAACAAGAAATATATCTTTTCCTGTTGGGTAAAAGTGAACACTCCGCAGCCCATTATTTCCTGCAGTGATGCCACGGTTGACATCGCATGCAGTGGCTCAGCATCTGTAAGTTTAAAATCCGAGGGTCCGGTGATAGAAGGCTGGCAAAGGGTCATGGGGGCATTCACTACAGCTTCCAACAATAGCGTCACCATCAATTTAAAGCAAGGCAACGCGGCAACTTTTTTTGATGACCTGAGGATATTCCCTGCAGATGGCAATATGGTTTCCTACGTTTATGATGATGTCAACCTGAGACTTACCTACAGCCTTGATGAGAACAATTATTTCACCAAGAATGAATACAACAATCAAGGAGAGTTGAGGCGCATTAAGAAAGAGACAGAGAAGGGGATTGTAACCATCAAGGAGGTCAATTCATCCCTGGTAAAACATTAATAACTATGGCAATGCATAAATTCATACTGATATTATTACTGCCTTTCCTTGCTATTAATGTATTCGCAAAGCAGTATCCCAAAATTGATTTTCTCTTATCAGGAAATGCCTTGATGGCATACAAAGAGGGATCCATCAATTTTCCCGTCGCCCTGCCAAACGTCAATCCTGACCGGTTGAATAATTCTGATAGAGTTACTTCCTATCAAAATACGATAGAATTGCTTCTCAAAAATCAATCGGCCTTTCATACCAACGCGAAAGTGACCGTATCGGCAAACCTTAAATATTATCCAATTAATGTTTCATCTCCACCTGTTTCTAAAACGATCAGCCTTGAAATTAACAACCGGATTGATACGCTCACCAAAAGCGTCATTTCCAGTATCTATGCGTTCAAGAATGCGTTTAAGGTTGAGCTGGCGATTACCAATGTTGTTGTCACTTCCGATGCCGGTACTGATTTAACCCAATTGAAAACCAAACTGGCCGATTTTATCGAATTAAATATCGGGTTTCAGGAAGAACGGCTTACACGAATCAATTACAACACTTTTCCAACGGGTCTGACTGCTTGTGAAGATCAGGCAACTGACGAACTTGTTATTAATTGGAATAGTGTGCCCGATGCTGAAAAGTATGAATTGGAATACACTTTTGCGGATGATTACACCGATAATTATTCGGTCCCGGTAAATCCTTTGAACATCCCTTTCAATTTTAAAGATAATAGCACAAGAGTCTCTTTAAAAGAAACTTACTATCGTTTCCCGTTGGTTTTTGAAAGAGGCTATTTGCTGTACAGGGTGAGAGCCATTGGGCGGGGCGGCAATAATCTTGAAAGTCCGGTGTATTGCAGATGGAGCGGGGCTGAAAAAGGGAAGATCTTCACCTTTGCCAATAAGTTCTACCATGGCAATGCACATTCGGCCGACAAAATGAACTGGCAAGCGGCTTCCACTTTTGCCGAGGATGGAAAGCGCAGTGATTTAGTTGGTTATATGGATGGGACCTTTCGTTCAAGACAGACAGTAACCGGAATAAACCTGGAACCACAATTACCAAATAACCAACTACTGTTTGAAAGCTCCGATTGTTTTCAACCGGGAAGTGTAAAAGAGCGGGAAGTAATAGCGGGCGAGACCATATACGATTATCAGGGCAGGCCGGCAGTAAATATTTTGCCTGTTCCCACCAATTCTAAAAAACTAGAATATTTACCGCTTTTGAATATCAGCAACAATGTAAATGCTCCGAATACAACAAGAAAACCTTATAACTGGCAGGACTTTGATAAACCAAACTTCACATGTCCCAACACCAATAAATTATTTCCTCAGCCGGATGCAACAACAGGTATCATGGGCGCTGCAGCCTATTATTCGACCAATAATCCGAATAAACTTGGGTTTAACGCATTTATTCCCGATGCAGGGGGTTTCCCGTTTACACAACAAAGTTATTTACAGGACAATACGGGAAGAGTAGCTGCCCAAAGCGGAGTGGGTACAGCTTTTCAATTTGTTAACAACCACGAAACAAGGTTCTATTATGCCGCTCCCAACCAGGAAGAACTTGACCGTATGTTTGGTACGGAGGTTGGTGATGCATTGAGATACAAGAAAAACGCTGTGATTGATCCAAATGGGCAGGTTTCTGTTGCCTATATCAATCCGGAAGGCAAAACCATAGCAACAGCTCTGGCCGGGAAAGCGCCTGATAATCTTGATCCTCTTGCCAATCAAACGACGAATACCATTGACATCTCCCTGATGAGTAAAAATGTGATGAATCCGGTCGATAAAACGCTTGTCATGGAGCACCAGTTCGTTGTGACAACCGACAATACAGATTATATATTTGATTATGCGATCAATCCCGAAACGCTCACTGCAGAGTTATGTACCGGATTCCCGGTTTGCCTTGATTGTATCTACGACATAGACCTTACCCTCAACCATACTGAAAGTTGTTCAGGCACCCCGTTGGCTTCCTATTCCGGAACCATTGGTGATTTGTTGAACAGCAGCGGCAAAACTGATTTGAACTGCAACAACAGCAGCACTACCGGATCTTATCCGCGTCACATCGTAAAGACTCTTGGGATAGGCACTTATACCATTACAAAAAAGATTAAGGTTAACCGGCAAGCAGCCCTGGCATACATCGCCGAAGTTCTGAGAGACACTTGCAAATCACAGTGGAATGCAATTTTGCATGATGAGCTTTCACGCGTTGATACCATGAACTGTTACAGAAGTTGTGCCAATTGTGCCCAGCCACCTGTTAAAACTGCTACCTGCGATACAACTTACTGCATGCCCAATCCTAACCGATGCGATAATATCAAGTCCATGATGCTGGCCGATATCTCCCCAGGAGGCCAATATGCACAATTTACAAGAAATGTCAATGGCACCATTGATGCAAGCACCTATCCATTGTCAATATTTAATTCTGGCAACATATTACCCGCTCTACCTACGCTTGCACAAATCAACCTCGCCTTGTCCCCGTCCAGTTTTGCCAGTTACAGTGACCTGGTTAACAATTGGCTGCCTGAGTATGCAGAAAAGCTACTCCCCATGCACCCCGAACATTGCCTGCTGGGCTGGTGCAGTTCCGATCAAATCGATGCGACCCTCGATTTTGATTCCCAGCTACTTTCAACGCAGTTTTTAGGAGATGCTGTTACCAAAGGTTATTTTACCCCGGGTAGTCCGCTTCCCAATTCCAATGTTAAACCGTATGAGCAATTGTTGAACAAGGACCCGTGGTTCCTGAACAACGCCAATCCGGCTATTAAAAATGCCCTCTTAAATAAGCTTAAGAATTACGGTTGTTCTGCGACCATACCCGCAGATGAATTTGCCATGCAGATGGCCTGGTGTGCCCGCAACTATCCTCCCCCAAACCAACAAGGTTCAACACCGGCGATGAATCCTACCGCACCTCCTTGCATCTTGCCGGCAACTTATTTAAGTACACACGGTTTTGGAACAGATCCGAATGTAGCAGACCTCGAATGGATCTTCCTCCGCTCGCTCTACTTATCAGCTAAAAATGAGGCCATACAGTCCAGCCAAAATTCATACGCGGATGCCAATAACTGCAACTCGCGTTGTATCGGCGCGAAGGATTACAATGGCTGGGCACAGTTCTCCTGGAATGTACCAAATTTTGCCTCCCAGCATAATTTTCAGCCTTGCCAGTCATCAGTCAATCCGTTCGTTTGGTTACTCTACAAGGACAAACAAAACCGGTTTGGCACTAGTCTGGACAATATACTTAATGTAATGGCAGATGCAGGTATTTCCATGGATGTAAGCAGTGTCACGAACTATGATGATCCATGCCAGTATGCACAAGCCATTGCAAATCAGGCAGGCAGCATCAATCAACAGGTAGCAAATACCCTTTGCGGCGGCGCCTCTGATTCCATCGGCACTACTTCCTGTGAATTTGCTTCCAACCTGACTGAAATGATCAGCAATATTATTAGGAAATTAAAAGATAACAGATCCGTTATAATAACCAAAGAACAACTGCCTGTATCAATAAGTAGTGCCGGCATTACTGTTATCAATGGATCCTACTCTTCGGATACTACTTTATGCATTGCCTTCAGACCATGCCCAACGATCTATATTCCTTATCTGAAAACGAATACGGGATATGCAGGACCTTTATCGGTATGCTGTATTAGTTCTATTTCCTGCCCGGGTAATACAAATTGCAGTTTTGATCTTCAAATTTTGTATCCCAATAATGAAACAAGGATTATCCATGTAAACACAAAATGTAACTTTCTTTCCGGATGCAAGGAAACCGGGAAACCTGTTTGTTCGCAACCCTCGCCATACGTAGCTGCTGTAAATGAATATCTCGATAATATTTTCCAATTTGAGACAGCTTATAATTTATTTCCTGCACCGATTCAGCTAAAAAACCAGGCTCCTGTCCTGCTTCAAGGTGCGAGTGGAACAGAGTTACTAAGCGCAACATTAAATACCGCCGGAAACTTTGCAATTAACCTGACTTACAATGACCCCCGCGGAAAGGAAAGAAACTGCTCGATCTTTTTACAAATGAATCCGGATATTGGCAACTGGAGTAATATAAAAAATATCATCAACATTGCACCTGATTTGGCTTTGGCTCAAAATGGCATTACCAGGGATTTCATTCTAAAAGTACTTAGCGGCACGAGTCTCAGCAACCTGGCAACAGTCCTGGTGAAAGGTCATGTTGATTGCTGGGCCATGAACCAATGCCCCCCGGTGAGAACGCTGTGCGACAGCATACCAGTATTGCCTCCTTACCCAACTGTCAACAATTGTGTGAGGGATCTTTTGGCAACAGCCAATAGCAATACCAGCAATCGTTACGGCTCCTGGGTGGACAGCATGAAAACCGACCTGTTGCAACTTTATTATACCAAATGTCTGAAAGCGCTGGAAGTATTTAACATGAAATATGATGATAAACAATACCACTACAACTTATATTACTACGATCAGGCGGGAAACCTTGTAAAAACCGTACCCCCGGCTGGCGTTAAATTGTTGGACCATAACCAGGCCCTGCAGGTACAAATCTCCCGGCAGGCAGGCTATACCTCGGCAAATTTACCAGCGCACTTTAAAACAACAGTGTATCGTTTCAATACGCTGAACGAGGCCATCTGGCAAAAAACACCGGATGCGGGAGAGAGCCGTTTCTTTTACGATGGTCTGGGCAGAGTTGTCGCTTCACAAAACGCACAGCAAAAGCTGGAAGGCGATTTCTTCAGTTATACCAGATATGATTTACTGGGACGAATGGTTGAATCAGGCAAACTGAAATCCGGAGCGGTCAATTCCGCTTTTACCCGAAATTTCAATGGCTGGATCAATTTCATCAACGGTTTGTCAACCCGTACAGAAATAACCCTTTCGCAATACGATGATCCATACCTGCCCGCCATCGCCCAAAAATTTGGAACTGCAGGACAACGAAATTTGCGTAAACGCATCGCATCTGTTTTAAGTTTTGAAACAGTGGCAAAGCTCACCAACAAGGAATACTTCCATGCCACTCATTATACTTATGACATAGA
The DNA here is from genome assembly GCA_023229575.1 of Prolixibacteraceae bacterium. Lineage (GTDB taxonomy): Bacteria > Bacteroidota > Bacteroidia > Bacteroidales > Prolixibacteraceae > CAINVV01. The sequence continues at coordinate 58,188 of JALNYZ010000003.1, forward strand.
AGGCAATGTTTATCAGCTTATTCAGGATTACCCCAATGGCATCATCGGGGACAAAACCATGGAATACGATTATGACCTGCAAAGCGGAAAGGTAAACCAGATAACCTATCAGAGGGGCTTTATGGATCAGTTTATCCACAATTACAGCTACGATGCGGCCAACCGTTTAACGCAGGTTAAAACCAGCGCCAACGGAGTGGTATGGGAGACCGATGCCGAATACAAATACTACCGCCACGGTCCGCTTGCCCGCATGGAACTGGGTACCGACAAGGTCCAGGGACTCGATTACATGTACACCCTGCAGGGATGGATCAAAGGGGTTAATGGTACCTCGGACACGACCAAAACCGATATGGGACAGGATGGCATCATCGCCCCGACAACCCCGGGAACAGCACAAACAGCACCGCAAATATTTACAGTTGGTGGTATACCGATTTATATGTACAATGTCGGAATGCTGTTTGGCAATGGCTTTAACGGTCCGGGCTATGGCGCCATCAACAACCCCGTGGCACGCGATGCCTTTGGATATGTTATTGACTATTACCCTTCCGATTATACTGCCATTCAAGGTAATACCTGCCTTGACGGGTTACAGCCATCAGCCGGAACAGTCAAACCCCTTTACAACGGGAACATCAGCCGCATGTACACCCAAATAAAGTCCCTTGGCAACAATGGTTACAACTATACCTACGACCAGCTCAACCGGATTACCTCGCAGCATGCATGGAAAATCAGCGGTGGCAGTATGTCCATGCTTCAGAACGATGCATACGGCGGTACATTTGGTTATGATGCGGATGGGAATATCCTCAACAAAGTACAGAATGGTACGGCTGCGACCCAAGCCATGGACAACCTTGATTACTTTTATTATGATGCCGCGAATGGCATCTACAATCCGGCTACAAGCATACCAGCCAATGCAACCAACAGACTGGCACAGGTAAAAGACCAGGTTCCGGCAGGAAATTATACGGTAGATATTGATACTCAAAATTCAAACAATTATGCTTACGACCAGATTGGTAATTTAATCAGCGATGCCGCCGAAAATATTACTCAAATAGAATGGAACCTGCAAAATAAGATCACCCAGGTTGCAAAGAGCAATGGACCAAACCTTCGCTTCCAGTATGATGCCTTAGGCAACAGGGTAATGAAAGATGTAACCGGTGGTACTGCTACTCAAAATGCCAAAACATTCTACGTTAGAGATGCACAAGGCAAAGCATTGGCTACTTATGCATACAAAATTCCGGCAACCGGGGGAACAACGCCAAAGCTATTTTGGAGCGAGGCAGATATCTATGGCAGCAACCGGATAGGGTTATACGCACCCGATACAGTGATCACTGTAGCTCCGGTCAATGCAACAGATAACGCAAACCTGACCGTTAGCCGTGGCTTCAAACAGTATGAACTCACCAACCACCTCGGCAATGTACTGGCTACCATCACCGACCGTAAAATACCATCAACAACCAGCGGGGCAATCACCTATCAGGCTGAAATTTTAAGCGGGCAGGATTATTACGCTTTTGGGATGCTGATGCCGGGAAGGGGTTTTAGTCATAAAACGTATAGATTTGGTTTTGGAAATCAGGAAAAGGATGATGAAATTATTGGAGAAGGAAACTCGTATACCGCTGAATATTGGCAATATGACCCACTTTTAGGAAGAAGATGGAATATTGACCCGATTACAAAATCATGGGAAAGTTCGTACGCAGCTTTTTCAAACAATCCAATTTGTTTTAACGACCCGAGTGGTCTGAGTTCTGATCCTCCTGTGTCAGGTCCAAACGATGATTGCGATGTAAATAATCCAGATGATGTCAAATATGTCGATTGGTGGTTTGAACAACCCAAAAGTACACCGGTTGCAGAAAATAAAATTAGCATGACATATCACAATGAAATTGATTTATATCTGGAAATATTTTCAATGATTGGAGAAGGTCTGCGGTGGACAGATGAACACATAAAAGGAAATGAAATAGATAAGCCTCCAGTTAAAACAAATTTTCATGGTGATATGCCATTATCTGACAGTGATACAAAAAATAATCTTATGTCAGGAAATGTCGATAATTTTGATAAAACCGGGATTATTCCAGGCTCAATTATAGGGGGTGCTCAACCCCGTTGGGGGGAAAATAAGGCGGAAACTATTAAAGGTTTTGCTGATGCTATTGATAAGTTTGCAGAGGGCATAGGATTATCTGTATCAACCTCAAAAGATCAGGTACCACCACAAATAAAAACACCTTCATTGTTAGTCGTACCGGAAGAACATGGCTATATAAACTTTAAACAAAATACATCAACAGGATATACTTCCGGCTCAATTTCATTCTCTAGCAAAGAATATAAGGAATTATTATTTAAACAGTATTCGGAGGATAAAAACTATAGAAGTGTAAGTATTGAATATAGTAAATAAAAAATAAAATAAAAAAAATGAATCAAAACGATTCATTTTCATACTGGATCGAACCTATTTATATTATTGACGGACTCCTCATTGTTCAGAAATAGTTAACAGAAATTAGGTTAAAAAACATTAAATCAACATAACGATGCCCCATCTTTCTAAAATTGTATTCGTCCTTGCTTTGTTCCTCTCTTTCCAGGCAAGTGCACAGGAGAAGGAAAAGAAGAAGATCTTTACACTCAGCGGCGATATGGGGATTTGGTACGAAGGCTACGGGCTCGACAAGACCCCTGGCTCGCCCGTTCCCGATTTTTACAAGGCACGCCGCCCATGGAGTATGTTCCGGTATTCTTTGAATCCCATCTTCAACATTGGGAAATGGGAAATCCCGGTCAACTTCAATTTTAACCTGAGTCCGGGATTGAGCGGATTCAGTCCGGGGTTTGGAGGTTTCAATTCAGACCTGAACAGTTTCAATGTCCCCGGAGCTCCGAAATTAAGTTTCTGGCAGTTCCTGACCAATCCGGCAAACAACTTTGGCCTGCGCCCAAAAATTGGAAGTACAGAGTTTGTGCTGGGCACGCAATATCTCAAATACAGCGATCTGAGTACAGGGGATCTCGGAATATTTGGGTATGGAGTTAACTTATCTCCCGGTAAATTCCGGTTGAGGTTGTTTCGCGGGGTTTCGCAAAGTCCTGTCAATTACCTGGCGCCCACGCTTATCCCGCCTTCCGACGGAATCGTTGGCGCTTACCAGCGAAACCAGTGGATGGCGCAATTCGGACTCGAAAAAGAGGGAAAATACTTTGCGGGGTTCAATGTGGTAAAATCCGTTGATAAAACTGGTTCTGTTACCTCTCCTCCCATATTTCCAATTGTTCCGCAGGAAAACATGGTTGTCAGTTTTTTGGCGCATGTCACAACCGACAAGGGTTGGAAGTACTTTGTGGAGTTGGGACAGAGCTTTTACACCCGTGACCTGAATATGCCTCTAGCAGCTTCACCGGTAGAAGATTTTAAACCTTTTATCAACACCCATACCTCCACCGGCAAGGACAATGCAGTAACACTGGGAATTCTAAAAAAGGGGAAAGATTGGGAAATTGGCACGAAATTCAACTACTACGGCGCAGGGTATTATACAGCTGGCTACCCATTTATGAACAACGACCGGATGGAATACCTCGCGAATACCCGCTTCAATACCTGGCAAAAGAAGATGAACATAGTGGCCAGTATAGGCGAACGTTTTGGTAACCTGAGCCGCGTTTCCGGCCCCGACCTGACCAAACAGATCATCGCCAATGTGAATGTGTTTACGCAGTTTAACGACCGGTTCAGCATGAATGCCAGCTTTAACAATTTCGGCTTTAACTCGCCGGGACTTTCGGGATACAAAAGTGTAAGCAACGAACTTAGCATCAACCCGGCTTATACCTGGAGCAACTCCATCATGAGCAACCTCTTGAGTGGCACCTATACCTGGAGCAAATACAATGAAACCATTTTAAACGTAACAACGAACAACAATACCCAAACCGCTCTGATCCTGTATGTCCCGACATTTTTCAACAAGAAGATCAGTCCGGATTTCAGCCTCATGTGGTTCAAAAATGCAACGCTTTTGATGAACCTCACCCTACTCACAGCCACCAGCGGAATGAGCTGGAAAGTGAGCAAAAAATTCAAACTAAAAGGACAATTGCAATATTGTCTCAGCACGATGGCCCCTTTCACCGCCAATAAAAATCTGCTGGCTACCGGCAGCTTTGACTGGAATATATTAAAAAAATTAACTTGGCAATTGGCTGCGACGGCAAACCTCTACCATTTCGGATCCGAGTTGCCGGGGAATTCCTTAACCCCACCTTATCCAGGCAATCCAAAATATTATGAAAGTACCCTGCGAACAGGATTGCAATACAAGTTTTAGAATTGATAAAATGACTCACATGAAAAAATACTATTTTTTATTATCCTTTGGAATGCTCCTGCTGGCTCAGGTTTCCTTCGCTCAAATCACCCTTAATCTGGCGCTAAACAGCAGGCCACAACCCTATCTGTCAGACTGGGTCTATCCGATCAATGGACAGATGATCATCTCCTACCAGGAAGGGACTGTTGCACACGATCCAAATGTCAAACTAAGGACCACCCTGCTTGACCAAAGCGGTAGTGTCATTGGAACTTCAAATATCAATGCGGCACGAATTTATACGCTAAGACCCGGAGTGAACCAGTTCACCATGGCCGATGCGTTGCAATTGCAAAATCTGGCGCTTCCCGGAAATGTGCAGTTCCTTCTTCAGCGCACAGGACGCCTGGCCGCAGGTCAGTATCAGTTGAAGGTTGAAGTGGTGAACAGTGCCGGAGATATTGTTCTGGCCAGGCAAACCCGCCTCTTCTCCATGGTATCCTACCAGTTGCCTGTTCTGATGCAACCTGCCAATGAAGCCAGGCTGGATGCCCGCATCGCACAAAATATCATCACCTTTCGCTGGACAAGCATCATTCCGGCATCGGCGGAGCTTACCTTTTACCGGATACAGGTTTACGAAATTCTGCCGGGACAGCAACCGATGCAGGCTTTCCGTGGCAATCGGCCGTTGTTGGACGAACCCGTATCAAGAGGCATCACCCAATATCTTTGGAGATCAAATCTGCCAATGATCGATTCGACTGCCAACCACCGGTTCATCTGGACGGTACAATCACTCGATGTGAACGGAATGCCCATCCCAACCATGGATATGACCAGTCAGGGGAGAAGTGAACCCGCCACCTTCGAAATAGTGAACCAAATGGGTAGTCTGCAAACGAACAGCAAGAATGAAGATCTAATAAATCACTGACAATGAGACAAATAATATATATATTTTTACTTTGTTGTCTTGTTCTGCAATTGTCAGCCCAGGAGAATGAGGAGAAGAAGCCGGCAACGCTGGTTTTCCATTTTTTCTACAATGATTTCAACACCGCTCAGCAAATCCGGACCACCTCCCTCAAGAATGTGCTTGACAACCATCTTTGGAGTAAGTTCGGTCAGATGCAAATGGGTTTTGGTTTCAACTACCTGAATGGGATCAGATCCAAGATTGACTTTGTGGCATCTTTGGATGGCAGCTCAACGGATTATCTGTACAAAGATGGTACCACTCATGGTAGCAGTGCGTTTTTATTGGATGCCAATGCCGGGGTAAACCTAAAATTGCTGACCGATCGGCACAAAGTTGTTCCCTACTTTTCAGCAGGTCTCGGCGCTTCCTTGTACAATGGCAAATCCGGTTTCTATCTGCCGTTGGGTGCAGGAATCCAGTTCAACTTGTTTAAGGAGGCCTTTGTGTTGGCCAATGTACAATACAGAAATGCTTTAACTTCTGTCGTGAACAACCATTTCCAATACAACATTGGTGTGGGCGCCAGTCTGGGTAAAAAGAAAGCAAAACCCGTCAAAGCGGAAGAGCCGGTAATTGTACCAGTGCCTGTTAAAAAAGAGATTATAGATCTGACAAAAGACTTTGTTATTGCGGTAAAGGATGAAGTTACCGATAAGCCCCTGCCGTATGTTGAGGTCGTTGTCAGTGGTTCTGAAGGCAAAAAGATTAGCGGTACGACCGATGCGGATGGAAGGGTTACTTTCAAGGCATTATCGCCTGCAGATTATACCGTTAGTGGCTTGCTCAATAATATCAATACTGCTGTTCTGCCTATCAAAAAAGATAGTTTTGAAACCAATAACAAGCAACTCAACTTTACCTTAACCCACAACGATCCCCGGTTTACACTTTCGGGTATTGTCGTCAACAAGACAAAAAATATCCCTGAAGGAGGAGCTGAAATCAATGTTGCCAACGAAACAAGAAGCAGCAACGTTACCCGGCAAAGTCATGCCAGTGATGGAATTTTCCGTGTTCAGCTGGAGGCCGGAAGCGATTTCACGGTAGTGGGCAAAAAAGCAAATTACATCTCCAACATCGAAAAAGTCAGCACCAAAGGGCTGAACAGAAGCGCCACACTCTACGTCAAACTTGAGTTAAGGATCGAAGAGGCAAAAGCTGGACAGAGCATTCAGTTGAGCAACATCTATTTTGAAACCGGGAAAGCGAACCTGAACACAACTGTCTCATCCGATTTGGACAGGCTGATTCAATTTTTAAAAGATAATCCGGCATCAAGGCTAGAGATTCAGGGACATACCGACAATATCGGAGGCTTGGAGGTCAACGACAGGCTTAGCCAGTCAAGGGCAAATAGTGTGGTGGACTACCTGACGAAAAAAGGGATTGACAGGAACCGGCTTATCGCCAGGGGTTACGGACCATCATTGCCGGTAGCAGACAATGCGACCGCCGAAGGCAGGACCAAAAACAGACGTGTTGTGATGAAAGTTATACAATAGAATTAAAATATTGACCCATTTATGAAACGAAATCAAGCGCTCAATTTCATCGTTCTGTCGCTTCTTTTTGGCTTCCTTACAAGTTGCAGGCCAGCAATTAAGAATAACGACTACCTGATTTCATTCAACGATACCATTAAGGATCAATGGGGCTATAAAAACCGTATCGGTGAAATTGTTATTCCACTGGGAAAATACGCAAGATGCTTTACCGATACGTTTAAAACCTACGCTATTGTGGTAAAGAAAAATTCCGGTTTTATAGCCATCGACAGGCAGGAAAGCGTTTTGTATGAGGTCTTTCCGTTTGACAACGGACCTGATGAACCGTTTGAAGGTCTGTTCAGGATATTGGCGGACAAAAAAATTGGCTATGCCGATGCATTAACTGGCAAAGTCGTGATTAAACCGCAATTTGACTGTGCCAGGCCTTTTGAAAAGGGAGTTGCCGAGGTGAGTACCAACTGCAAGACACAACCGGAGGGTGAACATAGCTCATGGATAAGTGACAATTGGTTGTACATCGACAAGAATGGAAATAGAGTTGATAAACCATTAACAACAACCTCAAAATGAGAACAAAAATGATCCTGCTAACCTTTATCTCAATATCCTTAACCATGTGTAACCTGACTTTTTTGAACCACAAAGACTACAAATTCAAGGAAAAGGATTTTGTCTGGAACACGAAAATTGAAGAGCTGCCTGGTCATGTTTATGTCAACGATTCGAAAATTATTTTCGGTAGAAACGCGGATTCAACATTTCTGCTATTATCCGCAGACAATGGGGCAATTTTAGAAACACTCAAGCCGTTTACAGTCCCAGAGGAAAAAGAATATCATCGCGTATTTAAGATTCCGGTAGATAAACAGAAATATTCAGAGGCATATTTAGAAACGATTGACCGGCAATTCCGCGGAGACGAAGAAACCTACTATCTTAAAGTCAAAACCCTTTCAAACAAGGAGTTTACAATCCTGTTCAGTCGCGGACATTTTTTTTCCATCCAGGATATAACCCATTTCAAGGATGGGAAGTACATCATGACATACAATGGAGAAGCGGGGTATGATAAAAAACCTTATTCCATTCATGTCGGACTCTTTGACCTGGGAAAAATAATTAAACACAAATAAGGGCACAACCCATTAAAAAGTAATACAAAAATGACAACAAGTTGGGTAAGTTGGTTTTTGAGCGCTATTGTTCTGCTTTTGCTTTTCCTGTCCGGATATGTCATGAAAAATTCGGTCCGATTGCTGATATCGGGGAAAAGAGCGCAAGGCATAGTGGTGGGGATGGATAGCTCATCTCGTTTAACTTCTGATACCCCGAAGGCCCTATTGCAAACTCCCCTTGTCGAATTTGTCACTCCCGAAGGGGAACATATCAAGGTTCACGGCCGGTCCTATTCCTTAAAACCGTCATCGGAAACAGGTGATGAAATAAAGGTTGCTTACGACAAGTCAAATCCAAAAGATGCCCAATTACTCTTGTGGGGTGAGTTTCCGCTCGGGCCGGCAGGCTTTCTCCTTGGGTTTGCTGTAGTTATAATCTTGATGTGGATGGGAGGGATCCTTATTTCGGAGGACCCCACATTGGATGATCCTTTGCATCTCCTGCCAAATATGATTGCCCACTTTCACCTGAACCCTGTTCGTTTTCCTGTTCTCTTTATTTTATTTTTTGCAATCCCAACATGCGTGGTGGGAACCTATTGGACTTACAAAACAACAGCTGATCTGCGCTCGAATGGCATCAAGGCAATTGGGCACGTTACTGGTATAGAGAGAGTTTATGCCAAAAGTAACGATGGCACTACAGGAAGTGGAATGTTTCCGATGGTCGATTTTGAAGATGCCTCAGGTACATCGCACACCATTCGAAGATCGCTGGCCAAGCCTTTATCCCGGCTAAAGGTAGGTGACAAGGTGGAAGTCATATACCTCACCAAAAAACCTGATCAGGGACGTGTGAATACCTGGGATGAGTTTTGGCCGGCTCCGATTTTTTTTGGATTCTGTTCGATTGCATTCCTGGTATTGCTTTTTCTTGTGTTAAGCGGGTACAAGAGTATGGTCTCAGATACACATGACCCGGGAATTCACAAGGAGCTCAAAACTTCAGGGGTTTCAGCCATAGCTACGGTGATTAAGGCCAATCCGAAAGCCCGGTACCTTCACTACCGGATCGATAAAGACAACCGGATAGTTACCACAAAATTAGTGGATTTTGTTTCGCTTGAGGGTGAATTTACTTTCTGGCTAGCACCCCGAACCGGGTCGGAAATTATAAGAGGGGATCAGTTTCGTGCCTATCTGGACTCACTGAAACCTTTTGAGAAATTCTACATCGATTTCAGTCAGCGGTTGGGATCGAACCGAAAAGTCAAATCGATGGAGGAGGAAGTTATTGAAAAAGAATGAAAAATGGACACAATGAAACTTTATAAAATTGGATTACCCCTGACAGCACTGATTTTTGCCGGAGGAGGATATAGTTTTTCTCAATCTCAACAAACAAGACAAATAATGAAAACAGAGATCAAACAGTCAGAACGTATCGCCGTTCTCGAAAAAAGAATTGCAGAGGCCGTCAATGATTTTGCTTCACTTACTTCAGAGGAATATGATCTTCTGCTTTCACAACCCACAGGAACTGTTGAGGGATTTGAGCCTTTAACCACGACAGCAGGAGGGATCATGGTGGGTTATGGATTCCCCGACGGACCAAGAATATATAAAACCGATATCCAAACAACCTTCGCAAATATCCCTTATATTGGAGAAGGAGATGTGTTTATCCTTCTCGATTCCGTCAAAGGCTCCAATGGTCTGGATTATATTGCACCAGTGGGCAATATGGAGAAGGAGGAAAATACCTTTACTGATCTTGAACTTTATGTTCGAACTGCCGGTTCGAAAACCTACTTGTTCGGAAGCCGGTACGTCAACTTGCGGGATCCTTCGGATAGCATGACAGTTCGCGCATTGGGAGCATTGGGCGGGGATGCTGAACTATCAGCAGTTTCAGGAAAGGTCGTTATGCACCTACCGACAAATATCACGGGACTAACCTTAACCAAAGGGGATATAGGTGTTGAGAAACCCTTTGCCGGGGGGATGATGACCCTGAAGGAGATCAAAGACGATCATATTTCTTTTCAGTTTACGGGCAACGACAAAGATATTTTTGCCTGGCATGTTTATGACAGTAAGGATACAATCTTAAATATAAAAGAGGTTATCGTAAAGGATGGAATCTATCAGCTATTTGCCCAACATCCCCAGTCAGTGAAGGTATACCAGGCCAAAATTGTCAAAAGGGAATATCCTTTTGCATTTGCACAGAAAAGCAAACCAACCCCTTCCGCACTGTTGGAAGGGATTGAGGCTGTGCGGTTTTCGGCAGCGATGTTCTTTCAAACACAGTTACTTCAATCAAAAAAGGCAGCCACTATCTACCTGGATAAAAATGATCCCATTGTTACATCCATCAAAGGTCGGGCGGTAGCTGACCTGAGGCAATCGGCAAGGTATATGAATCCCGAGTCGCCCGAAAGCAAAGCTATTGGGAAACAAATGAACGCATGGTCAGAAGAGAAGAAGAATCAATTGCAGGCATTGGGTCAGCAATCAATTGGAGATTATACTTCTCAGACATTTTTTGATGTTGGAACATTTATGTTGGTTTTTGATAGTTTTAATGAGATGGATCAGAAGAAGATTCCGGAGGAGTGGGATATTCGTGTTCAACACCCCGTTGGGGATAAATATATAGCCGAGTTTTGGGAAGATTCTCACATTGTTCATCCGGAATCAAAAGATGAAATTGGTGAGAATGCAAGATACTATAAAATGATGGCTTTGATTTATACATTGGGTAAGGATGGATCGGTCACTTATTATGACCCCTTTCAGCCGGTGATTGAGTTTTTAAAGAAATAAAGCTCCATACTTTGACGAATTAATAAAATGATCATGCAAAATGGAAAAAGTAACCCTGTTTTATCTTGAAAATTCTAACATTAAAATATCCATGCAGATCTATTTTAATGAGAAGAACCAGTTGTACTTCGATGGGTATGATACTGGTAAATTCGTTGAAGAAACCTGGGGGGATTCTGATTATGAGTCCATTTATTCAATTGAACCGGAGGAAGTAAATAAATTCTATCCGATTTTTAACTTGTCAGATGGGGATAGGTCAGGTCTGTTACAAGCCATAAAAAAAGAATTTAGTGTGAATAAAGCATACTCATTGTTTGGGGAATTTATGCAAGCTCATAACATAAAGTATAGCCGTTTTACATGGACATGACAGGATGTAATTAATTGTTAAGATTAAATTGATGCTAGATATTATTGGTGATATTCATGGCCATGCCGACAAACTTGAAGAATTGCTTCTCAAGTTGGGTTATACAAAGGAAAATGGAGCTTACCTACACCCCGGCAGAAAAGTATTATTTATCGGCGATTACATAGACAGGGGTCCCAAAATAAAAGAGACTTTGGAAATTGTAAAAGCGATGGTTGACAATGAAAATGCCATTGCTTTAATGGGCAATCACGAATACAATGCACTCTGTTTTCATTTCCAGGAAACTGAAGGTGGACATCTGAGGAAACATGAAATAAAAAATATCATTCAGCATTATGAAACATTAAAGCAATTTCAAAATAGACAAAATGAATATGAAAAATATTTAGAATGGTTCAAAACGCTACCGCTTTATTACGAGACAGAACAATTCAGAGCTGTTCATGCTTGCTGGGATAACAGGAACATTGATTTATTACGACATACGCTGGATAATGATAAATTAACAGACACGCTGATTTACAAATCAGTAGAGAAAGGAACGCCACTAAATAACGCAATTGACGAGACACTTAAAGGTAAAGAAATCAGGATGCCTGAAGGATTATATTTTACTGATAAGGACGGAACTAAAAGAACTGAAATAAGAGTTAAATGGTGGGAAGACCCTTCACAAACGACCTATAAGAATATTAGTGTGGAACCGATAGGAGAATTACCCGAAACACTTGTTGACTTGTCTCATTTTAAAAGTACTAATTATTATACTCCTGATGACAAAATGGTATTCTTTGGACACTACTGGCTTAAAGGGAACCCCACACCTTATAGAAATAATATTTGTTGTTTGGATTATAGCATCGCTAAAGGTGGACATTTGGTTGCATACCGGCTTGATGAAGAACGCAAATTGAACGAAAGCAAGTTGATATATGTTTGAGAAATTCAAAATGAAAAATAGTATTGTTTTTTTTGGTCTTATTTTTTTCAGTTCTTATTTGTGGGGACAAAATGCAAAAGGGACTGATAAGCAGTCTTCGACAGTTATTACTATCAAATGGGCTGACCATCTGGCTGGCGATTTTTCATTTAAAAATAATTGGAGTTACCCGGAAGGGGTTTATAAAAATGAATACGGACAGTTAAGTTGCGACGGACTTTGTCCCCCTGAAATTGATGCCATGAAAGATAGCACAGGTCGTATTTATTCCGACTCTTTGCGGTCATTCTATGCAATTATCGACACAACGCATCAGGCTCATACTATCCAGTGTGAAGCCCGGTGTTACGAATACAATGGAACAGACTTTATTGAAGTAAATCGGTTAGGCAATGACGGTTTCCATTGTTTTACCCTAACAAGTATTTCGACTCATTCCAGTCTGAATATTGATATCCTGCGAGATAGTTGCTATACCACAATAGATTTGAACAGTATTGATACATCCGGCAGCGAAATTTTTTATTGCTCAAATGGGAATATAACGATTGACAAAAATCTTTGGAAAACAGGAATAATGAAAGCTGTTTTCAGTTTTAATTTTGAAAACAAAGGGAATCCAAAAGAGCCAATTTACTGGAAAGGGAAAATCTATGCACGAATGAATTGAGCAAAAAATTAAAGACAAATTATTAATATCAACGTCATGACTATAAATTGGGGTGGATGGATATTTAGCGGAGTTATTCTGCTATTGCTGTTTTTTCTCAGTTTAATGCTAAAGGATCCAGTTCGTTTATCGATCAATGGCAAAAGAGCCAAAGGCATTGTAATTGCTATGGCAAAAGTTGAAGGGTCAAAGCAAGACACCTTGCGATTACCACTTGTTGAATTTGTCACGTCGACCGGAGAACGTGCCAGAGCCAGAAGCAGGCAATTGGCCGGGTGGTCTTTGTCGCATTTGGGAGACAAGGTAACGGTATTGTACAACCCGTCAGATCCAAGTGATGCCCATCTCGTCATGTTAAATGAATATCGTGGTGTTGTCTTTGTTCTGGGATTTATCGCTTTTGTTATTTTTTTGTGGACAGCAGTCATTGTAAGTTCAGGGGTCTCCACATTTGACGATCCTTTCCATCTTTTACCCAAGCTAATTGCCCACTTTCACCTGAGCCCTGTTCGATTCCCCATTCTCTTCATTTTGTCTTTTGCGATCCCCGTGTGCGGGATAGGTACTTATTGGACATACCAATCAGCAGCCAACCTGCGTGCAAATGGCATTAAGACAGTCGGCCACGTCACAGGTTCCGAGTGGGATACCTCCACCATGAACGACGGCAGCAAAGCAACCGGTCTTTTCCCGATGATCACTTTTGAAGATGCATCAGGTGCATCTCATACCATTCGAAGATCTCTTGCCAAGCCTTTGTCCCGTTTGCAAGCCGGTGAAGAGGTGGAGGTCATCTATCCTACCGGCCAACCGGATCAGGGAGTCGTGAACACCTGGGATGAGTTTTGGCCGGCTCCCCTGTTTTTTGGATTAATGTTCATTGCATTTATTATATTGTTTCGCCTCACACTGATTGAGTCTTTGGACGCTTCAAAAAGCAGGCCAAATAGTCAGAAAAAATTAATGACAACCGGAGTTTCTGCGATAGCTACAGTGCTCAGCGCTAATTCTAAAACCCGTTTACTTAAGTTTCGGATCGACAAGGATCCACAAACGCCATCTACAAAATTGGATGACTTTATTTCGCTTGAGAATGCAATTTCTGACTGGAAATCACCTCAAACCAACGTGGAGATTCAAAAAGGGGATCAGTTTCGCGCTTATCTGGATCCACTGAAGCCATTTGATTACTACATCGATTTCAGCCACCGGTTAGGATCGGACAGGTTCGTCAAATCGATAGAGGAGGAAGATGCAGAGGATGAGGAAAATGACAAAGTAATAGCAGGCAAACTCACGAACCTCATTACAACATGTTCACCTTACCTATCACCTGAAAACGCAAGTGAAATCCAAACGTTAATAACTGATAACGATCTTTGCCCGGCTTATGAAAAACTCATAACCAGGATTATGAACCTGCCCAAACCACTTCCTGCTCCCCTGCAAAAAGTCGATTGGAATGATTTTACAGGGATCGGCGTCTACCTGGGATTTGATGAAGATTCTGAAGACGATCCTGAGTTTTGGAAGAAGTTCCAGACTTTTAAAGAAGATCTAAATAAATCTGATTGAGAAAAGCGTTAAATATTTTAACATGGTACTTACTGAAGAAAATTATAGAGAAAAAATAAATTCTTTTTCAGGAAATGAATGGCGACAATTAATTGAATTAATCCCATTGGTGGCGAAGACACAAAAGTTTGGTGAAATGGCTGGTGGAGAAAAAGTCGAAAATGGTGTCATAATAATGCCTTATTGGAATCAAAATGCCATAGTTTCTCAATTTCAGGAAATTGTTTATAACATACCGATCATTATAAATTTTGATTGGGGTTCATGGGAAGAAGGACGAATAATCGCAAGAGATGAAAATTTTGATTTTGACACTATTGATATTCCAACAAAATGTAAGTTGATAACAGCAATAATAAGAAATGACAGGTTTTGTGATGGAGCCTTAATTGAAGCTTTTGAATCCGGACTAATCTTAAAAATTCTAAGATCAATAAAAGATCAAATAATTTAATGCGATCTTTAGCTTTCAATTTAGAATTATAATATTATCGCCAAATTCAGTTGGCTTAATCTTTGTTTGACCTCTTCATGCAATCCCTGTTAAATACACGGCCCCTTCAATAGTTGACTATCGATCTTCCCGCTTCAAAGCACCAGTATAACGGCAGATTTCACAGCTGCTGGTCATTCCCTCCAACACAACCGAATAATCATTTGCCTTGTCGGCTGTAAAGAATTTTACATGGACTGTTCCGGTACTATCAGACGAGAGGGCCTGAATCCAGGTGGTTTTCGTGAGATCCAACGATAACAACGATTAGTACTTGACAATCTTCCTCGACTCTGTTTTCCCTGCTTTGCTAACTATCTGAATTATATAGTTCCCACGCTGAAGGTTGCCCAAAAACAACTCCTGATCGGAATTTTCCGTACCCGGAAGGTTCAACTCTTTAATTTTACTGCCGGTTATCGAATAGACAACTATCCGCGAAAGGGGTGAATTAGAGGATATTTTTATCATTTCGCTTGTCGGGTTGGGCCAAATCACAAATCCTGCTTCAGGTTTTGGCAATACCTGTACTTCGGTAGTGATGTTGGGTTTGGAAAAATTGACAGTCGAATAGAGCCTGAACTCGCCGGGCGTCAAAATCAGGTTCTGGTTGGTATTGGTCGCATCCAACGTGGCATCCGTAAAAAATTCATACCAGATACCCGCCTTTTGGAACTGGATGCTCAGGTTAGCGGAAGCAACGCCAAAATTGCCTGCAATCAACACGTTCTCACCATTCAGGTTCAGTTTGAGCCATTTCACATCGTTTGCAAGGGAATAACTAAAATCAGTTGTCCTGAATATTGGGAAAGTTTTCTTGAGGTAGAAAAGTTTCGCCATCACCCGGAAAAGATAGGTACGGGCCGGTTGATCGACATAGTTCCACTTCACCGGTTTCTCACCAAGGCGGCCCCCCAAATCGATGGAATACTCGTAGCCCAGCTCACCGAATTGCCAGATCATTTTCGGACCGGGAATGGGTATAAAAAGCGCCGCTGTCAACGCTGCCCTTTTGTATGCCGTTGTGCTGTCCTTGATACTGTATCCACTCTGGGAATTTCCGTAGGTGATGCATTTATAGGCGATCCGCTCCTCATCGTGGCTCTCCATGTACCCGACTGCGGCAGCCTTGTTCCAGGTCCGGGCGGTGTAGGAAGCCCAGGTGAAATCTGATTTGCCGCTGTCGTTGTAGCCCATGGCTGCTTCCGAACAGTTGCCGTTCGAGTTGGCCCACAGCAATATGCCATTCCCTGATTCTACCAGCTCTTTCTCTTCGTTGTTGTCGGCAAGGTGTTCAAAAATGACCAGCGCCCCCGGTTTTCTTTTCCGCACTTCGCCAGCCATTCTTTCCAGGTTGAAGATGCGCTGCGCATCGTATTTGCTTCCCCAGGGATCGGTCGAATTACTTTTGAAATTGTTCGAAAAACCTTTTGTGAAATCGTATCTGAACCCATCGATTTTGTATTCCGACATCCAGTAAGAGGCGATACTGTCTACCAATTCCCGGGTATAGGGACTATCGTGGTTGAAATCATATCCCCAATGGGCAGCAGTGTTTTCAAAATTACTGGTGATATTGTACCAGGGATTTTGTGCAGTAGGGTTCTTTCCGTCGAAGTAAAGCTGTACGAATGGACTTTGTTCGTAGGAGTGGTTCAACACCATGTCCATCACTACCGCTATGCCGCGTTGGTGGCACTGGTCGACCAACTTTTTTAGTTCATCGGCCGGACCGTAATATTTGTCTGCCGCAAAATAGAACGAGGGATTATAGCCCCAGCTACTATTGCCTTGAAATTCGTTGAATGGCATCAGTTCGAGTACATTGACTTTTAGATCCTTTAGGTAGTCAAGATGGCTGGCCATACCTGCAAAGGAGTGTTTGACATCAAAATCACGGAGCAGGGCTTCATAGATAATGCAGGTATCGGAGGCAGGTGGAGTAAACTGTGCCATCTGCCAGCTGTATTTTGTCTTGTTGGGTTGAAGCAACGAAACAATGCCATCGGTCTTCCCGGTAGGGTAGGTTAAAAGGTTTGGATAGGTGTCAGCGTTGATGTATTTATCATTCGATGGGTCCAGAATTTTATCGGTATATGGATCAGCGATTTTAAGGGTCCCATCCACCAGGTATTGGAAAGCGTATTCCTTACCAGGGGTCAGGTTGTCTATTTTCAGCCAGAAATAATCCCCGTCCCTTTTCAATCTTGAAGTTGATGATGGGTGCCAGTCGTTGAAATCCCCCACCACAAATACATTCTGTTTATAAGGGGCCCACAAGACCAGCAAAGCGGATTGCGTATCGGGATAATTGATCCCTTTTTTTACTCCGGCAGGCCGAGTCTCAACCACTTCGTTACCCAGGACGTGAACATATACAGAATCTACAATGGTTTTGGCTAAAGTGATAGCCTTTGCTTTGATCCAGTAATCGCCTGTCGGGAGGTTGAAATTATAGGTGATACTGGTTCCGGTCAGGAAGATGATTTTCTTGTTGTTCAAATACAATTCAAGATCAGCCGTGGCTGATGAGCTGGCAGAAAAAGGAATACTGGCATATTGTTGATAGACCTGATTTTTAATGGGTTGCTGAATGACAAAGTTGAGCCCGGCGCCATAAACATCTACCAAAATATCTTTCCCACCTGTATCCTTCCCTTCCAGATAATTGCCATTAACGGTTGTCCCGCTACGAAAAACCAGTGCGACCTTTTGAATGATCTCTCCAGTAGGAACCCCAAAATATTGCCTGATATCGGGGGTAAGGGTGATCTGGTAGGAATTGGCTGTGACTCTCGTCATCTTTGCCTTGTCTACATTGGTTCCCCAACCGGCAACTACATATTTCCAGTCGCCACTTGATGTACTTTTATCAGTAATTACCCCAATATGGGCATAGACATCACCTGAATAATCCTTTAAACCCGCAGTCCCTTTGGTTGCATCGAAGGTAATTGTTACGGATTGGTTGTCATTGGGAAGTGCCGGAGTCGATGTAACAATCTGCGAAACGCCTATTTCGGTCGACATTAACAAGACAATCAGTAACGTGAGAATTTTCATGAGCATGGACTTTGTATGGGACAGATGTTGAAGGTAAGCAAATTGGATCCAATAGCGAAAAAAGTTTCCAATTACCAATAGTGAAAAAAGTTTCCAAAGTTTTTAGTTACGAGCAAAAGTCGCTCGTAACTAAAACTTTGGAAACTTTATTGTTGTTAACTAGTTCTTCGTAACCGTACAGGAAGGAACAGCTTTCAGAACATCAAGTGTAAGCGTATAATTGCCTGCAACAGCGATAGGAATGTTATCCCCGCCATTGGAAAGAGCGGAGAGATTCAAACCACCGAGGTTAACAGCCCAATCGTCGTTGGCCCTGAATTTAATAGCGCCAACTGTCAGGTTCAAAGTAACTTTGAGCACCTTGTTGGTTGCATCCCAGGTCATGTTGGTATCTGTTCCCCAACCACCTGGAGTGGCATCCCCGATTACGCCCCACCTGTTGGCAGTGTAGGTATATGCGTTAGGATGGCTCAGGTCGAGCGTGATTGCGTAATCAGATTCCAGGGAAACAGGGATATTTGCAGCCCCGGCACCTAGTTTTCCATCAGCCTTGTCGCTTCCGTAATTCAATCCCCAGTCGTGGTTGGCCCTGAATTTGATACTGGCAGCAGTAAGGTGCATCACCCCTTGCCAGATACGTTGGGTCGGACTGTAAGTCAAAGCGGTCTCATCGCCCCATCCCAGAGGAGTTGCATCACCAATGACACCCCAGGCCGTCTTCACGGCGGTAAAGGTCATGGTAGTTGTATTGGCATTTAACTTATAGTAACCTGCTGTTGAAGCGATGTTTCCACCGTTTGCATCCAGTTTGCCTGCACCGCCGTCACCATAATTTGGCCCGTTCCAGTTGGGTTGGGTGGCAAATTTCCACTCATTGGCAGCATTGGCCATGTAGACATAACCTTCCAGTTTGTCGGGTGCAGCAATGGTACTGATAACCTGTGGTGATTTGTCTGGCGACCAGTCGGCCATGGTAGTTCCGGGATAGCTTGCGCCAACATAATTACCAGGAATGTTCCATGTTTGAATGTCGGCCAGCGTTGTAAACTGAATATCTGAACCATAAGCTGTTCCGACGCTGTTGGTAGCATAAGCGCGTACGTGATAGGTGGTGAATTTCTGAAGAGCTGTGAGCGTGCTGACGAAAGCGCCCAGTCCATTGCCGCCGTCAATTTTGGTTCCGGCTATGGTCGGATTGGCAGTTGTACCCCAGGCAAGACCTCTTGCAGTTACAGTTCCACCACCATCGTAAGTGACATTACCACCCGATGCTGCCCCTGTTTTGGAAATAGTCGTTACATCCACTGTAGTTACAACAGGAAGATCGACCAGCGTGGTAAAAGAAACCTCCGGACCATAGGCAGTACCTGCACTGTTGATCGCGTAAGCACGGACATAATAGGTCTTGTTTCCTTTAAGGGCTGTCAGCGCACTTACGAATGCCCCGGGACCTTTCGAATCGGAAGTTTTGGTGTCGGATACCGTTGGCAGGTGATTCAATCCAAAACAGATACCACGTGCGGTAACTTCGGCGCCACCGGTAACAGTTACGTTACCACCACCAGTTGCAGCGTTGCCGGTAATAGCGGTAATCGCTGTTGTTGTCATCGTTGGC
The DNA here is from genome assembly GCA_023229575.1 of Prolixibacteraceae bacterium. GTDB lineage: Bacteria > Bacteroidota > Bacteroidia > Bacteroidales > Prolixibacteraceae > CAINVV01. The sequence goes on from JALNYZ010000003.1 coordinate 77,718, forward strand.
ACAACAGGCAATGTAGTAAAGTTGAGCTCAGCACCATAGATGGTTCCGCTTGCATTGATAGCATATGCACGGGCAAAATATTTGGTTGCATAGGCAAGTCCAGGCAAGGTTACATTGAATGTAGCGGTGTTGTTCTGTCCTGTATAGGCAACTTTCGATGTGGCAGTGGTTGGAGCCGGGGATGTACTGTAACATACACCTTTCTCGGAGAACCCGTCACCCTGGGCAACGACAAATCCAACAACCGTAGCAGCATCCGATTTAATGTTCAGCGTTTGCGTAGAGGCGAGCGTCGGGATCAACCTGATATCCGATTTTTCCTTGGTACAAGCAGCAAAGAAGATGGCTGCAGTGACAAGTACGGATAATATTCTATATAATGTTTTTCTTTTCATGAGAATAATATTAATCATTTCAATTGGTTGGGGTAAAGACGACCTTCATAGGGGTTGTTTCCAGGTATAATTTTATGTTGTACTTACCGGGAGGAACATCCTTGATATCCTGGCTATCTGTTTTGCCGTCATTCTGGTACAAATTGTTCAGGTCGTGGCCGGCAGGATTGTAGGCAACATTCACGGCAGCCCAACTGTTGTGTGTACGGAATTTGATACCACCGGCAGTGACTGTTTTGGTGATGTTCCAGGTATGGTCCGTAAAATTGTAGGCCATCTTGGTATCATCGCTCCAACCTCCAACAGCATCGCCAATGATGCCAATGGTTACATCAGCGATGGTCATCTTCATTTTGCCTGTGTTGATATCGACAGTCATGTTGTAGGCGCCGGCATCCAGTTTGATGGCAGGTCCGCCTTCTGTAAGGTCACATGAGACTGCACCTGCGGCCAAAACACCTCCATATTTTTTACCGTCATCATTGTTGGTAAACTGGAAGGCAGTTCCGTCGGTATAAATCCATCCGGTATATACCTTGTTATCAGCAGCGGAAACAACCCCTTGAAGTTTGGATGCAACGGTGAATGACAGGGTCGGTGGGCCATACAGGGTCACATCGGCATTTTTAACTGGCGAGCTGTACACATAGGAGCCCGTTCCACTGCTTAGGGAGAGGACTGACCGGATACGGAAATCAAGCGAGGAGACCTGGTCGGCAGGAAATTTCTTCAATAAAATTCCATCAAGGTCTGCCACGGTAATTTTCATCGAAAGATCCTGTTTGTCAGATAAAATCAGGATGGGATCGGCAAAGTTGGTACCCTTTGCACAAGCCTCCAGGTAATAGGTTGCAGAAGCCTGGAACCCGGGATCAATCGCAGTCCCAACAAATTCAAGCAAGTTGATACCATTTGTTCTTTTCAGCGTCAAATTGGGTACCGTCGCGATGGTTGGCAATGTTGGGTTATCGTTCAAAACAGCTTTTGTTTCGTCCTTCTTGCAAGAAAACAAAAGTCCGATCAACCCAATGAAAGTTAGATATATAAATATTTTTTTATTCATTGTTTAAAAATTTAGAGGATTAATTAATAACCAGGATTTTGTTTCAAAGTCGGATTCGCGCCCAAATCATTGGAAGGAATAGGATAAAGATCACGAAAGCTTTCAGTGGACGTACCTGCCGCAACTTTACCTTTCCAAGGCCATAAGTATGAACCGCCGGTAAATTTGGCAAAACGGATAAGGTCTGTCCTGCGGTAACCTTCCCAGTACAATTCGCGTGAACGTTCGTCAAGGATGAAATCAAGGGTCAGTTGAGCTGAGGTGATGTTCCCATTGGCATTGCCATAGGCCCTGGTGCGTATTGCATTCACATATCCCAATGCAGTGGTGGCATTCCCGGTGCTGGCGCCCCTTAGAACGGCTTCAGCATACATCAGGTACACATCTGCGAGACGGAACAATGGATAGTCGGTATCCACGAAGTCGGGATGCGCATGTGGTGCGGCTGCTCCGGTCGATGTAAGGTTGGAGTATTTTGTAATCGCCCAGCCATCGGTAAACTGACCAATGTCGTTGATATCAAGTTTCTGACCTACAGACCAGAACATGGCACGTTTGTCTGTGGCGCCGCTTGTATCGGTAAATTTATTGACAAAAGCCTTTGTAGTGCGAGTACCTCCCCAACCACCACCAACACCAAATGCAGCTGGAGACATGCTTCCGCCAATTGCCGCATGGATCAGATAGGTCATTCCACCATAAGTTTGGGTATTCTGACCATCCGATGTGATCGGGAAAATCATCTCTGAACTTAGATTGTTGTCGGCCGTGAAGTTGTTGGCATATTTTGGGGCCAGTGTGTAACCTGCAGCAATCACTTTTGCACAATAGGTAGCGCACTCATTGTTCTTATCCTGGCCGATGTAAACTTTGGCATTCAGATAAAGCTTGGCCAAAAGTGTCCAGGCAGCACCCTGATCGGCCCTCGCATACTCGAATTTTGGAGCGCCCAATACATTTTCGATCGCCTTAAGCTCTGTTTCAATATAGGTAAACAGGGCAGCACGGGTTGTCTGTTTTGGGAAAAACGCACCCGGCGAATCAGCCTCGGTTACAAATGGTGGATTGCCAAAGAGATCGATGGCATGGAAGTAAGCAAGTGCGCGAAGAAACCTTGCTTCAGCGTTATACTTCATGATCTCTGCATCTTTACTGCTTGCGGTTGCACGAATGTATTCGTTGCATAGCGAAACGGTGTACATGATCCTGGAGTAAACAGCTGCGATAAACACATCGTTCGGGGCCCATGTTTGCCAGTGGAAATCTTTGATTGAAGCATCATTCCATGCAATTACAGCTTCGTCTGTAGATAACTCCTGGGCATTCCAGTATTGACGCAGGTAGTTGGAAAAACCTTCATCGATTCCGGCGATGTCAGCTTGCCCGGCAGGACCTTGTTGACCGCTCACTGCAAATGTGGCATACAGTTTGGCCAATCCTTGCTTGTAGGCTGCCGGAGTGTTGTATACAGTTAACGATGTTACGAGGTTCGGATCTTTAGGCGTAACATTCAAATCTTTGACACACGCGGTAAACATCAGTGTGACCAAGATAACAGCCAATGATTTTATGTTATTCATTTTCATGTCGTATTCTTAATAAAGTTAAAATGTAAGATTTACGCCAAGTACATAGACTCTCGGACGGGGATAAAAATTATTGTCTATACCGCCATTTACCTCAGGATCCAATCCTTTGTATTTGGTGATCGTAAAGGCATTTTGTACAGTAAGGCTCAATCTGGCTTTGAGAAACTTCTCCAGGTTGTACCCAACGCTCATGTTATCCATTCTAAAGAAGGAGGCATTCTCTATGTAAAAATCAGAGAAGTACTGAGTGTTTGTGAACTTCGCGTTGTTAATCAACCTAGGAAGATTGTTAAAGAATCCAGACTGATTGTAAACGGTTGAGTACAAAGCGCCCGAAGCGACATTGTTGTAGACATAGTTACCAATGTTTGCCCTTCCTGAGAAAGAGAAGTCGAACTTTTTGTATTCAATCCTTGAATTGATTCCCAATGTATAATCCGGAGCAGGTTTTTTGTAGTGATACTTGTTCAGGTTGTTGCTGGTAATTGTACCTCCGGTCCCGGTACGGTCAACATAGAGTCCTTCGATGGGCATCCCGTTTGATCCGTATACTTGCTGGAAGACAAAGAATGAATTGGCAGGGAACCCTACACGTTGGTTCTGGATAAAGTTTCCAACACCTCCACCGATCAAGCCGACATCAACTCCTGGGTAATTGGGATCATCGGTTTTAGTCAGTTTGGTAATTTTATTCTCATTGTATGCAGCATTAAATCCAACACTCCAGTTCAAATTTTTGGATTGAATAATCTGGCCGGAAATGGAGAACTCAATACCTTTGTTCTCAAGATTACCGACGTTTGTCGTCAGGAAGTTGGAAAAGTTACTACCGGCGGCAATAGGAATAAAGTTGAGCAAATCTTTTGTTTCGCGTTTGTAAGCATCAATACTACCTGTGATACGGTTCTTCATGAAGCCAAAATCCAGACCTACGTTGTAAGTGGTTGTTTGCTCCCATTTGATGTTGGCATCATATGGATTTGGCCGCATGGTCTTGTAAAAGGTATTGCCAAACTGATACTGAGCTGTTGCGGTACTCTCTCTGTAAACGGGTAGGTAAGGGAAATCATTCCCAATATCCTGCTGACCGGTGATACCCCAGCCCAATCTAAGTTTCAAGTCTGAAATCGCATTTACATTCTTCAGGAACGACTCATCCTTGATTTTCCATGCAAGGGCAGCAGCCGGGAAAAGTCCCCACCTGTTGGCTTCCGCAAACCTTGAAGAACCGTCATCACGAATGGTTACAGTCAGCAAATAGCGGTCAAGCAAAGTATAATTCAAACGTCCAAAGAAGGAGACCAAATAGTTTTCGTTGATAAATGTTGAATTATCAGAGATTTGCGTTTCATCTCCATTTCTCACAAAGGATGATCCATCCTTGTAAAAATGTTGCCATGAATAACCTCCGGTGGCATCTATTTTGCTATTGATTGATTTGATCTCTTTCACATAATTAAGATAGAAATCGAGCAGTTGGGATTTCCCGGTTTGTGAATAATCGTTTTTGCGGCCTGTCCCATTCCGGAAGGTGAAAGCGGCATCGTTGGTGGCATTGTTGTGCCCTTTGGTGGTAAAATAGTCGTAACCCAAATTCAAATTGGCCCTTAATTCAGGCAGAAAATGAAATTTATAGTCGAGCTGAACATTGCCAAGACTACGCTGTACAGTTGATTTGTTATCCGTTTGATTCAACAAGGCGACTGGATTGGAGACACCGATGGGATTTGGACTTCCATTCGGATCCATGGAGCCGTCAGCCAAAACATCAGAGAGGTTGACCCAGGTATAGTAGCCGCCAAACTTTGTGTTGCCGTTCATAACCGGTTGTGTCGGATCATAGAAAACAGCTGAACCAACAGCCCCCTGATCACCAAAATTTTGTTTTGTGTAACTGCCTTTTAGGTTTACGCTAACTTTCAGGTGGTTATCCAAAAATGTAGGATCAAGTCCGATGGCCAGGGTGGAACGCTCCATATTGGTCGTTTTCAGGATACCGTTCTGGTTGGTGTACCCGAGGGAAGCACGGTACGGCATGGTTTTGATGCCACCGCTCATACTGATATTATGGTCATGCGCCAATGCGTTTTGATAAATCTGTTTCTGCCAGTTTGTATTTTCCTTTCCAAGACGGCCGAGGCTGGACATACTTAGTCCGACTGCACTTTTTGATGCAAGATCGTAAGCCATCGACCGCACCTCATCTCCTGAGAGAACATCCATGTAGGCAGGAATCGTGTTGACAGACATTGTTCCATTGTACTCAATTTTCATTGGTTTTCCGGCACTTCCTTTTTTGGTCGTGATCAGGATAACCCCATTCGATGCCCTTGATCCGTAAATTGCGGTTGCTGAAGCATCTTTCAAGACTGTAAATGTCTCAATGTCATTTGGGTTAATGGTTGTCAGAGGGTTTGCAAGTCCTGAGATCCCGGAGTTACTTACGGGGAATCCATCGATAATAATCAAAGGATCATTGCTTGCCGACATGGAGGAACCTCCCCTGATACGGATCGTTGCGCCGCTACCGGGAGCGCCTCCTGAAGAGGTTATCACGGTTCCGGCGCTCTTCCCGACGATCAGATCCTGGGGAGAGGTGATCCCGCCTTTGGCGAAATCCTTGGAACTTACCGTACTGACTGCACCTGTTGCATCATTTTTCTTGACAGTACCATATCCAATAACGACTACCTCGTCCAATCCCTGAGTCTGTGGGACAAGGGCGATTTTGATTGCCGATTGTTGTCCTGTAACTATGGTTTGTGATACATAACCGACAAATGAGATAATCAGTTTCTGACCCGGACTAACCTTCAGGGTAAACTTACCGTCAAAATCTGTCGCTGCCCCGTTGGTTGTACCTGCGACCTGGACGGTCACACCAACCAATGGCTCTTTGGTAGAAGCATCGGAAACAATTCCGGAGATTGATTTTTCCTGTGAAAATACAGGCAGTGTAAACACCGCGAGAAGGAAAAACCAAAGCATCTTCATCTTTGCTAATTCAAATTTCATGTGAATTAAATTATAGGTTCATAAATCATGGTTGAAGAATTTAATGCATGAAGCATCATTTTAGAATGAAAAATAAGAACGTTGAAAATCAATTTGTTTAGTGCCCAAAACCCTTTCTAAAACCATTTCAGAGCGCAAATAAATATAATTTAACAATCATTTAATCTATCATTTTTGCTGGTTTCGAAAAATATGTTTCGCAATCGATTGCGGTTACGTTTGCATCAAATATGTTTTACAACATGTTTGATCTTTTGTCGTTGTGTTTTTAAGATTTCGAATCGGGGGCCAAACAGTCAACTTGGCAAAATGTTGAAAATTGATTAACTTGCAACTTCTTAATGACCCAACTAACATAGTCTTGCATGAGTAGTCCGATTACGATCAAAGACATCGCTAAAGCACTCAATATCTCCGCTTCTACGGTTTCGAGGGCGTTAAAGGATCACCCCGATATTAGCAGGGAGACCAAAAATGCAGTCAATGACCTGGCAGCAAAACTTAGGTATAAACCCAATGCGGTTGCCCTCTCCCTGAAGAACAGCAAAACAAATACCATCGGGGTTATTGTCCCTGAATTGGTACACTTTTTCTTCTCATCTGTCATCAGTGGAATCGAAGATGTGGCCTACGATGCCGGTTACAATGTGATGGTATGCCAGTCGAACGAAATGTATTCACGCGAAATCATCAATGCCCAGGCGCTCGACTCAAACAGGGTGGAAGGAGCGCTGGTCTCTGTCTCAAAGGAGACGCACGACTTTGCCCATTTGCTCTACCTGGAAGAGAATGGTATACCACTCGTTTTTTTCGACCGGGCGCCCGAGGAACTGGATGTCGACAAAGTGATCATCGATGATTGCAAAGCCGCCTACAATGCTACTACACATTTGATTGAGACCGGCTGCAAACGTATAGCCCACCTGGCAGCCCCCCAAACCCTGGGAATTGGTATTCAAAGATGCGCTGGCTACAAAAAGGCGCTTGAAGACCATGGAATCCCTTACCGTGAAGACTGGGTCATAGAAGCCGACTCCTTTGAACTGGCAGGCGACGCTACCCGGAACCTGATGCATTTGCCAACTCCCCCCGATGCTATTTTTGCCGTGAACGACATGACAGCAGTTGGCGCCATGAAAACCCTGCAACGCATGTCCATCGCTGTTCCTCATAAAGTAGCTATCATCGGATTTTCAGCAGGCTTCTTTTCAGACATTACTACCCCAACACTAAGTTCCGTCGATCAGCATGGGTATGAAATGGGGGTTGAAGCCGCTAAATTGCTGCTCCAAAGGATAGAGACCCCTGTAGAAGGCAAACACAAAACCCATTACATCGACACCCACCTGGTACTTCGTGAGTCGACCAAAAGGAAAAGCTGAAATGTTGATTTTGGAAAAAAAAAAGAAATTTTTGTTTTTTAATTAATTCTTTTTATACGTTTGTACCGAAAATCATTTGTTTAGTGCCTAACGAAATAGTGTCCATTCGGGCATAGTTCTCCTATTTTCACCTCCCTGCCATTTCAAACGCTCTCTTTTGTTAATACTTTAGGCCAACTGGCTTATTTGTTGAATCAGTTCGCTTTGTAAGCACCGATCTTCAAACTTTCCGTCGACCTTAAAAACAATTCATTGTTATGGCGAAAAAACCTATGTTGTCGTTCTGGCAAATATGGAACATGAGTTTTGGATTCATGGGGGTACAAATCGGTTATTCCCTTCAAAACGGGAATACCAGCAGGATACTTTCAGCCCTGGGTTCTGATGTAGGGCATCTTAGCTATTTCTGGCTGGCTGCACCTCTGGCCGGATTGATTGTCCAGCCTATCATCGGACTATCCAGTGATAGGACCTGGACGCGGCTTGGACGACGAATCCCATTTATTCTGGCGGGGGCAATCGTCTCTGCACTTGCCATGTTTTTTATGCCCAATTCGGAATTCTTCGCCCACCTGGTTCCTCCCCTGTTTTTTGGTGCGTCCATGTTGTTGCTGATGGATACCTCTTTCAATGTCACCATGCAGCCGTTCCGTTCGCTGGTTGGCGATATGGTCTCGGAAGAACAGCGCAACATCGGGTTTTCGATGCAGGCATTTTTGATCAATGCCGGCGCTGTAGTGGGATCAATTTTGCCGTTTTTGCTTACCTGGCTGGGCGTTTCCAACATTCCAAACCCAGGCGAAAAAGTGGCCCCAACTGTTGTCTGGGCCTTCTATTTTGGTGGAGGGGCACTGTTGCTGAGTGTTCTCTGGACCAGTTTTACCACAAGAGAATATACACCGGAAGAGCATGCCAGGTACAACAATCGGGGGAATGAAGAGCGTAAGAAAAGCTCTTTTCCTCAATTGTTGAAAGATACGCCCAAAACGATGCTTCAATTGGCTTTTGTGCAGTTTTTTTCCTGGTTTTCGCTCTTTTTAATGTGGGTGTATACCACTCCTGCCATAGCCGAAAACGTTTGGAATACCGTGCCGGGGGATGCTACCTCCGGCCCTTACAATGAAGCGGCCAACTGGGTCGGAATAATTTTTGCCGCATATAGTGTATTTGGTGCAATTTTTTCTCTCCTGATGGCCCGGCTCGCGACCCGTCTCGGACGGAAAACAGTTTACCTATCATCGCTTCTTGCCGGTGGATTGGGGTTGCTTTCTATCGTATTGGTCAAAGACCAGTATGGATTGATCGCCTCCATGGTTGGGGTAGGCATTGCATGGGCTGCCATTCTGGCTATGCCTTACGCGATGCTGTCGGCCTCGCTACCTGCCGAAAAAATGGGAGTCTACATGGGAATCTTCAATGCAACCATCACCATTCCCCAGATTGCAGCAGGATTGCTTGGTGCAACCATTTTTAAACTGATGGGGGGACATGCGGTGTACATGCTCGGACTTTCAGGAATTAGCATGGTCATCGCCGGTATCTCTGTCATCTTTATCAAAGAACACAAATATTCAAAAGAATTCTAGCGTGAAGATCAAAGCCTGCCTTTTTGACCTCGACGGTGTGATCGTCGATACCGCCAAATACCACTACATCGCCTGGAAAGAGATGGCGGCAGGGTTGGGTTTTGATTTTACAGAAAAGGAAAATGAGTTACTGAAAGGGGTAAGCAGGATGCACTCATTGGACATCCTTCTTGATATCGGGAAGGTCACAAAAACGGAGGAAGAAAAACAGGTACTCGCAGAAAAAAAGAACCAGCTTTACCTCGACTATGTGAAACGGATGGACGAGGTTGAGATCCTGCCCGGAGTTACCCAATTTTTGGACGACCTGAGAAGCAACGGTATCCTTATCGCCCTGGGCTCTGCAAGTAAGAACGCACCCCTGATCCTGGAAAGGATACACCTGGAAGGGAAATTTGATGTGATCGTGGATGGCAATTCAATTTCAAGCGCCAAACCTGATCCGGAAGTTTTTCTAAAAGGAGCGGAACTGTTGATGGTGAACCCCGCGGAGTGCCTCGTTTTCGAGGATGCCCAGGCCGGGATCGAAGCAGCCCTGAATGGTGGGATGAAGGTCATTGGGGTGGGGTCATCGGTGAATCTCTCCCATGCCGACCACTATATTCCGGGCTTTGATAAATTAGACTACGAACTATTGTCCAAGTGGTACCAAAAGGAAGATATGAGTTATGAGTTATGAGATATGAGTTCCATTGAAGCGGACGCTAAAAGCTAACAACTCAATCAGATTCATTAAAAGGAAATCAAATGAAGGATTACATCGTACACGACGGATGGAAAATCATCGAAGATGGATTTCATCCCGAACACAATAAAATTACTGAAAGCCTGATGAGCCTTGGAAATGGGCGAATGGGGCACCGGGCCAATTTCGAGGAGAGATATTCCGGACTTACCCTGCCTGGAAGTTATGTGGCAGGAGTTTACTATCCCGACAAAACCCGGGTAGGATGGTGGAAAAACGGCTATCCCGAATACTTCGCCAAAGTGCTGAATGCCGCAAACTGGATTGGAATTGATATTCGGATCGGATCAACCCTATTGGATCTTCATCAGTGCAAAGTGTTGTCATTCAGGCGCGAGCTCGATATGCTAAAGGGATTGCTCAACCGTTCTTTTACTGCAGAACTCTCAGATGGCAAGCAAGTGAAAGTGACCGCCCAGCGATTTGTGAGCATCGCCCACTCTGAGACCGGCGCCATCAGGTATACCATCGAAGCGCTGAATTTTAATGAAAAGGTGACCATCTCACCCTTCATCGATTTTGATGTGGTCAATGCTGACGCCAATTATGATGAGAAATTTTGGGACGAGGTCAATAAGTCAGTGGCGCTGGGCGAGGGATACATCACTGCCGAAGTTAGAAAAACACTGTTTCAGGTTTGTACCGGAATGAAATTCAAACTGATGAAAAACGGGGAGAGTCTCCGTTTCCATGCTGATTTTGAGGAGCGACAGAAATACGTATCAAATATTGTCTCTGTTTCTATGGAGCAAGGCGACAAACTTACCATCGAGAAGTTCGGCGTTTGTCTCTCTTCCGAATATTGTTCAAAAAATCAACTCAATGAAACGGCCAAACATCATCTCAATACTGCCTTCAAAAGGGGTTTCGACCGTTTGTTGCAGGATCATGTAGATTTGTGGCGCTCCAAATGGGAAACAAGCGATATTCTTATTAAGGGAGATATAGCTGCTCAGCAGGGGATCCGTTTTAACATCTTCCAGTTGCAGCAAACTTATACCGGTGAAGATGAGCGACTCAATATTGGACCCAAAGGATTTACTGGAGAGAAATACGGAGGCTCAACCTATTGGGATACAGAAGCTTATTGTATACCCTTCTACCTGGCCACTGCCCCCTCAAAAATAGCACAAAATCTGCTCTCCTACCGGCACAAACACCTCCAGAAAGCAATAGAAAACGGAGAAAGGCTTGGATTCAAAAATGGCGCCGCCCTCTATCCCATGGTGACCATGAACGGGGAGGAGTGCCACAACGAGTGGGAGATTACCTTCGAAGAGATCCACCGAAACGGTGCAATCGCGTTCGCCATCTACGACTATGTCCGGTATACAGGCGATCAGGCATACCTTTTGCCAAAAGGGTTTGAAGTGTTGTTGGGCATATCCCGGTTCTGGTCGCAACGGGTCAACTGGTCTGAAGACAAACAAAAATATGTGATGCTGGGCGTAACCGGTCCAAACGAGTACGAAAACAATGTCAGCAACAACTTCCACACCAATAGGATTGCACAATGGACACTGAGTTATACGCTTCAAGTGATTGAAATGCTGAAGAGGGAGCATCCGAAGGCCTTTTCCCAGCTCAAATCGAAATGGAACTTCGACGAGGAGACAGAAACTTCGAGATGGAGGGATATCGTTGCGAAAATCTATTTCGCCTACGATGCTTCACGGGATATTTTCCTCCAGCAGGACGGCTTTCTGGACAAAGAGCTGATACCTGCTTCCGAATTGCCACAAGAGGAAAGGCCGCTCAACCAAAACTGGTCCTGGGACAGGATTCTCCGTTCGCCGTACATCAAGCAAGCCGATACCCTGCAGAGTTTATACCTTTTTGAAAATCAATATGACACCGAAATCATTAAAAGACATTTTGATTTTTATGAGCCGCTGACAGTTCACGAATCCTCTCTTTCACCCTGCATCCATACAATACTGGCAGCAAAAATTGGGTACACAACAAAGGCCTACGAGCTTTACCTGCGAACCTCCCGACTTGATCTGGATGACTACAACAATGACACGGAAGATGGTTGCCACATCACCTCCATGGGAGGCACCTGGATGTCCTTTGTCCAGGGCTTCGGAGGAATGAGGGTTATCAACGACCATCTGCACTTCGCCCCAATGCTTCCTGAAAAATGGGAGGGTTACTCCTTCCGGATCAATTTCAGAAATGCAACCATTAAAATTGAGGTAAACAAGAATGATGTTGTTTTTGAGAACCATTCAGCCCACAAAATTGAACTTTCTGTTTATGGTTCGGATCTGGTAATTCCAGCTCAGGGCCAAATTATAAAAGAACTTAATTGTCAAAAAGATGAAAAGTATGTTTAGCCTGAAGAGCGCTCTGTTGATGCTGTGCTTCCTCCTATCCTCAAATATCCAGGCCGCACCGAAACTGAAACCGATGCTGGAGCGGGTGGAGCCTGCCTTTTGGTGGGTCGGATTTAAAAACCATAACCTGCAGTTGTTGGTCCATGGCGAGCAGATCTCCCTCACCAGACCTGTTGTCAACTATCAGGGTGTTGCACTGGAATCTGTAGTTACGGTAGAAAATCCGAATTACCTGTTTCTGAACCTGAAAATTGATGCGAACACCTTACCCGGAAAGTTCAACATCGATTTTGCGCTCAACGGCAAGGTCGTGCAGACTTTTCCCTATGAGCTCAAAGCGCGCGAGGCAGGGTCCGCCAACCGGATCGGCTTCAACAGTTCCGATGTGCTCTATCTTATCATGCCCGACCGTTTTGCCAATGGCGATCCGTCGAACGACTCCAAACCGGAGATGGCAGATAAATTGAACCGATCAGAGCAATATGGCCGCCACGGCGGGGACATAAAAGGGATGCTCGATCATCTTGACTACGTGGCAGACCAGGGATATACCGCCCTTTGGCTCAATCCTGTTTTGGAAAACGACATGCCGCAAGCCTCCTACCACGGATACGCCACAACCGACTTCTACCGTGTCGATCGCCGTTATGGCAGCAACGAAGATTACCGTCAATTGGCCGATGCAGCAAAGAAAAAGGGGATCAAAATGATCATGGACATGATCTTCAACCATTGTGGTACCGGTCACTGGTGGATGAAAGACCTTCCCAGCAAAGATTGGCTCAATGCCGATGCAAAAACCATCACCAACCACCGCAAATCGGTTCAACAAGATCCTTACGGTGCACAGTGCGACAAGGATGAGTTCCATGATGGCTGGTTTGTCCCCTCTATGCCCGACCTGAACCAAAAAAATCCATTGATGGCCAGGTACCTGATCCAAAATTCCATCTGGTGGATCGAATATGTAGGACTTTCAGGCATACGCATGGACACCTACCCCTATCCCTTTCCGGAGATGATGGCCGAATGGACCCGTGAAGTGATGGTCGAATACCCCGATTTCAACATCGTGGGAGAGGAGTGGAACACCAATCAGGTTCAGGTGGCTTACTGGCAAAATGGGAAAGTCAATCCGGACGGTTATCGCCCTTACCTGCGCAGTTTGATGGATTTCCCGTTGCAGGACGGCATTGTCAAGGCATTTAGCGAAAAAGAGGGATGGAGTGAAGGCCTTAACCGGTTGTACGATGTTCTCGCACTCGACTTCCTCTATCCGAATCCCAAAGATCTGGTGGTCTTTGCCGATAACCACGATACAGAACGATTCTTTACAGCTATTCACGAAGATTTCAGTAAATTCAAAATGGCCATGGCCTACCTCATGACCATCCGGGGAACCCCGCAAATATATTATGGCAGCGATATTCTGATGACCGGCCGCAAGAGCGATGGCGATGGAATGCTCCGCAAAGACTTTCCCGGAGGCTGGGCCGGTGACAAGGTCAATGGTTTTACGGGCGAAGGGTTAACAGCCCAGCAAAAAGAGGCACAACAATACCTGAAAAAGTTGATCACATGGCGTAAGGGCAAAGAGGTGATACACACCGGTAAAATGCTCCACTACCTGGTAAAAGAGGGCGTTTATGCCTTCTTCCGTTACAACGACAGAGAGAACATCATGGTAATTTTCAACAACAGCACCGAGGAGAAACCGTTCAAAAGCAATCACTACCGCGAAGGCCTTAAAGGATCGAACAAAGGTTATGAGGTGATTTCAGGAAAACCTGTCGATGATCTTGCAGCCCTTAAGATCCCTGCGCATACAGCCATGATTGTAGAATTAAAATGATGATTGATAGATAGTAAAGTGAATGCCATGAAATGGGGGAAGTGATTCTCCCATTTTCTTTTAGTCTTTTCCTGCAATATTTCTAAATTCTCCATAATCTTTGTTTTGAGTAATTATTTCTTTGATATATATGGAGATATGGAAAATGTTATTTATATTTGTCCATGAAATATTAAAGATGGATTTTAATATTTCATGGATAAATTATATTTATTACCATGAAAAATTAAATTCAAGTAAATGTCTCGATCATGGCAATTTCAAGAAGAATTGGTTCTGAAATCAAAGATTCACTGGGTTTCTTTCCGGTAGTAGCGATCATTGGTCCACGCCAGGTAGGCAAAACCACCCTTGCCAAATCCATTATGGAAGATGTGAATAAACCAACTCTTTATCTTGATCTTGAGCTACAGTCAGATTTAAGCAGGCTCAACGATGCGGAACTTTTCTTTTCGTACCATACCGACAAACTTGTTGTGATTGATGAAGTTCAAAACAAGAAGGAGCTCTATCCACTATTGCGTGCATTGGTTGATAAAACTGGCGAACCCGGACAATTTCTTTTGCTGGGTTCTGCATCCCCGGAACTGATCCGGCATTCTTCAGAATCTTTGGCCGGCAGGATTGCCTACCATCAGCTTTTCCCGTTCGATTTAACGGAAATTCCAGAATCGGCTTCTCAAAATGATCTCTGGATAAAAGGCGGCTTTCCAAAATCCCTGTTTGCCCCCGGTAAAGATTTGTCGCAAAAATGGATGGAGAATTTTGTAAGCACCTATTTGAACCGTGATTTATTACAGCTTGGATTAAGCGCTTCTCCCACAACGATTCGCAACCTTTGGTCCATGATGGCCTATCTGAATGGTCAATTGTTCAATGCCACCAATCTTGCCAACTCGCTGGATGTGACAACCCCAACTGTGAAACGGTACATCGATTTTCTGGAAGATGCATTTTTACTGAAAAGCCTTCACCCATTCTCATGGAACATGAAAAAGCGGCTGGTAAAGAGTCCGAAGATTTACCTGACCGACACCGGCATTCTGCACTATTTGACGGGGATAACTGATCTAAACAATTTAGCAGGAAATCCCATTGTAGGTAGTTCGTGGGAATCATTTGTTGTCAATCAACTGATGGCGCTAAAGAATAATCAGATCACACTTTATTTTTACCGTACCCACCAGGGTACTGAAGTTGATTTGGTTTTTACCAAAGGATTAACCGTGGTTGCAACTGTCGAGATCAAATATTCCAACTCCCCGCAACTGAGTAAAGGAAACTATTTGGCCTTTGATGATCTGAAAGCCCCTGTCAACTTTGTGATTACCCCCTCTTCTGACGATTATTTATTCAGGCAGGATATTCGGATTTGCTCCCTGAAAACGTTTATATCGACTTATTTACCGCTAATTTAAGAGGTATAGAATCCCAAATAGTATCGGTCAAGAGGGAAAACCCATAGTAAACCGGCGACATGGTGAAGTAGACCACCTGCATCCAAACAGGGGCATGGATACAGTCGCAATAGGGCAACCCTATGAAATTACTTGTCATCGTGTTTCGAATCTCCAGAATATGATAGGCAACCGTTTCGAAAAGTATTAGCAACACCCAAAATACTGGCACGAAAATTAAGAACTTGAAGATCTTTCTCTTGAAAGGCAATTGGTTACAGACTTCCCCGACACCCAGTAAAGTCAATGTCCAGGCCATTAAAGGCAGGGTGTTCATCCCAAAAATTGTCAGGTAGTCAAATTTATAACCGTAATAATCTTTGGCGAAATGAACCCAGATTGACGCCATAAGGGTCGAAAGGAGCAGGTGCAGGAAAGCTTCAATCCTTCTTTTTTGCAGCAAATAAAAAAAAATAAAGAGCCATGAACCCAATAAAATCCGGTCCGCATAGGCTCCCAAAAGAGTAAAAATTAGTATAACGGAGAAAGCTATGGAGAGATCTGGAAGAAGAAAACGATGATTTGCTACGGTTGAATATTCAGATGTCATGGAAGTCAAGTTGGTAAATTGGCTAATCCCTTCTCAAATATAGGTTAAAATTGGTAATATTGCCTTCGAACAACCAAATTCTAATTCGATAGACACCGGTAAAACCATTAAGCACCTGGGAGTATAAATGCGATGAAGAATGAAACTGGGTGTCCGATTTATTGGTATAATTAAATCAGAACTTTTAAATCAAACATAATGACAAATCAAATTTACCCTTGTTTGTGGTTTGACAGTCAAGCCAAAGCAGCTGCAGAATACTACTGCTCCATTTTTAGCAATTCAAAAATCATCAATGAGTCGCCTATTGCTGTCCAATTTGAGCTGGAAGGGAAAAGAGTCATGGGATTAAACGGAGGTCCGATGTTTAAGATATCTCCCGCTATCTCCCTGTTTGTTACTTGTGGAACGGTGGAAGAGATAGACAGAATCTGGCATTGGCTCTCCGAAGGCGGAAACGCCATGATGCCTCTGGACAAATATCCCTGGAGCGAAAAATATGGTTGGGTCGTAGATAAATTTGGGATGACCTGGCAATTGATGCTCGGGGACCTGGCATCAGATGGCCAAAAAATCATCCCTTCCCTCTTGTTTGTTGGGGAGCAATTTGGACATGGGCAACAGGCGATAGAGTCCTACACCGGAATTTTTCCAAATTCAGGGATACGACATCTTGAAGTTTACCCGGAGGGGGATGATCAACTCAAAGGAACGCTAATGTTTGGAAGTTTCTACTTGGATGGTTCCCAATTTGCCGCCATGGACGGACATGGAACACATGATTTTCAGTTCAACGAAGGGGTCTCTTTTGTCGTTGAATGTGAGACCCAGGTAGAGATCGACCATTATTGGGATACATTAACACATGGTGGAATGGAGGTGCAATGCGGTTGGCTGAAAGACAGGTATGGCGTATCGTGGCAAATCATACCTTCGAAGCTGGGGCAATTAATGTCGGATCCGGAAAGGGGCCCCCGGGTCATGCAGGAGTTGATGAAAATGCAAAAATTGGACATGGATATTTTGCTTAATGCCTGATTTACAGGCGTATTAAAGCTATTGTACGATTAAAAATGGATCAGTGCCCATGTCGCAACTACGTTGCTTTATCGTAACTTTATGTGTTCATCTACAAAGATATCGCAACTACGTTGCAAATCTAAAGGCTGCGGAGCAGCTAAATCTTTGTAGAAATGATTAAAATGAAAATGAAAGCCATGGAGTGGCGATATCTGTGAAGAAGTCAATGATTATTCATATTAATGTAAATGTTGGAATTTTACCTGACACAAAGGAAACTATAAATTCTAAATTATGGAAAATTCAATAACTGTTATTACCGGAACCGAGAAATTATCAATGGTCGAAAATGATCAGCTTAAAGTCCTGATAAAGTTTTATAAGGCTTTTAATCAAGGTGATATGGAATTGATGCAAAGAATTTGGCTAAACAGTAGTGAGGCATCCATGAACAATCCGGTTGGCGGGATAAAAAGGGGTTGGGATGAAATCAGGGCCGTCTACGACAAAATATTCAATGGCAGCGCCAAAGTTTATGTAGAATTTTATGATTTTACGCTTCACGCTACCGAAAATATGTTTTTTGCTACCGGCCGAGAAAGAGGATACTTCGAAAAAGACGGATTAAGGATTGAACTGGCAATCAGGACATCTCGAATTTTTGTGAGAAGCGAGGGAGAATGGAAGCATATTCAACACCATGGCTCCATTGACGATCCGGAATTATTAAAAAAATATCAGCAGGCTATAAGATCTTAATAATGGAACAATTTCTGAGCCCAACCATGCACCAATGAATCCTTAAAACTTAAAGTGAATCAACCATGATTAAAAAAGTTGCTACCTATATTATCATAATCGGTGCATTTGTTTTGCTTATAGGATTCATTCTGGAAGCGGGAAACAAAATTGTCAGGACTAACAAGATCGAACTCGTCCGGAAAACTGATAATTCTACTTTTACAGACAAAGCAAAACCGGTTGTTATTAATTCCGATGAAAGTGTTTTCCGGCAACTTACCAATAACATCAAATATCCCATCAGCATTTTAATGTTGCAGGTTATAATTATCCTGTTTGCCTCAAAGCTTTTTGGAATTGCCATGAAAATGTTTGGACAGCAGACAGTTGTAGGAGAGATAATTGCAGGGATATTTCTGGGCCCCTCCATTTTGGGTTGGTTGTTTCCTGACCTCTCTGCTTTAATTTTTCCGCGCGAGTCATTAATCTCCCTTCAGTTTCTGAGTCAGATCGGACTTGCTTTCTTCATGTTTGTTATTGGTATGGAGCTGGATATCAGTAAAATAAAGAACAAGACGCAAGATGCGGTCATCATAAGCCACGCAAGCATTATTTTCCCATTTTTTCTCGGTGCGTGCTTGTCCTATTTCATCTTTCTGGATTTAGCACCTCAAAATGTGAGTTTCGTTTCGTTCACCCTGTTCCTGGGAATTGCAATGAGCATCACTGCTTTCCCGGTATTGGCCAGGATCCTTAAAGAAAGAGGATTGACCCGTACGCCCCTGGGTGTGTTGACAATTACCTGTGCCGCGGCTGATGACGTTACTGCCTGGTGTTTACTTGCAGCAGTTATTGCAATTGTAAAAGCGGGTAGTATTGTAAGTGCTTTGTTCACAATCGGTTTGACGGTTGTGTATTTGGTATTGATGTTTATCGTGCTAAAACCGTGGTTGCAAAAATCAAGTGAGAAGCATATGATTGGTGAGTCGATTGATAAAACTACCATCGCTATTTCATTTTTTGTGCTCCTGCTTTCAGCCTATTTTACCGAGATTATTGGAATTCATGCGCTGTTTGGCGCTTTTATTGCCGGAGTAATCATGCCAGATAATGTTCGATTTAAAACTATTTTGATTGATAAGATAGAGGATGTAAGTACCATCTTGTTATTGCCCATATTTTTTGCTTTTACAGGTCTGCGAACACAAATTGGACTTATCAATACAGGCTATTTGTGGTCATTGTGTGGCCTCATTATATTGGTAGCCATCACCGGAAAATTTGGTGGATCTACACTGACCGCAAAAATTGTGGGCCGGTCATGGAAAGACTCGCTCTCAATTGGAGCCTTAATGAATACCAGGGGACTAATGGAACTGGTGGTCTTAAATATAGGCTATGATCTAGGCGTTTTGGGTCCTGAAATATTCTCAATAATGGTACTGATGGCGCTTTGTACGACATTCTTGACCGGTCCACTGTTGGATCTGATCAATTTCATTTTTAAAAAGTAATTACCTTTGTTTTCATATACAAAGGCAATCATCTAAAAAGAGGTTTATGAAGACAAAAATAGGACTAATGGGTATAGGTCTCGATACCTACTGGGCGCAGTTTGAAGGGTTACTGGATCACCTTACGGGATACCAAAATGAAATCAGCTATAAAATTTCAGGTTTCGGTGCAGAGGTGATCGATGCCGGCATGGTCGACAACCCTATCCGGGCCCGCGAAGTCGCCTCCTTTCTGGCAACCCAGGAGATCGAAATGCTCTTCCTCTACATTTCAACTTATGCACTCTCTTCCACCGTACTTCCTGTTGTCCAGAAGGTAAAGGTGCCGGTGATCCTGTTGAACCTGCAGCCTGTTGCTGCCCTCGATTATGCGGCCTTCAACAAATTAAATGACAGGGGTAAAATGACCGGCTTATGGCTCGAGCACTGCCAGGCCTGTTCCGTTCCTGAAATTGCCGGTGTATTCAACCGTTCAGGAATCAAATACGACATCGTAACCGGATACCTGAAGGATCAAAATTCCTGGAAAGAGATTAAAGAATGGGTACGGTCGGCCCAAGTGGCTGCCCATCTGCGCACCAACAGACTCGGCATCCTGGGCCATTACTACGGTGGAATGCTCGATGTGTACACCGACCTTACCCAACAGTCTGCCGTTTTTGGCACACATATCGAAATGTTGGAAATGTGCGAGTTAAAAAGATGGCGGGATGGGGTCACTCCGGATGAAATAACTGCCAAGATTAAGGAATTCCATACAACATTTGATGTGACCGCCGAATGTGCCGAAGATGAAATCGACCGGGCAGCCCGTACTTCTGTTGCCCTCGATAAATTGGTCGAAGCGCACGGGTTGGGATCGATGGCCTACTATTACGAAGGGGAACCGGGCAATGAATACGAAAATATTGTTACCTCCATCATTGCAGGAAATACCCTGCTGACCGGGAAAAATATCCCGGTGGCCGGAGAGTGTGAGGTGAAAAATGCGCAGGCCATGAAAATCATGGCTGAGTTTGGCGCCGGAGGCTCCTTCTCTGAATTTTACCTGATGGACTTCAACGACGATGTGGTAATGCTGGGACACGATGGTCCCGCTCATTTCGCTATCGCGGAAGGGCGTGTCAGGTTGGTTCCGCTTCCGATCTACCATGGCAAACCAGGCAAAGGACTCTCCATCCAGATGAGTGTCAAACAGGGACCGGTTACCCTGCTCTCGGTCGTGGAAGGAAAGAATGGGATCTTCTTTCTTGTCGCGGAAGGGGAATCAGTGGCCGGACCAGTTCTCGAAATCGGCAACACCAACAGCCGCTATCGCTTCGCCCCCGGGGCCAAAGTCTTTATGAACCAATGGTCGAAACAGGGCCCCGCCCACCATTGCGCCATCGGCATCGGTCATCTGGCCTCGTCTATCGAAAAGCTGGGGATGATACTGGGGATTGAGACGGTGAAGATTTGTTGATGTGCTGATGTGTTGATGTGCTGATTCGATGATGTAGTAATTTGACGATTGGTCGATGTGGGGAGGTAAAAATGAAGATACTACTGGGAATCTGTACCCCAGTCCTAAATGTCTTGATCGTCCTGAGTTCTCTGCTATTTTTCCACCACACACTTGATGAAAGCTCCAATCTTCAAGGTCTGTCTATGAAATCTATCTCCGGTGGAGAGGATGACGCTGTTCTCAATTCAAAACTGCTGTTGAGAACAACATTTTCATCAAAAAATCCCCCGTTCTGCAGGAAAAATCCACTGCCCTCCGTTCCTCCGGCATAATCAAGCCTGGAACCTCTTTTGGCAATGTCATCGCCTGTAAACCGCACTTTTGTGAGCGGAAACCATTGACCCTTTTTATCCCGGCACCACTGGTTGGCATAGAGCCCCTTCCTGGTAAGATAGCCATTCTTATCGTTGAAATTCTCCAGAAATGAGTGGAGGCGGTTCAGGTAATGATCCGTTTTTGGTCGGCTGAAACTGGCAATCAATTGCCATTTGGCTACTTCAGGGGCATAAAACCAAGCGGTGAAAATTGTGCTTCCCTTTCCGTCAGGAGTACCTTTCAGCAGAAAACGGTAGGTAGTGCCCGCTTTCCAACCATAATGGAAATAGCTCTGTCCGCCCGACCCTTGGTTGCCAAATTCGCCGGTATGCACACCCTCGCCCTTCGAAAGCATCCTGATCTTATCCACCTCCGGGATCTCTCCTGGATGATCCGTCTTATACGGACTCCAAACAGAGAAGAGGATCCGCCGCTCTTCCGGTCCGTTCACCTGCATCCCGAAATATCCCTCCCCAAAACCGTCTGCCATAAAATAAGAGCCCTGGGGATCCTGTCCAACCGGAACAGTCAATTCGTTGTAGAAATATTCGATATCCTCCCCCTTTGGCAGCTCGTAGTTGAGGTGGACCGAAGGACCGCGTCGTCCCCAATAATACCGGTTATCCTGATTATCCCTAACGTAATTGAGCGTCAACCCTGGTATTAAGGAATGCACCAATAAATCTGACACAACCGCAAATTGAGCCCCCTCTTTTTGTATTCCGCTGAAGACCACCTTGCAATAACCTGCCTCCAGTTGGATGGCGCCGAGTTTGAATATGTTGGATTCTTTTCCTGCTGCGTTAATGGTAAAGTGCTTCTTTCCAACAGTTACTTTTAATTTCGATTTACCCTCCGGGACAGCCAGTTTAACAGAGAATTCCAATTGTCCTGGTTTGTTGGTTTTGAAACTGATCAGATATTTCTGCTCTTTCGAATCCCAAATCTTTTTGCTCTCTTCCGGAGAAGAAGTTTTATTGATCAGATATCCATTGCCACCTGCCGGGATGGTCCATTGATCATTTTGTTGGGCACGGAGTGATAAAACAGTGAAAAACAGGATCACCGGCAGACTTTTCAGGAGAATAGTTTTCATACCCATGCGTTTATTTCATTTAAATTATTTGTAATTAATACAAATATGCATTAGTTTTATAGAGTTGTTAACCAAAGCAACAGCCAAATTTACCATAATTTAATCCCTTATGTGATGGCAGATTTAAATTTAATTACCAAACTGGGCTGGTTACCAGACTGGCCCGACTTCAGGGACAAAACAGAGGAGGATGATCAAATCTCCCTACGTCTCTCCAAGCTTGGACAAACACAATCGATCAAGGCGATGAAGTCCAGGTTGGCTCACACAGGATCTTCCAATGCTGCTTTACCCGTTTCCGTTAACTTGTCGCAATGGTTTTCGCCTGCAAAGAACCAGGGTGATCTTGGCTCTTGTGCCGCTAACGCCGCAGTCAGCATGGTCGAATATTTCGAACAGCGCGCCTTCGGTAAAATTACACCACCATCCCGGTTGTTTCTTTACAAGACTGCCCGGAACCTGATGCACCAAACTGGCGATAGCGGCTCATTCCTTCGCAGCATGATGGGCGCCATGGTGCTGTTTGGCGTTCCCCCCGAGGAGTATTGGCCCTACGACATTGCCAAATTCGACATCGAGCCAACCCCCTTTTGTTATGCCTTTGCCCAGAATTTCCAGGCCATCAGTTATTACAGGCTGGATCCTCCGGGGACCTCTACGGCTGACCTTTTAATGAGCATTCGAAAAAACCTGGCATCCGGTCTTCCGCTGATGTTTGGCTTTACGGTTTACCAATCCATTGCCCAGTCGAATACCAACCATGGCAGGATTCCATTTCCCGAAAGGGGAGAAAAAATTGACGGGGGGCATGCCGTCATTGCCGCAGGCTACAACGATACCATGAAGATTAAAAATGCGGCGATGGGAGCTAAGGAGACAACCGGGGCAATCCTGGTAAGAAATTCGTGGGGCTCAGGTTGGGGCGAGAATGGCTATGGCTGGTTGCCTTACGAATATATTTTGAGGGGACTGGCCATCGACTGGTGGAGTCTGCTCAAAAATGAGTGGGTAGATACAGGAAACTTCACGCCGTGAAGTTCAAGGATAAAGGATAAAGTAAAAAGGATAAAGTGGGGGAAGAGAAGGATAAAGGATAAAGTAAAAAGGATAAAGTAGGGGACGCTCTTATCAAGATACTATCAAACATATTTAAGATCAATGGTATAGATATTTATCACAACACGAATGCCACTTTATCCTTTTTACTTTATCCTTTATCCTTTATCCTTTATCTTGGTTTTGCTCTTTCGTGGACAGCAATCCACACGCCGCGTATATATCCTGCCCGCGCGATGCGCGGACGGTGGTAAAAATACCTTTGTCGTTGAGCTGGTTTTTGAAGCGGGTGATGGTCTCCTCGTCGGGACTTACCAGCGGCGTTCCCGGTACCGGATGGAAACGGATCAGGTTGATCCTGCATTTGATGCCATTGAGCAGGCGGGCCAGCTCTTTGACATGAATCAGTGTGTCGTTCAGTCCTTTGAAGAGGATGTATTCGAATGAGACGCGTCGCTGTCCGCTAAAGTCCCATTTTCTGATCTCGTCGACCACCTCTGCAATCGGGTAGGCGATCTGGACCGGCATCAGGCTCTTTCGCTGTTCATCAAACGGCGTGTGCAGGCTGATCGCCAGGTGCGCCTCGCTCTCATTCAGGAACCTGATCATGGAGGGAACGATCCCAATAGAGGAGACGGTGATGCGCCTCGGACTCATCGCGAAGCCCCAGTCAGAAGTTAGGATTTCGATGCTTTTCAACACCTCATCCAGGTTGTCGAAGGGTTCGCCCATCCCCATGTAAACGATGTTGGAAACGGTTTCTGCCTCTTCAATGCTTCGAATTTGGTTCACGATCTCGCCGGCCGACAGTTGTCCCTGGAAGCCCTGTTTGGCGGTCATGCAGAAAAGGCATCCCATCTTGCATCCCACCTGCGAGGAGACACATACCGTGACACGGTCATCGTCCGGAATCATGGCAGTCTCGATAAACTGGCGCTTTCCGGTTACGAAGAGGTACTTTTTGGTACCATCAGCGCTCACCTGTACTTTTACTGTCGGGTTGGTGCCGAAATCATATTTTTCGGCCAGCAATTCCCTGGTTTTTTTGGAAAGGTTGCTCATCTCCTCAATTGAGTTGATCTGTTTTTTGTAGAGCCAGTCGGCGATTTGTCCCGCCGTAAATTTTGGCAGCCCCAAATCGACCGTGATCTGGATCAACTCCTTCAATGTCTTACCGAAAAGTGGTTCTTTGCTGGTTTCCATCGTCTTAGAAAAATATCTCGGCATAAATCTGACTGTAGGGAACCCCCTTTTGGATCAACAGATCCCGAACCTCCACCACCATCAGCGCCTGTCCGCAAAGATAGTACTTATCCGCTTTTGGAAGCTCAGACAAACCCTGGAGATAATCCGTTATCCTACCGGGAAAGTGAACTCCATTCTTGTCACGGCTGCAACAACAGATGTAGTTGCTGCCAAGCACTTCTTGCAGATAATCTTCGAAGTAAAACTGGTTGGCATAACTCACCCCATGCAACAATTTTTTGTTTTGAAACCTTCCTGAACGTATCATGCTGTAAAAGGGGGCGATACCGGTACCGGTCGCGATCCACCAGGCCGCCGACTCATCGCTGGAGAAGCTGCCATAGGGCTCCGAGACATAAATGAGCTCACCCGGTTTCATTTGCGAAAGATGCGGTGTGAGTACTCCTCCCGGTTTAACATTGAACAGGACGGAAATATTCTCCTCCCGGTTGCCGCTGCAAATGCTGTAGATCCGTGGCGCATCATTCAGGGCGGCGGTTATTTTTACCACCTGACCAGGGTCGAAATCGCCCTCTCTTTTCCATGAAATAACGAATACATTGGGCGATATCTCGACATTCCCGGTGATTAGAACCGGCTTTAGGGGGTGTTTATTTTGAATGGATGACTGCATTTAATATAAAAAAAAATCTTACACAGAGAATAAATAACGAATAATCAGTATTTTAAGAAAAAAAACATGGTTGCCTTTTTGTATATTTTAGAGGAAGGCACAGCGTTCACAGAGAGTAAAAATCGCTAGCGATTTTTTGTTCTTTGAGTTACTTTGTGTCTCCCTTTGTGACCTACGTGGTAAAATTTTAAAAACTATTTCACCACGTAGGACACAAAGTACTTCACGAAGGATACACAAAGGTCTTTCCTTATAAACGTAAGCTAGGGAGCAAATGTTTTAGAAAGTTCAATATTTCTATCCCATTGAATGACAAATTTTTACTCATGAAACCCTCAAGAGCAAATGCTCAAAAAAACGATGGATATAACTCTGAGGGTTCCGTACGGCAATTAAAAAGCGAGTTATCCACCGTATGAAATGAACGGTTCTAGATGTTATTCTTCCAATTTTTGGGTAACTTTGCATTGGTTTTATAGTAAAAATAGGTTCATTGGGTGAGTCATGATCAATAAGATAGCAGCAGGATTAAGGTGGATATTGGTACAGATCGTTCTGTTCCCTGTTTACTTTTACCGTGCTGCCATTTCTCCGCTCACACCAGCCTCTTGCCGTCACATACCGACCTGTTCGCAGTATGCCGTCGATGCCGTTAAAATCCATGGTCCCTTCAAAGGTTTCTTCATGGCCACCAACCGGATTTTACATTGCCATCCCTGGGGGACTTCGGGTTATGATCCGGTGCCGCCGAGAAAAAAGAAGGGGAGAGGGGGCGACTAGGCTTCAATTCAATTCGTTGTTTTACTAAGATAATGAATTGATAATAAGGTTTATATTATCAAAACGTCATGCATTTTCCAAAACCTGATTGTCCTGCTGGTACCGATTGTCCTGAAGGTCAAAATCAAAATGAAATTTCAAAATGAGAAAAACAGCATTATTCTTTTTAGCCATAATCGCCCTGGCCTCCTGTCAGACAACTTCCAAAAAACCATCGGGGAAGATTGTCTTTGCAAGTATTCTGCCGCTACAGTATTTCACCGATCAGATCACCGGTAATCTCTATACCTCCGTAGTCATGGTTCCTCCTGGTGTTGGTCCCGAAACCTACAATCCTACTCCCCGGCAGATGGGCGAAATGGCCAAAGCAGGCGCCTATTTTGCTAACGGGTTCCTGGGTTTCGAAGATGCTTTTCTCGAGAATTTTAAATCCATCAATCCCGGCCTCGCCTTTATCAATACTTCGACCGGGGTGGAACTGATTCATGCTGCCGGTCATGATCACGACGATCACCAGCACGAAAAAGGCGTAGATCCCCATACCTGGTCATCCCCCGAAGGGGCCAGAATCATTGCCAAAAACATTTTCGACGGAATGGTGAAAATTGACCCCGCCAGCAAGGTGAAATTTCAGGAAAACCTCGACCGTTTGCTCACAAAAATAGATAGTGTAGACAAGGTTGTGAAGACAATTCTGACCGACATTCCTTCAAGGAAATTCATGGTATTTCACCCTGCGCTGGGGTACTTTGCCAGAGAGTATGGTCTCGAACAGCTCTCCATCGAATTTGAAGGTAAAATACCTACCCCAAAGCACATTCAAGGTATTGTAGTAGAGGCCAAAGCACAGAATATCAAATACATCATGATACAGAAAGAGTTTGATGTGGAAAATGCCGAGATCATCGCCAGCGAAACCGGCAGCAAGGTGATCCAGATCGATCCACTGGCTTACGACTGGCCCGGAGAGATGATCTCGCTGGCCCGCAAAATGGCCGCAGCAAAATAGCATTTCAACCACCAAAATAGTTGTAAATTTGTGTTTGATACGATGTTTGAAAATCTTACCTACATGGTTCCTTTGATCGAAATCCGCCATCTCACGGTAGGGTATGAGGAGAACATTATCCTTTCGGATGTCTCCCTGACCATCCATGACAAGGATTTTATCGGTGTGATCGGTCCCAATGGGGGTGGCAAAACCACGCTGTTGAAGGCCATCCTTGGACTGTTGCAGCCTTTCAGGGGAGAGGTGGTCTTTCACGATTGCATGACTGAAGGAAACCACCACCGCATCGGGTACCTGCCGCAAATCAACAACATCGACCGCAAATTTCCGATCTCCGTCTCCGAAGTGGTGAAATCCGGACTAATGTCCAAAAAAAGGATCATCAAAAAGTACGCGCAAAAGGATCTGGAATACGCCGGCGAATTGATGAACGAAATGGGTATTTACGAGATCCGCAACAAAGCCATCGGCGAACTCTCCGGCGGACAAATCCAGCGAACCCTGCTCTGTCGGGCCCTGGTGAACCAGCCCAAATTGCTGGTTTTGGATGAGCCAAACACTTATGTCGACAACCGCTTTGAGAAGGAGCTCTATGAAAAGCTGCGCAGGTTCAACGAAAACATTGCCATTCTGCTGGTCTCCCACGACATCGGGACCATATCCACCTACGTTAAATCGATCGCCTGTGTGAACCACTCACTCCATTACCACCCCGGGAACAAAATTACCCCAGAACTGATGGAGGCTTACGAATGCCCGATACAGATCATCACGCACGGGAAAATTCCCCACACCGTCCTACACCAACACGAATCATGATGGAAAACCTGATGTCACTCCTGGCGATGAATTTCTTCCGCAACGCGCTGCTAGCCTCACTCCTGGCCAGCATTACCTGCGGCATTATCGGGACCTACATCGTGTCGCGCCGGATCGTCTTCATCAGCGGCGGTATCACCCACGCCTCCTTCGGTGGAATCGGCATGGGCTATTACATGGGATTTGATCCGATCTTGGGAGCTGTTCTGTTTGGAATTTTCTCGGCACTCGGGATCGAATTCTTTACCAGGAAGGCCGATCTCCGCGAGGACTCGGCCATCGCCATGCTCTGGGCCCTGGGTATGGCGCTTGGAATCATTTTTATCTTCCTGACTCCCGGATATGCCCCCAATCTGATGAGTTACCTCTTCGGAAACATTCTCACGGTCTCGCTCACCGATATTCTGTTCCTGACGTTCCTCACATTGGGAATTGGTGCTTTTTTTATTCTCTTCTACCGGATGATCCTCTTCATCTCCTTCGATGAGGAGTATGCCCTCACCAACAATACGCCTGTCAGGCTTTTCAACATGATCCTGATTTGTTTGGTGGCTTTAACTATTGTTTTGAATATCAGGGTGGTTGGAATCATTTTGGTAATGTCGCTGCTAACCATTCCGCAGGCCATTTCCAACCTCTTCACCCGCTATTTTCACAAGATGATCTTCTTCTCCATCTTCTTTGGTTTCGTGGGATCCATCTCCGGACTGGTCTTCTCCTATGTGTACGATATCCCTTCCGGCGCCGCCATCATCTTCGCCCTGGTGCTGATGTACGGCATAGCCAAACTCTTCTTTATTGCCAGAAAATCCTTTACCAAAAAGCAACACGCTTTGTAACTCTTTCGCATTCCCTTTGTGCATTCCTTTGTGTTTTCCTTAGCGTCCTTTGCGGTAAAATTTTTAAGAATTTAACCACAATGGACACAAAGTACCACACAAAGGTCACAAAATTGTCAATTGTCAACTGTCAATTGTCCATTATCCTTTACTTTCTCATGCGAGCTTTCTGATTCTCTCTGATCTGTTCCACCTCACCCTTCTTCTTGCCCTGGTCAATTGCAAAGTAAGCCAATTTGGCTGCCATAACGGCATCCTGGTCCCTTTTTGTCAAGGTATTGAATACGCTGGATTCCGTTAGGTTTTCGAGATATTGTCCGCCAAGCCAGGAGGCCAGATCGAGCAGGCTTTTCTGGTAATCGCCATTCATGATACCACAAAGAAAGGAGGAGGTAGCCGTAGATGCATCCGCGATCATCCCATAGGTTGGAATCAGTTTGACCGCTTCCAGCACAAACCACGCCTGTTCAGAATTGACTGAAGAAAGTGAGCAGATAACACTTTTGTACCAACGTTCGGGATAATCTGACGAAAGGGGTATAATTGCCTCCGGCTTGAATTGTTCTTCGTTCATCAAACCCAAAAGGGGCATCTTGGGTGCATCGCCCTGCATGACACAGAGTTTACCTGTGATTTTATAGATGTGCGTTCCCTCGCTTTTGAGCACACAGGCAGGATAACTGATGTCGGTGTAAAACTGCCAGGGCTGGTCGTTGGCTACCAATACGTTTGAACTGTTGCTGATGCGGGTGGAGGCGATATGCGCAGTACCTGAAAAGGTTAAATCCGTTGGCGCACCTTCAGGTCGGTTGACCCAGTCGCAAGTCAGCTCTACCCCAACCATCTTACCTCCCCATATTTTACTTTCATCGGCAGCATTCAGATAGTTTACCAGATTTAATTTAGGGAAGAAGACACTTTTTACGCTCAGCGCGAAAGCATAAGGTTTTTCGGGAGAATAGATATAAACCTGTTCAGGAATGGCCGAGATCTTTTCGAAAGCCAGTCCGAGGCCAACGGTGATGTGCGCTTTCCTGCTTTTCCCTTCAACCTCCGCGACTACCTGAACCTCAACCGGCGCTGTGAGAACCTTGGTATCGGTGTAGTGGTACCAAACTGTGGCTTCCCCTTTCGCGTCAGTGGTAACATCCAGAACTTTTCCGGTTTGGTTGTTGGCCCGAAGTTCTCCGGTCCCATTGACCATCAGGGCAAAATTTACATTTGTGTTGGGTTTACCGGTTTTAAAGATAATCTTGGCCGGCAGGAGTGGGGAGGCAGGGATTAATCCATATTCATTGGGGTCATTCGTGTATACGATTTTTGGATATACCTCGAGCTTGACTTCGGAAATATTTTGATTGTGTGGTAACTTTGATAGAATGCTGTTGGCAATAGCCCTGGCATCAGGAGATTTATCCGGTGGAGTCTTGTGCGCATAAACCTCTACCTTCACCACCACATTACCGGCAGCAGCGTAATAGAAGTGCCGGAACTCGTTTCCCATGTCCCATTTCGCCTCGGCATCGTGGAAGCTGCCTTTTAGTAAGGAGTTGTTGTAGTTGAACATGGAATCCACATTCATGCCGAACTCCTTTTTCTTCATCTTTTCCCCTGCCTTCTTGATCCGGTAGTCGCTGCCCTCTTCCGGATCGATGTTAACCTGCGAAAAGATGCAGTTTTTACCTTTCTTCAGGATCTGATCCTCTGCATCTCCTTCAAGCATCACGAAGGCAATGGAGTTAAGTGACGACTGACGATTGAGGGTACTGGGGCCTTTGCTGAACATGGCCATCGGATTAACATTCAGAGGATTGCTGATGTACTTAACCACTTCAATAACGATGTTGATATCGTTCTTCTCTTCAGATTTCTGAAACGACTGGATCGACAGTTTCTCCGAGATGCCTGTTTCTTTGCTGATGGATTTGTTCGAAATAGGAATGGAAGGTAGCAGATTATCTACACGCTCTTCGTATATTTGGTACGCGGGAGCATTGGTAAGGGTGTTTTTCTGGGCAGAGGCCATAACACTTACCAGGAAAGCCATAAAAAGCAGTGTGATGTTTTTCATAACTCATTTTTTTGGTTTTAGTATGCGAAGCGAAAAAGGTTAGTTAAAGTTAGTTCAGATTTTGGAAAAACAAAACTCACCCCGTCACTATAGTCACCCCGTCAAATGATCGGAAAATGAAGAAAAAAATTGCCATTATCGGAGGCTCAGGGCTCGAGAACCCTGACATTTTGCAACATCAGGAGCGGATCGTTGTGGAGACACCCTACGGCACACCAAGTTCGGATTTTTTGTGTGGGACCATCGCGGGAACAGAGGTGGTACTCTTGTCGCGCCATGGCCGGCAGCACACCATTACCCCATCGCAGGTGAACAACAGGGCCAACCTCTATGCCATCCAAAAATTGGGATGCACCCATATCCTGGCCACCACCGCTTGCGGCTCCCTGCGCGAGCAGATTGGCAGGGGAGAGCTGGTGGTTCCCGATCAGTTTATCGATTTCACCAAACACCGCGCCACCACCTTTTTTGAGGAGTTCAAGCCCCACGAGATGAAGCACACCCCAATGGCCGATCCTTTCGACAAGCAGCTAAGCGAACTAATTCTGGAGGCAGGCGCCGCGCTGAATCTCCCCATCCACAAAGGCGGATGCATCGTCACCATCGAAGGGCCCAGGTTCTCTACCCGCGCCGAATCAAAGATGTTTCGTGGTTGGGGCGGCGACCTGGTCAACATGAGCACCGCGCCCGAGTGCATCCTGGCCAACGAGTTGGGCATTCCCTATGCGGCCGTGGCCATGGCCACCGACTACGACAGTTGGAAGGAGGATGAGACGCCGGTTACCTGGGACGAAATCCTCGCGGTCTTCACCAAAAACGTACACAACGTGGTGAACCTGCTGCTAAAAGCGATTCCAAAAATTTAATTGCGCAAAACATTTGAAAAATACAGCGCAAATGATTAAAATTGCACCTCCAAATTAGGAACTCCTAATTTCAGGGCCCATAGCTCAGTTGGTTAGAGCATCTGACTCATAATCAGGGGGTCGTAGGATCATGCCCTACTGGGCCCACCACTAAATCAGGCAGTTACAAATTTTTGTAGCTGCCTTTTTCTTTTGATACATACAATCTACAAAACCCTTCAAAAGAAGACATTTTAATCAATGTCAAAAAAGCGTATCTTTGAATAATGGTTATTAAAGACGAAATATTAAAAAGGAAGATGGATTTCTCAATCTTGTGCAAAAATCACAAGGTCAGGTATTTGTATGCTTTCGGTTCATCCACGACTGATAATTTCAATGACCTTACAAGTGATATTGATTTACTTGTTGAAATTGATGTTCCTGATCCAATTGAAAGAGGCGAGAAATTGCTCTCCCTTTGGGATACTTTTGAACTCTTCTTTCATAGAAAAGTTGACTTATTAACAGACTCATCGGTACGTAATCCCTATTTAAGAAAGAATATTGATTCAACTAAAGTGTTGATTTATGACGGAAAAGGGCCTAAAATACTTGTCTGATATTCTTCAGGCAATTGAATTGATTGAAGATTTTACGAAATTGATAGCCAGTTACACTGATTACGTAAATGATCTTAAGACACAAAGTGCCGTTGAAAGACAACTGGGGATTATCGGTGAAGCGGTAAATAAGTTTGAAATTCTTCACCCTGAGGAAAGTCTTGATAATGCCCGCAAAATTGTGGGCTTTCGTAACCGGTTGATTCATGCTTATGATGCTGTTGATTCATCCATGATTTGGGCTATTCTGAAAAGACACCTTGGTCCTCTCAAAGAGGAGGTGAGTAAAAAGCTTGTTTGATTTTATTGTTGTTTTCCACTACTCATAACCCGCCGGGAAGAGGCCAGGATTTGGGGGATTCTTGAGGTTATGGAGGGATCTTTGGCGATGGATGTTCGGTTATTTTTAAACGAATTGATAATGCCTAATATCATAGGAGGTCTAAATTTCTTTATTCAGGGGAAGTAGGGCGATGCCTGAAACTTAGCGGCTTGGTAAAATACGCTCCTTTGGCCTTTTTTTATCCAAATATTCCTTTAATTGCTTAAAACTCATATCGGCAGTTTCTTTGCTTATCCGATCACGTTGTTGACGCATGTATTCAACTGCATCAAACTTTTTTTTAATCGTTGTCTTCATAATCTATCATCTCTTTAGGTGAACGTATCTCCAAAGTCGGATATCCAAGCTTCAGATTTACAGAATTATACCCATGGATTCTTTTTAAATTTACAATATGTTTGAAATTCCAACTTATTAGAACATCTGCTCTGTTGATTGTCGCCTATGCAATATGGACACAATCATCATTGCTCGTTTTTCCAACAACTTTTCCGACAATATATTGGTTCGCCAGATCAAAAGATTCCTGCGTAATTTCAACGAAGTCGATTAAGTCTGCCGGTAATTTCTTTATAAAGGACTTTACCCTTTCCGGAGCATTGTCCAATTCGTTTTCAGTTAATTCAGAATAAATAATCCTAATCTTTTCATCAACGATTTTTTCAAACAGAAGTTTGGTGAATACCTGAAATTCATCATCATAATACCCTCCAAAGACAGAAGTATCCAAGTAATACTTTAAAATCATTTTTCCTTCTATTTATAACAAAGATATTCTATTTTAGGGTCAAGTCAAATTCTCGTCCGAAATTTGCCATCCTTTATTTCAAATTCTTAAGGAGACGGACCTGTAGGTGTTTTTTGTTTTAAGCCAGGAAGATTCCAGGATTTGGGGGATTAATGAAGTTTGTACTGAAAAATCTGCAATGATGTTTGTTTATTTTTAGACAAATTGTCAATCTAGTAAGAGTCCCCTCACTATATAGTCACAAGTGATATTTTCCAAATTAGGAAGTAGAAATCTGCCAAACTAGGAAGTAAAACGCCGCCAAATCAGGAAGTCGCATGTCAAGGGATTATGTTGAGGCTGTGATTAACCACGATGTGTCACGCGTTGATGATGTGGAAAAAAATCCCGAAAGGGTCCGGTTATTGTTGCGGTCCCTGGCGAGAAATGTTGCTACATTGGCCTCTGTACAGACCATTAAAAATGACATCGAAGCAACAGCCATTTCCATTTCAGATAAAACAATCAGTTCGTACCTAAATGCGTTACGAAGAATTTTTGTGGTGGAAGATTTGCCTGCCTGGTTGCCGTCAATGCGTTCCAAAACGGCAATTCGTACTTCATCAAAAAGACATTTTGTTGATCCCTCTATTGCTACAGCAGTGTTGCGGACAAACCCTGATGGTTTGTTGAATGACTTTAAGACTTTTGGGTTCCTGTTTGAAGCTTTATGTACAAGAGATATTCGCGTTTATGCGCAAGCGATAGATGGTGATGTGTTTCATTACCGCGATAAAAGTGGATTAGAATCAGATTCTGTAGTAACGGAACATGGTCTGGCCAGTATCTATACAGAAAGGACGTTTAAGATTAATGAGTTGTTGTTGTATCCATCACATGGGTTCAACTGGCTTATTTAATAGAGCGCTGAATTCCTTCTTCAACAGCTGGCCTGATCATGAATTTTGATTATCTGAAGTTTAATTCTATGTATGATATCATAAAATATTAATTCTATTATATTTGTGAGATGGGGGAAAGGAATTTCATATTGTGCCTGTTGTTGTTTTACACGGTTGTGTTGGCGCACAATGCTGTACCACATGGGCATTTTGATGAGGTCAGCTCAGAACACGATAGCGATTCACATGATCACAGTGAGCAAAGCAATCACCAACATCATTTCCTCTTTTCTCACAGTATTTCTTTGCATGTAACGATAGAAAAGCAGCTTGCATTTTCCGTATATCAATTGAAAGCTGCATCAAAAAGTTGTTCGAACATCAGGACATGTCCCTCCCTGGCTTGATAAAATTCTTTGCAAAACTTATCACTAAATAGAAAATTTCAGTAATTTCAGATTCCATATCAACAATAGGGTTTTTATTATATGCGTTTGAATTTTAGACACTTAAATGCATACAAAACCTTGTTATTTTCAAAATAATCCCACATTTATTTAACCTTTCTTACATCGAACTCACATTACTCTAACAAATTAATATAAAGAAGATTGAAATGGAAATTAAATTTTCTTACGGGAATGATGATCTGATACTTAAGCTACCAAATGATTGTCAGATTTATAAGTCAAACTACAGATTGGCCAATCTCAAAGCAGAAGAGATGTTGCAGGAATCCATTGCCCATCCGGTATCAAGTGACACGTTACCATCCCTGCTTCAGAATAGGAAGCAGGGAGAGGTAGTAATCGTAGTTTCCGATATTACACGGCCAATTCCGTACTATGAATTTTTGCCAAAGTTAATAGCAGAGATTAAATCTGCAGGAGTTAAAACTGATGAAATTACTGTTTTGGTCGCCACAGGGATGCATCGCGCCTCAACGCACGAAGAACAACTCAAGATGTTTGGTAAATATATTGTTAAGAATTATAGGATCATTAATCATGATTGCCAAAATGAAAATGAACTGATAGAATTGGACGGACTTAGCTGGTCAGGATCTAAAATCAAATTGAATAAATACTATGTACAAGCAGGATTCCGCATTGTAACAGGCTTGGTTGAACCACATTTTATGGCCGGATATTCTGGAGGGAGAAAAGCGATTTGCCCTGGATTGGTGGCTCTGGAAGCCGTCCGGAAATTTCACGGATACCAGTTTCTGAGTCATCCCAACGCTTCAAGTACAGTGCTTAAAGACAATCCATGTCATGACGAAAATAGCTCGATAGCAAGAATGTGTCCACCAGATTTCACTATTAATGTGGTACTTGACAAGCACAAGAAAGTAAATGCAATCATCTCAGGCGAATTGATTGAATCTCATCTGAGGGCAATTGACTATGTGAAAGCCGCATGCTGTCCAGATGTGGTTGAACCGGCTGATCTTGTGATCACATCCAGTGGAGGTTACCCCTTGGATGCCACTTTTTACCAATGTGTAAAAGGATTTGTCAACTGTTTGCCTGCTGTGAAACCACATGGAGAAATCATCTCCTTTGGAAGCTGCATGGAAGGAATCGGTAGCCCCGAATATACTGAACTCATGAAAAAATACTCAAAAAATTATCTGAAGTTTATTGAGGATATAGAAACAGGACTAAATTTCGTTAAAGACCAATGGCAGTTGCAAATGCAAATCCGTACGTTGACAAAGGTAGGGCAACCTAATCTGCACTTTTACACTTCCGGTATTTCACAGCCTGAACTTTCATTGCTTTTTGTCAATCCACATTCAATATCAGCAGATCAAATTTCGAATGCAATTCAGGACCAGATTGATAATGCGGTAAAAGCTAAAAAGCGAATTGGTATTTTCCCTGAAGGACCTTATTGCTCACCAATACCCAAATGATAATTTTCATTGCTATGACTTAGTCTGACAATTTGCAACGACACTAAAAAAAACGACAGGAAATCCGCCGGGATTTCCAACTACCAGTGTCAACCAGAGGAAAATAAAAAGTGCAAATGACAGCCAGCGTCATCCGATCAGTAATTTTATCTCCAGGCACCCAGGATCATTCCCGCTATGCCCAATCCTATAACCATGTAAAATCCGTCAATAAGCCATAAGGTTACAGACCGGCGCTGGTAAAGATAATTGATGCCCATGGTCATCATTGAGAAGAAAAATCCGGTAAAGGCGCCATAATGCAATCCCTTTAATATGCTGACTTCCTCCGGCTTGTGTGAATTTATAACGAAATTCAATGCCCATACCATGAAGAGCATTACAAGAAAACTCAGGCCAAATACCATAGCCATGTTCGCTTTCTTAATTCCCTCTTCTTTGAATTCAACTTCTTTTTGCCAGATTTTTCCGAACAGTACCGGACTATACCAAAGGGCGCCCAGTACCCAAATAGCAATCGTGCCTACCAGCACGGCCCATACATTGATGAAAGGATAAGCCATAAGTAAAAGATTTAAAGGTTAAAATTTTCTTTTCAATATACGTATTTTTTTTAATATGGTTTTAGCTCTCTGTACATGAGGACAATTTCAGAGAGTATTCAATGGAAGTTTCTTTGCAACACATAAGTGATTAAAAAAGGGAGGAATGTACTACAATGCAGACGGAACAGTTATTGGTCAGGAAATTTGGGGTTCGTTCGCCATTGTTGAGTCTATTGTCAATGACCCATGTGCAAATATGCATGGTGTCCAATACAAAAGCCCGGATCATGCTGGTTTAGGGAATTGGTAAATTCACATGCATTGCCCGCAGCCCGGGGAATCAATTGAATAGGATAAACTAATTTATCAGGAAGATGTTAATTTGAAGATGCCGGGGTTGCAATGACATTTCCGGGCACTACAGGAACGCTTTCCGGGGATGCTTTTTTCCTGCCAAAAGATTTTAAATCAAAAATAAGGGTAAAACGAACGGTGTTGGCCAATGGATTATTTCGCTGGGTTGGAATGAGGTATGCGAAATCAATGGCACAAATATTCATTTTGACGCCCAATCCGGCCGAAAAGAATTTCCTGTTTCCCTTGTATTCGTTTTCGTGAAAATAGCCTCCGCGGATCGCGAACTGATGGTGGTACCAGTATTCAATACCCGTGGAGATTCTTATTTCCTTCAGCTCTTCCCTGAATCCTCCCGGGGCGTCGGAAAAGGAGCTGAAGATGGAACTGATGGCGGTTTGGTTGGAACGGTTGTCTGAAATGATCACGCCGGACCCGTCACCCAATGCGGAAATTTGCGGTGTTGGTACCAGTAGCTTATTAAAGTCCAAAGAGATTGAAAACAGATTGTCCTGATTTAATTCTTTGGTAAAGGTTGAACCAATTCTGAGGTTTGCCGGAAGTAACTCCTTATTCTTGCCTTCGTCATAGGATATTTTAGATCCGATATTTGAAATGTTGATACCCGCCGAAAAGGTTTGGGCCGAATTACCGTTATTGACAGAGTTGTTGTAATAAAAACTCACATCACTGGCAAAGGCCGATCCTGGTTTGTAGCTTTCGGGGCCAATCCCCCCGGAGAGATCGGAATGTATGTATCTGATTTCAATTGCCCCTGAAAATTTGTCCGATAGTTTTCTGGCATAACTGATATCAAATGCGAATTCATTTGGGCTCACATTGGCAATGTTGGATCCATTCTGATCGGTCAGCATAATTTCCCCCATAGAAAAATAACGAAGTGAGACCCCAATTGTCTGGAAGTTGTCCAACCGATAGTAAGAAGAGAGGTATGCCAGGTTCATGTCCCTGATCAATTGTCTTAACCAGGGAGTATAAGACAAAGAAATGCCAAAACTATCTTTAACAAAAGCCAATTTTGATGCATTCCAGAATTGGGCGCTTGCATCGGCAGATGTTGCCACACCAGCATCACCCATGGCGCCATGCCTGGAATCGGCGGTAATATTCAGAAAAGGCACTGATGTAGTGATCGGATTATATTTTGTTTCTTGACCAGAAACAGTGCTTTGTGAATAAGCGGTCTGTTCCGCAATAATACAGAGGAAAATAACTGTCAATAGGATAAAGGAAATTATTCTCATGAGAATGTTATTTATAAAATGATTAACCGGTAAGATCCAGTCGCTTTGTCACTTTTCAGAACGACAAGGTAAACTCCTTTTGGAAGGTTCAAATCCATATTGGTTATTTGGTTTGTAAGTTTACTTTCCCCAAGCAGATTACCTTCCGGCGTATAAATTGTCATTTCAACGGGAATATCCTCCTTGCTCTTAATGGTAATGTTACCATGTGTTGGGTTTGGATAGATGTGATAAAAATCAGTGATGTTGTACACCCCATTGTTGACCGATGTTATGAAGGAAAGGTCTGACCCGTAAGAGGTGCCAACTGCATTGATGGCATAAGCCCTTACATGATAAGTAGTTCCGGGTACAAGACCGGTAATTATGTCGGAGAAATTTCCTATACCGGTTCCTTCTGTTGTTCTGGCATCCCCAATGGTCGGATTGGCGGAGATTCCCCAACAGAAGCCTTTTTCTGTTACTGTGGTTCCACCATCAGATGTAACATTTCCTTTCCCGGTGGCTGTTGTTGACTGATTGTCTGAGGCTGTAGCCGATAATGTGACTACGGTAGCAAGTGCATTGGTCGTAAACAGGATATTTGCCCCGTAAGAGGTTCCTGCCGAATTGGTCGCATAAGCCCTTACATTGTAGGAAGTTCCTGGATTCAATCCGGTAATTAGATCCGAGAAAGAGCCTGTTCCGGTTCCGTTGGAAGTTTTGGCATCAGAGATTGTAGGGTTGGTCGTTAAAGACCAGCAGAAACCTTTCTGGATGACTTGTGCCCCTCCATCAGATGTAATATCACCTTTGCCTAAAGCAGCAGAGGAAGAAGTAGTTACAACGGATACTGTTGTGACAGTTGCAGGAGCAGGCGTAACAAATGGGAGATCTGCACCGTAGGAAGTACCAACTGAATTGGTTGCATAGCTTCTGACGTGATAGGTCATGCCGGCAGCAAGACCGGTCAGGCTGCTGGCATAGACCCCTGTACCCGTTCCATCCGAAGTTTTTGAATCGGTTATTGTCGGATTAAATTTGGTACTCCAGCATAATCCCCTGGCAGTTACAGTAGCGCCTCCATCTGATGTAACATTTCCACCACCCACTGCCGTTGAAGCTGTAATTGCGGTTACAGGAAGGGTCGTAATGGCCGCTAAGTCAAGCGTTGTAAACGGAACATCTGCCCCATAAGAAGTTCCCGCAGAATTGGTTGCATAAGATCTTACATGATAGCTTGTTCCTGCGGAGAGTCCGGAAAGATTGCTTGTAAAAATCCCCTGTCCGGTACCATCCGATGTTTTCGAATCGGAAACCGTAGGATTGGCCAGTGTACTCCAGCATAATCCCCTGGCAGTTACTGTAGTGCCTCCGTCGGAGGTAACATTTCCACCACTCACTGCTGTAGTAGAAGTAATGGAGGTCACCTGAATGGTAGTTAGGAATGCAAAGTCGGGCGTTGTAAACTGCACATCAGCGCCGTAAGAGGTTCCTGCGGAATTGGTTGCATAAGACCTTACATGGTAAAGTGTGCCGGCGGAGAGTCCGGCAAGATTACTGGTAAAAACTCCCAGTCCGGATCCATCCGAAGTTTTGGAATCTAAAACGGTTGGATTGACCGTTGTACCCCAGCATAATCCTTTGGCAGTTACTATTCCGCCACCATCTGAAGAGACGTCCCCACCTCCAATGGCGGAAGAGGATGTTATGCCGGATACTGCGCCAGTGCTGATCAATGGCGGAATGACCACCGGCACCGCTGTACCATTCCCATTTAATGTTATTTGTTTGGATGGCGAAGTATTATCCGAATTATTGGTTACAACCAGATTGGTTGTTTTGGTTCCCGTCGTGGTTGGTTTAAACCTAACTGTAATTTTTTGGTTTTCACCCGGAGCAAGAGTAAACGAAGGTATTATCGGATAGATGATTACAAACTGATCGACATTGATGCCTGACAGTGATAGTACGGATATGCCCAGGGAAGCAGTCCCATTGTTTGTAACAGTAAAGATCTCATCAGCTGTACCGTTAAGCACAACATTGCCATAGTCATAAAGAACATCAGGACTGACCGCCAGCGTCTTTGTCTGTAATAATGTACCGGTTCCGTTCAGCGAAATCGTTTTTGAGGGAGTACCATTGTCCGCATTACTTGAAATAACAAATGATGCGTTCTTTACACCTTCGGAGGTAGGTTTGAAACCAATTGAAACCTGCACTGATCCCCCGGGTACGATATCAAAGGTTGTATTCAATGGATCTGAGATATTGTATTGATTGGAATTGGACCCGGATAGGGTGAGACTTGAAATCTTGAGGATGGCATTGCCTGTATTTTGCAGACTGATAATTTTGGTGTTTGTATTGTCAACTGTCACCGTCCCATAATTCCATGAATCATCCGGAGTGACTACCAGTACCCTGGTTTGAACTATGGGTGATCCGAAGGCGAAGGTAAATGTTCTGGCCAAACTCCAGTCACTGTTACCGGCCGCATTGGTAGCCAGCACTTTCCAGGTATGGTTCCCGGCTGTGGTGAAAGTACGGGTGTAGGTTGTTCCGGTAATCGTAACCGGGGTTTCGGCATCAAACTGAATTTGATAACCGGATGCATTTGCCACGGCATTCCAGGTGAATACCGACGCCGACTCGTTGTAAAGAGTCGAAGCATTAGCCGGACTGTTAAGGACCGGAATAGCAGGGAGACCTAAAACAGAATAGGTTTGAGTGGCTGACCATTGTCCATTCGTAGCGTTAAGTTTGGCCCGCACATGCCACGTATGGTTCCCCGTGCTTGTTCCATCAGTTTGCAAATTCAAACTGGTGCCAATAACATTTGTCACCGAGGCATTAGGCGTTCCGGCGTCAATCTCAATGTCATAGGAGTTTGCACAGGCGGTTGATGTCCATGAAAATACAATTGCTGAACCAACAAAAAAGGTAAATGCATTTACAGGCGATGATAGGTTGGGTATGCCCAGTTCGACACTGAAAGGGCGGGCACCACTCCAGGCGCTTTCCCCCGCACTGTTTGAGGCCAAAATTTTCCAGGTGTGCAGTCCTGTGGTACTGAAAGACTTGGAATATGAGGTGCCGGTAACAGTTACAGGGAGATCAGCGTCAAACTGAATTTTATAAGCTGTTGCCCCTGTTACAGCATTCCAGGTGAAATCGGACGAGGTATTGCAGGGAAGCGGCTCATTTTCTGCAGGAGTGACCTGAACCGGAACAGAAGTGATGGTATAAACTGTATATGTTCCGGATACTGACCATGTCCCGGTTGTTGCGTTCTGTCTCGCACGAACATGCCAGGAGTGCTGTCCGGCGCCGCCAATTGTTGTAACAAGATTCATGCTTGTTCCGGCGACGTTCGTAAGTGAAGCATTTGCTGTTCCACCGTCGAATTCAATATCATACGAGGTTGCTCCGGTTACTTGTGTCCAGGAGAAACCAATTGTAGCCCCAACGTTAAATGTAGCATCATTTGCCGGAGTGCTCAGTGTTGGTACATCAAGCGCCGGGGTGAACGTGTTGATGTTACTCCATTCACTCTTTCCTGCGGCATTGGTTGCCAACACTTTCCAGGTATGGCTTCCAGGAGTGTTGAACGAACGGCTGTAAGATGTACCGGAGACATTGATCGGTGTCTCCGAGTCAAACTGAATCTGATAACCTGTTGCGCTGGCTACCTGACCCCAGGTGAAATTGAAGGCGGTATTGAAGGGAATCGTAGAAACGTCGGACGGAGCTATCAGAACAGGGGCAGAGGGGCTCTCAAAGACCTGGTAAGTTCTGGACTGCGACCATGCACCCACAGAAGTACTGTTTTTTGCCCGTACATGCCAGGTATGCGGACCGGCATTGATATTTGCGAGGACCATGTTAAGGCTTGGAACAGATACATTGGTCAGTGAGACATAGCCAAAACCTGCATCAAACTCGACATCGTAGGAGGTCGCCCCGGTAACGGGAGTCCAGGAAAAATTGATGGTTGAACCAACATAATAGATAGATGCATTTGAAGGCGAGGTCAATATCGGAATACCTAAATCTACTGTAAATGCAAAAGCAGTGCTCCAATCACTATCTCCCGCATCGTTAGAGGCTTGCACGGTCCAGGAATGGTTGCCAAATGTGCTGAAAGAACGGGCATAGGCGGTGCCGGATACAACGATCGGTGCCTCGGAGTCAAATTGTATTTTGTAACTGGTGGCATTGGGGACACTGTTCCATCTGAACTGCACATTCTGATCACTGGAAACGGAACTGCCGTTGGCCGGACTTATTAACACCGGGACATTCGGTATTCCTGCCACAGTAAAGGAACGGTTACCGGACCAGGAACCAGTAATTGTATTAAGCCTGGCCCGAACATGCCAGGTATGCGGCCCCACATTTGCTGCAGCAAGCGGTAGGTTAAATGTTGTACCTGAAACATTGGTCAAGTAGGCATATCCAAGTCCTGGATCAAATTCAATATCATAAGATGATGCACCGGATACGGATGTCCATGAAAACTCAATGGTGGTTCCCACATATTCAATGGATGCATTTGCCGGGGATGTCAAATTTGGCGAGCCAAGAATCACATTGAAATTCTTGACTGTACTCCAGCCACTTTGCCCCGAAGGGTTGACCGCCTTAACTTTCCACGTGTGCGCTGAAAGATCGCTGAATGTCCTCGGAAAGTTAGTACCTGTAACAGAAATCGGAACTTCTGAATCAAACTGAATTAGGTAACTGGTTGCATTCGGGACCGGATTCCAGGCAAAAAAGGCCGGGGTATTGTATGGTACTGTTCCTTCAGGAGGAGGGTTCGTGGTAACAGGGATAGCCGGAATGCCGGCAACAGTGAAGGTTCTGGTCTGGGTCCACTGTCCGGCTGAATTGCTATTCCTGGCCCTGACACGCCAGGTATGATTTCCAACGTTAGCGGCAACAAGGGCCCATTGCCTGGAGGTGACAACAACGTTTGACAGTGAGACTGAGCCTAATCCAGTGTCAAACTCTATATCATACGAGGTAGCGCCGGCAACGGAAGTCCATGTAAAATTCAAATTGGTATTGATATAGGCAATAGACCCGCTTGCAGGAGACGACAAGGCCGGTATCCCAAGGGTGACAGTAAAAGTCCTGGAACTGCTCCAACCGCTGTCTCCGGCATCGTTGGAGGCGAGAACTTTCCAGATATGGCTTCCGAACGAACTGTAAGTACGCGTGTAGGATGTTCCTGTAACAGTGATAGGCGTTTCCGAATCAAACTGTATTTTGTATCTTGTAGCGTTCGGAACTGCATTCCATGAAAATGCAGTTGCGGCGTCATAAAAGATGGACGATCCGCTTGCAGGAGTTGTGGTGGTCGGTACCACCGGAATTCCGATGATGGTAATGGTGCGTGTAACTGACCAGGCGCCGGTGAATGCCCCATTTTTAGCGCGTACATGCCAGGTGTGTGTTCCAGCCTGGTTGGCAACGAGGGTAACATTCATGCTGATCCCGGCAACATTTGATTGGGTAACTGTGCCTAGACCTGCGTCGAATTCCACATCGTAGGAGACAGCCCCGGCGACGGACGACCATGTAAAACTTGCTGTCTCCCCGACGTAAAAAGTGTTCCCGTTTGCGGGCGATGAAAGTAGCGGAATGCCCAATACTACCGCGAAATTGTTGACAGTACTCCAACCGCTCTCCCCTGAGGCATTGATAGCCTTTACTTTCCAGCTATGGTTGCCCAATGTATTGAAAGTCCTTGAGTAGCTGCTATTCGTAACCGTCAATGGTGCCTCCGAATCAAATTGTATCTGGTAACTGGTGGCATATTGTACCGTACTCCACGAAAAATTTGCAGCAATTTCATAAGTAACTGTTGATTCAGTGGCCGGATTGAGGTTGATAGGTATAGCTGGCACTCCGGCTACTGTAAATGTCCTTGTTTGAGACCATTGCCCGATAGTGGAACCGGCAACACCTCTGATATGCCAGGTGTGTTGGCCAACGTAAGAAGTTGTAAGCGCCTTTATATAGCTGACGGTTGCAACATTGATAAGCGTTGCAGATCCAAGTCCTTCGTCAAATTGAATATCATAGGAGGTTGCACCTGGAATTGAAGTCCATGAAAAATTAAGGTTTGTCCCGTCATAAGCTGTTGAACCATTGGCCGGAGAGTTAAGTGGCGGTGCGGCAAGGGCTACGGTTAATGTCCTGATATTGCTCCAACCGCTCTCCCCTGCATCATTGGATGCAAGTACCTTCCATGTATGGTTGCCAAAAGTATTGAATGAACGTGAATAGGCGGTTCCTGTAACTGTAATCGGTGCATCATTGTCAAACTGTATCTGGTAGCTCGTGGCGGTGGCAACATTATTCCACGTGAAATTCGTGTTTAAACCAAAGTTGACCGTTGCGCCATTCTGAGGATTATTGGTCGTTGGAACAGCTGGAATACCGACAACAGTATAACTCCTGGATGCAGACCAGTTTCCGATTGAAAGGCCATTCTTTGCACGGACATGCCAGGAGTGGCTTCCAACAGCAGATGCATTGAGAAGAAGGTTCAGGGTTGTACCGGAAACATTGTTAAGGGAAGCATAGCCAAGTCCGGGATCAAGTTCAATATCGTATGAGGTTGCACCTCCAACGGGTGTCCAGGAGAAGTTTATGGTTGATCCGACGTATGCGGTGAATGTATTGGCAGGGGAAGTCAGGGAGGGAGTCCCCAGAACAACGGTCAAAGTCCTGGAACTGCTCCAGCCACTTTCTCCCGCAGG
Source organism: Prolixibacteraceae bacterium (assembly GCA_023229575.1). GTDB lineage: Bacteria > Bacteroidota > Bacteroidia > Bacteroidales > Prolixibacteraceae > CAINVV01. The sequence continues at coordinate 122,608 of JALNYZ010000003.1, forward strand.
ATTTGAGGCCAGAACTTTCCAGGTATGGCTTCCGAGTGAAGTAAAAGTTTTTGGATAAGTTGTACCTGCCACAACAATTGGAGCATCGTTATCAAATTGAATCTTGTAACCGGTGGCATTGGCAACAGCATTCCAGGTGAAGTTTGTTGCAGTATTGTAAGTTATGTTTGCGGCATTTGCCGGATTTGCGGTTGTTGGGACTCCCGGGACACCAATGACTGAGTAATTTTGAGAGATAGACCACAAGCCTGTTGCGGAGGCGTTTTTAGCCCTGACATGCCAGGTGTGCGGTCCGGCATTTGATGCAGCAAGTATCATGTCATAACCTGTACCAACTACATTTGTCATAAAAGCATAACCCGTACCGGTGTCAAATTCAACATCATAGGAAATGGCATCAGTCACCGAAGTCCAGGAAAAACTGATCGTTGAACCAACATAATAAGTTGAACCATTGGCAGGAGCTGACAAGGAGGGGGTACCCAGCTGGGCAAATGTCATGGATGAAACCCCAAACAAAAGGAATAAAAGAAAATTTTTCTTCATGGTTTTTTGGTGTTAGCAGCTTTGGCTACAAAAAACAAGTTATAAGCTAATCAGTCTTTCAAAAATAGCAATTTGAATCGAATTCCCTTACAAAACGGTATAAATCATTTGATTGATAGAAACCTGATCGAAATTGGAACGATTTTCTACGAAACAACGGGTAATCGGGCTAAATTATTCGGAAGAATAAAAACAAAAAATTCATAGTTTCCATTTTTCAATAGCGCTTCCTGAAGCGACAACCCTTTACATACTGAATGATAACAGTGATATTCAGCAAGTTAATTCGTGTGTAAGAAATTTTGGGAATAGTTTTATTTGAAACGAATGGTTGCAACATGAACAGTCTGCCGGATAAAACGTATAAAAATTACTTTATAAAATTAAATTGTTGTCAGTATGAAATCCGCATGGGCAAATTGTCACAAAAGAAGATATATACCTTGAGGATTCCATGCGACTTTTAATAAACAAATTAAATATGCATGAAAACAACAGCTGTTTTGAATCAGTTTTTAAAACGATTTATCCGGATTGCATTTAATCTGATTATGCTGCTTATAGTTTCATCCGGTGGCTTTTCCCAGGGCAAGCAAGCCAATGACGAACTTATTCTTCCCGAGAGGTTTAAGAGTGTTGTGGTCGCCAACAATCTCGGACAGGGCAGGCATATTGCCTCCAATGCCACCAGAAAGATGGAAGCGGTGTCCCGAATATGTTCCCGCCGGTCAAGAAAAGTGATTGGGTAACGGGCGACAAAAACAGATTAATCAATGTACTGCTCAACGGACTTGTTGGCGACATTGAGGTTGGCGGGGATCCATACAGTCAGGTAATGCAAAACAAAATAATCTGACAGACGATGAGATTGCCCAGATATTAACCTATATAAGACAGAATTTTAATAATGACGCGGGTCCCATTTTACCGGCTGAGGTAGCTATAACTAGAGGCAAAGGGACAATCCCGTGATGCTTACTCCCTAAAGGAAGTGCGGTTTAAAGAACTTGTCAGAAATACTGAAAGAGATTCGATAACTTACTCATAATCAATGGAGGCACAGGTCAGTCAGCTATTGTATTAGTCTAAAAACAAGGCAGTTACAAATTTTAGGAACTGCCTTGTTGTTTTGATCCATGCATGATGCATGGAAGGGAAATGCTATTTCACAGTCCCATGTTTTTCTTAATCGTTGTGAAGCAATGAATTCATAAGGCATGTTTTTACATAATATATGACTTTTTTACAATATTTAATATATCGAAGTTAAACAAATTGAAAATAAATGTTTAATTTAGTCCAGCAATATTCCTAATCAAAATATTTAGTTGATCTCAATTACATAGGTATGAAAAGCTTTTAGTAACGAGTTTGATCTATTGTTATGCCCATTCGCCTATATCTAAACCGTTTTGTAACGAATTAAGGCAGGAATGTCCAATGGATTCAACAATATCAGCTAATCCAAACATGTCAATGCCAAATCATATTCAGTGATGCAAAATATCATAACTTACTTTATACTGATAATTATAATTCTTTCCGGATGTAATGGAAAGAAAGTCAGTATTATCACTTATGACCTGAAACGAACTGACTACGTTGAGTCAATCGATGCAACCGGAGCGGTACAAGCGGTCAACAACTTTACGGTTATGTCGCCGAGGGTCAATGCATCAAGTATGACTGTGGCTTACCTGGCCAAAGAAGGTGCTCATGTAAAAAGGGGTGATACCGTTTGTATCCTGGAAGCGCCAGATCTCGTGTATGGTCTTGAAAACTTGAACATTGATCTCGAAAAGATGGAGGCGGACATGAAAAAACTTGTGGCCGATAATGCGATGGAGAAGGCCGTATTAAAAGCACAGGTTGAGACCAACAAAGCCCAGATAGCCATCAGTATGCTTGATTCAATACAGTTAAAATTTGTCCCTGCCGTCAAACAAGAGCTGATTTCCCTGGATATGGAAAGAGCACAAGTTGAGAAAAAAAAGCTTCAAAAGAAGGTTATTGCTCAGGCGAGAATAGATAATTCGGAGATCATGCAGTTGAAGTCCCGTTTAATGATGCAAAAAAACCGGATAAAAGTTTTTCAGGACCAGATTAATTCGCTCACCCTGGTTTCCCCTGGCGATGGAATTGTAATTCATTATGAGTCACCCTTGAGGATGTTTATGGGTAACGGGGTTGGAACCTTCGGGGGAAAGATAGAAGAAAAAAGCAGTGTCTTTAGTAATATGCCGGTACTGCAATTCCCCGACATGAAGGAAATGCAGGTTTCGGTAGAGGTTCCGGAGGCTGAATACAAACGAATCCAAAATAATCAAAAGGTTTTGATCAGGGTTGATGCCTCAGCCAACCTTAACACAACCGGAAAAATCAAAAGGAAATCCCTTGCAGGGAAAGTCCAGGCTGAGAAACCTACTGTCAAGAGCTATGAAGTGATTGTCAGTGTCGACAGTTGCCACCTTAAGATGCAACCCGGGTTGAGTGCCTCATGCCGTATCGTTGTCGATCAGGTGAAAGATACCATTGTCGTCCCTTCAGTCGCCATATTTAGAAAAGATAGTCTGAAAATTGTATATGTTGCAGGGAATGGGAAATTTACACCGGTTGTCATTGAAACCGGTCTCTCCAACAATTCAAAGAGCATCATTTCAAAAGGACTTTCAGGAAATGAGACCATCGCGCTGATGGAGCCTCCCTACGATCTTGTAACAAAAGTGGAGCAATTCAAGGCCAGTAATAATAGCGGTTCAGTCATACAAAAACACGATTCAATTCAAATAAAATCGACCGTAAGGGAATAGCCTTTCATTATAACGAACTGAAAAACATTTGTAAAATTCCCTGATTATGAGCAAAAATATGATTCTTTTTATTTGTTTAGGACTTGCAGCATGCAAGGGAAAAGTAGTTCAGGAAGTTCAGACTACAGTTGTTAAACGGGGCACTTTCACTGAAGAGCTAACAGAAGAGGGGACAGTGAAGGCTGTTAAGTCAGTCAGTATCAATGCTCCAAATATTTCGTACCGATACGGAAACCTTAAAATCACAAATATGGTCAGTGATGGAAAGGAGGTAAACAAAGGGGATACCGTCATCACGTTTGATGCTTCGGAATTAAAGAAAGCAATCATCACCACGCAACAGCAGCTTGAAATTGCAAATGCCGAATTTGAGAAACTCAAGGCTACGCAACAATCAGAAATTGAAGATCTTGAATCTGATCTCGAAATAACGCGGATCTCCCAGAAAATTTCAAAAATCAACTTTGAGCAGGCAACCTATGAATCTGAAGTGACCAAAAAGGAGATTAATCTTAAACTTGAAACAGCGAATATTGCACTGGCAAGGGCAAAAGAACAAATTGAGAACCGGAAAAAGATTCAAAAGGAAGATGTTTTTCAGCGGACATTAAGCATGAAGCAGTTGAAAGCCACCCTGGATAATGCCAATGGTTATGTAAATGATCTTTTTGTGATAAGTCCGGGATCCGGAATAGCCATCCTGAAAGACAACTGGATGACAAGCCAGAAATGGCAGGCAGGGGATCAGCCTTACTCCGGAACTACCCTGATTGAGTTACCCGATTTGAATGAAATGTTGGCAGAGGTAAAAATAAATGAGGTTGATATTGCAAAAATCACACCAGGGCTGAAAGCCGAAATAAAACCTGATGCCTATTCGGATACCCTCTTTACAGGTAAAGTGATAGCCATTGCCAATCTGGCCCAGAACAAGGATTCAAAGTCCAAAATAAAGATATTTCCTGTTCAAATATTAATTAACAACAAGGCTGTAAGTCTATTACCCGGTCTTACTGTAAGTTGTAAAATTAAAATTAACGAATTGAAAGAGGTATTGTATGTCCCGGTAGAGGTAATTTTTAAGGACAATGGAAATGAATTTGTTTATGTTAAAACATCATCTGGTTTCAAGCGCAAGGATATTAAAATAGGAGCGGTAAATACTGATTTCGTGGTTGTTAAAGATGGATTGGAAGAAAATGAGGAACTGGCGTTAACCGATCCCTACCTCAATAAAGAGGAGGGTAAGGAGAACAACAATCCCAAATCAAATGGCAAATAGCATTTAAATAACCATTATGACTGAAAAAATACAATTTCTCAAATATCACATGGTTTTCAACGGAATTTCCATGGGTTTGTTCTCCCTTCTGTTTTTCAGCCTGTCAATATCATGCGGTAGCGGAACTTCGGGCGATTATACTATAATGAAAGGATCATTCAGGCAGTCGGTCATTGAGGCAGGTGAACTGGAGGCGATTCATGCCGCCAATATTATGATGCCCAGGATAGCCTACCAGTACGGGTACCAGTTTAAAATTATCGGTCTGGCAGAACATGGAAAAATTGTCCACAAAGGTGATTCAATTGTCAAACTAGACCCCTCCTCAATTTATAAGTATATTCTTGAAGGGGAAGATAAACTTGAGAATGAACTGGCTGCAGCCAACAAACAAACGGTGCAAAGTGAAGAGAATATTCAGGCCCTAAAGGCCCAGATGAAAAATGAACAAGCCTCTTACGATCTTGAAAAACTTGAATTAGACAGAAGTAAGTTTGATACTGACGCAAAAAGAAGAATTAAGGAGCTGAAATTTCAACAGGCGACTGTCAGACTGAAAAAAGCAAAACGAAAGCTTGAGCTGACCTATATCTTGGAAAAGCATGATCAGCTGGTTCAGAAAATACGTGTGATTCAGCGTAAAAGTGATTTGCGAAGCGCCAAAGAAAACCTGAAACAGTTTCTGATCAAGTCCCCGTGTGACGGCATATTCCAGGTTTCAATGAATATTTTTACCAACAATCCGCAAAACTGGAGGTTAGGCGATACTCCCTACCAGGGACAGATGATTGCAAGTATTCCTGATATCAACCGAATGAAAGTGAAAACCTACATCAATGAAGCGGAATTTAATAAAGTGAAACCCGGAATGAAGGTCATTGTGCGGCTCGACGCGTTGCCGGCTGTCCCTTTCAACGGGTTTATCAAAGAGATCAGCAAAATTTGCTTTGCCCGCGAAAAGGAGAAGGTATTTAAAGTGGTTGTCGAGATTTCAGAATCGGATTTGCGTCTGAAGCCGGGTATGACCGTCAGTTGTGAGTATATTTTATATGAGTCTGATAAGGAACTGTTTGTCCCTAATAACTGCCTTTTTAAAGATAAAGGGCATGCTTACATTTTTCTTAAGCGGGCTGGTTCTTCCAGGATGGTTGAAGTCAAAAGTGGTCCTTCGAATACCAATCATACGATCATCTCCGGGGATATAAAACCCGGGCAGAAGGTTCTCCCCTTCGAATATGAACTTACCCTCTTAAACGACTGATTATGCAATTCAATGAAAATTTAACAATTGCTGCGCTGAGTATTATGGATCATAAATTCCGTTCTTTTCTCACCATGCTCGGGATTATTTTTGGCACGGCATCTGTGATTACGATGGTTTCAATTGGCGAAGGGGCTAAATTGCAGGCCATTGCAAAGTATAAAGACATGGGTATCAGCAATATAATCATCAGGGATAAAGATTTGACTGAATCTGATCTTGAACAGGTGAGGATGAAGTTTTCGCAGGGATTATCCTTGAGGGATGCGCAGGTAATCAAGGAGATAGTCCCGGGGGTTCTTGATGTGGCGCCTCAGACCGAGAAAAAAATTGACGCTAAATTTGGGGATAAGTCTTCCAAGGCTACCGTGATAGGAGTTACACCATCTATCGTTAAAATACTCAACTATGAAGTTGGGAATGGCATGTTCATTAACGGTGACCACTATGACCGCCAACTGAAGGTTTGTTTTCTCGGCGCCAGTGTTGCGCACGATTTATTTGGATATGAGAATCCTGTGGGACAAAGCGTGAAGCTGGATGACCAATGGTTCGAGGTGATTGGGGTCATGCAAACCAAGTCGCTGTTCACTGAAACGGTAGGCGAATTGGCCTCGCGTGATCTGAACAATGATATCTACATTCCGTTGTCAACTTTTACCAAACGGATTCCAAAAGAAAACCGGTTTTCGAGTGTAATAAAGCAATTAACCGTTAAACTTGAAAACTCGGATAAACTAGTGCAGTCGGCTGCAGTCATCCGGAGCATTCTAAACCGTCACCATTTTAACAACAACGATTTCAGTATTATCATTCCGCTCGAGTTATTAAAACAAGAGGAGAAAGAAACCCGTATTTATAACCTATTGTTGGCTTCGATAGCTGCCATTTCATTAATCGTTGGCGGTATCGGCATCATGAATATCATGCTTGCCTCGGTTCTGGAACGAACCAGCGAAATTGGTATCCGGAGGGCAATAGGGGCCTGCAAAATTGATATTTTGAATCAGTTTGTCACAGAAGCAGTTGTTATGAGTGTAACAGGCGGGATTATCGGTGTGCTGTTGGGAATATCGCTTTCATTTGTGATTTCGTTTGGTACGGCCGTACATACAAGCCTGACCTTGTATTCCATATTTATTGCTTTTGGTTTTTCTGTTCTGGTTGGAATAACTTTCGGATACCTGCCTGCAAAAAAAGCAGCTGAACTAAAGCCTGTTGATTCAATACAATATTAATCAGTCATCCCATCCAGTCGTTATGATAATAGAGATCAAGAATCTGAAAAAAGATTATAAGATGGAAACAATCGAGGTTCAGGCCCTTCGAGGCATTGATCTTCGGATCCCTGTCAATGAGTACGTTGCCATCATGGGGCCTTCAGGATCAGGCAAATCAACGCTGATGAACATTCTGGGGTGCCTCGATGCGCCCACCGAAGGAAAATATTTTCTGAATTCTGTTGATGTTACCTTATTGAATGACAAGGAGCTCTCTGCTATCCGCAATAAAAACATCGGTTTTGTTTTTCAGTCATTCAATCTCCTGCCACGGATGAGCGCCTTGCACAATGTCGAATTACCGCTCATGTATGCAGGAGTTGAAAAGAGCAAAAGGAAAGAGATCGCATTAAGATCCCTTGAGAAGGTAGGGCTTTCTGACCGGGTCCATCATAAGCCGTCGGAATTGTCGGGAGGACAACGACAACGTGTGTCGATTGCACGTGCGCTGGTCAATAACCCGGGAATTATTCTGGCCGATGAGCCCACAGGGGCCTTAGATTCACAGAGCGGTGAAGAAATCATGGCAATTTTCGGTAAACTTCACAAAGAAGGCCATACCATCATTGTGATTACCCATGAAACCAGTATCGCAGCCCATTGCCGACGCATCATCTATCTCAAAGATGGCACAATACACAGTGATAAATTGACAGAGACCAATTCCTGTAACCAATAAATGATATTCCGATGACTATTTTAAAACCTACCATCGCCCTTTTATTTTTAGTAGTATTTACCTCATTGGTCAATGCTCAGCCGGTTTTCAATCTCGACCTGGAATCGAGTATTAACCTGGCCAAAGAAAAGAGTAAAACGATGCTCAAATTAAAACAAAGCCTCTCTGGTGTCGGATATGATCTTAAAGCGGCTACCAGCAGGTTTAAAACACATATCGACCTGGATCTTGTGACCCCTCGTTTTTCCAAGACTGTCAGACAACTTGAGGACAGTCTTGGTTTGCACTTTTACCCTGTAAGTCAAAAAGTTATGAATGGATACCTTACAATTAACCAGCCATTGCCAACAGATGGCACCCTATTTATTCGTTCAGGAATTGCAAATATTACTGATTATTATTACGGAACACGTAGTTCTCAGTTATCCTCGGTTATAGGTTTAAATCAGCCGATTGGGGCTATTTTCGGGTATAACAATATTGCGATGGGTTATAAACAGGCCAAACTAAATTATGATCATTCTTTGAAACAACTGAAAAGGGCAGAACTGGATCTGGTTTATAATATTAGTCAGGCATTTTTTACCTTGCTTTCGTACCACGAACGCCTGAATATTGCACGCCTTACCCTTCAGAGACAAAAAGAAGCTTATGAAATTGCACAAAATAAATTTAAAGCCGGGTTAATCCGTGAGGTTGAGGCACTGCAGATGGAGGTAGACCTTGGCGATGCATTGAATAGTTACGATATCGCCAATGTCAACTATCTGTCGCAAACGACTTTATTTAAAGAAGAGCTCGGTATAGAGCTAAAGGATAGTATTATCATAAAACATGACCTTATTTATAAGGCGGTAAGTGTGGATATTGAAAAGGCAGTCAGCCTGGCGCTTGAAAATCGCCTTGAGTTAAAGGAGGATGGAATCAATATTGAGCTTAACAATATGGAGATCAAAAGACGTAAGGCTGAAGGGAGAATAAACGGGAATATATCGTTCAATTATGAATTTAATGGAGTAAATCAGGGAGAGAGGTCTATCCCGGTTGAAACGACCCTGAATAACACCTGGGATGACCTGAAAAGGAGACCCGGCAATCTGGGCGCTGGACTGACAATCAATATTCCACTGATTGACTGGGGCGAAAACAGGGCAAGGGTACGGTCGGCCGAAGCCACACTAAACCAAAATCTTATCCAACTGTCGAGTGATAAAATCAGTATTGAAAGGGATGTTCGTACAACAGTAAACCGGCTACAGAGCAACCTCAGAAGACTCCAGCTTCTTGAAAAAAACGTGGTGATTGCTGAAAAGAGTTTTGAGATTTCGCGACAGCGCTATTCGAACGGAGATATTGACAGTCAGTCGATGGCGCTTGAAAGAGAGCGGCTGAATACTGCTTATGTCACAAGATTGGATGCATTTATCAACTATAAACTCTTTCTGGCAGACATTATGCGTAAAACCTTTTACGATTTTGAGAAAGATGTATCACTTTTGAGTATGTAGTTAAGTAATAGGCTATTAACAGAAATTGCACCTCCCGTAATTTGGGAACTCCATTTTCCAATTTACTGCCATTCTACTTTTTGAACAAGGCTAGTTCAATGCAATTGCTTGATATTTAGAGAATAAACCAACAATAGAATCCAGGCAACAACCAAGGTTAACCCACCTATCGGGACGATCATCCCAAATGATTTAATTCCTGTTATCGCCAGGAGATAAAGAAATCCGGAAAAAATTGAGGTTCCCGAAATAAAAAGGTACCCTGACCATTTGAGTGACTTTGTTGGTTTCAAATGCATTAAAATACCAACTCCCAGCAAGGCAAACGTATGATAAAACTGGTATTGAATTCCGGTTTTATATACCTCAAGCATTTCGGGGGAAATAATCTGTTTAAGCAGATGAGCCCCAAAGGCTCCAAGCAGAACGGCCAATGCTCCGCTAATGGCCCCGGCAGTTAAGAATAATCTCATTTCAAACATTATTAGGCTGTTAACTTTTCAACACTTAATTTTCCTCTTTAATTCCACTGAAGAATATAACCGCATTGAGCACTGTAAAAGTAATAGAAGTGTAATACAAATTAAATATAAGGGAGAATGACCGCAATCCCGGCATTGACCACAAATTATTGAACGGTTATTGTCCCGTTCATTCCATTGTGGAAGGCACATTTGAAACTGAATTATAAATGACTATCTGAGGTGGGGTTAGTAACAACAGAATTAAAATTCTGTGGATAATTTTAGAGGAAACAAAAAGTTTACTGAGTTAAAAGATCTTATGCAATTTTTTAACTGTACACTTAGAGATACTCTTCCGGCAACCGATTGTGAATTGAATTTGACTGAACCGAAAATTAGATTCTGATCCGGTAAATGGTGCAGCCATCTTTGGTGACAGCAGGAAATTTCTTCTTTGCAAGTGAATAATAGGCAAATCCACGCTCCATGCAATATTTTTTAAGGTCGCTCCATGCTTCATACTCCCCCTGCGGGGACTTTATCAGAAGAATATAATTCGAGTTCGATACAGCGTTTTTCACTTGCCTATATTGTATTCATGAAAAGCCAAAATTAGCCAGGGAACATGCATTTTGAAATCAGGAAAAGAGTAGAACCGACTTCAAAAGGGCTGATTTTTATATAGGTGAAATGACTACATCTATTGACGGCACACACACTTTTGACCGAGGTTGAACCTACCAAACTGATATAAAATTATCTGAGCCATCAACATGTCGGGCAATCCTTCATTGTTCATGATTGCCCGTGAAAATCGGACAAATTATAAACGATGCAACCAATTTATAATAAAAGACTATTTTGTCTTTTTACTATTTTTATATTTGCGCAGTACAATTAAATTAGAAATCATTGAAAGGATAAAATATGGTGAATTGTCTCTGGGAGAGATAGTTGTTAATGATTTCAGGGTGGCCTCATTGTTTAGCAAAGCTGGCCTTGGCTTTTGCTGCGGTGGCAAAAAAACTTTGAACCAGGCTTGTTATGAGAATCCAAAATCGCCGGGTGGAATTTGCAATTACTGCCAATCAAAAAATGACTGAAGAGGCCAAAAAGGAGGTGAAATAGCAGGCAGATTTTTCCTTACTTCCAAAATTTAAAAAAGTGATGGACAGGTCCGTGCCCTTTGCCGGTCTTGTATACCGGCCCCTCCGGCCGAATCTCCCAACAATCCGGTAACACAAACAATATCGCCCTCCCTGGCCATGCTTCGTTTGCGTGCTTTCCCTTTTGGGCATTTCCCTATATCGCTCAGTTTTACTGCCAGTGTTTTATATCCAAGTTGTTCGGGTTGAATTGAACTTCGAATGAAATGCACATCTTCCATCAATAGATCAGTTGCGAAATTTCGCAGTGTTACAAACCTGTTACAGGTGTGTTAAAGAACGATTAAATATCGTAAAATTTGTTAATCCTGTTTATTATTTAAAGTATAATTGCACAATCGTCTGCATCGTATTAAGCGGCAATTTGGCAATAGTTCAATGTTTTTTTGGAAATATTCTGATGTTTTGGCTTGTTAGCGTTTAGAGAAGACATGCACATAAATCGTTGAACTTTTGGCATCGCACCTAGATATTTGCGGTGGAAATAAGTGTTTTTGAGAAATTGCAAGTCGGATTTTAGAAACAATTAGTAATATCAATAATTAAAAAATGGGAAAATTAAAAAGAGTGATGTTAATGGTTCTGCTTATTTTATTTTCAATATTGGCAAAATCGCAAGAAACAACGTCTGAAATTTCAGGGACAATTGTAGAAGGTAATTCCCCGTTACCAAATGTTATTGTAACGGCAGTACACATACCAACAGGGACCAAGTATATGACAACGACCCGCTCAGATGGCCGTTACAATTTACCTAACTTAAAAATTGGTGGCCCATATGCTTTGACTACATCCTTTGTTGGGTACAAACCAGAATCAAGAGGTGATATTATTTTGAACTTAGGTCAAACCTTTAAGCAAAACTTTACATTGGTCGATGCTGCTACTCAATTGGGTGAAGTTGTTGTAAAGTCATCACTTGCCAGTAAGGTTTTCAATACCAGCCGAAATGGTTCGCAAGAAACGATCAGCAGAATGTCTATTGAACAAATACCTTCTGTTTCCAGAACCTGGAAAGATGTTGTTAAGCTTGTTCCGTCTCAGAATAACTTATCATTCGGTGGTATTAGTTCACAATTAAACAATGTGACCATTGATGGTGCAAACTTTAATAATTCTTTTGGTTTGGGTGATGGTACACTGGGAGGACAAACGGGTGCACAGCCAATTTCATTGGACGCCATTGAACAAATACAAGTGAATGTTTCACCATTTGATGTTAAATATGGTGGATTTAATGGCGCAGGAATTAATTCGGTAACAAGAAGCGGTAACAATAAAACATTTGGTTCTGTATATCAATATTTTAAAGGTAAAAACTTACAGGGGTACAATGTTGGTACCGTTACTTTGCCAAAACAAATTTTCAATTATGATTTGAAAGGGTTCACAGTTGGAGGTGCAATTGTGAAAAATAAATTATTTATTTTCATCAACGGTGAGCAGGAAAGTAAAACGGTTCCTGGCACTTCATGGGTCGCAAGTGATGCAACACATGCACCGAATGGCCTGAATATTTCAAATGCAAATGCGGATCAATTAAATGCGTTGTCAGATTTTCTAAAGAAGACCTATAATTACGATCCTGGTGTTTATCAAGGTTATTCTTATACCGCTGCGTCAAAAAGGTTGACTGTAAAAGTTGATTGGAACATCAATGACAAAAATACTTTTACGTTAAAATATAATTTACTTCGTTCTTCAAATGAAATTCAACCATCCAATAGTGGTAGTGCCAATACAACCTATGGCAGAACGCCAGGACAGTTTGCAATGCCATTTTATGGCGCCGGCTATAAAATCAACAACAATGCCGATATCTTGATTGGTGAATTGAATACAAAATTTTCAAACAGGTCAAATAACAAACTTCAAGTTGGGTATACTGCACTTAGAGACTTTAGGACCCCGCTCACATCAGGCGAATTTCCTTTGGTAGATATTCTGGACGGTAATGGTCAACCTTTTACTTCTTTTGGGTATGAACAATATACCTATGGGAATAAATTGAATACCGATGTTATTCAGTTCAATGATATTTTTACTACTTATAAAGGTTCTCACGAAATTACCATTGGAACCCAAAATTCATTCAAAAAATATTTAAATGGTTTTTCACCTGCATATCAGGGTGTTTACCGTTTTAGCAGTTTGAATGATTTCTATGCTTCCGCTGCAGGTACAAAAGCCGCTGCAAGATATGATTTATCCTATACTTTAGGCAGTGACGGGTTCCCATTGGTTGGGCCCAAGGATTTAGAATTAAGTGTTTTTGCGCAGGATAAATGGAAAGTTAGGGATAATTTGACAGCTACTTATGGTATTCGATTTGATTATACAAAATTCTATGATACTTTTTTGTACAATCCTGTAGTTGACACGCTTTCACAATTCTATAATGGGATACATGCCAATACCGGTCAGGCACCGAACAAAGCGCTTCAAATTTCTCCGCGGGCAGGTTTTAACTGGGATGTACTTAATGATCAAACTTTGCAAGTTCGGGGTGGTACCGGCTTTTTCCAGGGTGCACCACCGTTTGTTTGGATTTCAAATCAGGCTTCAAACAGTGGCATGGCGTTATTTGGCTCAATTTCGAATGGCTCAGGATACATTTTTTCTCCTGATGTAAACAAATACAGACCATCAGGAACAGCAACCCTGAGCAAGTCGTATAGCATCAATGTTACTGATCCAAATTATAAATTTCCAACGGTTTGGAAAAGTACGCTGGCAGTTGACAAAAAGTTATTGGGTTGGACTATCACATTAGAAGGAACATATATTGATAATATTAATGCATCCGTTTTTGAAAACATTGCATTGCCTTCGAAAGGTTTGATAACGTTATCCGATGGTAGGACCAGATTCCCAAAGACTTCAGTTTATCCTTTGGCAGGAATTCCGAACTCTTCTTCTAATCCATCTATTGGAAATGCAATTTATATGACTAATGCAAATGCAGGACATATTGCTCTTGCAACCTTGCAGGTCCAAAAACAGATGAAGCATCTGGGCGTAAGTGCGGCATATACAAGGCAAGTCGCTTTGGATGCAGCGGTCAATGGTTCCACAGCTTCTACAATGTGGGGATCCAGACCGGTTGCCGGAAATTCCAATGTATTCAACGAAGGGTATTCAAACAATTATATGCCTCACAGAATTATTGCCAATGTAACATACAAAAGGGATTTCGCTAAGATATTTACATCGTCAATAGGCTTATTGTATGAAGGATCTCCATATTATACAACATCAGTAATTTATAGTGGTGACCTTAATGGGGATGGATTTTCAAATGACTTGATGTATGTCCCTAAAAATTCATCAGATATTAAATTGACTCAAGCACAACCAGTAACCATCGGCGGGGTTGTATATCCTGATACAAGGACAACAGATCAAATTTGGGGCCAACTGGATAATTACATTTCTAACAATCCCTATTTGTCTAAACACAGGGGAGAAATTGCCAAAAGAAATGCGATGGTATTACCATGGACACACAGAGTTGACTTGAATTTCACACAAGATGTCCGCATTCAAATTGGACGGACTAAAAATACTTTAAGATTTACCGCTGATATTTACAACTTTACCAATTTCCTAAACAGGAATTGGGGAGTCAATAAAGTAGCTACGACAACATCACCTTTAACTTTTGTTAAAATGGATGCGGATGGTAAAACCCCAATCTTCTCCTTCCCTTATTTAGATGTTAAGAACCAAACACCTTATACATCTTCTTTTAAAGATGATATTGGTATTGGTTCCCGTTATCAAATTCAAATAGGCGTAAGATATATTTTCAATTAATATTATGTTAGGCAATCCCATGAAAAATAGCATATTCTTGGTTTTCAAAATATTCTGCATTCCTGCACAAAAATGGGATTGAGAATCGGGAAAATCTCAGGGTGAAACTAGCCAATTTGACTTCCCCCATCCCCATCAGGGAATGGGGGAAGTGTTTTTATGTTGAAAAATTCTATTCGGTAGGTTTCAGTACGTATTAGGCATTATCCCCTTTGGGTTGTACCCCTTCGATAATTAAGTGATGAAGCTGATTTTCGAGCCAATCACAAACCTTGACTTTTTTTCTTATTTTGCGGTCTCCAACTATTAACTACTACAATGAACAAATTTGAACAAAACAAAAGAAACGGCTTCAGTCCGATCGTGATTATCGGTATCCTGTTTTTCGTCTTTGGATTTATTACCTGGTTAAGCGCGGTTTTGGTCCCCTATCTTAAGATTGCCTGTGAGTTGTCCAACTTTCAATCCTATCTGGTAGCCTTTGCATTTTACATTGCCTACTTTTTCATGTCTGTTCCGGCGGGTTGGCTACTCACCCATACCGGTTATAAAAAGGGGATGGTAGTCGGATTGGTCACGATGGCTGTCGGGTCCCTTCTTTTTGTTCCTGCTGCACTCACCAGGATCTATAGCCTGTTTTTAACCGGGCTGTTTATCCAGGGCGCCGGTATGGCGCTGCTGCAAACCGCATCAAATCCATACGTCACTATTCTTGGGCCTATCGAAAGTGCCGCCAAACGTATCAGCATCATGGGAATCTGCAATGGCGTTGCCGGGGTTTTGGCACCGGCTATTTTGGGTTTCATCACATTAGACGGCGCAGACGAAATTGTCGAAAAGGTCAAGGGCATGACATTGGACCAAAAAAACCTGGAATTGACCATGCTTGCATCCAGGGTAATCGTTCCCTATCTTATTATCATGGTTGCCCTCTTGCTGCTATCCCTGTTTCTTTACTACTCAAATTTACCAGATATTGACCACGAAGAGGAGAATGCCGTCGAAGAGACGGAAGGCCCGGAGAAAACCCACATCTTTCAATTCCCTCATTTGCTGCTCGGCGTATTGGCCATCTTCCTCTATACCGGGGTCGAGGTAATTGCGGGAAATACCATCATCAGTTATGGCGTCTACCTTAATATCCCGATTGCCACTGCTAAATTCTTCTCCTCTTTCACCATATTTGCTATGCTGGTTGGGTACATTGTTGGCATTATTGTAATTCCCAAATACCTTGCGCAAAAAAATGTGCTGGTGATATCTGCCGTCATGGGTCTGATTTTTGCACTCCTTGCAATAGTAACCACAGGTTTCATTTCTGTCATGTTTATTGCCTTTCTCGGATTGGCCAATTCACTGATGTGGCCCTCAATCTGGCCTTTGGCAATCACAAAGCTGGGACGATTTACCAAGACCGGCTCTTCCATGATGGTGATGGCCATCTCGGGTGCAGCAGTTGTTCCCCTTTTGTATGGTCGTCTGGCCGATCTCAGCACACCGCTGATAGCATATTGGATAGTGATTCCAATTTATTGTTACATACTCTTTTATGCAATTTACGGGCATAAAATCGGTAGAGTAAAAGGCAGGAAATAAATGCCGCATTTTTGATATAATCTTTGCTACTGTAAGAATTCAAAATGCTTATGCAACAAATAATATTTGATAACTTTAAGAATCTGTTTAAATTTCTTACACAGAGTATTTATGACTCCTTGATGAACCTGAAAATGGCTTTGAAATTGCCGCTTTATGTAAAATTTACTAGAGAAAAAATGAGTTACACAGAGAGAAAATCGCTTGCGATTTTCCAACTCTTTGATGCTCCGGGGTTTCTCTTAAGAAAATTCAAAATGGCAGAAATTTCTAACCGCGCTGTATTTTCGATAAATAGACAGATATTCTCTGTGTAATAATTTTAAAAAGTCTAAGCAAAAATAGGATTGATGAACCAGAACATTACAACGGATTTGTCGAAATGGGTGGAAGAATATACTTCAGATCTTTATAGATGGGCACTTTATAAAATATCTGATTCGGAGCAGGCAAAAGATCTGGTTCAGGATACATTTTTAGCTGCTGCCGAAAAGATTGGTAGCTTTAAAGGTGAAAGTTCGCCCAAAACTTGGTTATTTTCGATTCTGAACCACAAAATTACAGATCACTACCGAAAGAAGGTTTCTCAACCTACTCCATTGGAAGATAAAAGCATGGCCAGGTTTTTCGAAAAAGATGGCGATTGGCATGAAAGCAATAAACCAAAAAACTGGCAGGATGTGGACGACAACAATTTGCTTGACGATGGCGAATTTCAAGCTATTCTTAAGAAGTGCCTTGATGCATTGCCTGAGAAATGGAGTACCAGCGTTAGGTTGAAATATCTGACAGAAAAGAACGGGGAAGAAATTTGTCAGGAATTGGGTATTACAACGTCAAATTTCTGGCAGATTGTACACAGGGCCAAAGTGCAACTAAGGGATTGTATTGAAATAAACTGGTTCAAAAGTTAATGTTGTGAGACGATGAAAAAATTGATGCACATACTTCTTCTTTCGTGCTTAAAAGCGACAGAACTGATTGAAAAGAGATTCTATTTCAAGCTCTCCTTCAAAGAAAGACTGCAACTGAAATTGCATAAAACAATGTGCGATGCTTGTACGAACTACGAAAAACACAGTAGGATCATTGAAAAAGGAATAGAGATATATCAGAAAAAGCAGCACAACGAAATGGATATGACACTCCTCAAAAGCCAGATTAACTTAAGGCTGCATAACACCGAAAATTAAATGGAAAAGAATATGATCCGTGTATGGTTATTGAACATAAAAAATACGGACTTTTTGGCAAAATGATTTTTGAAAAGGCGGTTATAAAGCCACCTTTTCAAAAGTCCAATACGATGCCCGAAGAAGCCTGCTTCTTTTACGTGATCGATGGGATCGGGGAGGTTATTTCAGAGATCGGGAAGCTGAGAATTCCGACAAGAGAGTCTGTTTTGTTGAAGTGCGGAAATTATATTACCAAGATGCTTCCATCGCCTGCTTCGAACACATTTCAGACGGTGGTGGTACACTTCCATCCTCAAATTCTCAAAAAAGTATATGAAAACGACCTATCAAAATTTCTGGTAAGCCCCGGCGCAGGTACCAGGGTCGGGATGTCGAAGGTGAAGAGTACAATCCTCATAGCCAAATACATTGAAAGCCTGCTTTTTTATTTTGAGAACCCGGAATTGGTAAATGAAGATTTACTCGTTTTGAAATTTAAGGAGATTATCCTCCTGCTGGCACAAACCGATGATTCACCAGCCATAAATCAGATACTCACAAGCTTGTTTTCCCCGACGACTTATTCATTTACGCAAATTGTGGAAGCACATATTTTCTCCGATTTGTCCTCCAGAGACCTTGCCCAGCTAACCAATCTGAGCCTTTCTTCTTTTAAAAGGGAGTTCAGACGCGTGTACAATGATAGTCCGGCTAATTATACAAGAAACAGAAGACTTGAAAAGGCTGCGGAATTGTTGGCGATCTCAGCCGAAAGAGTCTCTGATATTGCCATCAATACAGGCTTTAACGACTTGTCCCATTTTTCAAAGTGTTTTCAGGAAAAATACGGTTCTTCGCCATCGGTGTACAGGTTGGACCAAAAACACAAATTATTGGACTAACTGCCCAACCCCATCCTTCATCTGCACCCCATCTTTGTGTCATTAAAATAACACTAAAAAATTTGAGATGGGAAATCCTAAAAAAATCGCAACAGAAGCAGTTTTAATAAATGCTTCGAAGCAAGAAGTATGGAACCTTCTGTTTCACCGTTTTGGCGAAACGCATCTTTACAATCCCAACATTGAAGGTTCGCATGGTACCAATGGGAGAAAAGGGGAAATTGGCTGTGAGCGGGAGTGCAGCATTGATAGAAAAACCAACATCAAGGAGAGGATTGTAAACGCAGAAGAGTTTAAGTCGATAACTGTCGATGTGATTGGAGGAAATATGCTGATGGTCAATGAGATGCAGGTCATACTTTTGGTTGACCCGGTCTCATCAATCCAGACAAAGGTAAGTATCAATGCCTCCTATACAACAAAACCCTCATTTATGGCAGGTATAGTAAAAGGTATGTTCAGAAAGATGCTCTTTGGCGTTCTGATTGGGTTAAAATACCACCTGGAGACAGGTAATGCCGTTTCCAAAAAAAGCTTCAAATCAATCTCCGGAAATTTCTGCAGACTCCAGGGTAGTCAGGCATTTGTCGCTTGAGATCCAGGCAGGATCCATGTATCATGAAAGAGGAGATTCACCCGGGCGTGGATCTCCTCTTATTTTTTTTATGATCCTTTTGTCAGGTTTTAGATGGTTATCCGACAGTTAGATTGAGAATTTAGAAATAATATATTTAGTATTCAATTATTTGATTATTAACGCTTAAAAAATTGTAGTATGAAAAAGTCAATCGTAATATTTACCGGGATTGCCCTTTTGAGTTTGTTTGTGGCCAATACTTTTGGTATAGGGTTTAATACAAAAAATGGAAATGGCATTGCCTTTCATCAGGGAACCTGGAGTGAAGCCCTGGCGTCTGCAAAAAAAGAAAACAAGCTTATTTTTCTTGATATTTCAGCCAGTTGGTGTCCCCCTTGCAGAATGTTGAAAGCCCGAACCTTTCCTAATTCTGAAGTAGGAACTTTTTTTAATGCCAACTTCATCAATGTGGAAGTTGATGGTGAAAAAGGGGAAGGTGTTGGTCTGGCCCATAAATACAGGATCATGGGTTATCCTAGCTTGATTTTCGTGAATGGGAATGGAGAAGTTGTTGCTCAGACAGCCGGGTATCACAATCCGAAAGAGTTTGTAGAACTCGGTAAAAAAGTCATTCAACGATAACCGGATATAGACAAAATCCAAATCTTCTTATGCGCAAAATGATTCTGTTCATTATTCTTGCGATCATCGTATTGCACAAAAGTGAAGCGGCTGATTCTGGACGTTGCGAAAATAATTCTCTTTTCAAGATCGGACGAAGTAAAGATGCCAATGAGATTTACTATGCTGTAAGAACAACATTGGACGGCGAACTTGATTTGTCAGACCCTATTCACATTTACTGGAAAAAGTTCACAAAAAACGGGGTTATTGAACCACTCACTAGGATACAATGCGCATTTGCTTATGGTCTGAATTTCTTAAATCGATCTCCTGAGAGGGCCGACTTTCAGTTCGTTTCCTATTCCAAGAGAACTTTCTCTGTAAGGAAAACCAAAGATGGAAGATTCAAAGTATTCACAACAGCCAATGGTGCAGAAGTAGAAGTTGAACGTCTGTTTATCCAAATTGACGGTGGAACTTTCTGGTTCCCAAAAATTTCGAGGATCGAATTACATGCCCGGATTCCTGAAGTCGGTGTACCGGTGATGGAAATAATCAAGCCATAAGATAGTCTTATGTCAAAAGGTAAGCTGCATTCCAGTTTGCAGAACCTGTTTGCCTATGACTTCCTGATTATTTTTTCAAAAAAAAAGTAAAAAAATTGTCAGGTTCTGAAAAACGAACGACTCTTAGGTAGCGTTTCAATAATAAAATTTCAGAAGCCATTATCAATGTCAAATTAAAATTTAAAAGAAGATGAAAACAGTAAAAACAGCTTTAGCAAGCATCGCACTTCTATTATGCGTATCAGTATCGGCTTTTGCAGGGAACAAAGCAAAGGTTGTAGCAGTTGTGAATCAGGCAGGATGGTGTCCTGTATGTCAGAATAATGGAATGCGTGCCATGGATGCCTTCAAAGCCAACAACAAGGACATGGCCGTCCAGTTTGTGGCCAATGATTTGACCAATGACGAAACAAAAAGGAAATCAGCGGAAGAACTGGGGAAATTAGGTTTGGACAAAGCAATTGCAGCATACAACGGAACCGGCGTAGTTTATTTCTTTAATTCTGAAACCAAGGCCCTCATTAGCCAGGTTAGTGTTGCCAAACCTGATCAGGAACTTGCAGCAGCCTTAGAGACCGCAAAGAAAGGCTTGTAAAAAAAAGATAAGATTCTTAAATCAAAGGCGGAACCAAAAATTCCGCCTTTTTAATAAAAAAATCATGAAGGCAATTCTTATTCACTTCCAAAATCAGGAGGATGGCTCAATTCAGTAAAAGTTCATTGTTAGACCATGGAGGAAATCTTCTTTCCTCTCCAAAAGGTTACGACCCAAGTGTGGAAGGATATACCAATTTTCTTAATGATGGTCTCCAAAGGTTCAAAATAGTGGATAAATAATTACAATAGTCTGTCAGGTTTCCATTTTTATGGCGACTGTTAGGTTATAAATCAAAGAACAACAACAAAATGAAAAGGGGAAAAATTATCAAATCAGTTATTATCATCGCAGTTGCAGGTATCATCATTGCCGGTGCAGTCGGTCTGTATATGTTCAATATGCCGCACCGAAATGTTCAGAAGGCAAATGCCGTTTACAATCTTACCAGTTCGCAGATTGTGACAGAGTACCTTACGGACAAGGAATTGGCCAACAAGAAATACTTGTCCGGGGATGGGGATTCGAAAGTTCTGAAAATATCTGGCGTTGTCAACAGGATTTCAGAAGATTTTAACGGTCAGAAAGTCGTTTTATTGAAGGGAGCCGATGATAAGGCTGGCGTAAGCGCCTCCTTCACAAAGGAAACAAACCCCAATGCGGCAAAACTCAAGGTCGGCGAAGCAGTAACTATTAAAGGAGTAATTCGTTCAGGAGCTTCATTTGACAAGGATCTGGCACTTTATGAGAATGTAATTCTCGAAAAAAGTGACGTAGCGACGAAATAAATAACAAATACAAATCATTTTAAAAATTAGAAATCATGGAAAAGTTAAGTTCATTAACCATCATTTTGGCCCTGTTTGTAACATTTTCGGCCGGAGCCCAAACATCAGGTAAAGTGGTAAGTACCAAAACCCACATTAAATTTTTCTCTGCGACACCGGCCGAGAACATCGAAGCCAATAACAATACTGCCGTAGGGACCATTAACAAGGAAACCGGAGAAGTGGTTTTCTCGGTTCCAATGCAGGGATTTGAATTCGAAAAGGCATTGATGCAGAAGCATTTCAATAGTGATAATTTTTTGGATACCAAGTCTTTCCCTAAAGCCAAGCTTATTGGAAAAATTACCAACCTTGATAAAGTTAATTTCACCAAAGATGGAACCTATGAGGCAATTGTGCAGGGAGATATGACCATCAAAGGTGTAACCAAACCGATCGATGAAAAGGGCACCGTTGTGGTAAAAGGAAATATGGTGGAAGTCCAAAGCAAGTTTAACCTTACATTGGCTGATTATGGAATTACTTTTGTGAAAGGTAAACCATCTTCAAACATTGCCAAATCCGTAGAAGTCACAATACATTCTGAACTTCAGGCTCAATAAACGACACATTTATCAGTAAATGCCAATTGCAGGATAGTCTCTTCACATCCGGATATTTTCTTTTCCAGTTGTCATTTGAAAAATTCCATTATTCTTAGAAAAACAGCAAAAAATTTTGATATAACTAAGTAGTTGCTTAGATTTGTGCGGTAATTCTTAAGTATGCCAAGGAATAAATCATATAGCGACGAAATAGTGTTGGAACGTGCGATGCAGGTTTTCTGGAGCCATGGCTACGAGGCCACAACGGTCAGAATGCTGGAAAAAGAGATGAGCATCAACCAGTTTTCTATTTATGCTTCGTTCCAAAACAAAAAAAACCTGTTCATTCATGCTATGCGCAATTACAGGGATTACGTAAAAAAACACCGCTTTCAGGTTCTGTTGCAGGAAGATGCCGGGATGGCTGAGTTGGAAAGCTTTCTTCTCAATGCGATAAACGCAAAAAAAACGGGCTCAGAAACAAAAGGTTGCCTGGTAGTGAATACTGCCGGTGAAATTGGCAGCAAAGACTGTGATATCTCCGGTGAAGTAAACCAATATTACGATTTTGTCCGCGACATGCTTAAAAATGTACTAAGGAATGCGGTCCAAAAAAGGGAAATCCCCACAGACACAAATATTGAGCAGCAGGCCAATTTCTTTCTGGGGGTCATGCAGAGTATTTCTGTGGCATCGAAAACAATGGACATTAATCGGCTAACTGATTTTATTTCAGTTGCACTAAGTCAAATACGATAATTTTTTTGATTTATTACTAAGCTTTCGCTTAGCAATAAATAGTACCAATGGAAAATAAAATGACAGAATTCAAATTACACACTCTGGAAACAGCTCCTGAAGGATCAAATGAAATCCTTTCTGCAGCATTAAAACAAAATGGGTTTATACCGAATCTTTACAGGATGCAGAACTGAAAGAAGTAAGAACTGAACAGACATAAATGATGCTATTCGATGGTTACAACCTGTCGGCTTTATCTAAAACTTAAAATTTATTTGATATGAAGAATGCCCTTTTTCTATTTCTGTTTGTGAACCTGATAATATCATCCTCTAAATGTGAGATTCTTATGAAAAATAGTACAGATGAACCCACCACAGTGCAACAAATTTTCGAACGTGTCAGAGCACATGAATTCAACCCGCTTAACGAAGAAAATTCCTTGACCATAGACCGGAAGTTGAATGTGGACGGAATCGCTGATTTGAATAACGATGACTGGCGGGTTCGCTTGTTGGCCGTGAGGGATTTGGTTACGGAGGGAATTGCAAAAGTCGGTGAAATTGCCAAAGGCCTGGTAGACATTTCAATTGATGTTCGTCAGATAAGTGCCATGACACTTGGGATACTAAATGCCAAAAGTGCCATCAATGCGCTTGAGCATGTGGTGCGTACTGATGATAATACGATGGTGCGTTCTCAGGCTGTGATTGCACTTGGGCAATTAGAATCAAAAGAATCGCTAAGCTTGCTCCGTGAAAAACTAAAGGAGGATTCGTCGCGAGACGTACGGCATCAATGCGAACTGGCTATTTACCAGATAGAAAACCAAATGGGGGTAACCAATAAGCAATTGGCTGCATTTTTATCACTTGACAAATCAACTTTTGAAACGGCAAAGAAAGGTTTAGTTGCCCCCGATTTTGTTCTGGAGGACACAGAAGGAAAGGAGTGGCAATTAAGTCTGTTTCGCAACAAAAAGTGGGTTATCCTGATATGGGTTTTTGCAGACTGGTGCCCAGTTTGCCATAGTGAATTCCACGACTTAATGAAGAAACGGGAAGAATTTAATAAGGCGGCTGTGCAAGTATTTACACTTGAAATACATGACAAATACCGGGGAAGGGTAATGGTTGGGAAAGAACTGGAGCCTAGTTATTGGTTCAGCAAAGAGTCATTTAAAGAGGCTTATACAAAGCAGATATGGTGGCCACACCTACTTGACAGGGCCGGTAAAAATGCTGCTATATACGGCGCCGATCCGTTGGCTTTTTCTGTACATGCAGAATATATAAACAGGCCAACAACGGTTATTATTGATCCCCAAGGGATGGTAAGGTATATTTATAATGGTACATTCTGGGGCGACCGTCCCACCATTGAACAAACATTGAAGATGATTGAAAATGAAGATTTTACATTCGAGCACGCGCAAAGAAGAAAAGACAAGAAGTATGATTAGGTTTATCAGAGACCAATTTAAAATCACCGGATCCAGATTTTTTAACCATGATACATAATCCAGGGAAAATAAAATAATTTCTTCTATTTGTCAGGAATTAATGTTGTCTGCGACTGTTATTTAAAATAAAAGTTGGTTTAAATAAATTTAACATCGCAGAAAATGAAAACATTTGCTTTTTGCCCTATTTCCGAGAATAAAATTGATGAATATGTAACCAGGACTAACGCTGGTTTCACTGTGTTAATAATTGTCTCTTTTCTTATAGCATCAAATTTTTTATTTGTTGTTTTTCTGGGAGTGGATTTTTTGTTGAGAAGTTTGGAATTGCCAAAATTCAGTTTGGTTGGAATTTCCTCCCGGAATATCTTGAAGTACCTTCAGGTGAAATCGAAACCAATTAATGCCGGCCCTAAGATATTCGCGGCACGTATTGGATTGGTACTGACATCAATGATCCTATTGGGAATTTTGATTCAATCCAATTTGCTTGTAATTGGGATCAGCCTTATTCTGGGGATATTTTCCTTCCTCGAATTTGCCTTCGGTTTTTGCGTTGCCTGCCAAATTTATCCTTACGTGTACGTTTTGGTTTATGGCCATAAATAAAAATTCAAAAAAACCCTTATCATGAGAGAATATTTGCCAGATTGTATCAGAAACCTGATGTTTGAACTTGACCGTCAAGCCAAGATGAACAATGGTATTGTGTCTCAAATTTTGTCCGGGATTAAATTCACGGAAAAGGCTTTGGAACCTTTTGTCTATGGGAAGCACCCGACAAATGAAAGCTATGGCCGCAAGCTAATCTGGGACAATGGGGATTATAATATTCTATTGATGACCTGGCGTCCCGGAGATTTCACTGCCATACACAACCATGGTTATACCGAGTGGGGAGGAGTTTATTTCTTTGGGGAGGCTACCCACAGATTGTACCGTGTCGAAAATGATGAGATGTCAATTATCAGGAAAAATGTATTCCTCCGGGGAGAGGTGGCATCCGTCTGTGGTGACCTTACTCATTTGATGGGGAATTCGGGCGATCATGATATAATAACCCTTCATGTTTATGGCTCAAATACGAGAAACGAAAATGTGTCGGAAGATGCGAAAGTTTACGTACCAGAATTTCAGAAAATTTTCACAACAATGGGATCTGCCTATTTGAACATGAATAAAACATTGATCCTTTCAGAAAAGCCATTTGAAAACATTGAACATGATGTACTGGCAGACTATTTTTCGCTGGTAAAACCATTTTATGAGCGCAATAAAATGGCAGGTGTACTTAAAAGAATGGATAATTATCTTAATCACAACTGAATATCACACAACTATAAGAAGTAAACACAATGAATGAGTTAACTATTCTTGCAGAATCGTTTGAGAAAATAAAAAACTATCTGCAAACAAACAATGATCAGACCACTCCTGTTGTCAAATTCAGAACTCCGGCCGAACTGGCTGAGGTTATTGACTTTGGTGTAAAAAATGATGGAATTTCGGAACATGAGTTTTTGGGTCTTTTGGACAAATACCTTGAATTCTCGGTTAAAACAGGGAACAAACAATTTTTGAACCAGTTGTATTCAGGGTTTAACTTTCCCGCTTTTATTGGCGAAGTCTTTTCGGTATTGGCAAACACCTCGATGTACACTTACGAAGTTGCTCCGGTTGCCACAAGAATTGAAACAGAGATGATTCGCCTGATGAACAGCTACGCCGGGTACAAAGAAGGAGACGGAATTTTTGTAAGCGGAGGTAGTAATGCCAATCTGATCGCCATGTTCTCTGCCCGTAATAGAATTTTTCCCGAAGGCCGGTTTTATGGTTACGATCGGAATCTGAAGTTGAGCGCATTTGTCAATGAACAAGCACATTATTCTTTTGAGACTGCCGCAAACGTCCTTGGAATTGGGGCGAAAAATGTAATTAAAGTCAAATCGGATGTAAATGGTTCCATGATCCCGGAAGAATTGGAGCGTGAAATATTGAGCTCGATTAGTCGTGGAGAAAAGCCATTTTTTGTTGCGGCAACCTGTGCAACCACTCTGCTGGGAGCATACGATCCTATTGATGAAATGGCTTCCATATGCGCAAAATATGATATCTGGTTACATGCTGATGGATCTTTTGGCGGTTCGCTTATTTTAAGTGATAAGCACAAACATTTAATGAAGGGCATTGAAAAAACCGATTCGTTCGCCTGGAATCCTCACAAGCTGATGAATATTCCGTTGGTATGCTCAGCCATCCTGGTCAAGAAACGAGGTACGCTACAACACAACATCACGGATATCAATACGGATTATATTTTTCACGACATTGATGAAATTGAAGATTTGGGGAAAAAATCCATTCAATGCGGTCGTAAAGTAGACGCTGTGAAATTGTGGTTTGCCTGGAAATACTATGGATTGGATGGTTACCGGAAGCGCATCGATAACCTGATCGAAATGGCCACTTATGCCGAAAACCAGGTGAAGTTACATCCGCAATTGGAACTTTTAGTCGCCCGTCAATCCTTCGCCGTTTGTTTCCGTTATGTGCCCAGTCAGGAAACAGATTTAAACAAGTTTAATCTTGAACTGCGGGAATCCCTGAGAAAAAAGGGAAAGTCTATTGTTAATTATGGATATACCGGGGGAAAGCTGGCTATTCGTTTAATTACAGCAAACGGCGAATTGGCACAATCGGATATGGATTTGTTTTTCGATAATTTGCTTTCGGAAGCCCATAGACTGGAAAGAAAATATATGAAAGCGTATGTGGAGGCATAAAAAACATTCCGGGTTTGCCATTGCCATTGCCTGGCCCGAAACATATTGTAAACAGCCCGGCAATTGGTACGATGGTTTAGCAAACTTTCTTGGAATAAGCGATAACCATTACTACAAAGTTGGTCATGCGGCTGTGGTCCTGGTTGATTCTGAAACAAGTAAATGCCATTATTTTGATTTTGGCAGATATCATGCACCGTTTCAACATGGAAGGGTACGCAGTGAACAGACTGACGATGGTTTAAAAATGGGAACGGTAGCCCTGATTTCAGAGGATGGCCATAAGCTCGAAAATTTTGAAGAAATACTAACAGAATTGCAGCTCAACCAGGAATGTCATGGTGAAGGCGAGATTCATGCTTCCTATTGCAGCATCAATTTCCAGGATGCTTTTGGTAAGGCTTCGTATCTTCAGCAAATAAGCCCGATTCCTTATGGACCGTTTAAATACAAAGGAAGTAACTGTTCACGGTTTGTAAATACTACCATCCTGGCGGGGAAACCCTCTTGGGATGCTTCAATCAAACTGAACTATTTGGTACCGTTTACACCAATGCCCTTAAACAATGTAAATTCCCTCGGAAGCAAATTGGTGCACCCCAAGCGATTGACCAATGATGCTTTCTGCCCGGGAGCGATATCAGATAAAAGCAAACTAAAAAGGACATTGCCTCAACCATCCAGACCAGAAAACATTCCCGAATCTGCACAATGGTTAAGTGGTGAAGGCTCCGGCTCATGGTTTTCTATAAGTCAGCTTGAAACCAACAAATACGCTATTAGCCGCTTTGGCCCAATAGGTGAAATGGAATGCAAGGGCGAATTTAATGTAAGCAACGACCAGACGTTTGATATCAGTCAGCCTTTTCGTTTTGAACATTTGAGCCATTGCCAAAAAATTAAGGTTAGACAGAAAACCCAAATAATTGAATTCCATCGGATTGGTCTACCTAGCATTGCAATATAATATACCTCAATGGATTGCTTGTAACCCAAGCATGTAAATCCTGCCGGTTGTCAGGATTTTGTTTTTTATCGACTGTTGGTATAACAACATTAAAAGCAAAATAACAATGAAACGAATTGCAATAGCTATTTCATTTGTTCTGATATCCCTTTTGGCCATTTCACAGAATGCAGTTATTAAACAGGTAAGTCCGGGTCAATTTCAGCAGCTCATTAAAAACCCAAAGGGAATATTGTTGGATGTCCGTACGCACTCTGAGTATGGTAACGGTCATATAGCCAATTCGGGACAGCTAAATTATTATGCGTTGGATTTTAGAAAAAGGTTACTCCTCTTGCCGAAAAGCGATCCAATTTTTCTCTATTGCAACACGGGTTACCGGAGCCAAAAAGCAGCCGAAATACTTGCAGAAAATGGGCATCAAAATGTTTACAACCTGGAGCATGGCATCATGGATTGGGAATTAAAAAATCTGCCGGTTGTTGTTGATCCTGGTGCACGTCCGGATACCGATAACAAGATGGGTTTTTCTGAATATGCGAAGTTGATCCAGTCTAAAGAGCTTGTCTTTATAGATTTCTATGCACCTTGGTGCGGCCCCTGCCGAAAAATGATGCCCATGATGGATAGTCTCAAGGTGGAATATCAGAACCGTATAAACATCGTAAAAGTAAATGTTGATGCAAGTAAAAGTCTTGTTAAGGAGCTGAAGTTGGTAGGTGTGCCGTTCCTGGCCGTTTACAAAAGCGGGAAATTACTTTATTCTAAAAATGGTGCTGTAAGCAGAAGTGAACTGACAGGGGTGTTTCTATCGAATCTTGCAAAAGATTAAATCATTGCTTGTAGGTGTTTTTGTTTTACACCGGGAGATTAGGTGTTGAGCTTTATTCTACTATTTTTGTCCGTTCATTTTTAAATTGATTTATGAGATTGTTGATTCTACTCTTCCCCATCTTCTTCCTCTGTTCGGGAATGAATCCTGAGACCTACCGGGAGAAGCAGATGAAGTATACCAGGGTGCGGGAAGCCTATGATCTGAAAGGGAAAATTGTAGACAAAACGCTTTCCGCACACTCCATTTCACCCGCTAGCCTAAGGATTTACCTCCGCGCCTTCAAAACAGAAAAAAAGGTGGAGTTGTGGGCCAAAAACAGTTGCGACTCCTTCTATACAATGGTTAAGGAGTTTCCCATCTGTGATCTCTCAGGTGATGTCGGGGCGAAGCGGCGATCACGTGATTTGCAGGTTCCGGAAGGGTTTTACCATATCTCCGGTCTGAACCCTTACAGCAAGTACTATTTGTCAATGAAGGTCAACTACCCGAACGCATCAGACAGCATAAGAGGTGTTCGCAGGCATTTGGGAAACAATATTTTTATTCACGGTTCCTGCATCTCTTCAGGATGCCTTGCCATGACAGATGATAGGATCAGGGAACTTTATGTCTATTGTGTGGAGGCCTACAACGCCGGACAGGAAGAGATAGGTCTGACCATATTCCCGGCAAAGCTTACAGATACTACCTATTCCAGGTTTTTATCCAGGTACAGTAAGTATAAGGATGATGTCGCTTTGTGGGGCGATCTCAAAAAGAGTTACGATCTTTTTGACCAAAAAAAGGTGCCTCCAACTGTCAGGTTCCTGCCTGACGGGAAGCATGAGGTAAAGTGATTGTTCAGGATAATGAAATACTTTGTCGGATCAGGTCGGGGCGATTGGTCGTGATTCCGGTTATCAGGTCAATGAAGACGAAATTCTTATGTGCTTGATGATCATCTCCAACAGCGATTCCATCTTTATGGGTTTCCCAATATAATCATTGCAGCCTGATTTTCTTACCAGATCCTGATCATTGGAGAAAACATATGCACTCTGGGCAATGATAGGAATTTCCGGTTTTATTTGTTTGATAATCTTTATAGCCTCAAAGCCATCCATGACAGGCATTTTTAAATCCATAAGCACCAATTGTAATTCGGGTGTGGTAATTACAATATCTACAGCCTCTTGGCCATTTCTTGCAAAAAACAAATTGGCTTTTTCATTTTCCAGCATCTTCCTTAGCACCAACATGCTGTTAACATCATCTTCAGCGATTAAGATATTGACATTTTGCAACCTCCCGCCCGTTTTTTTCTTAATCTGTATCTCGGCATGTCTTGATAACGATAAACTGTATGGAATAATGAAAAGGAACTTCGCACCTTTGCCAAGTTCCGATTTCACCCACATTTTACCACCGAGCTTCGCGATAAATGCTTTGGAGATGGCAAGTCCCAACCCGGCACCTTCAAAATTTCGGGCTAGTGACATATCAACTTGTCTGAAACGCTCAAAAATGATTTCACTCATTTCAGGTGCAACACCTATGCCGGTATCAGAAACATAAAACTCCAAAACATTTTTCTTAAGTTGATATCCAAAATCGATGGTCCCGGCTGAGGTGAATTTTATCGCGTTTTTAATGAGGTTGGACAATACCTGCGTTAATTTTGTCTTGTCTGTTTCAATCAGGCAAAAATGATCGGGGAGGCCAGGATGGTAATTCAATTGTAAACCTTTGGATTCTGATTCGGGTTTGAAAATTGTATGAAGGTGCCTCAGTAATTCGTTCACATCCGTCTCCTGCATGTAAAGTTCAATCTGCCCGGTTTCAATTTTCGAAATATTGACGATATCATTGATAATGTTTAGCATTCGCTGGCCGCTTTGCTCGATAATCAGAATAAATTCTTGCTGCTCTTTATCAGATAAATGAGGGCTTTTCAGCAATTCTGAAAATCCGAGTATGCCATTCATCGGTGTGCGTATTTCATGGCTCATATTTTGTAAAAAGGCTGTTTTAAGGCTATCGTTCTCCTCGGCTTTTTCCTTGGCAACGATTAATTGATGGTTGGTCTGTACAAGCTCTTTGTTCAATTGCAAGTATTCTATATTTTGTTCTTTTAATTGCCTGCTTTTTTGTTTGAGTAAAAGTTTGTTCTCCTTGCTGATTGATATATCCTTACAATTGCAATAGACCAAGCCGTTGGGTAATAAAACAGCATTGAAATCAGATGAAATATGATCTCCGTTTTTACTTATCAGTTCTATCTCCACAAATATTTTACCTTTGTCGAGTACCTCTTCAAAAAGATCATGAAACTGATGACGTTTGTTTTTTGGAACGAGGTCTGCAATAGATTTTTGTTTGATTTCTTCTTCCGTATAGCCAACCATTTCAGTTACTGCCTTGTTCAAAAAAAGATACCTGCCATTATGATCTAAAATGAATATGGCTTCAGCGGATTTCTCCATGATCAGATTGAATCTCTCCTCGCTTTGATGGTGGGCTAACTCTGCATTTTTTCGCTTGGTTATGTCTCTGATATTACATTGAATCACATTTTTATCATTCTCTTTATACAGGTTGCTGACAAATTCCACATTGATCTTTTTCCCATGGGCAGTTTCAAGTGGCAGATTTTCATAACGCACATATTCTTTTACCTGTAACTCCTTGAATTTGTCATAATTGGCAAGAATATCCTTGAAAAATCCGATTTCCCAAATTTCCTTTTCAAGAAATTGATCCTTGTCATAACCCAGCAAGTCGATCAAAAATGGATTGACATCCATAATCATTCCTGTTTCTGCATCCAGAATGATAATTCCATCTTTTGCCGTTTCAAATAGCCTGCGATACCTTGTTTCAGAGGTTTTTAGCAATTCTTCAACCAGTTTTCGGTCGCTAATATCAATGACAAGACCAGCAACGATGAGTGGTTTTCCGTTGCCGTCCCTTTTTGCGACTTCCCCATGATCGTAAACCCATTTATAACCATCCGATTTGGTCAAGATCCGGTACTCGGCTTCATATTTATCAATGTCCCCTTCCAGGTGGCTTTTCATCGCATCCGTAATCCTCACGGCATCCTCAGGATGGATGAGCGAGATAAAATCGCTGTTATTTTTAAATGCTTCACATGGGTAGCCCAACATCTCCGCTTTGCGTTTCCCAAAAGCAACACCTCCCGAAATCAGGTCCATTTTCCACCATGCCATGTTTGCTGCCTTCATGGCAAGTTCAATGGCTGCATTGTTCTTACGATCCAGTATTGCTGATTTTGACGTATTGCGATTACGCATATCTTATTCTTTTGGGCGCTGAATAAAAATAAAAGATGTTCAACTGACTCAAGGTAGGCAATTGCTTCACAGTTAATATTATACAATTCTGAATATATTTTGCATAATTCACACATCCAGGGATATTTACTGTTGAGGATGATGATTTATCGAAGAAATACCTAAATGTGCAGCCTGTGAAATTGAAAAGCCATTAGCAGTAGCCAGGATCTTGTCACTTTGGGGATTAGCCCACGGTGGTAATATTTCAGACAGGCCTCCACCCAATGGAAACCAAATATCAGTAATTTACGTATAGGCAGACAATGTTTGATGGCCAGTTAAAGAATGGTGAAAATAGCCTTGAATTTTTTTGGTAAATTATTTCTCCTTAAGAGAAGCTATTGAAATTGTTAATTAAATTTGAGGCCAGCAATTTTTCTTAAATTTATCTGGTTGATCAGAAGCAAATTTATTGAACTTTATCTGTTGGATTATAAAAATGTTGAATTATATGTTGTTCATCAGATCATTGTTGGTATATTTTCTAATCTTTAACATCAATACGGGTGTAACTACGGATTGGAAATTAAGGAGGGAAGAGTCAGGCGTTAAAATATTTACCAGGAATGTCGCCGGTTCGCCTTTTGAAGAGTTTAGGGCCACTGTTACAATCCCCAATACTACTTTGACCAGGGTTTTGGATGTGATTACAGATGTGAAGAATTACCCCAGGAATTTTCCAAATTGCAGTGGAGCGGAAGTATTGGAACAGAAAGGTAAATACAACGATATCCATTACATAACCATACCAACTCCATGGCCGGTTGCCGACAGGGATGCAATCTATGAGGCAACCACTACATTTTCCGAAAATGGCAAGCATGCGAGGATCCAGTTGACCCCCCGAGGTGATTACTGGCAGGAACATAAGGGATTTATCAGGGTGTACAAAGGTTCCGGTTTTTGGGACCTTCATGAGATTGCTACGGGTACGGTTCAGGTAGTTTACCAGTTTCATGCTGATCCGGCAGGCGAGATTCCGGCATGGTTGGCCAACAGCGTTATTGTTTCCAATCCGCTGAGGACCCTGGAAAGTTTAAGAAACATCGCGACGAAAATATGAGTCCCTTTGACGGGGTTCACCTTTACGGAGAACAATCATCATAAATACACTTGTACTCTTTGTATGCAAGTGTTTTTTGTTTTTATACCGGAATGCAAAATCAGGTAATAAAGTATTGATCTGTCCCTTCAAAATTGGTTCAAAAGCTGTATTTTTATAGAAACAATAAACTCATCCGTATGAGTCCCCAGATTGAAAGCTTTATCAATACGAAGCGCATTGCAGTGGTTGGCTTCTCCCGTACAGGGAAGAAATTCGGGAACATGGCCGGTAAGGAGTTGATTGCAAGAGGTTATGAAATTTATCCGGTTCATCCTACTGCGACCGAAATAGATGGGATCATCTGCCATCCTAACCTGAAAAGCCTGGAAGGAAAGGCCGATGCCCTGTTGGTTTCTATCCCGGCGACAAAGGTTCCTCCGGTGCTGGAAGAGGCTGCTCAGGTTGGTTTGAATAATATTTGGTTACAGCAGGGATCCTGGTCAAGCGAAGTCCAACAAACGGCCGACAGGCTTGGTTTACCCGTTGTGAGCAAAAAGTGTATCCTCATGTATGCCCCTCCGGTTACTTCGATCCACAAGTTTCACCGGACCATCAAATCAATTTTTGGAGGATTATGAATAAAAAACATATTTATGCATTTTGATTACCTGATTGTTGGGGGAGGAGTAGTAGGTTTGGCCATTGCAAGGGAGTTGAGGAGCAGGTTCCCCGGTTCCGGGATCGCCGTGCTGGAAAAGGAAGCTGATGTTGCCTATCATGGCAGTGGCCGGAACAGCGGCGTATTGCATGCCGGATTTTATTATTCGGCTGATACCCTGAAGGCAAAATTCACCAGGGAGGGTAACCGGCAGTTAAGGGAATATTGCTATGCCAACAACCTAAAGATCAATGAGTGCAAAAAGGTAGTCGTGGCAAAGGACGAAAGCGAACTCCCTGCTCTTTTTGAACTTGAAAAAAGGGGGAAAATCAATGGCGTTGAGGTTAAATTGATTGATGAAAAGGAGTTGTTTGATATTGACCCCAACGTAAAGACATCTAAACACGCCTTGTACTCGCCCAATACCGCCACGGTGGATCCTACCGAAGTTACACATACCATTAAAAATGAACTGAAAGCCAAAGGGATAGCGTTCTTTTTTGGTGAAGGATATCAATCCAGGATGGAGGGGAACCACATCAAAACCACTTTTGGCAATACTTTTACTGCCACAAAGATCATCAATGCAGCAGGATTGTATGCGGATAAAGTAGCCAATGACTTCGGCTTTTCGGAAAAATATACCATTATTCCGTTCAAAGGGGTCTATCTGAAATATCATGGGAATGAAATCCCGGTTACGACCAATGTCTATCCCGTTCCAAACCTGAAAAATCCATGGCTGGGGGTGCATTTTACAGTTACCGTTGACGGAACGGTAAAAATCGGACCAACTTCCACACCTGCCTTCTGGCGGGAAAATTACCATGGATTCGACCGGTTCAGTCCTGCTGAAATGACCAGTATTCTATCCTGGGAAGCATCCCTGTTCCTGAGAAATTCATTTAACTTCAGGAACATCGCCCTGGAGGAGATAAAAAAATACAAGAAGAGCTATTTTGCCGGTCTGGCGCAGGATCTGGTACATAAAATCGATGTGAAAGGCTTCACCGAATGGGGGAAACCAGGCATCAGGGCACAACTGCTCAACAAGCAAACGAGGGAGTTGATCATGGATTTCGTGGTGGAAGGAGACGAGGATTCCATCCATGTATTAAACGCTGTATCTCCAGCATTTACATGCTCTTTCCCGTTTGCCGCCTGGGTGGTGGACAATTATATAATTAACCATGGATAACAATTTTACATTTATCAACGGGGAGTATGTTCCTTTTAACCAATCATTTGTTCATGTTTCGGATCTGATTATCCAGCGGGGATATGCTGTCTTTGATTTCTTCCTGGTAAGGGAGAAGGTTCCCCGTTTTTTGTCTTTTCATTTGGACCGGTTTATTCATTCGGCGGCTTTGCTGAATCTACATCTATCCTATTCCAAAGAGGAACTGTCTGAAATTGTGGCTCAATTGGCAGCAAAAAACGATATCCAAAATTCATCCGTAAAAATTATCCTTACAGGAGGATTTTCGACCGATGATTTTACACTGTCCCCGGATAAATCCACGTTGATCCTGATCAACAAACCCTTTGAAGTTAAATGGCCGGAGGCCTGGAAAAATGGTGCAACCCTGATCACCGCCAAATACCAGCGGGAGGTACCGGAGGCCAAAACGATCAACTACATCCGGTCTGTCAGTTTATCCCAAAAACTCGCTGAAAGCGGGGCTGCCGAAGTGTTGTATACCGACAGGAACTGGGTGCGTGAATGTTCGAGGAGCAATGTTTTTTATGTGAAAGACAATTGTGTTTATACGCCCAAATCCAAAATGCTGGCAGGTGTAACAAGGAAAAGGATCTTACAATTAACCGGATATCAAATTCGGGTAATGGACTTTAAAATTGGTGACTTATTGGCTGCTGATGAGGTGTTTATCACCAGCACAACGAAAGGTGTTTTGCCCATCGTAAAGATAGATTCCAAAATAATCTCCAATGGAAAGATTGGGGTTATTACGAATGGTATCAAAAAAGAGATCGAGCGGTAATATTCTGAGACCCTCCTCTTACGGAACCCCATTTTTCACGCAAAAGTCGCAAAGAAAGACGCAAAGAGGTCATGATAGACCTTTGCGCTCTTTGCTTTTTCTTAGCGTTCTTTGCGTGGAATTTTTATTCATTTACAGGTTTATTGATAAAAGATTTGGGATATCTAAAGTTCTTTCTTCTCCTCCTTTTCAACTTTCGTATCTGCCACTCCGTTCACCTGGTGTGTGGAGAAGTTGGTCACATTTTTCAGGATAAACTGAGATGCGCCATCCCCTTTTTGGGCATCCACGTTGTAAAAATTGGCATCGTGAACATCGTCCAGCACGAAGGCCGGCCGCTCGTCCCTGTTCAGGTAACGCAAAACCACATCACTCACCCTAAGGTTTTTCACATACCTGAAATACATGCCATAGGCCGGAAGTGAATGCCAGCGGTACGGGTCGGGGTAGACATCGATATTTTGTGGGACCTCCTTGTCAATCGCCTCTTTCGATGCTCCCGCCCGAAAATAGATGCGGATATTGCTCAGGGTCAGATCTTCGATGTAATGACCGGGAATTCCCATCACCATGCAGGCGCCCACTTCGGGGAATTTGGGACGGCCACCGACATCATAAACATTGATATTGCTAAGGGTAATGCGCCTGCAAACGCCTACCGGGGTTCCCTCGGGGCCGCGCATGCGGGCATTTAACCTGATAAAGAAGGGGGTATCGGTTACATCCCTCATGGTAATGTTGTCGATCACCACATCTTCAATCAGACCGCCGTCGGCTGTTTCGATGCAAATGCCGCGCGAGTGTTCGAAGACGCAATTGGAAACGGCGATGTTTTTGAACCCACCGTTCGACTCGGTTCCCAGTTTCAAACGTCCTGTAATGCTGTGGTTCGCATTCGGGGCTTCGTCTTTAAAATCGGTTTTGAAAATTCCATCCATCAGGGTACCATGGTCGTAGCCATAGACGTGGCAATTGGTGATGGTTACATTCTCGGTAGCCTTTGCATAGCCCAGACCGAACGAGGATTTAAGGCACAATCCGTCGTCGGTGGGGGAGTTGATGTTGCAATTGGAAACGCGCACATTTTTGCAGCAGTCGATATCAAACGCATCGCGATCGGCATCGGCGCGAACATTGTCGATGGTCAGGTTGTCTACCCCTGTTGCCAGGATGCAAAAATGACCACCATGAAGTATGGAGATGTCCTTGATTGTTACATTAAAGCAATTTATAAAGCCGATCGCCTTGTTTCCGGAGCCTTTGATATTGGGTTTGTCGAAGGTGTACAACCCTTTCCCCCAGATCATTCCCTGTCCTGTAATGGATATATCTCGCAGACTGTCGCCGTATATCAGGCTGTTTCTCCAGTAGCTGTGACCGAAGTCCTGAAATTTTTTGTACCAGGCATCTTCCTCAGGCAGGTCATATCCTACGCCGTTCACCTCCTGATCGCCTATCAAAACGGCTCCCTGATCGAGATGAAGGGTGATTTTGCTTTTCATCCGAATGGTGAAGGAGAGAAAATTCCCGGCAGGAAAGTAAACTGTTCCGCCTCCATTTTTCGCGGCTGCCGCAATTGCCGCATTGATCGCTTTTGTATTGTTGGTTTTGCCATCCCCTCTTGCCCCGAAATCAAGTACATTGTAAAACACCTCTTTCGCTGAGGCGGGAAATGCCAATAGAATTAGCAGCAAAGCAGTTAGTAGAAATTTTGAATTCATCATGTGTGATTATAGTTGTAGTATCTCCTGTCAGGGATTAAGTTTAAAAATAGCACCATTCAGCCAATTTGCAATGATACTTATCAAAAGAATCACTACTATTATCAAAGTAATATTATCAGTTTACTCTCATGAGAAATTATTTCTTAGTTTTCATTTTTTTCCTGCTAAGTGTTTCCTGTAGCAAGGCAGATAATCCGGTCAGAATAGCGCCGGCACAGTATGGTACTCCATTTGCAGGTGTTCCCGACCCGCGTGATGCTGTAATTTACCAGGTTAATATGCGTGCTTTCAGCTCCACCCGTAATTTCCAGGGAGTGATCGACCGTCTTGACTCGATCAAGGCCCTTGGTGTAAATGTTATTTATTTGATGCCGACTTATCCTGTTGGTGTATTGAAGGCGATCAATTCACTCTATTGTGTAAAAGATTATATGGCAGTTAATAGTGAATTTGGGACCCTGACTGATTTGAGGAAGCTGATTGATGGCGCGCATAGCCGGGGAATGGCCGTGATCATGGATTGGGTGGCAAATCATACCTCCTGGGACAATGGTTGGATCAGAAATCACAAAGATTGGTACCAGCAGGATGCCGCTGGAAATATTAAAAGTCCTGTACTGGGATGGCTTGATGTAGCACAGCTAAATTTTACCAGCGCTGCCATGCGCAGTGAGATGATTGGGCTGATGAAATATTGGGTTTTTACGGCCAATTGCGACGGATTCAGGTGCGATTATGCCGATGGACCCCCGGCGGATTTTTGGAAACAGGCAATTGATACGCTGAGAAATATCACAACCCATAAACTCCTGTTGATGGCTGAAGGAACCCGGAGCAATCATTTTGCATCCGGTTTCAATTACACCTTTGGATTCCCTTTTTACGATCAGATGAAAACTATTTTCAGTACTAATCAGCCTGTCACGAAAATTGACTACCTGAATGCTTCGGAATATACCGGAGCAGGGGAGGGGAATATGGTGGTAAGATACATTACCAACCATGATGTCAACAGCTCGGATGGACCACCTATTGGGCTGTTTGGAGGAAGTTCCGGTTCAATGGCAACTTTTTTGGTGGCTGCGTATATGAAGGGAGTGCCAATGATATACAACGGACAGGAAGTGGGTACCAGCTATCCGCTCTCCATGATGAAATTGGGTCAAACAATCACCTGGAATCAAAATCAAATCATGGTAGAGGAGTACAAAAAGATCATCGCATTCAGAAACCATAACAGTGCGGTTCGAAGAGGGACGCTGGCTTCATACAGCAATTCAGATATATGCGCTTTTACCAAGACTGCAGGAGCCGAGAACGTACTTGTGATTGTCAACTTACGAAACGCTACTGTCAATTATCCGTTGCCTGCTGCCATAGCAGGGGCAGTATGGAAAGACGCGTTTTCCGGAATTTCTGTCACCTTAAAGTCACAACTTACTTTAGCTCCTTATTCCTACCTGGTAATGGAGCAGTGAGCATGAAACTTGGCACACATTCCTACGCCGGGAATTTTGCCTAAGGTGAGACGAAATCAGGGCAAGGAGGCGCCTTTTTACAGCTACGGATAAGGATTGCATCAATAAAATTGTCGTAGAGTGAAATTTCTTTCAAAATATTTGGAACTTAATGTTATTTATTTCTAACTTTGTGTTAGATTTATATAACATTAATAATTCTACCATGAAAAGAACAATCATTATTTTCATTGTATCAGCACTTGTATTGATTACGAGCGGTGTCTGGTATTTTAACTCAAAGGCGGTGAACAGTATCGCAGATTTATTGCCTTTCCTGATTTTGCTTTTGATTGTCGGCCTGGCTGTATACATCGGTTATAAACGACTGATGAGCGTTAAAAGAGGAGAACCAGCAGAAGATGAGTTATCTAAGAAAATTATGCTCAGGACCTCCTCCGTTTCCTATTTCCTATCAATTTACTTGTGGTTGGCCCTCATGTATTTCAGCGATAGAATAACTTGGGAAAATCACACACTGATTGGAGCAGGGATATTTGGAATGGCGGTAATTTTTGCGCTTGCATGGCTTTTCTTTAATTTTTTGGGGGTTAGGAATGAATAATAAAATTAAAGAGTTCAGGGCCAGATATAACCTTACCCAGGACGATCTTGCCCGTAAAGTGAATGTACGGAGAGAAACGATCGTCTTTTTGGAAAAGAATAAATACAATCCTTCCCTTAAACTGGCCTATGATCTGGCCAGGGTCTTTTCAGTTGCCATAGAGGAGCTTTTCATTTTTGAAGATTAAAAATGGAAATGGCACATTAATCTTTCATTCAATGCATTAAAACACGTTTGATTGATGAAATAGTTATTGCTCTATAGCTTAAAAGTGTGCCATAAAATCAATCTCAAGGAATCTTGTCACCTCTTTTTTCCATCGGTTCTCAACGAAGGCCACATGATCGGGATGGTTGTTGTAGGTCTCATAGTCGGCGCGGTTGGCAAAGAACATCGAGAACCCAAAATGGTAATCGTTTTTAAGACGAACCTGATCCGGTACCCAATTTGTTGAAAAAATTACGTCTTTGCATTGTTTTTTGGTTATAATCAGTTTGTATTCAAAGTTAAAACAAAAATTGTTGGGTGAATGGGCTATCTCCGGTAAAGGAATTACCTGATGATTAGTTTTTCTGGTTTTGAAATAGACACAGAAAATTTACTTTCCACCCAGTCTGTCAATTCCACAAAAAAACGGCTGAAATGCATCTCAAATAGCTCATATTCCTGATGGAGCATGGCCATGGCATATTCGCTGTTGGAGGGTAGCGAAGTCCTTTTGGACATGATCTCTAAAACATGGAACAGATTTTCTTTCTGTGCATAGGATTCGAGCCGTTTGTGCTGAATCAGAAAAGGTAAAAATTGCTTCACACGCAAGGGTAGCATCAGAAAATTGGATATGAAGATGGAATGGGCATGGCGGGCAAACTGACGTAACGTGACTGTAGAGTAGTCGCCCCAGTTGGATGCCAGAAAATGATCAAAAAAAATATCCACGATAACCCCGGAGAACCTGCCATAGCCGGGTTTCAGCAACTGCATGCAGGCTTTCACATCGGCATGGCTATCCGTAAATGAATCGATGCTCCTGTGAAGGCATATACCATAGGCCACCTTTTCGGGATAGTTCCGGTATTTGTTGCCTTTCACAAAATCCCCGATGAAGTTACCAAGCATAATTTTGTCAGAATCACCGGAAAGATAGAAATGAGCAAGAAAATTCATATTGCAAAATAGCTAAATCTTCAATAGACTTTGAGAAATCAGAGCACTTTATTTGCTTGAAACTACTTTCAGTCATTGAAACCCTACTCCAACTGAAACGTAATACTAACCATCCTGACTTGAGACAAAGGGGGTCCATGGTGAACAACCGGTCGCTTAATTTTGCCATGAAAGGAATAAGGGTCTTCGGATATTTCTCCGGATAACCAGGGAAAATCAATTTTTTAACAATTGTTTTTATGAACGGATACGATGAAAACCGACGCAGGTTTTTAACCAAACTGGGACTGACACTGGGAGTTACCCTCACAGGAACTGTTGTGATGCAGGGAGCCAAAGCCGCCTCTACCAATGAATTGACCATCAGCGCTGATCAACAGCTCTTCATGTCCAACTATGAAAGGTGGATGGATAATTTTATCGAGGTGATCAAAGTTCAGAAGAAGGAGCCACTCAACCTGGAAAACAACAAAAAGATCGTTGCGCTCTCTGATGAGGCAAAGCTCTTTCAAAAAGAGTTAATGGGATACATGGGTGATGAAAATTTTGCCCGCTATTACATGGTAGCGACAGAAAGAATGACCCTGGAAATTTAAGTTAAAGAATTGGAAATGTTGGCAAGGCGGAAACTTTTGCGATAGGCACTTTTGTTTCCAAATTTGTAGGCATGCTGTTTTCTAAGCAACAGTTTTTCTGCTTCAGAGCTGTTTTTCTGGTCACGACACCCGGCTGAACAACATTTTTCAAAATGTCTGGCACACTCCACGCATTGTAAAAACAGTAAATGGCACAGCTCATTTGCACAATTCGAATGTACATCACAAGGCTTTCCGCATTGATGGCAGCGCGCAATGACCTGCCCATCCACAGATTCACCCATTCGTTCATCGAATACAAAATTCTTTCCCGTGAAATGCGACTCCAGATTTAGCTGCCTAATATTTCGGGCATATTCCAGGATCCCTCCGTGAAGCTGATTAACATCTTTAAAACCATGGTGTTTAAGATAGGCACTCGCTTTTTCGCATCGAATTCCTCCGGTGCAATAGAGCAATAATTTTGAATCCTTTTTGTCTTTCAAAAGGTCGGTAACCATTGTCAGTTCCTCGCGAAAGGTATCCGCCCCAGGACAGATCGCTCCCTTGAAACGGCCAATTTCCGATTCATAATGATTTCTCATATCTACCACAATGTGTTCCCCTGTCCCGACCAGGTCATGAAACTCTTTTGCATCCAGATGCCGTCCTACATTGGTCACATCAAATGCCTGATCGTCCAGTCCATCCGCAACAAGCTTCGCCTTCACTTTGATCGAAAGTTTGTAAAAAGATTTGCCATTGTCCTCGATGGCATATTTGATTGGAATCTGGTCGAAAATCGTATGATGGTTTAAAGATCCTAAAAAATCCTCCATCTTTCCTTCAGGGATACTCATTTGGGCATTGATCCCTTCCCTGGAAACATATATCCTTCCAAAGCAGTTCATTTCAGCCCATTCGCGATAGATTTGATCCCTGAATCCCTGCGGGTCATCAAGGATAAAATAGCGGTAAAAGGAGACCGTCTTCCTGACAAACTTTTCAGACATCAGGTTTTCTATCAATATTTTTCGATCGGTTGTGTTATAGAGTGGCATATTTTAAGTATTTACCATTAAATAATTTACTATTTACTATTTGGTTAATTATTGAATATTAAGCCCTTGCAGAATATTGTTAAGACATTCAATCTTCAAAATACACAATAAATTTTTGAGGGGGCAATAATATCATTTTCTGTTGATATTTGCTATTTTAATTAGGATTAAATATGAATAAATATCAAGAATTGGATATAGAAATCATCCATGAGACAAATGCTACAGTGTTTGGTTTGAATGCAGGCTCTTTCAATGCTAAAAAAAATGGAATTGTCCATATTTCTTCGTCGAATAATAAAAATATTAACATTAATTTAATATTTATAGCAAAAGTGTAGTTATTTAAATATTTGGTTTTATATATTTGCGTGCGTTAACCAAGCTATTGGTACTACCTAAAATCAATGATATGCCCATGAAAAAAATTGTTTTCATTCTCCTCGGATTGTTTTCGTCTCTCATTTCAAAGGCCAGTGAGGCTGATCTTGTCATTCCACAATTGTCTCCCCAGCAAAACAACCTTTTGTTGATGGGATTTGTGGTCTGCTTTCTCGGAATCGTCTTTGGCCTTTATATATTTTTCAAAATAAAACGGATGGCCGCGCATCCCTCCATGCTTGAGGTATCGGAGGTTATATTCGAAACATGCAAGACTTACCTGGTACAACAGGGGAAATTTATCGTCGTTTTGTTCGTTGTAATTGGCAGTATCATTGGTTTTTACTTTGGATTCCTTCAGAATTATTTGTTATCGCAAGTGGCGCTCATTCTTTTTTGGACCATGGTTGGAATCCTGGGATCGTAC
Organism: Prolixibacteraceae bacterium; assembly: GCA_023229575.1. Lineage (GTDB taxonomy): Bacteria > Bacteroidota > Bacteroidia > Bacteroidales > Prolixibacteraceae > CAINVV01. The sequence goes on from JALNYZ010000003.1 coordinate 166,073, forward strand.
AGTGTTGCATGGTTTGGGATCAGGATGAATACCTATGCCAATAGCCGGATGGCATTTGCCTCCCTACAGAGAAAGCCGGTAAAATTGCTGAATATTCCGTTGGATGCCGGGATGAGCATTGGCGTCATGTTAATTTGCGTTGAGCTTATTATGATGCTGATTATCTTGCTGTTTGTCCCCAGGGAGATGGCTGGAGCCGCATTTATCGGGTTTGCCATAGGCGAATCGTTGGGGGCAAGCGCGCTTCGTATCGCGGGAGGAATTTTCACCAAAATTGCCGATATAGGCAGTGATTTGATGAAAATCTATTTCAAGATCAGGGAAGACGATCCCAGAAATCCGGGGGTTATCGCGGATTGCGCCGGGGACAATGCCGGCGACAGTGTGGGACCGACCGCAGATGGTTTTGAAACCTACGGTGTAACCGGAGTTGCGTTGATCAGCTTTATTGTGCTTGCCATCGGGCAAAGTTTGCCGGAGAGTGAGAAGATCATGTTCCAAAGCACCTTTCTGACCTGGATTTTTTCCATGCGGATTTTGATGGTTATTACATCCATCGGGGCATTTCACCTGAACAAGCAGTTTACCAAACTCTTTCATGAGAACAAAGAGGACATAGATTTCGAGGAGCCCCTTACCATGCTGGTTTGGCTTACTTCACTTATTTCGATCGTGGTAACATTTATCACAAGTTACTATCTGATTGGGCATCTGCCTGGTTATCTGTGGGTAACCCTTTCAGCAATCATCAGTTGCGGAACTTTTGGCGCAGCGCTAATTCCAGAAATCACCAAAATATTTACCAGTCCAAAATCGACCCATGTGGCTGAGACAGTTGCCGCTTCCCGCGAAGGCGGGGCATCGCTTAACATCCTTTCCGGTCTCGTTGCGGGAAATTTCAGCGCTTTCTGGCTGGGACTCGTCTTTGTCCTATTGATGTTCATTTCCTATATCGCCAGTGGCTACATTCCAAACAACCTGATGGTTTACCCTTCGATATTTGCTTTTGGACTGGTCGCATTCGGTTTTTTGGGGATGGGACCAGTCACCATTGCTGTGGATAGTTATGGTCCGGTTACCGATAATGCGCAATCCATTTATGAGCTTTCGCTGATCGAAAAAATCCCGAATATTGAACGTGAAATCGAGAAGGACTATGGTTTCAAACCTGATTTCGAGAAGGCGAAGCATTACCTGGAAGCCAACGACGGCGCTGGAAATACGTTCAAAGCCACTGCAAAGCCTGTGCTGATCGGGACCGCTGTGGTAGGAGCCTCCACCATGATCTTCTCCCTTATTCTGATTATTCAGAAAAACCTGGGTGTGCAGCCTGAACTCCTGCTAAGTATCCTTAATCCCTATACAATTATGGGCTTTCTGGCTGGGGGAAGTGTCGTTTTCTGGTTCACAGGCGCCTCCATACAAGCCGTTACGGCCGGTGCTTACAGGGCAGTCCAGTATATCAAGGACAACATTAATCTGAATTTTGATGCTGATGCCAAGGCCTCTGTAGCGACTTCCAAGGAGGTAGTACGGATCTGCACCAACTACGCACATGCAGGTATGATCAACATATTTATTGCCATCTTCTCATTCGCTTTGGCCTTTGCTTTCTTTTCCGCTCCATCTGGTTGGGCCCAGCCAGGAAGTACCGACGGGAATATGTCGGTCTCCTTTTTCGTCAGCTACCTCATCTCACTGGCCGTCTTCGGACTATTTCAGGCGATTTTTATGGCCAATGCAGGTGGATGCTGGGACAATACCAAGAAGGTCTGCGAAGTTGACCTGAATGAGAAGGGTACACCTTTGCATGACGCGACAGTGGTTGGCGATACCGTTGGCGACCCGTTTAAGGATACTTCATCTGTAGCTTTGAATCCGATCATCAAATTTACAACCCTTTTCGGACTTCTCGCGATGGAAATAGCTATCAACAAGAGTTTCAGGTCGATATCCCCCTATGTTGGCGTAGTCTTCCTGATGATTGCGCTTGTTTTTGTCTACCGCTCATTCTACCAAATGAGGATCATCAAGGAATAGGGTGATCCGTTGGGGATTTTAGAACCGCCTCGTCAATGGCTAGGGAAAGTTTTCCGGAAAAGAGCAGATTTGCCTTGACAGATTCAGGAGTGAGTATCAGATCTGAAACGCTGATTCCTGTTAAAAGACTATTGAGTTCAAAGCCATACCCAAGTTTCCGGTGGTTTAGGTAACCCTGGAGGTTGTTTTCAATCTCCCTGACGTTGCTTTTGAATGGAATGGCAATGGCCTCCGTCAAGGTCCGTTCCATTTTTCCGTTGAATAGCCATTTGGCCGATTTCATCCACACATTCCTTGTTTTCAGGTCAAATTTGAGGTTTTTTATCCTCAAAGTGGTATCGGCCGGATGAAAATAGGGAGTACCTGTCAGGTAGATCGTGCCTTTGATGCTTCCCTTTACTTTGGTTTCGACAGTAAGAAGTCCATTCGAACCATAGACCCGCAATGACTCGAATTTAAGTCGCTTATCTCCAAATGTATAGACCGAATCGCGGAGCTCTTCAAGGGTAATCCGTTCAATGGAAGGGTAGGGAATATCGGTCAACAGGTTGATACGAAAGGTATCGCTGGGACTCTCAAAAGCGTGAAGATTGGGAAGCGGAGTTACCTTACCGACAGGTGGTAGTTTGTCGAGCATGCATTCGATGTCGGCCTTTACCTTAGCCCCAAAGCGGATGTGTCCGTTGCTTCCTTTGATGGGCAGAAGGGAGATGGAGGCGGGTGTCATGGATAACCATGCATTGTAATTTCCGGGTATTTTCATCGGCTCAAACATCATTTGCCATCCATTTTCGGCATACTGTTTGAAATTCAGGCTACCAACTATTGTCTCATCAATCTTTTTGGAATAGCTGTCGAGATTGACCTTTAGCAAGATGGAGACTATCGGCGTAACCGGGATGGTTATTCCGCCGATCTTCAGCGTCGGTTTCTTAGTCCACTCATAATCGTCGGATGAGGTGATGGTTTTAATGCTCCAGTCGCTGTTGACCAATAGTTTGGTTTTGAATTTCAGGTTGATCTCTCCGGTTGCTTCAACAATATCCCCGATAGGACGATTGAAGGCTACCATGAAAACCGATTTTTTGATGGAGACGCGCAAGGGAATTTCCCAGGAGAGGAGATCGTCTTGCAGGGAGATTTTGATCAGCCCGTTTTTCCAGGCCTTGAGCATCAGGTTGTCCCCTCCGTTATCCGTGAGGCTGTTGTCGTCGTACAAGACACTGTCGGTATTGCTATTGACCAGCGACTCCAGGCGGGCTACCTCCAGATCGGCGAACAGACTTATCGCTGAGGTCTGGGGCTTTACCGGAACATAGTTGTATTTTTCGGCAGGCATCTGCGGTTCAATAGTTTTGCAACCCACCATTACAATCACGGTTAGCAGGAGAACCGTTGTATTAAAGATAAATTTTCTCAATTCGTTGTCGATTAAATTCGTGGGCGAAGTTACAAATAGTTAGACTTTCACCACGAAGGACCCTAAGGGAAACACAAAGGTCACGAAAAAAGACAAACATTTGTTTTTGGTGAAATGCTGATCCCCCTCGTTTGCAACGAGGGGTTTGTTGCTATGAGTTTTTAACTCTTACCTCAAACGCATCCTTCCTTTGGTTCGTTTTTCGGATAATTAAAGCCTCAGCTGGATTATGGCGGATATCGCTGAGTAGTGTTTGTCGTTGCAAACGACAGACCACTAACCCCTCGTTGCAAACGAGGGGGATCGTGACTCTTCGAAAAATGCGGCTATACCAAATGCGCCCATTTTAAGAATGTGGGGGAAAAATTCAACAGGGTGCTGGATGTGGTGGCGTACCAGAAGGAGATTGGGTGAAACTCACATCACTGGAGTTCCTTCGATGGCGACAGATTGCTTCTCGCAGTCGGCGGATCGCAATGAGGGTGATTGCTGTATCGTGAGAGGTGACAAGGCGACAGATTGCTTCCCGCTCGTGCCTCGCGGTCGCAATGACGGTCGTTGGTTGTTCGGTTGGATGAGGTGAGGGGTGGGTGACAATTAACAACAAATCATATTTTCTGACCCACCCCTCGCCTCATCCAACGCCCCCTATGCGGTATTCGTCATAGGAGGTACGCCGGTGCAATCTGTCGCCTTCAGTAGGATATTTGTATTGTTTTACTTGTTTTCCAATGAATGAGGAAGCATCAACAAAAATGGAATGCACTTGTCGTAATTTAGTTCGTAATAGTTTACCCCTAAATTGATGTTGTCGTAATAATCCGTTTGATGCTCCTTGTAATACTTCTCAGAGGATAACTTCCAAAAATCCTTGCCAAGCTTTTCTGCCAAAAACCATTTTTCGAGTAACCTTGCCGCGCGGCCGTTTCCATCCCTGAATGGATGTATATGGGCGAATTTGAGATGGATCAATGACGCGAAATAAAACGCTTCCGGTTTGGATAGCTCCATTTTTAGCAAAGCGCCCAAATCGACAAAAAAATCACCCATTGTCACTTTTACAAGTTCCGGTTCAATGGCAAGGTAAACCAATCCCGATTGACCAAACACACCCACTTTCTCATCGCGGTATTTCCCCTGTTTGCTTTTAATCACCAGCGTTTTGGCAAAAATCTTGTGGCATTGCAGGAAGTTCTTTTCAGTCAAAGGATTGGATTGTGCATATTCATAAGCGAGTATGAGATTCTCAATTTCCTGAATCTCCTTTTGGGGCTTAAATTTCCCATGTGAGAACTTAAAATTCATGAAGGAGTTCAAATCGATACTGTTCCCCTCTATGTTGGACGAATAAACAGCCGAAGCCTGTGTTTTGTAACCTAAATCGGTACTTTTTTCCGCAAAATCAAACAGCTCAACAAGTTTGTCGATTTGATACCCGATTAAACCCTGGTATTGATTGAGATATTTATCGTTGGTTATTCTCATTGCTCCATTTTATACCAAAGTTAACATTTTTAGCGATTTATATGGGTATCGCGCTGGCTTCCCAGGTAAGGACATTCTTTTTTTTGTTCAGTGCTTTCCCATTAAACTCATCTTGCCAGATTAGTTTCCAGGTTTTTGTGTCCCCTTCCGTTGTAATTTGGCCGGATAATGAATTGTTGTTGAGGAAGAAGAAGGCGAGAAGGAGAATGGGGAGATATGGTTTTTTCATAATGGATAATTTGTGGGTAATTGAGTGACTTAACTTCTCCTATAAAACGATAAGGTCCGACGTTCTGCGGCTACCCGCAGGTAGGGTTATTAAAGTTAATCTACTTTTGACTGGCATGATTGCACTGGTTGCAGGTATTTGCTATTAGCAGGTCGTTCTTCTTTTATTTTTTATTACTCCTGTCAAAACTTATTGGAAAGATCCACCAATTGTATACTTTCCCATGTCTGTAAATAACAGGCCATTCTGGGATTGATTTCACTATTCGAATTGCCTCCCTGTCATATAATTCATTCACACCTATTACAATCCTTACACTATCAATCATCCCAAGACCGTCAGCAGATATAGCCTGGACAAAAACCTTTCTTTTTATAGAATCAGCTTCCGGCAAATTTCCCCAATTAATATTGTTTTGAATGAGGTCTTTTAAATGAAATTGATCTTTTAAAGGTTTAGTTTTTGTATTGTCACATTTTGCAACAGAAATAATTTTCCCTTTAGAAATCCTAAAGGCTAACTCATATTCAAATGTGGATTCAGTAAATAAAACCCCCCCGCAATAAAGCATTTTCCCGTATGGAGCATAGAGTGTTGTATCTATCCAATCGGCAAGTACTAACCCTTTGTCATATTTTTCCGGAAATACAGCTTTAAGGTCTGCCGTTGTATTTTCGTCGTTTATCGACTGAAGGTAGAAGTGATCGTCTTGAACAATCCAAATACAGTTGTAGGGTGCTGCGTCAAACATCCTGATTACTTTGTCATTTGCGTTTTCACCAAAAATAGGCGTAATCTTCCATTCTTTGAATCTTGAATTAAATTGCAGAGGGTACTCATATAGGTCATAAGTAACGCCTTTGTATATAATCTTATCAGCCTTGGAAGTGGTGTACAGACCAAACAATAAAAACATGATTAGTAAAAGAGTACCTATTCTCATTTTGTGTCGTTTTTTGAATGCTTGCTAACGTGTTTAACCTTACCTTAGGTGTTGCTATTTTTCAAATAAATACAAGCCGTGTTAATATGCTGTAATCTGAAAAATAGACTTATGGCTTCTCATTTCAATTTTAGGTTTTTGAGTCAGGTCTTTTCCCCAGATCAGTTTCGCTCGGTCGCTGTTTAACAAAACTAAGTAATAATTAATTGGAAATCAAAATTTTCCGATATTTTTTTGGCGATAGGCATTAATTTATTACCCTTTGCATTCTTCCAATAAGTTGCTAATTTGTAGAGCCGTCTGGCTGGACGGCTTCTTCATTATCGCCCTGCAAGCTTGTACAGCCGCCCGGCCGGGCGGCCCTTCACGGGAGTAGCATGAATTTTGATGAGGCGTCTTGCCTGCTATAAGATTGCTGCGTGAAATGCAGAGGATTGCCTTTCCCTGCAAGCATTTCATATTGTGGCAACAATTTGGAAGGGATTCCCGGCCAGGGCGCTAAAAAGATCGCAGATGGAATAATGAAGAGCCGCCCGCAATGCGAGCCATGAAGATTGCAGCTGCGATGTTGAGGAGCCGCCCGGCCGGGCGGCTGTACAGAGATTATCCCATCAAATTACTATTCCCGCACCATGGGGACAAATTGTACGGACAAAGTCGCCGTTTTTCGTATTTTGCCACCTCTTTTTTCCAGTAAATAGAGAACCTGGTTGAAAGGCTTCCCAACGGGTATGATCATTTTTCCACCTTCTGAAAGTTGCTGAACCAACGATTGGGGTATGTTGGTCGGCGCACAAGTCACGATGATGGCATCAAATGGGGCATACTCCTTCCACCCCTGGTAGCCATCGCCAATTTTAACTTTGATGTTGGAATAGCCCTCCTCTGCAAATACTTTTTTTGACTGCTCCCCCAAAGCGCCAATAATTTCAATGGTATAAACCTCTTTGTAAAGCAGCGAAAGAATGGCAGCCTGATACCCGGAACCAGTGCCAATTTCCAAAACTTTTTTGGTGGGTTCTGGATTTAGTATTTCTGTCATGTAAGCCACAATATAAGGTTGCGATATGGTCTGATTATGTCCAATTGGCAATGGCCTGTCATCATAAGAGAAGCTTTTGTATTCATCGGGAACAAATTTATGTCGTTGAACGTCCATCAAGGCACCCAAAACCCTCGGGTTATGAATGCCTCTCTCTTTGATTTGTTGTTCAACCATTGTTTTCCGCTGGAGAAAATATTTGTCTTTTTTAAAATCCTGTCCATTCAAACAATTGACGGTAATACAAACAAGGATCAGACCTAACGCGGCAAGTTTTTGCTGGGTGTTCATATCAAATTGATTTGTTCCTTTTGCGGTAAACAAATTTAATCAATAATTACTTAGAAAGTCATACTTCCCTAAACTTGTCAGCTTGATAATTGGAATAAAGGATTATCCGCTGACAGACAGATTCCTATCATCAGTCAACATTCATCTTTGGGACCAGCCTGACAACTAGGGTTTCAACAACAGCAATTCCAAATTTGGAGGTGCTATGGAATGGGTCGGAAAATATTTCTTCCAGACCCGGCAAAAAAGACAATTGAAAGGTATCTCGGTCGACCTCGGGCTCATCTATAAAACAGCAGGTTTTCTTCCTGAAGAGGTTAAATTGCAGAAACATTTTGGATAAGGATGGGAACCAGTTTCGCCTTGGACAAATAATAAATTGTTGGTAATTAATTGCAAGAATGATTCGCCTCCCCGAAACATTTTTGTACTAAATTCAGTTATATATATAAATGTTTTCATGCGGTACTGGACTGAACTTAGCTGATATTGTCAGCATTAACCTAAACGTATGGGCCATTTTCATAAGCTCATCTTGATTGAATCCCATTTTTTGAATGAAGGACTATTCTACCAAGCGTCAAAATATTTTTCCGGGCAAGACTATTAGAAAGGAATGGAAGGCCTTTTTAATTTTATTGGTTGGGCTGCTTTTAACTTACAGGGCCACCACCGTTACCTATTGGGAGGTTGATTTGCAGGCAAAAACCGAATTTGAAGATGTTTGCGATGAAATAAAGATGAAGATCTCGGCCCGGATGCAAGCCCACCAGCTTTATCTGCGTGCAGCCGCTGCATTTGTTGAATCTTCAGATTCAGTGACGCGTCTTGACTGGAAATTGTTTAACCTGCATGCAAATATTAACAAGGAATTGCCAGGTATTCAGTTGGTTGGTTATATAAAATTAGTTCCGGGCAATCAACTTCTGCAACATATTCAAAATATCAGAAAAGAAGGATTCCCCGAATATTCAGTTAAGCCCTCAGGGGAAAGGCCTTTTTATACTCCGGTTATTTATGTCGAACCATTTATTGGTAGGGATCCGGATGCATTCGGTCACGACATGTATTCAGTGGAGGTTATAAGAAAAGCAATGGATATGGCGCGTGATTCCAATGTTGCAACCCTGTCGGGTAAAGTGGATTTGAAGTGGGGAAAAGATCAGGGTATCCAGGCGGGTACGCTGATGTTCGTTCCATTTTATCGGAAGGGAGCACAAATCAACACTGTTGAAGCGCGCCGTTCTGCAATAAAAGGATGGGTTTATAGCCCTTACGGAATGAATGATATCATGGAGGGTATTTTGGGACGCTGGGACTTTACTGAAGAAAACCGAATTCATCTTCAAATTTTTGATGACAGTATTTCGACTAAATCAATGTTGTACGACAGTCAGTTAAAAGATAAGGTCAGCCACAAAAAAGAGCCCTCCCGCATCGTTACACTCCCCGTTGAATATAGTGGCAAAAAATGGATTTTGAAGTTTACACGTGACGAAATCCTGATTACATTCTATCAGAACAAGATATTGAGGGTATTTTTCGCTTGTTTGATCATTAGTGTTTTGTTGTTCTTCTTGACCAGGTCATTGATAAAGATCCAGCACAAAGCCCGGAAAATAGCAGACCAATTGACAAAGAACCTAAAAGAGAGCGAAGAACAGCTCCGTTTTGCGCATGAGTATACAGCTGTAGGTATGTGCAGGGTCGGTTTGGAGGGAAGATTTCAATGGATAAATAATGCATTTACCAAGATCATGGGTTATACTGCTGATGAGATACTGAACGAGGAATCCGCGAAAATAACCTTTCCTGAAGATCTGAATATTGAAGTTGTTGAATTGAAAAAGATCCTTTCAGGTGAAGGGACCAGCGCAAATTTTGAAAAAAGGTTTCTCCATAAAACAGGCAAAATCGTATGGGCGTCGATTGTGTCGACTTTAATAAAAAGCAGCGGCAACGCTCCATTTTTTATCACCCAGATCACGGATATAACCGACAAGAAAATAGCAGAAAATGAGTTGCGGAAACTTTCATTAGCGGTAGAGCAAAGTCCGGAGACGATCATCATCACCGATACAATAGGAAATATTGAGTATGCAAACCCCAAAACGGTTGAAATTACCGGTTATACTTTTGAGGAGCTTAAGGGCAAGAATCCGAGTGTTTTTAAATCAGGTGAAACATCCTCATCTGACTACAAGGAACTTTGGGAGACAATCAAATCGGGGAAGCAGTGGTCCGGGATTTTCCACAACAGGAAGAAGGACGGGTCATTGTACTGGGAATTGGCAAGGATTGCCCCAATTGTAGATACGAACGGGAAGATCACCAATTATTTGGCCATCAAGGAGGATATTACAGAGAAAAAGAGAATCAATGATGACTTGATCGCCAGTGAGGCAGAATTGAAAGAGGCAAATGCCACGAAAGACAAACTGTTTTCGATCATTGCCCACGATCTGAGGGGACCCATCGGAAGTTTCCAGCCCATTCTTGAGTTGTTGACAAATGAGGCCAATTTGGATGAGGCCGACCGGAATGCCCTAATGGATGGCTTGTTGAAAGCGTCAAAAACAACCTTTAGTTTGTTGGAGAATTTGTTGAATTGGGCCAGGAGCCAGTCGAACGGAATAATTCTATCCCCCAATCACATTAAAATCAGTGAAATAATCAATAAAAATGTTGATCTGCTTGCGGCGGCTGCCAGTCAAAAAGCAATCAGGATAGAGGTTCAAGCGGATGATACGCTGACTGCTTTTGCCGATGTGGATTCAATTAATCTGGTGATCCGAAATCTGTTGTCCAATGCCATTAAATTCACACCCAATCAAGGTGCCATCTCCATTTCTGCCAAGGATTCGGGCAGGCAGATTGAGGTTGCCGTCGAAGATAATGGAGTTGGGATAAAAAAGGAAGTTGCAGATCATCTCTTTAGTTTGAACTCAGGCATAGTCTCACCCGGAACAAACCAAGAAAAAGGATCCGGTTTGGGTTTGGTTTTGTGCAAGGATTTTGTTGAAAAAAATGGTGGTGTAATTCGTGTTGAAAGTATCCTGGGAGAAGGTAGCAGGTTCACCTTTACCGTGCCAAAAGGATAAAAATCAGATTTACAACTTCCGGCGATAACCGACAGTCTCCATGGGTTTGGTCTCGTCACTGAGGATTTTGTAAAGGAACGGATCTTTTAAAATATCGGTGAACAGACAGCGTTTCCCATCGATCATTACCTGGTTGTTGATCAGTCTGATCCCATGACTGTAGTCTACGTACCAATAGATATGCCCGCTGTAGACAGGTTGAATCGGTTTGCCATCGGGTTTGTGCCAGCCATAAAGGACAACTTTTCCGGGCTGAGTGGCATTCCGGGTGGTCAATACAATGTCCTTTTTGATTCCTGCAACCAGTTGTCCGGGTTTTCCACCCGACTCCCTGAACTGTTTCTCAATTTGGGAATTGTGTTCTTCGAATTTGGTAACCAGCTCATTGGCATTTCCTACCGGGATATAGTTGAACGGTGTAAGTTTGATCTCTGCCTGCTGATAAATATGATCGCTCAATTTGGCAGTAATCATTGAGCCTCCGAACTGGTAGGCGAGATTTTGGGCGGTATAGGGATTCATCGGAATCCGGCAATAATCCTGGTTGCTGCCGATGGCCAGGTAATCGGGCATCGCTTCGTAGACAACCCGATGGATAGTACCGGCAGAATCGGCAAATTTTCCGGTCAGGGTTACCGTATTCCTAAGAAAATCAGGCACGTTGCCGGATGATATGGCATGGAATATCTCCTCCTCCCTCTCTTCCGGCGGCAAGGATGCAATCCGTTTCATGAATGATGATCCAGTTTCGTCATCCGGCTTTCTGGGAGGAATGTTCAGCCTTCGGATTGGCAAAAGGAGTGAATCTCCGATGTATTTCGAATAGGTCCGTTCACCGAAATAGGAATATCCTCTTTTCCCGTATCTGGTACCACTGACCATGCTGTGGATAAAGCCATTGCGTTCGACCTGGGTAGTGTGGTAGATCTTGTTGTTCGGATTGGTTTTCAGGATGATCTCCACCCTTCTTTTCAAAGCGCTGTTCCAGATGATCGAGTCATCCTCTTCTTTTTTGAAAGTGAATGATTGAGCCAGAAATTTTTTCATCAGTTTGCTTCGGTACCAGGTACCACCGGTGGGAGAAACCAGTTGCTTCCCGTTGTACACCACGATACTATCGTTGTAGGCAAGCACAGACAGGCAGTTGTGCCTTCCGGATTTCAACCAGGTAAGGATTTTGGACCCGTGGAGCGAATCAACGTAACCGTAGTTGCTGTCGAGAAATGCGATTCTGACCACATCAGATGGAATGGTTTCAACCGCATCCAGGTAACTGAAAACAAATCTTCCGCCTCCACTGTGTCCATTCAGCACCACCTGGGGATGCCAGGGCGCAAAGATTGCTTTGATGTTGTCTACCATCCGTTTCACCGTTTGTACAGAATCATTGGTTTTTGCGACCCAGGCTGGCCAGCTTTTCTGGCAGGCTTCGAGGTAAACAGTTACGATGGTCTGTTTTTTCTGGAGCTCTCTTAAAAATCTTGTCTGCGCACCAATGTGCTGAATATTGTAATGCCAGTCGTCTCCCACTTCGAGTGTTTTGCCAAAAGTCTGTTCGATGTTGTTTCCATTTGGAAGGGCATAAAAAACCAGCAGCACCCTTGCGTTTTGGCCAAAACCTTTCAGGGGGGCATTGATCAGGATACGCGTTGAGGGAGGCGAGTTTTCAATCAGCATCTGCTGTTCACCAAAAGTTCCGGTAGCCTTGAAGCCTGGCAGCGTCTGCGCCTGAAGGCCCAGGCAATTCAGCATCAATAAAAACAGGATCAGCTTCTTCTTCATCTCGGTACCGGGATTATTTTGGTTGCTGGAATGAATGATTTTCGCAGTCAAAACCTATCTATTTAACAACCCACCAAGATACAAAATTGCCAAACGTCAATTTTCACCGTTGAACAAGAATTTGTTTAATTTTAGACAAACACCTTTACCATCTTTAACACTAATACCAGGTACTTATGAAACGTGATCATTTATTAGGGCTCTTTGCCCAAAGCTTCAGGGAGAATTGGGGAAGCCCTGCCTTTTCAGATTTTCAGGGATCAACGACTACTTATGGCGAAGCTGCGCAGATGATCAGGCAGATTCATTGCTATTTCCGGGAGGCGGGCATTCGGCAAGGAGATAAGATCGCCATTCTCGGAAGGAACTCTTCGAACTGGGGTATCTCTTTTCTGGCAGTTTCCGGGTACGGAGCCGTTACAGTTCCCATCCTTCCGGATTTTAATACCGAAGATATCCATCATATTTTGCTCCATTCCGAATCCCGGTTCCTGTTTGCTGCTGATACCCTCTTTGACAAACTCGACAGCCCAAAAATGACGGGGATCAGTGGAGTGGTCAGCCTGACAGACTTCTCTGCTCTTTCTTTTACTTCACCTGGGGGTAAAGATCGCTGGTCAAAATGCTTTACCGTTGAGTACGCTGGTCTATCTTCACCTGAAAATTTTGAACTGGCAGATTTTGAAGGAGATGACCTGAGTGTGCTTTCTTATACCAGCGGAACTTCTGGGTTTAGTAAGGGAGTGATGATTCCGGCAAGGAGTTTACTGTCAAACATCATCTACGCACAAGAGCACATGCCATTAAAATCGGGCGACAAGATTGTCTCCTTCCTTCCGATGGCCCATGTTTTCGGATTGTTGTTCGAATTTCTCTTCCCCGTTTCGGTGGGCTGCCACGTCAATTTCCTGACGAAACCTCCAACTCCACAGTTGATTATCAAGGCATTCCAGGATGTGAAACCGCGGTTGATCCTCTCCGTTCCGCTTGTGATCGAAAAAATATACCGGAAGCGCATCCTGCCGGCACTCGAAAAGCCGGCAATAAAATTTCTGCTCAAAGTACCCGGGATTAAGCTTTTATTGTATAAAAAGGTACGCGCTTCTTTGGTTGAAACCTTTGGTGGTAATTTCCACGAAATCGTGATTGGCGGGGCGCCGCTGAACAAAGAGGTGGAGACCTTCTTCCGAAAAATAAAATTTCCGTTTACAATAGGTTATGGGATGACAGAGTGTGGCCCATTGATCTCTTACGAACCATGGGACCGTTTCAGATCCACCTCGGCAGGAAGGCTGGTCGACAGGATGGAGGTGCGCATCGACTCCTCTGATCCGTTCAACGAAGTGGGCGAGATTCTCGTGAGAGGTACCAATGTGATGATGGGTTATTACAAGAACGAAAAAGCCACCGAAGATGCCATTGATGCAGAGGGTTGGCTGCACACAGGAGACCTCGGGATCATTGACAAGGAGGATTTTATCTATATCCGCGGACGGTGCAAGAACATGTTGCTTGGCCCATCGGGGCAGAATATCTATCCGGAAGAGATGGAGGCCAAACTTTGCAATTATCCGTATGTGCAGGAATGTGTGATAACCGAACGGGAAGGGAGAATGGTGGCCTTTGTCTACCCGGATCCTGAACGGATCGAAGCCGAAAAGCCCGATGAAAACCAAATGAAAGGGATCATGGCCGAAAATTGCAGACAGGTAAACAAGGAACTTCCCAAATACGCCCAACTTAGCACCATTATCCTGGTAGACAAAGAGTTTGAGAAGACGCCAAAGCGGAATATCAAACGGTATTTGTACACCTAACGGTAAAATATTAAATATCTTATAATGACGTTTATGTACATATTATGATATATAAACAAATATATACGATTATAATTTATTCTGATTACAAAATTTTATATTTGTCTGAACGAAAAACAAAACAGTATGGAAAAAAAGATGGGAAATCCTGCGGTTGTCGGCCTTGCAGGTTTTGGTTTGACGACTATTTTACTTCAGTTCCATAACATTGGGCTTATGGGGCTAGGTCCTGTTGTTGCAATGGGCTTTATCTTTGGCGGATTGGCTCAACTAATTGCCGGTTTTCAGGAACAGAAAACGGGAAATAACTTTGGATATAGTGCTTTTGTTGCATACGGCAGTTTCTGGATTGGTTTGGGAATAATCTGGATATTAAATTTCTATAAGATTTATGAATCGAGCACAACGGATGTCGGGTACTATCTTGTTGCCTGGACACTTTACACCGCTATCTTGTCCGTCGCCTCCTTACGCATACATAAAGCCATGGCAGTTACCTTGTTAACGTTGTTGCTAGGCTTTATCCTTTTGGATTTTGGACATTTTGTCGATCCGGTATGGAATAAAGTGGCCGGATATGAGCTTTTCGTTTGTGCCTTTTCGGCCTGGTATATGATGGCCGCAATCATCATCAACGATGTTGCCGGGAAAACTGTCCTCCCTTTTGGAACGGCACTGGTTAAGTAGTCACTCAGTATCTAACATCTATAAAAATATTTTTTTCTCCGGTCTTTTTGACGAGCCACTTTTCTGCTTGGTTCTCTTTCGATATCCATCCATCACTGGTAGGAACAAGCGAGGTATTGTGCAGAAAAGTCTCCAAGTCACCCGGGGAGTCAAAAGTGACGATTGCCTGACGGGAATCTTTGCCATCTGATTTGGTTTGCCTGGTCCACAACTTGAAATTCTTCAAACCTTCAAAAAAGCCGCTCCAGTCAGGTATTCCTTTTTGCAAACCAAGTTCGCCCTGTATGAATTTGAGATTACCGGTAAGATGGTTGGTGGATGTCCCGAACTGTTGAGGCAAAGTGAGCCCCTCTTCGGATGGCAGGATCCCCTTCAGCTTCCTGGCAAGGAGAACTGAAGCGCTCTGGGCAGTGGGTGTTCCGGTGGTGTTGACAACTGAGACGTAATGATGTCCGGCAAACAGCTGGATTTGGTATGGATTTTCGCAATCTGTCATTCCATGCTGATCGGCAGCTTGACACCGGAAAGTGTTGATGGAATAGGTGCCAAAAGCACCCTCGCAGGATTTCATCCGGTAATATTCGACTGTAAACTTTTCATTTTGGAAATTTACTTCCTGAACCACCAGCCGGTCGAAGCCATATTCGAAATAGAGCGTAGAACCCCCATCGATATAGCCATACAGGGAGGTGCCATCGTAGATGCTCTCATTATTGATTTTTAGTCCCGGCAGCTGATCATTTGTCAATACTTGCGAAAATGCCGCATGTGGATAACTTATCGAAAGCGTCATCAACAAAATAAAATTCAGAAAATTCATCATCAGGCAAGATCTATTGTTTTCAGGATAATGCGCTTGTTGTCGCCGATTCCGAGGCCGAGCTCTTCGGCGCGTTTCAGAAATTGGGAAGCCACGGGGCTCTCTTCCTTTTGCAGTTTCATTTCGATCCGCTTTTGGGTGACGATGTTCAGTCCGACCCTGTCGACGGCTACGGGATCCGTACCAACGAGCAGCAGGTTGTACTGGCAGATAAACTGCGGATTGGCTGCGGGACCACCATTGTAGCAACCGATCAGTCCGTCGACGATGTTCAGCACCACCTTGTCGCGCAGGGGAGGAAAAGCACACACTTCGGCTACGGAATCATGCCAGAGTTTTTCGTGCAATCGCCCGGTGTTTGAAATTGCCCCGTAAGCCAGGTTCTTCAGGCAGAGCGTGACGGATCCACCGGCATTTTTGAGGATGGGAAGGTTGATGATTTTTGTTACCTGTTTCGTGCAGCTCCATTTCGCGGCGGTCCCAGATCACAATATTTTTTCGCGGAATCCCGGCAATTTCGAGTTGCGCGATAACGGCTTTTACAAGTTCATGACTGGTGGTCAGCAATTTCCCGGCAACGGGATTGACTTTAAGTCCGACGATGTCATCCGGTGAAACGAACTTCCGCCAGGCTTTTTTGACCGATTTCTTCCCGGTCAGGTTGAGCATTGCAGCCGTCAGCATTTGATCCACTGCATTTTGCTGAACTATTTTATCTTTGATGCATCCGGCATGGTTTACTTGCGTGACGGCTCCGGGAAAGAGTCCGGGCATTGAATTCGAATTCCGCGGGAATTTCAGCGCATCCTGGATATTTGTTGCAGGTTTTACCAACGGCAGGTTTTCGGCGGCCTCTACAGGAGCTGATGCAACAATTGGTGAAAGGACAAACCCGGCCCCGCCGGCAGTTAATAACCTGAAAAAGTTGCGACGACCGGACGACTTATTTTCATTTTTTTCGCTCATGGCTATTTAATTTTCAAGTGTCTATACGATTTCGAAGAATCAAAAAGAGGATGTAGGATTGTTCGGAAAATTTCAAACTGTTTGAGGTATTTAAAAACGACCATTATTTGGTTATCCTGTCCGTTTAACTTCCTTTCAATACTATCCAGGCGAAGCAGAACATCTTTGTTAAGCATCATCATTTCACGTATACGTACGTAAATACGCATAATCTGAATGTTTACATTGATTGCTTTGTATGAGGTCAAAACGCTTGACAGCATTAAAACGCCGTGTTCCGTAAATGCAAAAGGCTTATATTTCGAGTGTTCGCCACGGGCCAATTGTCCATGTTGGACTTTGATCTTCTGATATTCTTCTGTAGTCAATTCAAACATGAAATCTTCAGGGAATCGCTCATAGTTGCGTCTCACTTGCTCTTTAAGCCGCCTGGTTGCCACCTCGTAAAGTTCAGCTAAATCACTGTCTAACATTACTTTTTGGCCTCTAATGAAGTATATTTTATTCAATAAAACTTCATCAGGGATTGCTAATGTATTGGTCTGAGTCTCCTTTCCCATAAAGTTTAAGATGTATTAAATCAACATTTTCTTTAAGGTCGCAAATTGCGACCTTAAAGATTTTTATTCAATAGGGTCGTTATTCTTGGTGCCTTGCGTGCTTTACAGATTGTTAGACAATATGACCCTATTGAAGCTAAGTTCCATCCTCTTAAACATGCCGGTTCAATTCTGTATTTGTGGTTAAATAAGGTCATCAATAAATTTACCCAATTCCATGATCAAAAACGAATTTTCCCCTACAAATCTTCATTTAGAATTGTCCGGCTTGATTGCTCTCTCAATTGAATTCCACCTTCCTGAAAGTTATTAATTTTGAATATCTTTCCATCACAACCAATTGACAATGAAAAAACAATTTAGAATTGCGTTATTGTTCAGTTTGATCCTTCTCCTGATCGGATTTCAAACCTTGGCAAAGAGCCCACGTAAGCCCATCCGTCTGGCAGTAGCCGGAATGACCCATGGCCATATTCCCCTCATTCTGGGTAGGGCCGACAAAGGGGATTTTGAACTGGTAGGGGTTTATGAACCGAATCAGGAATTGGTTCATAAATTGGCACAGCGGTACAATTTTCCTGAAAGTCTGTCGTACAAAAATCTGGGGGAGATGCTCGACAAGGTAAAACCCGATGCGGTGGTGGCATTTGGCTCCAATTTTGATCATCTTGCGGTTGTGGAGGCATGTGCGCCCAGGGGGATTCACGTGATGGTGGAAAAACCGTTGGCAGTGAACATGAAGCATGCCGAACGGATGGCCGGGCTGGCACGGAAGTACAAGATCCATCTGCTAACCGATTATGAGACTTCGTGGTATCCCTCTTCAGCCCAATCCTTCAAAATGGTCAATGAGGGGAAATTTGTCGGCACACTTAGAAAAGTGGTGATACACGACGGGCACCAGGGCCCGAAGGAGATTGGGTGTGATCCTGTTTTCCTGGAGTGGCTTACCGACCCCATCTTAAACGGTGGGGGGGCCATCGTCGATTTCGGTTGTTATGGCGCCAACCTGATGACTGCCCTGACAATGGGAGAAAAGCCGGTTTCCGTTACCGCTGTCATCCGCCGTTTCAAACCGGATGTTTACCCAAAGGTGGATGATGAAGCAACCATCGTTGTCTCGTACCCTGGATCGCAGTGCATCATCCAGGCTTCCTGGAACTGGCCGTTTAGCAGGAAAGATATGGAAATTTATGGTGACAAGGGCTATATTGTGGCAGTGAACGGAAAGGAGATGCGCATCAGGGGCAAAGATATGGCAGAAGAAAAGTCATTAACTGTTAGTGGGTCGGATGTAGCTGTCTACGAGGATCCATTCTGCTATTTTGCAGATGTCATCCGGGGCAAAATCACTGAGCCTGAATATGGTACCTACTCACTCGAAAACAACTTGCTAGTAGTAAAAATTTTAGATGCAGCCCGTGCATCTGCAAAGAGCGGCAAGCGTGTTTCGATAAAATGATTTTATTTAAGGACTTTCAGAATAATCTCATCCAGCGTTCGTTTTGGTACATGGTGGACCCGGTTTTCGTCGCGCCAGTATTTAATTTCGCCATCTTTTATTTCATCCAGTACAACAACCTCTTTCGGCTTACCAAGCGCAAGTACCTGGATGATTTCATATTGATCGGTAATGTTCAATAGTCCACCAAGCTTCTTTTTGTTGATTGACCTGATGATGCACCCTCCAAAACCGGCCTCCACGGCGCCAAGTAAGATGCTTTGGGATGCGATTCCGTCATCGCACATTAAATTGTCCGAAATTTTGGTGTCGAGCATCAGGATTATATAAGCCGTTGGTCGTTCGCCCTCCTCCGGTCCGGGCCAATCCTTCAGATAACCTGCCCAGGCCAACTGATCAAAGATTTGTGCATTGGAGGCTTCCGATGTACTTAGTATATATTTTATACACTGTGCATTGCGTGCGGAGGCTGAATTGCGTGCCAAGTCGACCCATTCGCGTAACATGGTGTCCGTTATTCTTTCGGATTGAAAGAACCGTCTGTAACTGCGGTTTTTGAGTATAAGATCTTTTAACATAGGAAAGTGAACTAAAGTGACTAAAGTGACTAAAGTGAACTAAAGTACTTCGGGTGGGCTAGATTAGTGCGAATATTAGGAGTCCCAACTTTAGGCACTTTAGTTCACTTTAGTCACTTTAGTCACTTGTATTATAATAAGTCTTGACAATCTCTTCCAGAACCCAACTGGTGCGTGCAGTGGAATATCCGGTACTAACGCATTTCCCTTCGCTGCGTAATTCCTGAACGACTTGTTGAAAGAGGAAACGGGATATATTTTCGGGATTCTGAAACCAAAAGTTTTCAATCCCTCTGAGGACCGTCCCTGCGCATTACGGCTACCAGCCTGGAATGATCTGTTTTGCTTAAAGCCGGACCGCTCTTAAACTCGGTCACATTACCGCAACCGATGATTCCCCAATCTATTTTCTGCATGGATAATTTGTGCAATACAACTATTTTTTGAAATACTTTTGAATCAACTCAACCAACACGGTAATATCTACAGGTTTTGAGATGTAGTCGTTGCAACCTGATTCAATGGCCCTTTTCCTGTCGCCTTCCGTTCCGAAGGCTGTTTGCGCGATAATCACCACTTTTTGGTTAAACTGACGAATTTGGCGGGTTGCATCGTAGCCATCTAGTTCGGGCATTTTAATGTCCATTAGAATAAGATCGATGTCGGGATTTGTCCGGCAAATTTCTACCGCCTCCGCACCTGTTGAGGCCACCAAAGTACGGTTACTAAAAGTATTGGCGACAATTCTCATCAACATTTCAGAATTCTCATTGTCTTCAGCGATCAATATCTTTAGATTCTCTATCTTATCTTTCTCATGATCTGCAAGAGCGATTTCATTTGAGACTGTTTTGGCCGGAATGGTAAAGTAGAATGAAGTACCTTCACCTTCAACACTTTCAACCCATATTTCCCCACTGTGCCTGTCTACAAATTCCTTGCAAAGAAGCAGACCCAATCCGGTACTTTGTTCACCATCAGTGCCCGGACGACTGTTGTTTACGTTCAGCCGGAAAAGATTTGCAGTCATGGTACTGTTCATGCCAATACCCGTATCTTTTACAACAATGACGGAGGTATTATTTTCCGTGGAATTAGAAGAGACAGTCACATTGCCACCTTTTGGAGTAAACTTAATCGCATTTGAAATAAGGTTACGGACAATCGATTGGAGCATATTGGAATCGGCACACACATGCTGATTTTCAGATAATTGCATAGTAATCTGGATCGCTTTTTTTTGAATAGCATCTTCCAATGTCTTGATAGAATCAGAGACCAATTCCTGCAAATTTATTTGTACCGGATCAAATACAATTTGCCCTTGTTGCATTCGGGCCCAAACAAGTAAATTCTCGAGCAGATTAAAGAGATTTCTTGATGAATTGTACAAGTCGCGGTTCATCTCCTTTTGTTCGGCAGGTGTAATTTCGAAGGAGTCATCAGCCAACAGTTCGGTCAATGACATGAAACCTCCCAGTGGACCGCGAAGGTCGTGCGCAATAATGGAGAAAAATTTGTCTTTGGTAGCTACCAGTTCCTGAAGCTTTTTGCTTTGTTCCTGAAGAGTCATGCTTTGCTGGTAAAGCTTAAGATGCGTTTTTACCCTCGCGATGACCTCTTCCGCTTTAAAAGGTTTGGTAATAAAATCGACCCCACCAGCCTTTAGTGCATTGACAATATCGTTGGTGTCGTTCAAAGCGCTAATAAAAATGACCGGAATGTCAGCTAGTTTTTGGTCTTCTTTTAACCGTTTGCAAACTTCAAATCCATCCATATCAGGCATCATGACATCCAGCAGAATCAGATCCGGTTTCTCCTTTTCAGCAGCCTGTAAGGCCAAAGTTCCGTTGGGGACAGGCCGAACTTTATAGCCCTCTTTTTTAAGGATAAATCCTAAAATTTTCAGGTTGGCGGCCACATCATCTACAATAAGAATGTTGCCAATATCTTCGGTCAACAGATTTTCTTCGATCATCCCATTTTCTCCTTTATATGTAAAATCCCCTGCAACTGATCGTAATCGTAATCTGTGGCCAGATTCAGGAGGAGCTTTGAAAGTTCCGAATTGTCAGCTTCCATGGTATTGATTAGTTGGACCAAAAGATCCAAATCGGCTACATCAAGGGCATTCTGCATTTTCAACAACATACTATTTGGAATTTTTTTAATAGCCAAAGCAATGGCCTCAGTGTCATGGCTATAGTTGGTTCTTTCAGTTTCAATTACATTTTCATAAATGTAGTTAATCCCTAATATCTTCCCAATTGTGTTAAACAGATCGTTTTCCCTAAAGGGTTTGCGGATATAACCCTGCATACCCAACTCCTGTATTTTCTTCAACTCGTCTTCAAAAGTACTGGCTGTCAGTGCAACTATTGGGGTTTTCTGACCTTTTTCCGTAGCTTTGATCCGCCGGGTAGCCTCGTAGCCATCCATAACAGGCATGCGCATGTCCATCAAAATTAGATGAGGACTCCACGATTCAAATTTTTCAATGGCTTCTTCACCATTAACAGCTTCCTCAGTTTCAAATCCAACCAATTTGAGCAGATTCGAAGCAACTTTCAGGTTATCGTTTCTGTCGTCAACGACCAAAATCCGATAAGTTGTATTGCTGCTTTCGATACCGATTACTCCTTTCCGTTCACTTTTTTCAATTGCATCCGCGTTTCCATCCTTTATCTCAACTTGGAAAGTAAAAATTGATCCCCTTCCAACTTCACTGTTTACGGTAATATCCCCGCCCATCAATAGGGCCAGTTCGCGGCTTAAAGCAAGCCCAAGCCCAGTGCCGCTTCCTTTATTGATGCCTGAACTCGTTTGCTCAAAGTGTTTAAAGAGTTTGTCCATCTCCTCCATGGGGATACCTGGTCCGGAATCCTGAACTTCGACTACCAGCATTTTTTTAATGACCCCAATAGAGTCGACGCGTGCACGAACGGCGATGCCTCCTTCCTCTGTGAATTTAAGCGCATTTCCGATAAGGTTGACAAAAATCTGACGTAACTTAGCTTCATCTACAAAGATATATTGCGGCAGATCGTCATCTTTATCAAATAGAAATTGCAGGTTTTTGGATTGAGTGCGCTCAGTAAATATCATTTGAATATCATCCAATAACGCAAAAAGATCCATATCTGCTGGATTTAAAACGACCCGGCCCGCTTCAATCTTCGACAATTCAAGGATGTCGTTGATAAGCGACAAAAGATGCTCGCCAGCGTGGATAATGGAGACATTGTACTCCTTTTGCGAGTCAGACAACATCTTGTCGCGGTTTATTAATTGTGAAAAGCCAATGATGGCATTCAGCGGAGTTCGAATCTCGTGCGACATATTGGCCAGGAATATGCTCTTGAATTTGTTGGCCATCTCGGCTTCTTGCTTAGCTTTGACGAGCGCCTGTTCTATTTTCTTTTGATCGGTAATATCCCGAAGTACCCCAACAGCATGCCATTTGTTATTAATTTGGATGGCTGAAAGGGAAAACTGCACAATAATTTCGGTTCCGTCTTTTCTCAGAGCCTCTAGATCCATTGTTTTACCAACAGTAGCCCCTTGTCCCATTTGTTGAAAGATAGGGAATGCGCTGAAATGAGCCGCGTTATAACTAGAGGGAACAATGAGGTGATGCAAATTCACACCCATTGCTTCCGATCTGTTGTATCCAAATATGCGCTCTGCGGCTGGGTTCCAATAGGAAATCAGACCCTCAGAATCAATCATTATAATGGCATCATAGGCTGAATCCGTAATAGAGCGCATGATGTTTTCACTTTCACGAAGGGCTTCTTCAGCCAGTCTGCGATTGGTGATATCACGCCCTATGCCTATGAGACCAGTAACATTTCCATTCTTATCTTTAAGCGGAATTTTGGAGGTAAGTTGCCATTGCTTTTGTCCATTCTTAAGTACCACGTATTCCTCTTTGTTTAGTAATGGCTGGCCCGACCGCAAGACCAATTGATCGTCTGCATAGAATCCTTCTGCAAGTTCTTTCGGATGAAGATCGAAATCAGTCTTCCCCAAAATTTCTGCTTCTGATTTTACTTTACAGTGATGCATATCGGTCCGGTTAGAAAGTGTTTTACGCAAGGCCATGTCCTTGCTATAAATCGAGTCGGGAATATTATCAATCACTGTACGCAATAGTAACCTTTCATTTCGAAGTTCTTCCTCCACCTTTTTACGCTCAACAGATATTGCTATTTTGGTACCAACTGAATTTAAGAATTGAATGTCTTCTGTTGAATAGATATTCTCTTTTTCATAGTGTTGAAGGACCAAAACCCCAATTGTTTTAGAGGGCGTCTTCAGGGGAACACCGATCCATGACGGGGACGGGGAACCTATTAATTCTATTTCGTTTTGTCCCTCGAGTATTTGGGAGACCTCAGGCGTAAGGAGTAAGGGTTTTCCGGTTCGGAATACGTAGGAGGTAACACTCCTTTTCAAGGCCTGCGGATCGGGTTTAGGATCCAACTGATCAATATAGTAAGGGAAATTAAAAAGTCCGGTATGCTCATCGTAGATGGCTACAAAACAATTTTCGGCATAAAGGACTTTCTTTAGTGATAGGTGAATTGAAAGAAATAATTCATTCAGGTTGTCCGTCTCCGAAATACCCTGTGTCATCTCAATAATAGCCTGACGTTCCAGCTCCAATTTCTTTTGTTCGGTTTTTTCAGAAGTGACCCCAATTAGCGCCAAAGGTCTTCCGCTGTAATCCCTTATTATAGAAGAGGATACAAATACATAAAAATCTGTGCCATCTTTCCTCCTATTCAGTAATTCACCCTGCCATCCTCCTTCAAGGGTTGACGGAAGGATGACCTCAACCAGCTCTGCGTTGTTGTTGGGCGAGCGGACCATGCTGATGTTCTTTCCCAACAGTTCGTGCTCTTCGTATTGATAGGTTTTTAAAAAAGCTTTGTTGACAAAAATTATTTTGTTATCCATGTCGGTAATACTCACACATTCGCTAATGCACCTTACCGCATGAACCAGCAAATTCACCGTTTTGTTTTTGCTTTCCATGTTAACAGTTGCTGCCAGGGAATTATACCTTTCCTGTAATTCCTTCACTTCCCTGGTAAGTTCATCGTTTGTTTTTGCCCTATCCTTCATTTTGTTCTATTTTCAGGGTGAAACTACAAAAAGATAACGATTGTCTAATTGGATAATTGTAAAATAGCGATAATCCATTATTATTTGTTACCTTGCTATTCACGACAGATCCTCCCGGATCTGAATAATGCTCAAGACTATTCAGACTGGACTTTTTTGATATGAAGATTCATTTTGCAATTTTGAATGAGCGTTTCCTTATCACGCTGTTGCGTATGACCGACTTTATCAATGTCTACGGTTTGATTCTGATCGGCCTTGCACTCTTTATCGGAATCTTCAGCCGGGCAGCTTCGCTTGCGGGGGGCCTGTTACTCGGTTTGTACTATTTTGCTTATCCTCCTTACGGGAATCTGTCAGGACTTGCCAGGAGCCTTCCGGTAGTGAATTTTCATTTGTCGCACTAGCTTCGGAGCAATAGGTAAGCACCCGCAAGAACTGCGGCCAATGCCAAAAGGCTCCAGATTACCTTCATTTCGAACGCCAGCATTTTGTTGCATTCGGTAATTCGGTGCTTTGCTTTTGTATTTTTGGGATCAAGTGCCAAAGCCCTTTCATAATAGGTTTTTGCCGGTCTCAAAATCTCAATTTTAAAGAAATCGTCGGCTTGCTGCATCATTTCAGTCAGTTTATGATCAGCTGGAGTCAATGGGGTTTCCGTTGTAGAATGTTGCATAACTCAGGCTTTTAGATTCATTCAAATATAGCAATTATTTGGCAGGGATCCAATATTTATTCTTACCGGCTGCGGAAAATTTTCGTGAACACAAGGATTAAACAGATCAGATTCCTATCTTTAGGGAATCAGATCTGTTGAGTTAGGGTCGTCTTTTAAGGTTAGCAGAAAATTATTAAGCGAAATATTGCTTTCTCCGCTGGTTTTTCCTCCTTTTTGGGTCAATTTATAGAATAAAGGGAGAATTTTCTGAATTCAATCCATGCCCAGGTTGAAAGTATTGGATCTTACTTATGAAAAGAAAATATTTTAAAATATTTATAATGAGATATTTGATATTCATTTTTTTTGTTATCGTATTTACAGGATCGATACTAAGTTGTGGTACCGGTAATAAGTCCAAGCAAATTAAGGAGTACAAATACATCGAAGGGAAGAGAGCAATAACCGGTGATTTGGGAAAAAAAGAAGAGGCATGGATTAAAGAGGGGATGACATGTTATGGTATCATTATCCTTGCAGATAAAGATGGCAATGCCAAAAAAGTAAAAGAGATTGAAGCCAGGATCGTATCCATCCAACCCGGCAAAATCAAAATGAAAGCCATGGAAGATTTGGTGCTTGCTCCTGTTGAGGGGTGCACCAAAACTGGAATAAAAAAGGGTGAAACATGGGACGAACTGGAGGGTGACCTGTTTCAGACAAGAGAAGAGGCAATTAATTATATTGGAACCAAATATCCTGAAACACAAGTTATTGTTAGGTGAGTTTTTAAGAGTTAAATGAAATAGTTAGCATATTTGTGATTTGAAACATTTGGGGTGATTTCAAAATATTCTGAACCAAACAGTGGATGTAATGTCAGGGAAAAGGAAAAGATGTTTATTATTGGTTTACCTCATTCTTCCGCTGGTTGCAATGGCCCAAAACCATTTCCGGATTTCCGGTAAGGTGACGGATAGCCTAAATGGTGCAAAAATTGAAATGGTGACCATCCAGATTAAGGAGCTCAACTCCTGGACTATGTCAAATGCGGAGGGAGATTTCAATCTTGAGAAAATTCCGAAGGGAACTTATACGTTAGTGGCCTCCTGCCTTGGTTTCCAAACTTACGAAGCCTCCCTTACCGTTAATGGAGATATTGCCGGCTACAAACTGATGCTAAGTCAGATATCATTGGGTTTGAAGGAGGTCGTCGTTGTTGCCAGGGAGCGTACTGCCCTGAGTACCTCGTCCAAAATAGAATCTACGGCGTTGGAGCATGTCCAGCCTACCAGTCTGGCTGATGTTTTGCAACTGGTACCGGGGCAAATTACTTTAAACCCCGACATGTCCAAAACGAACCAAATAGCTCTTCGTGAAATCAATACGGCCAATCGGGCCGGCAGGATTAATCCTGACGACAACAGTGCCATGGGAACCGCCATCATTGTGGATGGAACGCCAGTGAACAATGATGGCAATATGCAGACTGTCAATACGGTAACGGAAGGGACTTCGCAGGTTTTTTCCACGGCAGGCCAAGGGGTTGACCTTCGGCAGATTGCCACCGACAACATTGAATCGGTGGAAGTAATCCGGGGGATCCCATCTGCTGAATATGGAGAACTTACCACCGGGGCAGTATTGGTTCGGACGAAGGCCGGAAAGACAAGGCTTAATGTTAAGATAAAAGCCGATCCCAATATCAAACAGGCCGCAATTTCGAAAGGCTTTCTGTTGCCTGGCGAAAATAAAGGCGCTGTGAATATGGATGTTGATTACAGTCATGCTTTCAACGATCTCCGTGAGCCTACCAAAAGTTACAATCGTTTGACAGGTCAACTGGGTTACGCCAATACCTTTTTTAAGGACAGCAACCCTCTGAGTGTCAATGCTAAATTCTCCTATTATAGAACATTCGACAATGAGAAAAATGATCCGGATATGTTGCAGCGTGAAACCTATCAGGAGAAGGAGCAAAGTTTCGGAGTAAAATTTTTTGGAACCTGGTCGGTGAAGAGGCCATGGCTCACAAATCTGACTTATAACTTCTCCGGAGACTTTGAAGAGCAGGATTACTACGAGTACAAGGTTACCAGCAGAAGTGGGGCAACGCCTCTTCCAATCGCCACTGTTTCAGGAGAGTCGGTTGGTACGGTGCTTCCCTCCAGCTACGACAGCGAACTCAAAATTGAAGGAAAGCCTTACAATTATTTCGCTACAATAAAGGGAAACGTATCCGGGAAATACGGGAACTTATACAGCAACCTCATGTATGGATTAGAATGGAGGACAACCGGAAACAGCGGGGCTGGCCGAATTTATGAGGTTACCCGGCCTCCTGTCACCGCCACTACGACACGGCCAAGATCTTTTAATGATGTTCCTGCCAATAAAAATCTGGCGCTGTTTCTTGAAGAAAAGCTAAATTTTTCAATCGGCCCCACCCGACTGAAAACAGAGGCAGGATTGCGGTACAACAATATGCTTCCGAGAGGGCTCTTTACTACCAGCGGCTTTAAGTCACTGGAGCCAAGGTTGAACCTGACCTATGACCTTTTTCAGCAGAATAATGACCGGATGATCCGCGATCTTTCACTCCGTTTTGGGTATGGTCAGACCTCCAAAACCCCGTCAATGATCTGTCTGTATCCGGATAAAGCCTACCACGATGAGATTGGCTTTAATTATTATCCCGACCTGCTTGTGATCACGACAAAAGTCATTGATGGAGTGACCAATCCTGATCTCAAACCTATCACCGCCACCAAATATGAGGCAGGTGTCGATTTTGACCTGTTGGGTGTGAAAGTTCTTCTGACGGGGTTCAAAGAAAAAATCGAAAATGGATTCACATGGGAAAATCAATATTATGTGATGGATTTCAAATTATGGAACCCATTGGCAGGGGCAAATAAATCACCCTCCTATTCGAATGGTGAAATCTGGTACAAGGAAAATGGAGAGACACTTAGGCTCCCCTACACCAATGCGAAGGAATACGGCAATTACAATGTTCCAAAAAACTCATATGATATTGACAAACAAGGGATCGAATATGTTGTAAATTTTGGGGAAGTCGAATCATTGCGATCTTCCTTCTCGGTGGATGGTGCTTATTACAACATTAAAAAGATATCCCGGGTACTTCCTTACAGCACCTTAATAGGATCAAGTTATCAGGGTCAACGTTATCCATATTTGCCGGTTTACCCGGGAGGTGATGGTGAACGCTTACAGCGGCTTAATTCCAACCTCCGGATCATTACCCATATTCCTGATTTGAAGATGGTCACATCGATCGGCATACAGGTGGTTTGGTTCGATAAGGCGAAGGGTTACTGGGCTGATGATCGCGGGAATGCGGTCTATTTCTCAAAAGGTGTAAACAATCAAAAGAACTATGGGGTGACGGATGGAGTTGACAAGGTCTATGTCGATCCAATCGGATATTACGATAAAGCGATGGCCTATCATTCCTGGCAGGACAACCTGACCTACGATTCACCCTATTCATTCATGGTAAAGGAATATAAAAGCAACCAGTATAACGTGGTTGGTTATCCCATTGCCTTTCAGATCAATCTCAAACTGACCAAGGAGATGGGGAGAGGGGCCAGATTGTCTTTTTTTGCCAACAATATTTTCAACAATCGACCGTTGTTTTTTAATCCGAATAGTGGTCAGTATGTGCGGCGCAACGAGTCTGCCTACTTTGGAGCAGAAATTAAATTTGTTTTATAGGTGCATTTTTTTAATATTTGCATAGTATCCATAAAATCAGCAAAATACACTCTTCCATACTTGAATTTGATTTTTTATGAAAAAGCTGCTTGCCCTCCCCCTACTAATGTTGCTGATTTTACCTGTCAGTTGCAGAAAAGATGTTACTCCAACCCATTACCTGACCCTTTCGCTCAATTTCCCGACAGGTTTCGACTTAGGAAGTGTGCCGGCAGGTACAGAAGTTAAATTTACCAATAACGGGACAGGCAGGGAGCGTATTATTACAACCAACGGTTCAAGCGTTGTTTTTTCTATTCTGGCTGAAGGCAGCTACGATGTTAGCTGCAGTATCACTTTAAAAGACGGTGGACAGGAATATATTTTTAATGGCGTCATTAGTCATTTCTGGTTGAATCAGGCCACTATTGTTCCCATGCAAATGGTTCTGGTAAAAAATACAGGAGGATTTATCTTTAAGGAGATCTATTATTCCGGCTCGAAAACCCAGGATAATAAACCTTATACGTCTGATCAGTTTCTTGAAATCTACAATAATTCAAGTGAGACCCTCTATTCGGATGGCCTGTGCATATCCGTTCTCGAACCTGCCCCCAACAAGCCGAGTGTTTGGGTCAATGCAAATGGCACCTTGTTGGATCGAATACCTTGTACCTATCACCAGTGGATTATCCCGGGATCCGGAAAGGAACATCCGGTTCTTCCGGGGAAAAGCTTCCTGTTTGCCGTGGATGGAATTGATCACAAGACTGACCCTAACGGAAATCCGCTATCCCCGGTGAACCTGTCCAACGCAGACTGGGAAACTTATGTGGCTTCTGCCGGAAGGGATACTGATTCACCAGGAGTTTCCAACCTCACTTTGATGTATGCAACCCTAAGCTCCATGGCCGATTGGGTGATGTCAAATCAAGGACCTGCCGTAATATTATTCAGATTGCCGGTGCCATGGGACCAATTTGTGGCAAATGCTACGAATTTTATGACCAAGCCAACTAGTACACAGACAGTCCAATACATGATGATTCCAAAAAGTTACGTGATAGACGCGGTGGAGGTAGTTTATGCTGACGAAGCATCACGATACAAGAGGTTGCCCACGGAACTGGATGCTGGTTATACTTATATTGAAGCTGGTACCCTTAGTTCAAAGTCAATAAGGAGAAAAGCAAAGTTGATTGTGGATGGCAGGGTGATTTACAAGGATACCAATAATTCGACCGTCGATTTTCTTCATGATTTGGTGCCAACCCCAAGGATAAATCCTACAGCGGTTGAATATTAGGATTTAGGAGCTATCTGAAATTTTTTGTTGTTCAGCTTTTTCAACTCAAATCCGGATGCAAATTACCCTGAAACGACAATTCCTCTTTTTTGTACTTCTTGCAACAAGCTTTCCATCTCTTGCAGGAGATTCTTTGTATGTAAATACATTCAACACTTTCAGACTGTTAAAGATGGTCAATGGCTGGCTTGAAACAGGTAATATGGCTGGATTGGTTTTGAATCAACAAAATAAAAGCTGGAAAATTGAAACGGGTTATGACAACAGTAACGGGCAGTTTCACCTAATCAGGGACGGGGAAAATGTCAATGATTATTCCCTCTCGACTGAGAGTTTCCAGACTTTGGGGAAACGCATCTTTTTGTACGGAAAATTTGCCTGCCATTCGCTGGACGAAACTGGCGGACAATGGAACGGAACTTACGATCCGTACAATGGGAATCCATATATCCTGTCAGATTCACTTTCCGGAACAACGTACCACAAAGAGAACTACAATCTGGCAGGAGGAATTGGATTCAGCCTGAATGACCGCATTTCCCTGGGCGCCGGATTGGATTATTATATCGGTGTTGCAGCCAAACAGAAAGACCCTCGTCCGAAAAATATTTACATTCGGTTCAAAGTCAATCCAGCACTGATATTTACTACCTCAAAATACAAATTGGGAATCGATATAGGATATAAAATCAAGATAGAGGAGATCGATTATAATGTGCTTCGCAGTAATTTTTTACCCAGCTACTTTGCCTATAAAGGCCTTGGCTTTTTCGATAGAATTGTTGATACACGGTATTATCGGTTTCTCACGGCACACGAATTTCTTGGAGGGGTTCAATTTGAGAAAAAAAGGGGGAATATACCATCCCTGACTGAATTGCGTTTCAACTATGATGTGGAGGGCATTGAAGATGGTATTACTGAAATCAGAAAAAAGGATGGAGGGGAATGGAGGACCTATCAGGTGGTTTTAACCGAACAGGTGTGTATCCAAAATGGATTATCCCATTACCGTATCACTGGTGGTTTCACTTTTTTCAATGGAGATGGAAACGAGTTCTTGCAAAACCTGGTCAACAGCGGTCAATTTAATACGCCAACGTATGTGACCATTGGTGAGAACCTGAAATTTAACAGACAAACATTCAGAGGACAAATTTCATGCAATTATCTAAAACATAAAGACCAGGGCCGCATCGATTGGGATGCAACGGTGGGAGTCAACTACCTCAATAACAGGGAACAATATTTTTATATTCCTGAATTGTTTGGTGCAGGATATTCAAATATCACAGGAAATCTCTTCATTCAGAAAAACCTTTATTTTGGAAAATGTCATCTGGCCCTCTCCCTGAATTTGGGTTACACATCGGATCTGTCGAAAGATCTTCAACTATCCTCTCTACCTGAAATTACAAAGAAACAACGCCAGGATGTTTATCTGCAAGAGTTCGATTATTATACTTCCAATGTTTTAAAGAGTGGTGGTGAGGTAAAGATTGGTAGAAAGTTTATGGCAACTCACCAACCAGCTCAGGTATACCTGAGTTTGTGTTGCGATAGGCTGAATCAACTGAATGAAGGGCGAAGCTTTAACTATTTTGGTGCCAAAATTGGTATGGTATTTTGAGCTTGTAACAGGGGAGGGCAGATACCTTTGCGACCATTGGTGAAATATGTAAAGAGTCATTCATCTATTTTAAGAAATAGGGTTTATGGGCAATGTGATTGAGTGCAACAACCTGACGCATTACTACGGTAAAAAGATGGTTTACGAAAACCTGAATATTCATGTCAGGGAGGGTAGTATCCTCGGTTTACTTGGTAAAAATGGTTCAGGGAAAACGACAACTATCAATATTTTAAATGGTTTTCTCCAGCCCCGAAGCGGTGAATGCCTAATCTATGGTGAAAATTCGCAGCATCTCTCCCCCGCAACAAAGTCCAGGATTGGAATCCTGATTGAAGGGCATATCCAGTATGCATTCATGAACATTCATCAGATCGAAAAATTCTATGCGGGATTTTATCCAAACTGGAAACCGGCGCCTTACTGGGAGCTGATGTCCAGGTTAAAAGTAACCCCAACCCAGAAGATCTCCACCATGTCGTGCGGACAGCGTTCGCAGGTGGCGCTGGGCCTGATCCTGGCACAGAATCCCGACCTGTTGATCCTCGACGACTTCTCGATGGGGCTCGATCCGGGCTACCGGCGGCTTTTCATCGATTACCTGCGCGAATATGCCAAGTCAGAGTACAAGACCATTTTTGCCACCTCCCACATAATCCAGGACATGGAACGGCTCATCGATGAGGTACTGATTATGGATTACAACCGAGTGTTGGAACAATGTCCACTTGCTGATTTCATGGGGAGCTTCAAACGGTTCGACTTTGAACTTGAAAATGACCTGTTGAACCTGAAAAGGGAACCCTTCGTCAGAAATCTGGAAATGGTGAAAAACAAAGTTGAGTTGTATACTTATGAATCAAAAGAGTTTGTTCAAAATTTTCTTGAGAACCATGGCGTTGGGCACAAATGGTTCAGGCAGGTAAAGATGGGGTTGGAAGATGCATTTATTGGATTAACGGGAAAATATTAGACTATGTGGAAATCTATTGTATTCAAGGAGTGGTTAAAGATCAGGTGGTTCCTGATTGCTTTTACCTTATTTGGAATTGTGGTAAACGGTTATCTGTTTCTTAAAGTGCAGCATGGATTTACCTTCCAGGGAGGAACCAGTTTCTGGTACAACATCCTGTTTATGCGATATCACTATTTCGATTATTTCAGATACTTTCCCCTATTGGAAGGGTTGGTTATTGCGTTGGCACAGTATTTCCCAGAAACAGTACACAAACGGATCAAGCTAACCTTTCACCTCCCTTTGAAAGAAAATAATGTATTGTTGATGATGCAAGCATTCGGGACCAGCTGTTTGCTTTTCTCTTACCTACTGTTGCTATTGGTTTTTATCTCTCTGGGCAGCCTCTATTTCCCATCAGAAATGGTGTATGATGCAATTGTTTCGGTTATTCCCTGGTTTTTGGCAGGCTTTGTTGCCTATTTCTTTGTGGCATTGATAGTTTTGGAGCCGAGTTGGCTGTATAGGTTCCTATATTCACTGATTGCAGGATTCTTTGTGAATGTCTACCTAAAATCTTCCTTAATTTCAGCCTACGGGCCAGCGATTCCAGTCTTGTCACTTCTGACAATCCTGATGAGCATAGCGCTTTTGTTCCCGGCTTACCGGTTTAGAAAGGGGGAGATGTAAGATGGAAAAGATTAGCAGAATGATTTTGGTCCTGGTAGCTATACTGATCCTGGCCATTGTGCTCCCAATGCTTTATTGGATGGCATTCGAAAAACCGATCAAAAAATCGGTTGTTTATTATAGCTGTATCGATGAAGACTTCTTCATCCAACGTTCAGGAACACCTGCCACTTTTGAAGATTGCAAAGGGAACAAATATCCCCGCGAAAAGTTTGAACAAAAGACACCAATGATGCATTTTCAGCAGTTGATGGTTTCAGGAAAAATGCCCGATACAATTAGAGGAAAGGCTATAGATATGCGTGAGATTGTACGGAACCGGTCGTTTGAACGTATCAAACCGGAGGATATCTATTGTCCAAAACCAAAGCTTTTCCCAATGTTTGAATCCCAATCAGGCAGGGCAAGCCTGGAATTGCCGAATGATTATTTCAGGATCACCTGGCGTGTTGAATTCCTTGATGCAGGTACCAATAAAATTTCGGAAGAGAAAAGTCAGCTTTTTTCAGCCGCCTTGTACCATTTTGGGTTTACATTCCCGGCCACCCTTATCGAAGGGATTCCAACAACCAGGAAATCCTGCGATGAAGGTTACCTGATCGTCGATTCATCCAGTCAGCTTTTTCATGTTAAAATGATCAAGGGAAAACCATATGTGAAAAAAGTGGACCTTCCTGATGGGTTAAAATTTAAACACATTTCTTGCGTGGATTTCAAGGACAAGAAGTATTACGCCTACCTAATTTCAGAAGAAAATGCAATCTACATTCTGACACAGGATGAGTATAAATTGATAAAATTCCCTGTAACAGGGTATAATGCGGAGAATTGTGAATTAAAAATATACAGCGACCTCTTTAACTACAATGTAACTGTTGAGGATGAAGGCCATACTGATGTAATTATTCTTGACAAGGAGTACAAAAAGGTGGTTAGTTACCACGAAAGCTGGCCCTTAGTATCTGAGCGTACGGAGGGTAAAATCTTTGGATCTCTATTTCCGTTCGAGCTTTCGATGGAGAATCCCAACAGTATATACATCAATTTCTACTGGAAGGGTTCGGGCGGCATGGGTTGGATCATTCTGAACCTCTTGTTGGTGGCAGTGCATTTTTTGATATTGCGCCTACGGAAGGCTAAAAAGAAGGGTCATGCTGTGGACCTGGCATTTGTAGCTATTGCAGGTATTTATGGCTTTCTATCTGTACACTTATTCCAGAACAAATTTTTCGAATAACATAATGCTGCCATTGCTATTCTGACGGGGTGACTCAGAGTGACCCCGTCAGAAAAAATGTAACTCATCAAATTTCCATCAAAAGAAACGCTATTTTTGATCAATCCGGAAGTAAACAAACGATACTCATAACAAAATAGCCATGATGAACACAAAAGCTATCCTTCTCTTTCTTGCACTGCTGTTTCCCTTCTCATCCTTTTCGCAATCCCCCGAAGCGAATGATTTACTGGCCGTAAAAAGAACGCCGGAACCATTTCTCTTTTCGGTAACTACCCTAACCAGTGAGGATCTCAAGTGGAGCCTGGACTATTCGGCAAGTTACGGCGAACGGGTAACCGGTCCTTTTGGTTATGAAGGCATCGATCAGAATTTTGCCCTCAAAGGATATCTTGGGAAACAGTTTACACTTTTTGCCAATGCCGCCCTGGGTTTCTCAGGGAAAGACAAAGTTGCCAGTATGCAGCATGTTGAGGTGTTGCACGATTTTTTAGGTGGCCGGAAGAACCTGGGCTTGCGCCTTGGTGCAGGGGTTGGTGCAACTAGGGATTACAGCGATGTGAAATCGCTGATGACCAGAATTACCCTTTCGTATGATGCCACGCGCTGGAAAGCGGGGGGCAACCTCCTTTTGGAAAAGGCTTTTGGCAATAACAGGGATGCAATTGACATAATAACCAGCTTTGGATTTCACTACCGGTTGAAGGGGAATGTTTACGGTGGCTTTGAAACAGTGGGCGAGGACCTGGAAGGATTCTGGGACCCGAAGGAAGCTGAAGGAGGTGCCAAACTTCTCGTTGGACCATCGCTGAATGCAACTTCCAAAAATTCAAAAGTGTTCTTTTCTGTTTCCGGTGGCCCTGTCTTCTATGCGACGCGAAACGAAAATTTTAGCAATGGGGCAATCAGGGACCTTCCATCCCAGCCCGGAATGACCATCCGGGCCAGGGTGGTATTTGTCCTGACAGAATAGCTTACTCGTGTTTGTCGCTTTGGTAACACCAGCCTTTCCACTCTGATTTCATTTTCTCCCTCTCTTCAGGAGTCATTTGCATCCATTTTCCGGCTAAGTCGTGGCCGCGGCCATGACAATGGCACCTGTGACCGCCCCTGAACCCTCCAAAAAGGATTTTCGCGAGGACCAAAATCCCGAGGGCCTGCCAAAAGGTAATGGTGTTAATTCCAAACACCACCGGAAGGATATTGTTCCAAAGCAGCATCACAACACTTCCGAAAACAAACACTCCGGCCACAACTGCGATAGGGATGAGAATGGCCCATTTGATCCAGGAGCCTCTTCTTCGTTCATGTCCATAAAATCTCATAATTTCTATTTTTTAATGGTTAATACTCGTTGTAAATACTTTGAAGCCGTTCGCGCAGGTGCGCAACTGCGTAACGTTTTCGTGAGATGATCGTCTTAATGCTTTCCCCGCTTTTGTCGGCGATTTCCTGGAGTGTCATATCTTCCAGTTCGTTCCAAACAAAGACGTCCCTTTGTTTTTCAGGCAATTCACTCAGTGCTGCAAAGAGCGATTCCCTGATAAACTCCTTTTCAAGTTCAGATACAGGGTCTGTGATATCCAGGAGCAAAGCTTCGGGATAGACCATTTCGCCCTCTTCATCCTCATACGCAAAATCTGCCAGTGATTGCGGCGTTTTTTTCCGGTTTTTGTCCACAATCCGGTTTTTACTTACGCGATAAAGCCACGAACTGATCTGGACAATGGGTTCTGTTTCGATAATGGAGCTAAGCTGGTACCAGACATCCTGCAGAATATCTTCGGCGTCTTGGTCGTTTTTAACGCGGCTGCGTATAAAGCGGAGCAAACGCTTGCCATACTCCTGCACGGCATTTTGTACATTCTGCTGTCGCTGCGCCATCGGTAAAGCAATTAATTCGTCCATAATGAGGAAGACGAATAAGATGGGAAATTACTTTAAAATTAGTGATTGTACGTCATAATAAACCCGCTACCGTGGATGTTGCGGATCTCGACGGAGGGATCGTCTTTGAAGAACTTCCGCAATTTGGTGATGAATACATCCATGCTGCGTGTGGTGAAATAACCATCGTCGCCCCAGATTCTTTTGAGGGCCACCTCTCGTGGCAGCAGCTCGTTTCGGTGTTCGCAAAGCAACAAAAGTAACGCGGCCTCCTTAGGACTGAGCAGTTGTTTGGTCTCTCCCAGTCTGATTTCGCGCAACCGCGAGTCAAAGGTGTATTTGCCGATGGTATAGAGGTGGTTGGAATTTCCCTGATCGCCCTCTGCCCGTTTCAGCAACACCGCAATCTTGTATATCAACACATCTGCGTCAAATGGTTTGACAATGTAATCGTCAGCCCCCAGTTTATAGCCTTCCAAAACATCCTCCTTTAAGGATTTGGCTGTCAGGTAAATAATTGGGATACGCGCATCCATTGAACGGATCTCCCTGCCGATGGTGAACCCGTCGACATTGGGAAGCATCACATCGAGCAAGCACAGATCATAACTGCCTTCCCGAAAGGAATTTACGGCATATTTCCCGTCCGAAAGCCAGGTGATGGTGAAGTTACAGATTTCGAGATAAGATTTTAGGACGGCACCAAAACTCAGGTCGTCCTCTACAAAAAATATGGATTTAGGCTGGCTCATCGGCGGTTGTTTAGAAATGGGATAAACACCACAAAGCGACTCCCTTTGCCGGGCTCGCTTTGAACTTTTATGGTCCCGTTGTTGGCATCCAGAATAGCCTTGATGTAGCTCAACCCCAGACCGAATCCTTTGATGGTATGAATGTTGCCGGAGGTGAGCCGGTAAAATTTATCAAAAATCCTGGCCTGTACCGCCTTGGTCATGCCCATACCCTTGTCTTCGACAGAGAGCAGGATGCCGTCTGATGAGTTGGTGGTAGAAATGGTGATTTGCGGCGCCTCAGGCGAATATTTGTTGGCATTGTCGAGCAAATTGCAGACCAGGTTGGTGAAATGGATGGGATCGGTGGTGACAACCGGATTAACCGCTTCCAGTTTTGTTTCGATCTTTCCTCCGCGTTGCTCAACCTGTAAAATAATTCCATCGATGGCAGCTTCAATCAAAGGATGTATGTCAGTAGCCTGGAAGTTGAATTCAAACTCTTTCCGGTCGAGCCGGGCAATCTGCAGGATGCGTTCTACCTGCTCGTTCATGCGTTGGTTCTCCTTCTTGATCATTCCTGCAAAGAAGCGAACCTTCCCCTCCTCGCCGATCACCTTGTGGTTGGCAATCGAATCGGCCGCTATGGAGATGGTGGCAATTGGGGTCTTGAACTCGTGCGTCATGTTGTTGATGAAATCAGATTTCATCTCGGATATTCTTTTTTGTTTGAGAATCAGATAGATGCTTAGCAGGAAGGTGAGGAAAATAATGAGGGTAAAGGAGACTGAAAGTCCCAAAAGCAGGGTTGTTTTGCGTCCAATGAAGAGGTCCCTACCGGGGAAGTGGACGGCAAAATCAAGTTTTTTTCTAAAGATATCGTCAGGGAAGAGGTTAACTTTGTACCATCGCTTGCTGGCGTTGGCTTTTGAAGTCTGTTCCGGAATAGAATCTCCTCCTACCACTGATATCTCGAAACCGATGGGAATAGCCCGGTCAATGAGCTCCTCTTTGAGCAATTTTTTCAATTGCGCCTCGTCGATATGGCGGCCAGTCTCCCAACCACTGTACTCTATTCTGATCTGGTTGGAGAGTTGTTTAAGTTGTTTGAGCTTCAGCCTGACGGCAGGATCAATGGTTGGAACCTCAACTTTAAAAGTCGAATCACTAAGTTTCCCGTAGACGTTTTCGGTAATGATCTTTGCCTTCCCGGTCAATTTTCCGATTTTATTTCCGGCAACAACAACATAACTCAATTGATTGGCGTGCTTCGTTTTGGATGTTGTAACGCTGATGGTGCCATTTGCGGTGTCCCTTCTAACAACTATATCCAGGTTTTCGAGATCTTGGGGTGGGGGTGGGGGTGGAGGGATTGGTATTTGTTTATCCCAGTTGATTGTATCACCCTTGGCAAATCCGCGAATGACCTTGAGATCGTGCCCGGTTTCCAATCGCCTTACGGCTTTGTTCATTGCCTCGTTAACCGACCGGTCGAAGAGTTCGTTCCGAACGGCAACCGAATTGTTGAACCAATAGAACTGCACCGCTACAATTCCAAGTAGCGAGATCCCCATAAGGATAACCAATCCGATAATGATACGTCTGTTCACCTTCTGTCTTCCTTATTAATTATTTTGATGTATCGGCAATGAAATTGATCCACAACTGATAACCCAAAATTAGGCAATAAAATAACCCCATTTTCAACTTTAACTTCACCTTAACACTTTTTAAATCGACCTTAACCCTTTGTGGCGATAAAAACCACTAACATTGAATCGTCAAAGAATTTAATTTTTTACTTAAAAAAGCTAATATGAAAGTCGCATTTTTTTTAGGGTTATTCCTAACAGCAACGCTCTTTTCCTATGGGCAGACAGCCAAGAGTCCCACTGCTACGAAGAGTGAGCAGAAGAAGGAGCAACATGTAAAGGTGATGGTCAGCCATGATGGCAAGGTGACGAAAATCGATACCACCTTCAATTTTGCTGATGAAAAATTGATCCAGCTGAAAGTGGATTCCCTCCTCAAAAAGCTGGAAGTTGTAAAGGGGAAGGCCGGTGAGCCCAATATAGTCATTGTGCGCGGCATGGGGCATGGCGGTGGCAATCGGCAATTCCGTGTAATGTACAACAATTCCGATTCCAATGGCGTTAAATGTGAGAAGAAGATTGTCATGATTGGCAAAGGTGGGGGCATTACTGCCTTTGACTCAGATGGCGACATGATGATGCCTCCTCCACCCCCACCCCCTCCTATGCCCCCTTTTCACGTAAATGGCTTCAAAATGACCAGGAGTGATCCTTTCGCCATGGATCCGGACGACAAGGATATTGTGACTTATGACAAGAAAGATATTGGCAAAGGACTGGAGAAGATCACGATCGTTCGCAAGAAGCATACTCCGGCAACTGATGAAAAGAAGGTTGAAATGAAAGTTGAGGTTACCGAAGATGATAAAAAATAGCGTTCAAACAAGTTGAGATCTGGTAGCAGATCATAGGAGGAAGATGCTTTAACCGGCATCTTCTTTTTTTGTGATCAAGGAACGCGGGATGCTTATTTTGCCATTCAGCCGGGAATAATTCTTGCATCAGCAACATGAGCCACCCAATCGGGCGGCTGTACTATTTGAATTCTATCTTTTCCGTAGAGACGTCCGTCCGGGCGTCTCTACATGACATACCAGATGCCTGTACAGCCGCCCGGTGGGGCGGCTCGAAAGTTATCCGAATACTCCTAATTACGAATAAGCAGCAGTGCAAGTCTGTAAATAGATTACATTTGATGGGTATAAGATATAATTGAGATATGATGAAATATATATTTCTAATCCTTAGCATGTTGATTGTTCAATACTCCTTCGGGCAAGTAGGGAATGGAACAGGAAGCAAAATTAGCAGGCAGGATGCTGAGGAATTTCTTGCCCATCACAACCAGGTGAGGGCAGAAGTAGGTGCTCCGGGTTTGGTATGGAGCAAGGAGCTATCGGCTTATTCACAGGAGTGGGCCGACCATCTTGCCCAAAATGGATGCAAAATGGAACATCATAAAAAGCCAAGCCTCAATGGGGAACCTGTCGGGGAGAATCTGTTCTGGGGAAGTTCATCCACCTTTTATCACCCAATTGACGCATCAATATCGTGGTACAGCGAGAAGAAGATCTACAGATATGGAAAATTTGGGAAGGGAAACTGGCATGAAATCGGTCATTATACCCAGATGGTTTGGAAAAACACCAAAGAGGTTGGGGTTGGTGTTTCGGTGTGCAAAGATGGAGGGCTCATTGTCGTAGCCAACTACTATCCGGCGGGGAATTATATGGATCAATTTCCATATTGAGGATCAGAATTTCTCAAATATCCCCAACCCAAACAACGCAAAATCATATTTTACAGGATCCATCCTGTCCATTTGCCGCAAATTAAAATCCAGCTCGGCCAAGGCTTTCGCATCATTTTGGGTTCTGGTCAACAATCCAAGTTTGCGGGCAACATTTCCTGAGTGAAGGTCGAGCGGACAGGATAGCTGGCTTGGGGAGATGGATTTCCACAGTCCAAAATCGACACCGCACCCATCGTTCCGGACCATCCACCTCAGAAACATATTGATTCTTTTGGCCGCCGAACCATTCGCCGGATCCGATACATGTTTGGTGGTCCTTTCCGGGTACGGCAAGGAGAAAAACAGCTCTTTACACTTGCTAATTGCTGGCTGCGTGGAAGTTTCAGTGACCGATCCGGCAAAAATAGCCTCAAGTCCACCATGGTTGAGGTAAATATTTTTGAGTGATTTGATGAAATATTCGAGGTCGGTTTGGTTAAAAGTTCGGTGGACAAAGCCGGCGAGTTGTTCAAGATCAGAGTCCCGATGGTTCATCACAAAATCAAAGGGGGAGTTCCCCATCAAATCCATTAGCTTGTGGCCATTCCGAACAATCATCTTCCTGTTTCCCCATGCGATGGTGGCGGCGAGAAAACCCGAAATTTCAATGTCCTCTTTCCGATCAAAACGGTGTGGGATGCCAATGGGATCAGATTCAATAAACCCGGTATGGTTGTATTGGGCAACCTTCTCTTCAAGGAACTCTTTAATATCAGGAGGTGTTTTTATCAAAACCGACAGCATTTTAGGACAAGATTGATGAACTCGACATAGCCTTAATCTTTTGTCTGTGTTCTTCCATCCCATGATTATAAAAACCATGTTGCAATATCACCCTTTTCGAACTTCCCACACAGAATGTTTATATTAGTCATCTCGGACCCATAAATCGGTCACCGTTAAAATGTATCATGTGCTCAGGAAAGTCTACAACCCAAACTTCAGTTTCCCATGCAATTTTAGTCGAATGTTTTTTGAACTCAGCAAAGTCTGGGAAAGCTGAAACATAAACCTTTCCAGCTTTGCAGTCTTTTAAAAGTTCTTCTAATTCAACAACTCTCTTAGGTGAAACTGGGCCATGCGATGTAACAGCTTCTATCAAAAACAACCAATTTCTATTACTGTCAAACAGAACAACGTCAGGGAGTTTACTGTGTTGCGTAATTGGAATACCTATTTCTTGCAACACTTTTTTGTCGACATATAGGTCTTTATTTGCGGTGTCTCCTAAATATAAAACTACGCTTTCGTTTGCAAAGCGTGCTGCAAAGCCTTGTACAATCGCAGCCTGAACAACATTGTGTTTGCCTGGCGAAAGCTTAAGCGTTTTGCCGTTGCTCAATTTTACAGGAATTAAATTTTGTTTCCTTTCTTTGAGATAACGCTTTGAAAGTTCACCAACTTCTGATTTAAATCTGTCTGCCGCTTCTTTCCATGCTTTTGTACCATAAGTTATAATTGCTTCAAGAGCTTCACTCGTCAGTGCGTAATGCGCATTTGGGCTATTGACTGAAAGTGAAGGATTGTCTGGATTATAATCAGCAATTCTAGCTTGAACAAATTGATGAAGGACTTGTCTGCGAAATGTTTCACGTGTGTTTGGGGCATATTCTTTTTTATAAACCTCCTTGCAAAAAGCCATAATACCTTTGGAAATTGTTTGACTTTCTTTTGACGCATTACTCCATTTGCTATGGGGTTTAATGTCGCAAAGCGCTAATAAAGTAAAGGCGGAAATTTCGTTTTGCTGTGCTATAGGTAAGCCTAGCGTTTTAAGGATTACTTTTGCGTCATCAATTTTGTTCATAAGCGAATATATATTCCAAGTCAAAGTGGCGGTTTACAATTTCGTCAACTTGAGATTGTGAAAAGTCATTTATTGAAATAATCTGATTGCCAATTTCCTTAATGTCATTAATTGGCGGCAATGGCATTTCTCTTAACTCAGTAGCACTCACATTAATGTTACCATTAAAAGTTCTAAAGTACGTATCAAACAGATTGCTGTTGAGCAATGCAGTAAGACCTAAAATTTCATTTTTTTCAAGGTGCCCTTTTCGTCTATAGATATAATTCAAATGGTTCTCTATGCCAATAAATTCTTCTTTAGAAATATCAGCAAAATAAGGGCAGGCAACTAATCTGCTTTTGTCATCTTTCGCACTAAAGCGACGGAGAAATACATAGTTTTTATTAGGAAGCAAAAGTGATTTTGTGGCTTCGCAATTCTGGATGTACTGCGGTTTGTTTCTTTTGGAAACAGGCCAATCAAACCCCATTTTAGATGTGTTTATGAGCTGAAACAACGGAACTAAAAAAACTGTTCCATTTTGGTAATGCTCAAACAAATATTTAGCTGCCCTAAAAGAAACAACAGGCCCAGTAGAAATTTGAATGTCGTATTGTTGCAGATTTCCTGACCATGATTTAAACAGTTTAATTACATTGTCGTCAGTTTCATTGGTCGGCAAATGAATTATCTTTTCTTTTGAATCTAATTCAATCAGTTCATTAGTTCGATAAAGCTTTTCGGTGAATTGTTCAATGTCTTTAATCCCATTGGAATGAGTTACAAGAATGGAAGGTTTGTGTTTGATTAATTTTTGCTTTTCCCCTTTTAATATCAATGTTTCTTGTAGCACGTTATCACGGTCAAAAGTGTCAGTTCTTGAACCAAACAAGTGTATTTGTTGAATTTCAATTTCCTGAAAAAAGGCTTCCCGAAAAGCCCTGAAATAATTGCCAGAGGCAAAACTTCTAGGCGTAATAAAAATGAGTTCGCCACCCTGTTTTAAGAGCTTTGAGGCAACCATCATAAAAATTGAATAGATGTTTGGTTGTCCCCAAATTATAGATTTTGCAACGATAGCCCGTTTGTCATCTTTTGGTATTTTGAAGTAAGGTGGATTTGAAATTACAATATCGAAAGTCGCTTTTTGAGGTTCTGAAAATAGTGTTGCATTTTGGTCAAAACAATCTTTGTTCTCAAGTACAAAGTCTTTTGTTTCAATCCTTGGTATAAACTTAATATTGTATTGTTTAAGCCACTCTCCCAAATAATAAAGAGTCGCTTGTGTGTATGGCAAAATATCTTGGTCGATTTCGTAAACAACCAGTTCGACTACACTTAAATTATCATTCTGCTTAGCAAGTGATT
This sequence comes from Prolixibacteraceae bacterium, assembly GCA_023229575.1. Classification (GTDB taxonomy): domain Bacteria; phylum Bacteroidota; class Bacteroidia; order Bacteroidales; family Prolixibacteraceae; genus CAINVV01. The sequence goes on from JALNYZ010000003.1 coordinate 209,784, forward strand.
CAATAAGGGAACTTGAAAGAATGGCAGTGCCGCAACCTGGATCAAGTATTTTGAGTGTGTTTTTAGTCTGCTTGGCAAGTCCTGCCATGAACTGGGCAATTCCCGAGGGGGTAAAAAATTGTCCGTTCTCTTTCTTGTGCTGAATGGTAACAGTATTTGCATAAACCTGACCAATCCTGTCTGCAAAGTGGCTTGGCAACTCGTCATTGAGAGGTTGTATGTTTATAATTGGTGTCATGCCAGCAAATTTAATAAAACTCTGTCGGTTCTATCGACGTTGATAAATATTAGTTGCAGATTGTTTAGGTTCTAAGGGGAGATGTCGTCTTACATACATTAATAAAGGTAAAAGCAAATGGCTTAATTTCCACTCAAGCCATTTGATGAGGAATCTCATTCATTTTGTCATGATTAATGTACATTTTTGGATAATAGAACATTCAACCCAACAATGAACAACCAAATCAAAAATCCCGAGCTTTCCTCCCGTTTCAAGGCCATGTGGCGGTTGATCGGCAACTCTCCATTGTTGGTGATCCGTTTGAAATACAAAGGGGAGAAGCGGGTTATCTATGCCAAAGTGGAGCAGTACAACATCACCGGAAGCATCAAGGACAGGATGGCGCTATATACCTTGCAAAAATCCTACGAAAACGGTCTGATTAAGCCTGAAGATACCATTGTGGAGGCTACCAGTGGCAACACCGGGATCTCCTTTTCCGCCATTGGCAGGACACTGGGCCATAAAGTAAAAATTGTTATGCCCGACTGGTTGAGTAAAGAGCGGATTGATATTATCCATAGCCTTGGGGCAGAAATCATACCCGTTTCCCGTGAACAGGGCGGTTTTCTGGGAAGTATCCGTATCTCGGAAGAGATCGCCGCTTCCCAGCCAAACATCTTCCTGCCCAGGCAATTTGCCAACCCATTCAATGCTGAAGCGCACGAGAAATCTACAGGTACCGAACTCTGGTGCCAGATTCAATCCAATGGTTTGACTCCGGATGCTTTTGTTGCAGGTGTTGGTACCGGCGGCACGGTAATGGGTGTGGGCAAATATTTAAGGTCGCAAAATCCGATGATAAAAATCCATCCGCTGGAACCTTCCAACTCTCCAACCTTATCAACGGGTTACAAGGTGAGTCAGCATAGAATTCAGGGTATTTCTGACGAGTTTATTCCGGCCCTTTTGGATTTAGGCCAGCTGGATGAAGTCGTGGCAGTTGATGACGGCGATTCGATTATCATGGCCCAAAAGCTGGCGTCTGAAATTGGTCTGGCCGTCGGAATTTCATCCGGCGCCAATTTCCTCGGGGCTTTGCAACTTGAGAATAAGATGGGGAAAGATGCCGTTGTGGCAACCGTTTTTTCCGACAGTAACAAGAAATACCTCAGCACAGACCTGATGCGCACAGAACCGGTAAAGGAGGGTTTCCTGTCAACGGATGTTGAACTGATTGATTACACAGTCTTTAATAGAGTTTGCAATGTATGCTCTGAGATGTAGGTTCCCCAGGATCGTCTATTCTGATTTGATGATTTCGCTGCGCATGCCAATTCCGTTTTCATTGATGGCCTCAATGGCTAGAAATAATCTTCGCATGTTGGTTGAGTTTTAGAAAGTAAATCCAAGTCTGGTTAATCCGTTCCGAACATCTTTGTCCTGCATAAACAGTTTCCAAAGAAGTTGGGAACGGTAATTTTCGATCATCACAACGATCGGTCCCTGATCTATGGCCAGGTAGCGGGGCGGATACCAGTTTGCTGTTTCACTAAACGCATCGTAAAAGCCGTAAGGGCCCCAGAGTTTGTCCTCCAGTTTTTCATAAAAATACCGGGCCGCATGCATGCTTTCTTTTGGAGTATAGGGGAAAGAGGAAAGTGCGGCCGTGGGTGAAATCACACCCTTGTCGTTCGAGGGCATATGGGCGTCATAGCCTTTTATTGAATAGCTGGCAGTCAAGCCCCAGCAGGAGGGTCCGTATCCCTTAAACTTCCCTGGATTTTCGATACAATATCGATAGTCGATCAGCACATGGTTGCGGGTCTCGTCCCAATAGTTGGCGTACCGGTCCTTCAGGTTGCGGGGATCGAGCCCCAAATAGGAATAGTGCGACCAAAAGAGCGGCCCGCCGTATTCGGGTGCCCCGTTGTGTTTCAATTTCAGGGCATAGCCATATTTGGTCGTATTGCCGTTGATGTTTCCACCGCGTGCCCAGCATTGGTGATACGCATCCGGCGATAGCGGGTAGGTCGGGGAACTTGCCCCCAGCACATAAGCGATAAGGCATTCGTTGTATCCTTCGATAGGAAAATTCATCTCCCAGTTATAGGTTGGCGACCAATGCCAGTAGAGGGCCGGCTTGCCATTTTGGTACCAGCTCCATTCCACTTCGCGGCAGAGCATGTCAATTTTTTCGGCAAGTTGTTTTTCCTTGGTGATATCGGGTTTCAGGTAGTTTTTTGCACAAATCAAACCCTGCACAAGGTAGGCGGTTTCCACGATGTCGCCACCATTGTCTTTACCTCCGAATGGCTTAACTTTTCCGGTTTCGCCAAACAACCAGTGAGGCCAGGCGCCATGAAAACGATCTGCTTTTTCGAGGAAAGCTGCAATTTTAGAGAGGCGTTCAACTCCCGATTCCCGGGTAATGAAATGGCGTTCAACGCCAACCAGAATCGACATTATGCCAAACCCGGAACCTCCTGAGGTGACCACATTCTTGTCGTTTTCAGGATAGATGTCATCGGTATGAAACCTTTCGCGGGCCATTCCGGAATTGGGTTCAGCGCCATCCCAGAAATATTTGAATGTTTGATGTTGAATTAGTGTCAGAAGTGAATCATCAGAAATCCGGGTGTTTTTATCCGATTCCTTTATTACCTTGGTGCCACTGTTTGCACAGGAGACGACTCCTGTCACCATGATGAGGGCGAATATCGGGTATTTTAGAAGTCTGTTCATTGTATTTGATATGTAAATCCTAGTTTGGTTAAACCTGCCTGCACTTCCGGATTAGACATGAAGAGCTTCCACAGTAAGCCGGTCCTGTAGTTTTCAATCATTCCGATTTGTGGTCCCTGGTCGATAGCCAGGTAGGATCCGGCAAACCAGATGTCATTCAAACTAAATGCATCGACCATGCCATATTGTCCCCAGATTTTATCTCCCATTTTGTAGTAAAAAAAAAATAATGCCTGAAGTGATTCTTCAGGAGTAAAAGGCAAGGAGGAGATGGCAGCCGTTGGCGCGATGACCCCCACATCGTTTGATGGGGAACTGGCAGTGTAACCGTTCTGAATATCACTGGCGGTGAGTCCCCAGCAAGATTTGCTGTACCCAAAATAGCTTTTCGGATTGGCTTTGCAATACTCATAATTGATCTTTGAATGATTGACAACCTGCGTCTGGTAGTTCGCATAAGCATCTGTTAATCCTTTGGGATTTAATCCCAGAAATGAATATTGTTCGAAAAATAGTGGCCCTCCATAGGCTTCTCCAAGCGGCAGCTGATATCCATAATAGCTGTTGTTGTTTTTGATTGCCCCATTCCGGGCGAAACCATTGTCGTACACCGCTTTTGTGATGGGATGGGTATTGGAAGAGGCTGCCAGGACATATGTAAACAGACATTCACTCCATCCCTGAATGGGCATGTTCATCATCCAGTTTTTTGTTGAGCTCCAGTGCCAATAGAGCTTATTGCTCCCGTCGCGGGTAAAAAAGTTCCATTCTACGGCATCCCAAAGGGCGGTAATATCCTTTCTCAGTGCAGTTTCATCGCTTCCCGCTCCGTTAAAATACTGGCGAACTGTCAGCAATCCCATCATGAGGTAGGAGGTTTCGACCAGATCGGCCCCATCGTCGTTGGTAGAGAAAGGAATGGTCATTCCGGTGGCTCCGTTTAGCCAATGAGGATAGGCCCCGTGGTAACGCTGCGCTTTGTTCTTTAAAAAATCTATCGTCTTTTGCATCCGGGCCAAACCCTCCACTCTGGTAATAAACTTCCGCTGGATAGCGACAGGAAGCGCCATCATTCCAAAACCGGATCCTCCGGTAGTAACCACATCCCCTGAAGTATTCCGTTCGCGGGCCAATCCCGAAACCGAATGTCCAAACTCCCAGAAATACCTGAAAGTCTGCTTCTGGACAAGTGTTAAAAGGGAATCTGTCGAAATAGCAGGGAATTTATCGGTCGAATCGATGGTTGTCAAAAAATTGACAGCCAAAGGTGATACCAGTGAGATGCCGGCACTTGATTTTAATGCATACGAAACGGCCAGTGTGTAACCGGAGAGGAAATTTAGCGGTGCAGTGGGCTTAACGATCAGGGTACTATCGGCATTTTCATAGGAGATATCCAACGGTGAAGGTGAAGATTTTTTATAGGTCAGGGAGACAGCGCCGGCAACCGAAGCGTGCTGAACAGGGGCTGTGAACGAAATTTTTATCACCGGAAGCGTATTGATCCCTTTGTAGCTTAATCCAGAAGATAAACCATTTACCTTGAGTGAATTATAGTTAAAAATGACATTGGCAGGAACAACTTCAACGCTTCCATCCTTCTTGCAGTTAAAAAGCAACATTGAGATCAATAAATAAAGAGGGCACCGAAGCATTTTGAAAGGCTTCCCGATGCAATGGGTGAAATTGTAGATGGTCGAATATATTTTTTCCGGGTATTGCATGGAGCAGAATGAATCAAGTCAGTTAAAAGGCTGCCCGGTTTACCCAGGCAGCCTCTCATCCTGTCAAATTTATCTAAAAAAATCACCTTTTATATGAACCAGAGGCTCTATTTCTCCAAATGGTTCACTTCTCGGCATTGTAAATCGTTTTGATTTCAGCTTGTGTAAGCGCTTTGTTGAAGATACGCAGTTCATCCATCTGGCTTAGGTCTGAAAGATGGTTCCATTCGGTAAAGCGGGGAGCGCCTGACATGATGGAAAGGATATCGCAGCCACTCCAGTTGATTGCCGTTAACGCGGATTCCCGCGCTACTTCACCATTGATATAGATGGTGCTCTTCGCTCCTGAAACCGTAAATGCAAGATGAACCCATTCTCCCAAAGTAGGATCAATTTTTCCCCCATCGTTCCAGCTCTCACCATTTCCGGTTCCAACATTTACTTTGAACTGCTGGGAGGAGGCGCTACCTTCCCTGAAAAACCTGAACCCATTTGTCCGCAAATTCTGAACAGCAGGATAACCGGCATTCGTTTTGTCTTCAGGGCCAATGGTCAGGATACCAGCCCTGTCGGGGTTTGCATTTACCTTCATCCAGAAAACAGCGCTTACTTCGGAGGTTTTCACGAGATTTGTCGTGGGGAATGTCAGATAGGATCCGGCCGCTCCTGCGTAGGCTTTACCTTTTTTCCCGTCGGCAAATGTGGGTGATCCAATTTTAGTTGCGGCGGTATTGGAGTTCAGCTCTTTGAAGTTGCCTTCGAACGGCATGTAGAATACTTCTCCGCTGTATTTTGCCACATAAGGGGAATCATACTGAATGATGTTCTGGATCTCAGTTGAAGTGAGCGCCTTGTTAAAAATCCGCATCTCATCGTAGTAACTGTTGTCCGCTTTATGGTCCCAATAGGCAAAGTTTGGTTGCCCTGATGCAATGGACATCAAATCACATCCGGTCCAGTCGATGGTGCCTGCGGGTACCGTTGTGGTAGCTACACCGTTGATATAGACAATACAGGATGCCTGGGATATGGTGAATGCCAGGTGTACCCAATCATTGGCCGGAGCGTTGACAACACCTCCGTCATTCCATACTTCGCCAGAGCCGACGCCAACATTAAGTTTGAAACGCTGGGAGGTAGCGCCCCCTTCGCGGAAGAACCTTAAACCCTTTGTGCGGTCTTCACCTGACGGACTGATGGAGATAATTCCTGATCTGTCGGGCGAGGCATTTAATTTATACCAGAAAGCTGCCGTAAATTCGCTGTTTCTCAAACTGGCTATCGGGAATGTCAGGTATGAATCGGTTGCGCCTGCATAGGCATTCAATCCCTTCAGGCTTTTCCCTGCAAAACCGGGTGTGCCGACAACCGTAGCTGCCTTGAAACTGAGCTTCTCTACATAATCGCCATCAAAAGGCATGTAGAAAATCTCACTGGGGAAAACTGCTACGTAAGGAGGTTTTTTCTCGAATTTTACAACTCCGTTTGTTATCTTGCCTTGCAGGTCGGTAGCCTTTACTGTCAGGGTATGCAAGCCTGTAGTTACTTTGCTGTAAGAATACTCCTTTACAGCACGACGGTAATCCTTGAATGTTGAGTAACTGGTAATTTCTGTTCCATCCATCAACAGTGAAATGGATTTTATTTCAATGTCGTCGGTCACTTCAAATTGGATATTGATGGTCGCCAGAAGTTCCGGCACCTCTATTTTAACCCCTTCGGTCGGGTACTTGATGGTTACTACAGGAGCCGATGCATCGGCCCCTGGTTCAATCCTGGTTAAAGGGTCGATACCTTTGTTGCAGGAAATGGCTACAACCAGGAAGAACAGTGCTGTTGCTATGTATTTGAATCGTTTCATTTTTTTCCTTTTAGAAATTATTTAGCAGTTTTTAAAGCCGGCAATAAATCGACCTGATTTTGCGGATAGGGGAGGAAAGCCTTGTCGGTAGTGAAATTCCTTCCATCGTAACTTAGCTCCGAATTTTTTCCAAGCCTTACCATGTCGTAGAATCTTGTGCCCCATTCCATGGCCAGTTCGGCAAACTTTTCTTCCATCACTTTCGCATTGTCGACGGTTGAGAGCTGAGGCATTCCGGCCCTTGCCCTAACCAGATTGACGGCTTGCAAGGCGGTCATAGCTGAACCGGTAGCTCCCTGGGTCAATGCTTCGGCATACATCAACAGGATCTCTGCATAGCGGATACAGGTAAAATTCTTGTTGGTCCCGTAATCGGTACGTCCGGGCGTAAGCTGGTCGGAGGGCAAATACTGTTTGCCACTGGCGAACATGGCGCGGGCGTAATCATTGATCACATCCCCCGACCTGATTTTGTTGGAGACCCAAGCCGGCAAGGTTGCGTATTTACTGTCTTTTTTAATTTCTGCGATGCCACGGTTGGTAAAAAGTACGCTGGTCTCCAAGCGGACTGTTTCACCCCTGTCGAGCATAAACTTGATGTATTTCATGCTGGGTTCCCAGAATCCCCATCCATCGCCAGCTCCCGCAACTTTAGGCGTCCATCCAGTTGGCCCGAAGAAAGCAAAGAGATAGCTCTTGTTGTCACCGGCTCCCAATCCAAAATCAGAATACTGCAGTTCGAGGAGGTGTTCCTTGTTTAATTTCCCTTTGATTTTAAACAGGCCATAGAAATCGGGTTCCAGTGCAAATTTTCCGGAACTAATGATCTGCGAGGTTGCATCTGCCACTCCCTGGTAGTTTTTCAATTCAAGATTTGCCAGGGCCTTCAGTGCAAGGGCGGTATATTTTGTCACGCCTCCACGGATATCACTACGCTCATTCGGGTTCACACCTGGCAACATTGGAATTGCCTCATCCATTTGGGTAGCGATGTGCTTCATTACCTCATCTTTGGTTACGGGTTTTGAAACCAGTAATTCAGAAGGATCGGAAGATAGTGGAATGTAAACATTTCCCCATACCCTCGAAAGGTTGAGAAGATACCAGGCCCGGATTGTTTTCGCTTCTGCTGCATACTGGTCTGCGAGCGCTTTGTTGGAAGCAAATTCCTTGTATTTGGCTGTCTGTTCAATGGTAGAATTGGCCACGAAAATGTCGGCATAGTAGTTCTGCCAAAGCGAATTGTACATCCAGTAATCTTTGTTGTAGTTGAATTTGTCTGTTTCGGAGAAATCCTGCTGGTCGCCAAGGCCACCCGCATTCACATCGTCACCACGGACCGCGATCAAAGGGAAATCTTCCCATTGTGTTCCATAGAATTCGGAATACAAACCCAGTAGTGGTTGATTCATGTTCTCCGATTTGGTATAATCAGTCTCCTTCGTAAAAGCCCTGTTTTCAGCGGGCTCATCCAGAAACTTATTGCAGCCTGCAAATGCCAACAACACAAAGAGTTGAAGAATGAGTTTGGTATATGTATTTATTCTTTTCATGATAGAAATATTTTAGGTCGTTAGAATTTAATATTCAGCCCAATAGTATATACAGATGGGATCGGATACATCTGGGTATCTATTCCATTGGCAACTTCGGGGTTAAATCCGTTGTATTTAAATACTGTCAACGGGCGATCGGCAGTTAGTGAAATTTTTGTTTCAGGTACCTGCGTTCCAAACAGATGTTTCCCTTTTATGTTGTATGCCAATTGGATATTTTGTATCCTGAAAAACGATCCATCTTCTACAAAATAATCGCTCATTTTTTGATTCCATCCCTTTCTTAATCCGGCAGAGGAGGGATAATTATTGGAAGTACCCTCACCATGCCAACGGTTAATGGCTAGATCGGCATCCAGGTTTCCATCGGCAGTCCAAATCAGTTCCCCGCGTTTGCGGTTCAGGATTTTGTTTCCGGTTTGTCCCATTAAATTGGCGGTGAATTCAAAATTCTGATAGGAAAGGCCAAGCGTAGCGCCATACATCAGAGTAGGGAAATAGGAGCCTAACACCACCCTGTCATCATCATTGATCACTTTGTCACTGTTCTGATCCTTGTATTTCAGGTCGCCGGGTACCAATCCGTTTGCTTTGGCGATTGGGTCTGCATTTATTTCGGCCTGATTCTGGTAAACCCCAATTACCTGGCGGCCATAGAATGCGAGCAGGGGCTGGCCTACGATGGAGCGTTGACGGAATTCAGCAGAACCTCCATCAATATAGGGTTGTCCGTACAGGTCGCGTACTTCGTTTTTGAGGGTAGAAATATTCGCCCCTATCTGGTATTTGATTTTATTGGATAGCTTGTCACTCCAGTTCAAGGACAATTCAAATCCTTTATTTCTGATGATTCCAACATTCTTAAGAACACTGCCACCGACAGCAGGAATATTCACATTGATGGCTGCATTCTTGGTATCCCGGATGTAATAATCGGCATCGACCGACATCCTGTTATTAAATAACCTGGAGGTAAGACCAACATTGGTCTCTTCGGTCACCTCCCATTTAAGCGAAGAGTAGGTACTGGAAGTGGTTGTTCCTGACACCAATACTCCGTTGACCGCTGTCGTTACTACATTGGTAACAATTGCTCCGTCGCTTGCCTGGATATGGTCGTTTCCAAGCTGGCCCCAACTGGCGCGTAACTTCAGGAAATTGATGGGTTTAAGTTCCTTCATGAATTTCTCTTCCGAGATTACCCATCCAGCCCCAACCGTTGGGAAATAACCCCATTTTTGCTGATACTTGGAACTTCCATCCGCCCTCATGGTGGCGTACAGGAGGTACCGGTCATTGTAATTGTAAGATATCCTGCCGAAATAAGAGAGGCCATATTGCCTGGTTCCATCATCTTTCACGCCCGTAACCGGGATGGTAGCAGACTGATTGATGTACCACGACTGTTGGTGGTCGATCGGGAAATTCAATCCCTGGGCGCTCAGGTTGGAGAACGATTCATCCCGGTAGGAGGTACCGGCCATTACAGCGAGGTTGTGTTTGCCGAATTTGTCGGTGTAAGTCAGTACGTTGTCCCAGATTTGATCAGAATATTCAGAGGTTTTCTTCATGATCGAGGCATCCGGCCTTTGAAAACCGTTGCTGATGTAATATGGGAGATTGATGTTCCGCTCGTTGAGAGAGGAAAAGGCATGGTTATAAGTCGATTTAAAAGAGAGTTTTTGTGGAACGAGATCAATTTTTAAGTAGAAATTGGCCAGCAGCTTCTTGATATTTAATCGATTGTTGGTGAATTCAAGCGAGGGGAAGGGGTTTTGCCCGCTCCGGTAACCAATATCCTGTGCGCTTGAATAATTGATAGGTGTTGCAACTGTGTTGTTTTCATCGTAAACAGGCATGATAGGTACTGCAAAATAGGCAAGGTTCCAGGCATTCGACTCTTGTCCATATTTGACCCCATTGCTGAAAATCATATTTCCGCCCATTGTCAGCCATTCGTTGGCTTTGAAATCAATTTTTGTACGGAGGTTGAAACGTTCATAGTCATTTTTCATTTTCAGGATTCCCTCCTGGCTGAAATAGTTTGTCCCGAGTGAGTAAGAGGCGCGCTGGTTACCGCCTGAAACGCCAAAGTTGTGGTTTTGAATGGCCGCCGGACGAAGAATCTCCTTGAACCAGTCAGTGTTGATATCCGGAACATTGGGATTGATACGGCTTCTGCCATAACGCTGCATGGCGTTTAAAACAAAACCTGCGTCCGTTGCAGAACCGGATTCCCTGGCCATGGTGGCAAATTGTTCGGCATTGGCCATCTTTAATACATTCTGGGCTACCTGTGTGCCATAATAGCCATCATAGCTGATTTCGGTTTTCTGGTTGTAACTTCCGCCTTTCGTCTCGATCAATACAACACCGTTTGCAGCCCTTACTCCATAAATTGCAGCCGCAGATGCATCCTTTAAAACGGAAATGGAGGCAATATCGGAGGGATTTAGAAAATCAATGTTGTCGAAGAACATTCCATCTATAACATAGAGCGGAGCTTCATTGTTGCTGCCGGGATAAGATCCGATACCGCGTACGCGGATGGTAGGGGAATCACCGGGAGCGCCTGAACTTACGACCTGTAATCCGGCCACTTTCCCTTGAAGCGCCTGCATGGCCTGGCTGGATGGTGTCTTGGCCAGCTCCTCGGATTTTAAGGTAGAAATGGAAGATGTCAGGTCTTTCACCTTCTGGGTACCATAACCCACGACCACCACCTCGTCTACTTTAACCGATTGGTCCTGCAGGACAACATTAATAGTTGTTCGGTTTTGAACCGGAATTTCACTGGTCTGATAGCCGATGAAACTATATACGAGTGTTGCCTGAGGTGAGGTTTCCAGGCTGTATGCACCGTTGAAATCGGTAACAGTTCCCGTAGTGGTTCCTTTTACTATAATACTAACGCCAGGAATTCCCAGGCCTGTGGAATCGGTCAACTTGCCTTTTACAATCAAACGGTTTTGGGCAAAAAGTGACGAAACCATAAAAGCCAAACTTAGAAGCAAAATTACTCTCTTCATTTCGAATGTGGTTTTAATTAGTTTTTCAGACCGAAGTTATGGCGACTCAGCTTAATTTGGACTATTTCCAGATACACTTTGAATTCTTAACCAATTTTGAGGAATAAGAAATGACTCATATTTTATACGCCAAAAATATTCCAAGTGATTTAAGGTACTGTACAATAAATAGATGAATTACTTCATATTGTACAAAAATGAGTGAAATATTTTTATGCAAAACATAGAAAAGTGAATAAGGAATCTGTAAATTGCACATTACTTAACGAATGGCTCATTGCAAAAAGCCTGATTAATTGTGAAGATGGCGACACTTTCTGTAAAATTATTTTTGAAATCCTTCGCAACTGGGGTGGTAATGACACTCCTTTTGATCTGCTCTTCGCGGGGGATGGGAAGAGCGGGCAATGTTCTTCCTCAAATCAGGAATTTCACCAAAAACGTTTACAGGGCGTCGAGTCAAAACTGGTCGGTGGGGCAGGACCATGGAGGCATCGTCTATTTTGCCAATAGTATCGGGCTTCTTGAATTTGATGGTGCAACCTGGACATTACACCCATCCCCCAATGGGAATATTATCAGGGCGGTGGCCGTAGATGCCAATAACAGGATATTTACCAGTGGCTATCAGGAGTTAGGTTATTGGGAACGCGACCGGTACGGACGTCTTAAATATACATCCCTGAACGATATGGCGAAGACTTTTTTTACCCCTAATATAGAGTTCTGGAACATCTATATTAATGGTGGGAAGGTTATATTTCAGTCTTTTACACAGATTTTGATCTATGAGGAGGGCAAAATGACGCAACTCAAATTTAAGAGCTTCACCAACTCATTTTCGCTGGTCAATGGAAAGATGTTATACAATGTAATGGATAATGGTATTTATGAAATGCAAAACGGTACAGAAAAGCCATTTTTAGCAGGACCCTTTTTCCAACATAAAATAATCAGGTTTATCCTTCCTTTCCAAAAGGATGATTTGTTGATTGGTACAGCATCGCATGGCTTGTTCCTGCTCAAGGACGGGAAAATTTCGGAGTGGAATTCCCCGCTCAACGGATATTTTATTAAGAACCAGGTCAATCAGGCCAGTCTAACTTTATCGGGGGACCTTGTTATTGGCACGATCCTGGACGGCATCTCAATTCTGGACCATTCAGGCAATCTTAAATGGAGCTACAACACCTCCAACGGAATGCAGAACAATACCGTGCTTGGTCTTTTCGTTGATAAGAGTGACAATATCTGGATTGCATTGGATCATGGCATCGACATGATCTCCATGAAACAGAACTCTGGCTTTTCTACCTTCGAGGTCAGCAATGCCGGTGCAGCCTATGCTGCTGTACAATTCGAAGGAAATACCTATCTCGGGACAAACCAGGGACTTTTTGTAAGTACACCGGATCTGACAAAACCAGGTTTTAAGCTGGTTCAGGAGACGCAGGGACAGGTTTGGGACCTTAAAGTCATCGGGCAGAATCTGGTGATTGGGCATAACTCCGGAACATTCGTGCTGAGAGACGGACAAATAAAAAAGATTTCGGATGTTTCAGGTGCATTCTCGCTGAATGCTGATCCGATGGAGCCTGGCAGCTATCTGCAGTGCACCTATTCCAACCTGGTCAAATACAAGATAGTCAATAACCAGTTTGTACTGGATAAAGTGCTCTTTAACTTCAATGACCTGATCCGCTTTATTGAGTTTGATAACCAGGGCAGTATTTGGGCTGGCCATTTTTACAAAGGGCTTTACCATCTGAAATTCAACAATAACCGAGACTCGGTAAAAATCCTGCACAATTATAGTGAGGATTCCATCTTTTCTGCCTTTAACCAGGTTAATGTTTGCAAAATAGAAAACCGTGTTGTTTTTACGACCGGACGCAGAATTTATACCTACAATGACCTGGACGATAAAATTATTCCATTTGAAAAATTAAATGAGCGCCTTGGGAAATACGCAACAGCCTCCCGAATTGTAAGTGCCGGTGATCAAAAATATTGGTTTCTAACGACCAACTTTATCGGATATTTGAAAATTGAAGGCGTTGAAGTTCAGATTATCAAGGAGTTTCCCTGTGAACTTTTTAAAGACCAGTTGATCCATAAGTTTGAGAATATTTTTCCAACCGGCAATGGCGAGGGGCTCCTTTGTCTTGAAAATGGGTATGCACTGTTGAGAACGCCCGAGCATACCCTGCAAAATCATTTTCAGGAGGTGCAACCCATTGCATATCAGATCTTAGTAAGCGACAACAGTGGGAAAAGAATCCCCGTCGACTTATCGCAAAAGGAAGTTGTTATGCCATTTAACAGGAACAATCTGTCGATGCAGTTTGCCTTTCCTTTTTATTCGACCGACAAGATCAATTTTCAGTGGAAAATTGAAGAACTGACCTCTGATTGGTCTTCCAAAAATGAATCGCCCACCCTCTTTATTGAGCGTCTGCCAACTGGTAAATTCAGGTTGAAAGTGAAGGCAACTGATGCATGGGGCAATGAAAGTAAAGTTTTTTCCATCCGGCTGACTGTCCAGTCGCCCTGGTATTTCTCGATAACTGCAATTATCTTGTATATCATTGTTTTTCTCTTCTCCTTTGCGCTCTTCAGGCACAAAATGATTGCTAAAATACACGAGAAAGAGCGGATCAAACATGAAGGGAAAGAGCGGGAACTTATCAGGTTAAAAAACGAGAAGCTAGAGGCAGAAGTAGCTTACAAAAGCAAGGAACTGGCCAACTCAACCATGTCCATTATCAACAAAAATGAATTTCTTTTGGATATTAGAGAGGTGATATCCAATCAGAAAATTCAGTTAGGAACAAGATTCCCGGAAAAATATTTTAATGAACTGATACGGAAGATAGACAACAACATCTCCAGTCATGATGATTGGAAAATCTTTGATACCAATTTTGAGCAGGCGCACGAAGAGTTCACCAAAAAGCTAAAAATGAGCTATCCTGAGCTAACCCCCAAAGACCTACGGCTTTGCGCATTTCTCCGAATGAACCTTTCCTCCAAAGAGATAGCACCTTTGCTGGGTATTTCTATCAGGGGGGTTGAGAACCATCGGTACAGGCTAAGGTGTAAGATGAATCTCCAGCACGATGAAAATCTTATCGAGATAATTTTAAATATTTGATCAGGAAAGGAATTTCAGGGAGTCATTGGTTTGGTATTCATGGAATGAAGAATAATTGCATGGATAAGTAACCAACTTCTGATTACCTGAATGTCAGTGCAATTTTAATGCCTAAAAAGATCAGGAATCCACCCAGCGTGTAGTTAATAGCCCTTTCGTATTTAAGAAAGACCTGTTGAATTTTTGGTTGCGAAAGGAAGATGGAAACGATGCTAAACCAGCAAAAAGCTGTGGCAATGACAATGGCAGATATGATCAGGACGATATATACCGGAGTGGAACTGGCAATCACAAATGTAAAAAGGCTTAGAAAGAACAAGGTTACTTTGGGATTCAGTACATTGGTAAGAAAGCCCATCTTAAAAGCCTGCAAACGGGTTAGGTCGGTTCCCGATTTTTCAGCCGCAAGGTCTAATTTGGAACCCTTTGCCAGAATTGATGCGATTCCCATGTAAATAAGGTAACCGGCGCCCAGCATTTTGATTATGGTGAAGAGGAGAATGGATTTGGAAATAAGCAGGCCGATTCCCGCAGCGCAATAAAACAGATGGATCATCAGCGCTGTGCTGATACCCAATCCGGTAAAGATCCCAGACCGGCGTGAATAACATAGGGTATTCCGGACTGTCATGACGAAATCCGGTCCGGGGCTTATGGCCCCCAGTAGATTTAAAAGTGCAACGGTTCCGATAAGGGGAAGATATTCCATTTGTTCCAAATCTTAAAACTGCAATTACCGTAATTTTTTTCAAAGGTCAAAATTGGGAAGTACACATAATCTGTTGCGATTTGTCTCAATTTGAATTTGTTCAATTACCTTTGGAATATGGTCTTTTGAAATCAACCAAACAGACGAAATGAAAATTACCAATGCGACAAAAGTCCTCATCACCGGCGGGGCATCGGGTATCGGCAAACTGATGGGTATATACAAAACAATGGAACATTTCGAGGGACGGAAAAATTAATTTTTACTCCTACCATGGAAGATTCATCACGGGCCAAAATCGAATCGCTGGTATCCACTCAACGGGCACTTTTTAAAACCCATGCCACAAAGGATCTCGAATTTAGAATCGGGAACCTGAAGAAATTCAGATCAGCTATCCTGAAATATGAGACCAGGATCGCTGATGCCTTGTGGCTCGATTTGCACAAGTCCCCGGAAGAAGTTTATCTGACCGAGACCAGTATCGTTCTTGGGGAAATAGACTGTCACCTGAAACATTTACGTAGTTGGGCCAGTCCGAAATCTATTCCTACGCCGCTTCCAATCCTTCCATCGTCCAGCCGTATTCTTTATGAGCCATTGGGAACTGCCTTGATCATTGCCCCGTGGAATTACCCGTTTCAGATGTTGCTCAATCCATTGGTAGGGGCAATCTCATCCGGTTGTTGTGCCCTGCTCAAACCATCTCCCTATACACCGAACATCGCCAAAGTTATGGAAGAGCTGGTGGCCGAAATCTTCGACCCGGCATACATTGCCATGGTTCAGGGCGGGAGAGAGGTTAACCAAATATTGCTCGAACAACGGTTCGATGTGATCTTTTTCACGGGTAGTCCGACCCTTGGCAAAATTGTGATGCAGGCTGCAGCTAAATTTTTGACCCCGGTGGTTTTGGAATTGGGGGGCAAAAGTCCCTGCATTATGGATGCCGGCGCGAACATCAAACTGGCAGCCAGACGAATCGCCTGGGGAAAATGCATCAATGCCGGACAGACCTGCATTGCCCCCGATTACCTGTTTGTTCACCAATCGGTAAAGGAAAGGCTGGTCAGGGAGTTTGCCATTGCCGTAGAAGGGATGTACGGAAAAGTGATCAAAGAGAGCAGATATTTCCCCAGGATCGTGAATGCCCAAGCAGTTGAACGGCTCCAAAAACTGATGCAGCATGGGAAAATCAGTTATGGAGGAGAGGTTGATGTTGACCAAAAATTTATTGCCCCAACCATTATCGAAGATGTCCGGGCCGATTTCCCGATCATGCAGGAAGAGATTTTTGGTCCCCTGCTGCCGGTCATAACCTTTGAGAAACTGGATAGTGTGGTGGAGTTTATCAATTCAAACGAGAAACCGCTGGCTTTTTATTATTTTGGGCCCGAAAAGGTTGCCCGGGAGATTTTGATCAAAACAACTTCCGGAGGCGGTTGCATCAACGATACGCTGATACACATTGCCAACCATCGCCTGCCATTCGGTGGTGTTGGTAACAGTGGAATGGGCAATTACCACGGGAAGTTCAGCTTTCAGGCGTTTAGCCATGCAAGGGGGATCGTGTCATCAGTTACCTGGATTGATCTGCCTTTTAAATACCCTCCTTTCAAATTCTTTAAGTGGGTGAAAAAAATTCTTTAATCATGAAAAAAACGTATAAAATTATTCTCGTTTTCATTCTGCCGGCGATCATTGTTTTGATAGCAGCAGTATTGATTGCCCTACCTTCAGTACTGAAGAACTATATCAACAAACATGGACAGGAGTATTCGGGCAGGAAAACTACGGTTCAGGATATCAAAATAGACTATTTTCGGTCGACTTTGAGTATAATGGATTTTAAATTGTATGAGGCAGACGGCAATGCAATGTTTGTCTCTTTTGATTCACTAACAATCAGTATCAAGCCCCTTCCATTATTCTCCTCCAAACTGGTTGTGGAGAAGTTTCGTATCGTCAAACCGGCAGTAAATATTATTAAAAAGGATACCATCTACAATTTTGATGATATCCTGGCATTTGTCAATGCCAAACCGAAAGAGAAGGTTTCGGAAAAACCCTCCAAACCATTCGCCTATTTTCTGAACAACATCTCCATGGAGCAGGGAAAGCTGGTTTTTACAGATAAAATGGTCAATAGTACCACCAACCTGAAAGACTTAAGCTTTTTCATCCCTTCAGTCAATTTTAATCAGGATGAGTTGAAAGATGCGGGCATCAAATTCCATTTTGAGAATGGCGGCTTCTTTCAGGCCAAAGCTAATTATAACCAGAAGCATGGTTCCTACCAGGCTGATTTTACGATTGACAACCTTGATATTTCTCCATTTTTACCCTATGCTAAGGAGTATTTTAAGATAAATAAGCTTGGCGGTTTGGTGGGTGGCGATTTTCGTCTGACAGGAAATATTAATAACCTTGATTCCATTCTGTTGCGTGGCAAAGGACATGTCGCAGATTTTTCGGCCAATGACCTTGTCGGGCAAAAAGTGGTAGGGTCAAAAAGTGCAACTGTAAAGATATTGGATACCTATCCCATGAAATACAGCTTCCGTTTCAGTGACCTCGAATTAAACGAACCCTATCTTTATGTTGAGATGAAAGATTCAACCATCAATTGGCTCAACCTGATGATGGAAACACCGGCAGATACGGTCCCGTTCAACTATTTCTATCAGATCAAAAAGTTAAGTATTGTGAATGGTTTGCTGGACCTGCGCGACAATTCCTATGAGGCGCCTTTCGATTATCATCTAAGCGAGATTGCCATGAAGGTCGATTCTATCTCCTCAACCTCAAAATGGCTGAATGCCTTTGCCACCATGAGGCTCAACCAAAGAGGTAAGCTCCAGGCTGAACTGGGGATCAATCCTTCAGATCCATACGAAATGAAGGTTAATTATGTCATCACCAATTTCCAACTAAGTGATTTGAGCATCTTTTCCAGGCATTACGTGGGTTATCCCATCTTGCTTGGGAACATGTATTACCAGGGAAAAACTTCCATAACCGGCAAGCAGCTCACCAGTGAAAATAAGCTGATCGTACGAAATGCCAAATTAGGTAAAAAGAGCAAAGGGCTGATGAACTTACCGTTAAGGCTGGCACTCTACCTTTTGAAGGACATCCATGGCGATATCATTCTCGATTTGCCCCTTTCAGGCGACCTGAATGATCCCAAAACAAATATTAGCAAGCTTGTTTGGACTACTCTAAAAAATGTTGTCATTAAGGTAGTTGCCTCGCCATTTATTGCCTTGGGCGGTCTACTTGGGGTAGAACCTGGCGAGGTCAAGGGAATAGAATTCAACTATGCCGACACGATCCTCACGGCGACCCACATGAGAAGAATCAAACTTTTTACGGAGCTGGAGAAAAAGAAACCTGATATGCAGGTAGCCATGAATTATTTCAATGATGCCGCTCTCGAAAAAAAGGAGATAGCCACCCGGGAAGCAGGAAAACTCTTTCAGGCCGAAACCGGCGCTGATTACCAAAAGGAGAGTGAGAAATTCACGGCTTTTCTCAGGATGAAACTTCATTCCGATACTGTGAATACCGTAGACGGAAGCGCGTTGTTGATCGGTGGGCACAAACTGGATTCCATCCAACACAATATTTCGCAAAAGAGAATCAAAAAAATCGAGGCAGCCTTGCTCGGATTTGATGAATCTACGAGGATCAAAGTGACGGTCCCGGATAGCAAAACCCCGGAAAATTTGGGAAGCAGACCTGTTTTTGAATTGAAATTCTCTGTTGATGAGTAATTTCAAAAAATAGATCCTCAAGGTTTTCAAAACCTGAGGGTCTATTTTTTGAAGGGCAGCTAAAACTATTTTTTCTTCGCGGCAGCCTCTTTAGGAACCAAGAGCCCAATCTTTCCCCAAAATAGGAAATAAATAGGAAATGAGGTGACCAAGTTTAATTTTCCGAGTAACGGATAAAGAAATCTTGTTTAACGGACAACAATGGTGTAAAATGAAAAAATATAACTTACTGCGAGTGTTGATATTCATATAACTTTATCTTTGAACTATCTATAGCTTATATAAATGTGAGTAAACTGACTATTATTTTCCTCTGCTCCCTTCTCTTTTGGGCCGCCAGCCTTCGAAGTCAAAATGTTACGGAGCCGCCCGGGTTTATAAAAAAGGCCAACCGCCACGAAAAAAACGGATGGATTTTCCTTCACATTGAGGGAAGCCCCAGGGAACGCGGCTTTCAGCATGGAGCGCTGATGGCGCCAGAGATCATGGAGAACCTCCGTCTGCTGCGTGCCAGATGGGAGCACCAGACCGCCCTGGATTGGTCGTGGTATGTGCAAAAGGCAGGGGAGGTGCTTGCCACGAAAGTAGATGCCGAAAATCTGGAAGAGTTGGACGGGATTGTGGAAGGATTGAAGTCGGCCGGAGTAAACACTTCACGCAATGAAATGGTTGGGCTCAACGGTTACGCTGAATTATTGGGCTATTGGTGGCCTACCGTAAAAGATTCCGTGAGGGTTCATTATAATATGCAGCCCAAAGAGTCGTGCAGCTCCTTTATTGCGACAGGCAACATGACCGCCGACGGCAAGATCGTACTGGGGCATAATACGATGGACCTGTACCACAATCCGCTCTGCAACATCATCCTCGATATTCTTCCCGAAAAGGGTCATCGGATCCTGATGCAATCCGTGGCAGGGTGCATTCACAGTGAAACGGATTTTTTCATCACCGATGCAGGACTGGTCGGTTCAGAAACCACCATCGGCGACTTTTTTCCCTTCGATCCGAAAGGTGTGCCAGAGTTTTCGAGGATGCGCAGGGCTACCCAGGATGCTTCCACCATTGAGCAATGGTGCGAAATTATGAAACGAGGCAACAATGGCGGCTATGCCAATGCCTGGTTGCTGGGCGATATCAACACCAACGAGATTGCAAGGTTGGAACTAGGTTTGAAACAGGTAGCTTTCGAAAAGAAGAAAGAGGGATATTTTATCGGGTCCAATGTGGCCGAAAACCTGAAATTGCTCCGGTTCGAGACAAAGAAAGACGAGACCAACATCAAATACTCCTCCATTGCGCGTCGGGTGAGGTGGAAAGAGCTGATGAAAAAATACGAAGGCAAAATTAACCTGAAACTGGCCAGGAGATTTGAGGCCGACCACTACGACACCTACCTGAAGAAGAAAAATCCGGGAGGGCGCACCCTCTGCGGACACTGGGAAATTGACGCGCAGCCGTTCGGCCCGTCTATTCCATATAGTCCCGAAGGTACCCTCGACGGGAAAGTGGTCGATGCGGCCATGGCCAAAAACATCTCCTTCTCCGCCAGGTGGGGTTCGGCCTGCGGCAGGACTTTCGACGGAGCCAAATTTCTGAAAGAACATCCACAGTATTACTGGTTGGAAGGGATGCTGGCTGATCGGCCAAGGCAGTCGTGGACCACGTTTACTGCTGGGGAAAAGGAATAATTAAAAGATTACCATGAAGATAAAAAGGATTGAACTCTACCAAATGCCCATCAAACTCAAAGAGCCTTTCATCATCTCTTTGGGCAAATTCAATTATGCCAGCAATGTGGTGGTCGTCATCCGAACAGATAGCGGATTGAGCGGCTTTGGGGAGTGCAGCCCTTTTATGTCGATCAACGGTGAAAGCATGGATACCTGCATAGTGGTTGGGCAATATCTTGCCAGGGTGCTGATAGGGCAGGATCCGACCAATATTGAAGTTTGCACAAGCACGATGGATCAGGTCATTTATGGAAACTCCAGCATCAAGAGCGCATTCGATATGGCTTTATACGATCTTGCCGCTCAACAGGCAGAACTTCCGCTGTATGCTTTTCTTGGGGGTAAAAACAATAAAGTATTGGTGACCGATTATACCGTTAGCCTGGGTGATAAGCACAAGATGGTACATGATGCCTTATGGATCAAACACCATGGATTTCAGGCCATCAAGGTTAAACTGGGCGAATCGTTCGAGAAAGACTTCGAAAGGATCCATCTGATCAGGGGGGCCGTTGGCAAAGAGATCCCGATGCGGATCGATGCTAATCAGGGATGGAGTACGGAAACAGCCATTGTTACTTTGCGTGCACTCGGCCCTTACAACATCCAGCATTGCGAAGAGCCTATTCCCCGCTGGAATTTTATGGAACTGCCAAAAGTCAGGAAAGAGAGCCCCATCCCGATCATGGCCGATGAATCCTGCTCCGACCACCATGATGCCAAAAGACTGATAGATTTGAAGGCCTGTGATCAGCTGAACATCAAACTCGGGAAATCATCCGGTATTTTCAATGCACTGAAAATCATTCAACTTGCCGAGGAGACTGACATGCACCTCCAGGTAGGGGGCTTCCTCGAATCCCGCCTGGGATTCACCGCTGCCGCCCATCTGGCGCTCATCAGCGACCACATCGTCTACTTCGACTTTGACACACCTCTCATGTTCACGGAAGACCCGGTTTCCGGCGGAATAACCTACGACAACCGGGGAGTCGTTACGATCCCGGATGCGATTGGACTGGGGGCATGGGTGGATGAAGGGTATTTGAAAGGGCTGAAGAAGGTAGAGGTCTGTTGATTCTGGGCTATTCCGAATGGCGTAATTTTCTCAAAGTAGTCGATAAGGCAAAGGATGCCTGTAAGAATTCCGGGGTGAAAATCACCGATCAATTTGTTGACGTCAACAAATTGATCGACATGGCTAAATGTGCTCAACGTCAGATAGATGACGTGGCATTAACACGATATGCGTGCTATTTAATTGCACAAAATGGGGACGCTGCAAAGGTTGAAATTGCCTTTGCACAAACTTATTTTGCCGTTCAGACAAGAAAGCAAGAGATCATTGGCTGATTTCTTACCGACCCTTACCATAAAAGCCAAGGATTTTGCGGTTGAATTGACTAGTCACAATGTTATTGAAAAGGATCTAAAAGGGGTAAATCCAATTGAAAATGAACATATTGAGAATAATTCAGCTGTGCGTAATGTGCTGATTGACAGAGGTGTGAATCCGGAGTCGCTCCCTCCTTCAGAGGATACAATTATAGTTAAACGTCGACTAAAAAGTGAAGAAAAAAAGATCTTGGTAAACTTGAAAAAGACAACAAAAAGCATGGTAAAGTAGGTTTATGACAGGTCTTTATTCTATGAAAGATTCCCCAAAAACCTATCCGACCCATAGATCACCCGTAGCCGATGGGCCATCATCTCTATTTTAAAGCTGCCACTTCCCAAATTTTCACCGTCTGATTCTCCCGGCAGGGGAGTCGCAGAACTGATTTTAATGGTTTTTCCTGTATGGGTTGAGACGCGTTTGTCAGAAATGAACTTTCCGGAATAGAGTCCCTTGAAGTTGGTCAGAATACCCCAGAGCCCGATTTTACGGATCACCGTGATATGAAAAAGCCCTAGCAGCGGGTTGGCTTCCGGGACTTGCATCATCCCACCGCCATTGAATTTGCCCAATCCGATGCTGGCGGTGAACAGGTTAACCTCCAGAGATGCGCCATCGATCATAAATTTAGTCTGCCTGCTTTTGAAGTTGAAGTAACCTGATCCCAGACTTTGGATGTATACCCTGATGCCCTTTACCCCTTTGGATTTGAGTTCATTGGCGTTTTTTGCCACCAGTGCGTCAAACCCGAATCCGGCGATATTGACGAAGTAGCGTTTGCTGGCCTGCCCAGCCACATGGCAGGTAATCTCACCAACATCCTGTTTGACAGATTTACCCTCAAGGATGATATCGATGGCTTTCTGGTAATGGTCAGGTATCCCGAAGGTCCTGGTCCAGTCGTTGCCGGTACCCACAGGGATCATCCCAAGTGTCACTTCATGGTGCGACTGCTGCTCAGCAAGAAATATTCCGTTGACGACCTCATTGAGGGTGCCATCGCCTCCGGCCACCAGCAGGTGGGTGGCTCCGCGGGAGACCAGCTTTTTGGTTAGTTCAATGGCATGGCGATGGTATTCAGATAGATGGAGCGTGAAAATAATCCCGGATTTTTGCAGCAGTTGCTCGATTTTATTCCGGTCGTCAGCCCCTTTCCCTCCACCTGCATGGGGATTCAAAATGACCTGCCACTCGATTCTGCTATTTTCTGGCATCTGATTTTTAGTTCAGTAGTTGGTAAGTGACTACAAATCTAAAAAAAATCGGGTGCAGATATGCTCTGCACCCGAAAATCAATAAAACTGTATCTTTGAATAAAGTTTGACTGCATTTTTGTTGCTGCCAATCTCAAAAGAAATAATTTTTTACCACAATAGGCACATAGAACACATTAGTACTAGTGTGACCTATGTGTCTATTGTGGTGAATGAAATGACAAGATTTAAAGAGAAACTCCTGAATTGGCTGCTCTTATTCCTGTACTGCAGCAATACCCGGTAGTACACGGCCTTCAAGGTATTCGAGCATGGCGCCGCCAGCCGTTGAGATGTAGGAAACTTTATCGGCAATTTCGAATTTGTTGACGGCTGCTACAGAGTCACCTCCGCCAACCAGTGAGAATGCCCCATTGGCGGTTGCTTTAACGATGGCATCTCCGATGGCTCTTGTACCAACAGCGAATTTGTCCATTTCGAATACGCCAACCGGACCATTCCAAAGAATCGTGTTGGATTCGCTGATTACTTTGCTGAAATTTTTGATGGTCTCAGGACCGATATCCAATCCTGACCAGTTGTCGTCGATGGCATAGGATGGGACCACTTTTGTATTGGCTGTCTCGGCAAATGCATCAGCTTCAACTACGTCGACAGCGAAGTGAAATTGGACCCCTTTGTCTTTGGCTTTCAACAACAGGCTCTTGGCAAGCTCAACATAATCGTCTTCACAGATGGAACCACCAATTTTTCCGCCCTGGGCTTTCACGAAAGTGTAAGTCATCCCGCCGCCGATGATCAGGTGGTCGACAGAATTAAGCAGGTTCTCGATGATGGTAATTTTGGAGGATACTTTTGAACCGCCCATGATGGCCGTGAATGGGCGCTTCGGAGCCTTGAGTACTTTATCCAGGCTCTCTACCTCACTGGCCACCAGCAGGCCAAACATTTTGTCGTTGGGGAAGAATTTAGCAATAACTGCAGTTGAGGCATGGGCCCTGTGGGCAGTTCCGAAAGCATCATTGACCCAGCAGTCGCCCAGAAGTGAGATCTGACGTGCGAACTCTTCGTCGCCACCCTCCTCTTCAGGATGAAAACGCAGGTTCTCCAAAACCAATACTTCACCGGCTTTTAGTGCAGATGCCATTGCCTGGGTTGCTTCACCGATGCAGTCCGGGGCCATTTTTACTGCCTTGCCACCCAGTAATTTGCTGAGGTGTGGCACAAGATGCCTCATCGAAAATTTATCTTCCGGACCCTTTTTCGGACGTCCAAGGTGAGACATAATGATCACAGCCCCGCCTTTACCCAAAATGGTGTTGATGGTTGGGAGGGCAGCAGTCATGCGGGTATCGTCTGTAATTTCGAATTGTTCGTTGAGCGGAACATTGAAGTCAACTCTGATTAAGGCATTTTTGCCTGAAAAGTCATAAGTTTCAATCGTCTGCATATCGTTGTAATTTAATTTTTTAAGAAGCCCAAAGATAGTGGATATCTGTTGGATAAGCCTCTTTTATGTGTTAATTTATTACTAATTCATCAGGAGTTTTTGTGGTCTGGATAGCCAGTGACCTTTTTTTTTTACTTTTGAGGGGCGGGTCAAAAGTGTTTAAATTACACTTATCGATAAAGCCCGTAAATGGTTTACAAAAAAAGTTTCACGCAAAGTTCGCAAAGGAAGACGCAAAGGCCGCAAGTTTAGCTTTGCGCTCTTTTGAAGTTGGTCTTTGCGTATTTTGCGTGAAATACAGAAGTCTGATAATCATACTATGCAATTTAATGATGTCATCGGACAGCGCCAAACGAAGGAGCTGTTTATTCAATTGGCAAAGGAGCAGCGCGTTCCCCATGCTATGCTGCTGGTTGGTCCTCCCGGGAACGGGAAGCTTGGCATGGCATTGGCTTTTGCACAGTACCTGAACTGCCGCGACAAGACGGAGGGCGACTCCTGTGGTGTCTGTAGTTCATGCTTGAAATTCAAGAAGTTGATTCATCCGGATCTCCATTTTACCATCCCGGTCGTCAAAACATCCGCCATCTCCAAACCCACTAGCACTGACTATCTCGCAAAGTGGAGAAGCTATTTTTTGGCCAATCCATACCCCATCTACGAAAGATGGAACCAACTGATTGCAGAAGAGAACAAACAGGGGATGATCTATGTGGATGAGGCTGCTGAAATCATCCAAAAGCTTAACAGGAAATCTTACGAAGCCGACTACAAAGTTTCGCTGATCTGGCTTCCCGAGACCATGCACCTGACATGTGCAAATAAAATACTGAAAGTTCTTGAGGAGCCACCTGCAAATACCCTATTTATCCTGGTAACGGAGGAGGAACAACGGCTGATCAGCACCATCCGGTCGCGTTGCCAGACCATCCGGATACCGCGAATCGACGAGCAGGATCTTGCACAAGCCCTGACCCATCATCCCGAGCTGCGAGAAAACAATCCTGCTGTTGTGGCCCGCATGGCCAACGGAAATTATATCCTGGCCGAAGAGATGTTGCTCGAAGATGAAGTCAGGAGATACAATTATCGGCTTTATACCTCTTTGATGAGGTCGGGGTATGGTCGTAACTTGCAGGAGTTGCTGGCCTGGTCGGACGAAATTTCCTCCATTGGCAGGGTGAGACAGCTAAGTTTTCTAAGGTATTGCTGCGATTTTACCCGCGAAAATTTTGTGTCGAATTTCAGGCAGCCGGATTTGGTTACAATGAGTGAGGAAGAGGAAAAATTTGCCAATAAATTTGCCCCTTTCATCCACGACAGGAACGTGCTCCACCTCTTTACCGAGTTCGAAAAATCGTTGAAAGACATTGCTTCCAATGGAAATGCCAAGGCCGTTTTCACGGATATGGCGCTCAAAATTTCCAAGCTGATCAGGCTTTAGTCCCCAGTAGCCGTATTATTTAAATTCTCTAATTTGGAGCTATTATAGTTTTCACATGGTTGCATGTGATTCACACTGTTAATTTTCATTATTTTTGTACTGACAGAAGAAAATTACAAATTACGGATTAGTTAACTCAGATAATTCATGAACACTATACTAAAGACGGCACGTGGATGCTCGTCCTCACCGCAAACACGCAGCTGTGTCAAATTGAATGTATACAACTGGCTTTCCGATGTTCCAAATACCCTCAATCCAAACGAAATAATAGAAATCCGTTTCAAAAATACCCGGAAGGATTATTTTAAAAACGTCAACGATCTGCCCTTGAAGCCCGGAGATATTGTTGCAGTTGAGGCCAGTCCCGGTCACGATATTGGGATTGTTTCACTCGTTGGAGACCTCGTTCTCAAGCAGATGAAAAGGCATAAGCCCACCTTCGTAGATGGTGAACTCCGTAAGATTTACCGTTTGGCCAAACCGGTCGATATCCAGAAATGGGAAGAGGCGATCCAGTTGGAGCACGAGACCATGTTGAAAGCCCGGAAAATTGCCGAGGACCTTCGCCTGAACATGAAAATCGGTGATGTTGAATTTCAGGGAGATAAGACCAAAGCTATTTTTTATTATATTGCAGATGAGCGTGTTGATTTTCGTCAGCTCATCAAAGTGTATGCAGATACTTTCCGGATACGGATTGAGATGCGCCAGATTGGCGCCCGTCAGGAGGCCGGTAGAATTGGGGGGATTGGCCCTTGTGGCCGCGAACTGTGCTGCAGCTCCTGGATTTCCAATTTTGTGTCGGTCACAACCAATGCTGCACGATATCAGGAGATATCGCTGAATCCACAAAAACTTGCCGGACAGTGCAGTAAACTCAAATGCTGTCTGAACTATGAACTGGATTGTTACATCGATGCCCAACAGGATTTTCCTCCCAACAATGTGCAGATTGAAACCGAAAAAGGTAATTTCAACTACCTGAAGGCGGATATCTTCAAGGGTATTTTCTGGTATGTGAGGGAAAACTATCAGGGAGGCGGCGTCATCGGGGTATC
The DNA here is from genome assembly GCA_023229575.1 of Prolixibacteraceae bacterium. GTDB lineage: Bacteria > Bacteroidota > Bacteroidia > Bacteroidales > Prolixibacteraceae > CAINVV01. The sequence goes on from JALNYZ010000003.1 coordinate 236,856, forward strand.
CGTTGAGAAGGTGAAAGAGATCCTCCGGTTGAACCGCAGTGGAAAACGTATTCCTGATTTGACCGGGGATATCATTGAAATACCGGATGATGCAGTTCCAACTTACCAGAATTCAACTGGTCAGGAGTCGCTCGACAGGTTTGATCAGGGTTCGAACAAATTGAGGAGAAAGAAGCGTCACAAACCAATTCTGACACGTAAAACCAATTCTAATCCCGACAATGAGATTTCACAAGATACTCCGGACGAGTAAGGCTGTTTTGCTTCTCTCTATTGCTGCAGTTGTAATTTTCTCCTGCAGCAGAAAGATCGTTTTCAGCGATTACAAATCCCTGAGCGGATCCAAATGGCACCAGGATTCCATTCTGAGATTCGATATGACGGTGCCCGACTCCTCGAAGATATACAACCTTTATCTGAACGTCAGAAACGACGGCAGATATGGTTATAGTAACCTCTGGTTGTTTGTCAAGATTACTCCCCCAAAAGGTAAAGTCCTCAATGATACCATTGAACTCTCCCTGGCCAATCCGGACGGAAAGTGGTTGGGGCACGGCCTCGGCGACATCTACGACATGAAATATCCCTACAAACAGACGACCATCTTCCCTTCAGCCGGCTACTATCGGTTTGAAGTGCGACAGGGTATGCGCACTGAAGACGGCGTTTTAAGAGGGATCAGGGATTTTGGCATAACACTCGATAAAGCTAATTAAAGAGATATGAGTGATAAGTTATGAGTTATTAGATGCTTTTATCTTGATTTAGAGCCAATGCAATTTTTCCCTCGGCTTCGCTCGGGGACCGTCTCATCTTCATATCTTTCCATCAGCACATCAGCACATCACCACATCATCTAATCAATAAATGAGTAAAAACAAGCTCTCCAAATTTGCCGAGGTGCACGCTTTGCCCAATGTGGTGGAGGTTCCGTATGCGGTGTTGCTGCAAGGGCCATATAAACTGCAAGGCAAATGGAGCAGTCAATTTTTCGGCAATGATTTTCCGGTAGTTCTGGAACTGGGTTGCGGAAAGGGGGAGTACACCGTCGGACTGGCGGAAAATTTTCCTGAAAAGAACTTCATTGGCATCGACATCAAAGGTTCCAGAATCTGGACAGGCGCTACAGCCGCACATGCAAGAGGATTGAAAAATGTTGGATTCATCCGAACCTACGTCGAATTGCTTCCCGCTTTTTTCGAACCGGATGAGGTGAGTGAGATCTGGATCACCTTTCCTGATCCCCAGATGAAAAAAGGGCGCAAGCGACTTACCTCCACAAAACTTCTGGCCCATTACGGCAAAGTAATGAAGCCAGGTGGGATCGTTCACCTCAAAACAGACAGCAATTTTCTGTACCAATATACAAGCGCGCTGGTCCATTTAAACAATTTCAAGGTGGAAGCAGAAACTGATGATTTGTATGCTTCAGCGTACGCGGATGAAATCATGGGGATCAAAACCTATTACGAACAGCAATGGCTCAGCCGGGGTCTGACCATCAAATACCTGAAATTTGTTCCACATTTCGAAAACCTGGTCGAACCCGACCTGGAAATTGAATGGGACGAGTACAGGAGCTTTGGGAGGGACCGCAGGAGTAGGGTCGTTGATGGAAATGAAACGGGGAAACGTTGAAAAAAGAGAGGGAGACTTGGCGAGGGGGCGAGTGGGAGACCGAATGACGGGCTAGGGAAACGGTGAAGCGATGAAACGAAGCGCCGGTTCCCGAGCGAAGCCGAGCGGTCTTAATTTGTGTAATTTGTGAAATTTGTGGTAAGAGCGGGTTAATCCGTGTAATCAGTTTTAATCCAACCAATTGTTTTTTATGAACGATTTTTACGAAAAGGTATATGATGTCACCCGTTTGATCCCTCCCGGCAGGGTGACGAATTACGGGGCCATCGCGCGCTACCTTGGCACCGGATTATCGGCCCGTGTGGTGGGCTGGGCGCTCAACAATTCGCATCAGCAGGAACCTTTCGTCCCCGCCCACCGGGTGGTCAACAGAAATGGATTGCTGACGGGCAAAGTCCATTTTCATCCCCCGTCCGCCATGCAGGAGCTGTTGGAAAACGAGGGGATTATTGTGGAAGATGATGCAGTGGTCGATTTCGATAAACACTTTTGGGATCCGATGAAAGAGTTGGAATGAACCTTCCGGCGACAGCCGAAAAAGGGGATTCAAAACAGTTGCAACAATAAAATCAATCCTTCGTAACCAATATATTTGACGGAACGTAAAAGTCAATAAGACATTTATTTCAATTTGATACGCGTAAATATTTTATATTCAGTACGATAATGATTTGTAAGCCAATGTCGTTTAGTTAAGGTTTTTATATTGTTAGCCTTGTGTCCTTTGTGTGTGCCTTTGAGTCCTTCGTGTTGAAATATAAGTACTTAAACACAAATGACTCAAAGTGAAACACAAAGGAAGCACGAAGAATTCGTTAACTAAGCGAAATTGTATGGTAATTTTTAACCTTTAATTTGTAATTTTTAATTCAACTATAATGGCCCTAATTCCCAAAAATATATCCGACACCCTCCGGAGAATTCTTTTCCCCGGCACTGAAAAAAGCATTGTAGATCTGGAGATGGTTCAGGAAATCCGTGTCGCAGGTAAGAAAATCACTTTTTCTTTGATATTTCAGAAGGAGGATGATCCCTCCGTTGGTCCGGTTTCCGAAGCTTGCAAGGACGAGATCCGGCGCGAGTACGGTAGCGACTTTGAGGTAACAATAACCCCCAAAAGCGCCAACAGGATGACCCCTCCAGTGTTGCCGGGTGTCAAAAATATCATCGCTATCGCATCCGGCAAGGGAGGTGTTGGCAAGTCAACAATGGCAGTCAACCTGGCTATCGCATTGGCCAGAAGGGGAGCCAAAGTCGGGCTGGTCGATGCAGATATTTTCGGTCCTTCGATACCCAAAATGTTTGGGGAAGAGGATGCACGGCCCTATTTCGAAAAGATCGATGGTCGCGACCGGATCGTTCCCATTGAGAAATTTGGTGTTAAATTCCTCTCCATTGGTTTCTTTGCCAACAAGCAGGATGCCCTTATCTGGCGTGGTCCCGTTGCTTCAAATGCATTGAAACAACTGATCATGGAAGGGAATTGGGGCGAACTCGACTTTATGCTGGTTGACCTGCCACCCGGAACCAGCGACATTCATCTTACGCTGGTTCAAACGCTGGCAGTTACCGGAGCTGTTATCGTTACCACACCACAGGATGTTGCACTGGCCGATGTGGTAAAAGGTGTATCCATGTTCAACAGCAAGTCGATCAATGTGCCTGTTTTGGGGATCATCGAAAATATGTCGTGGTTTACTCCGGCGGAACTTCCTGAAAACAAGTATTACATTTTTGGCAAAGATGGCGGAAAAGAGTTGGCAGCTTCCATGAATCTTCCTTTACTGGGCCAGATTCCAATTGTGATGCGTATCCGGGAAGGTGGAGACAGTGGTTTGCCGGCTGCATGCGATGAGGAGAGCGCTTCAGGAGTCGCGTTCGAACAATTGGCAGATGAGTTAATCGTGCAGTTGGAGCACCGGAACATTTATTTTGAACCAACCAAGAAAGTAACAGTTAAACGGAAGTAATTTTTTCAGCAATTTTGAGTTAATTTGTATTATACATTTATCCAAAAACGCTTGAAGGGACACGCCTTAAATCAGTTTTTTTATCCGCTGGTTCTACTGTTTTCTGTTGGATGCTCCACGCAGAACAACACTGCTATATCCCGGTTTTACCACCAGTTAAACTCCCAATACAACGTCTATTTTAATGCAAGGGAGAGTGTTAAGGAAGGTTTGTTGCGGATAGACCATCAAATCATTGAGGACTACACCCATCTGTTACCGGTTTACCCTGAAACCAGTCCAGGCGCCTCGCAGGTGGCTATGTCGCAAATGGAATATGCTGTGCAGAAGTGTCTTAAACTGATTGCGACCCACTCCATAACCAAGAGCCCCAAACGAAAAACCAATAAATCCGAGGCATATACAGCATTTGCATACAAAGCCGAATACAACAAGTGGGTAGATGATGCTTATCTGCTGATGGGACAGGCAGCTTACTATCAGCGCGATTTTCACAGGGCTGAGGAGAGTTTCAATTACATCTTGCACAATTTCTCCAATCAGCCAACCAGGAATCCGTCTTTTCTATGGTTGTCAAGATGTTATATCGAAACTGGCGAATTTGACAAAGCATTTCAAATATTAAAATTGCTTGAGCGGGATGGCAGTCTGCCGGCAGAGGTCAAAAAGGATCTTACCATTGTAAAGGCCGACTATTATATCACTGTCAAAGATTGGAAGGAAGCTGTCTTTCAGTTGAATCAGGCGCTGAAGATGGATTTGAGCAGAAAAGAGAGGGGGAGATACAATTTTATTTCGGCCCAACTCTACCTGGCCCTTGGGCAAAACAACGACGCTGTGGCTGCTTTTCACCGGGTTGTCAAATCAAGGCCTCCCATCAGAATGGCCTTTGAAGCGAAAATTTCACTACTGGAATATGACAGCAGCAATCCGGCAGAGGTAGATTTGGCGCTTGCCAAAATGATCAGAAACGGAAACAACCGTCCATACTTCGACCGCATTTATTATGCCAAGGGTGAGGTAGCGCTAAAGTCGCATCGCAGGGAAGAGGCGCTGAAGGATTTTAGGACTTCTGTAACCTATAGCATCGATAACAACAACCAACGGGCGCTCTCCAGTTTAAAAGTAGCCGGTCTTTCGCTGGAAGAGAGTAACTACCGTATGGCTTCCTGTTATTACGACAGCGCGATGGCGGTGATTGGCCCTGGTTATCCAGGTTACTTGGATATTGTTTCGAAAACCAACGGTTTGGCGGCCCTTGTTAAGGATCTGGAATTGATTGGAAGGGAAGATAGTCTGCAAAAGGTTGCCTTAATGAGTGAAAAGGACCGGCTCAGTATCATTAACAAGCAGATTACCAAAATCGATGAGGAGGAGCGTAAAAGTCAGGCCGACCTGCAAAAGGAACAGAACAGTGTAAATTATTTCAGGGGTCAGCAATACCGTTCTAATTTTGATAACCAGTCGAACAACAGCGCGTGGTATTTCTACAACCCGGTTACTGCAGGACTTGGAAAAACAGATTTCCAGCAAATCTGGGGCAAAAGGAGGCTGGAGGATAACTGGAGAAGAAAGAATAAGATTTCTTTAAACCCCGGGGAAAATGATTTGGCTGATGCTGCTGAAATGCAGCTAAAGGAGCCTCAGAGACCAAAAGGATCCAATCCCAAATCGGTCGAATATTACCTGCAGGACCTGCCATTAACAGACTCCTTAATGCGTGCATCGCACGATCGGATCAAATCAGCATATTTTGCGGCCGGGAGAATTTATGAGAGTGTGCTGAAAGACAATGCGCATGCCATAGCAATGTATGAAGAGTTGAATATCAGGTACCCTGCAAGTATTTATGAGTTGCCTGTGTGGATCGAATTTCATAAAATGAAGTACAAGGAGGCGCTTTACAGGAACAATATCACCCTGAAATATCCTGATTCAAATTATGCTAAATTTCTGTTGAATCCTGATTTTTTGCAGGTGATGGAGGTAAGGAGGCAGCAAAGAGAGCGTAAATATGGCGAAGCTTTGACCTTGTACAAGAGTGGGGATTACGGCGGCGCCGGACAATTGGCTACCGAGGTGATGGCGCTTCAGCCTGACAGCCTTTTGCTGCCCAAAGTCAAATTTATTGACATGATTGCCAGGGGAAAAAATGCATCTTCGGATGAATTTTCGAAAATGTTGGATCAATATCTTACCAATTATCCGGCCTCACCCGCAAATCCGGTAGTTGTAAAGATCCGTGATTTGGTCCGTCAAAATAGCCTTGCAGAATTGGAGAAGATAATCTCAAGGATGGATTCATCCTCCCTAAGCAAACTGCCGGAAAAAACCGCTATCAGAAAGGATGATGCTTTCGGCGGAAAATACTCCTATGATGAAGAGCTGTTCCACTATTTTCTGCTATCCTTCCCTAAGGGCGCCAAAGTTGATGTCAACCGACTGATTTTTGACCTGGCCAATTTTAACATTGACTATTATACCTCGATCGATTTTGATGTTGAAGAGATTAAGTTAAATGATGAGCTCCAGCATATCGTGGTCAGAAGCCTGCCAAATAAAGAGGAAGCCATGGGCTATTTCGGAACGATCATTAAACACAAGGAAGTTTTCAAAACACTGGAAGGGGTTGACTTCCATTATTGTCTTGCATCCTCCCCAAACTACCGGAAAATCATTGAAGATCAGGATCTTCTGCAATACTTGAAGTTCTTCGTGCAGAACTACAGCAAGATATCCTCCCCGGATAAATAATTTACACCCTTACGGATTTTAAAACCTTGAGGGTGTAAAAAATAGCCCATTGGGGCTATTACATCATCAATTATTATTTGGTTATTTTATTAGTGGAAAGATTGGAATTTATTTTAATCAGCCTGGTTATTAGCTCTAAACCAGCTTTTGTGCAGCAAAAGTCAATTGAAAATGTAATGATTGGTTGGCTTTATTAGAATATTTGAGTTTGACGTGGATTCAATACGCATAAAATCAGATAATTAACCAAATTCGTTGCCTCATGAAAAATCTATTTATGTTCGTGGCCATTCTATTGTTGTCGGTCGGTGTGGTTTGCAAATCAAACGCTCAACAGACTGCAAAACCGGTGAAGGAAAAAGTTGCTGAAACTTACTCCCGGATCTCCCTGACTTTTTTTATGGGTTTAGCAGCCGGAGTAAATTCAGCGCCTGCTGATGCAGCCGTGAATATTAAGTTCTCGGATAAATATTTTAACCACAACCTGGCCAGTCTGGTACTACCCCTCGGGCAGGATTTTAAAATGCTGACCTTCGATAAAAAACGCGCATACCTTAGAGAGATGCTCACCAAAGAAGGAGTTGGCAGGAAAATGGTCGCAAAATGGTTCAACAGACAGGGAAATGGAATGATGAACCTTGATTATGTACATCAATGCGGACTCTACAATGCTTCCGATCAGGATGTAAAGATGGCAGTGGCTGCAAAACGCGGGGATGCTTTTTTGAAAGACGCAGGCCAGAACCTTGTCAATAAAACGTATGTTCTGATTTTAGTCCCAAACGATGTAAAATCCAAGGATGATGGAAAAATAAGAGGATGGGATTGTCAGTACGATTTCTTTTTCTACCAGTTGATTTTTACCCCTGATGTAGTATCCAATTTCTACAATGTCTGGCCATACGAGGATGATGATGCGGCAGCCAAACAGATGAAAGTAGCTGCGTTTGATACGCTTACCTTCAAATTTGCCGATGCATACAACAAATCATTCCAATCAGCTTCTGTCAGTGAGACTTTGACCAACAACAAAAAACCAAAATCACTGGATCAGTTGAAGAATGATCTGGCAAACCGCATGTATGAAGGTGCAACTTTCCAGTTGGATAAAGATTTGGAAGATTTCAGGGTAAAGGTCAAAGTAGAGAAACTTCATCCAACACGGGCAAAAATTGGCAAAAAAGAGGCATTGAAGTGTGATCAGCAATTCTTTGTTTATCAATACAAATTTGATGAATCCAAAGGTACGGTTTCCCCGGTCCGACAGGCTGTTGTCAGGTCGACAAGCAAAATTGCCAACAACAAGATGGTAGCCACTGGTGCGAGTCCGATGAGCAGTTTCTATCAGACCTATGGCGGAACGATTCAGGAAGGGATGATCCTGCAACAAAAACTGGATTTCGGCCTCTCGCTGGCTGCAGGTTTTGAGAGCGGAGGTATCGGCGGATTGAGCGGTAGTTTAATGTTGAGGACCGGTCAGTTTACCAATGTAACAGGCTTGTACCTGATGATCGATGGAGGATATGATTCAGGAAAAAAATCGACCTCTTCAACTTTCACGGAGAGCAAATATAACTTTTTGAGATACTCCATCGGTTTGGGGAAAGGATTAAGGTTAGCCCGGATTGTTGAACTTACACCCTACATCCAATACGGGATTGAGCAAACAAAAGACAAAACCTACAAAGACATAAGCACCAATATCATTAAAGCCGGCGGAGTGCTTGGTATTAATCTGACTCACAATATTTATCTGGTCGGGAGCGCCAATTATTATATGCCATTTGGGGATATTTCAGTGAAAAATCAGAGCGATGCAAAAAGTACGCTTTCCGGTAAAACCTGGGACACTGATTTCAATGGACGTTCCGGTCTCTCCATCATGGGTGGCCTTCGCATAGAATTTTAATTTTTCAATCTTCAAAATATGAAAAAGAGCACTTTAGCTGTAATTGCGCTATTCCTGGCCCTTACCATAGTTGTTGGCCAGACCCGCAAAGAGCGGAAAGCCATGTACGACAGTCAATTCAATTATGAACTGGCTTGCCTGGGTGTCGGGCAGGATGGGACCAAACTTTTGAAGGTATGGGGCTATGGGAAAAAGGTCGATAACGCCATCTATGATGCCAAGCGTACTTCGGTAGCGGCAGTCATTTTCAGGGGAGTTCCTGCCGGAAATGGAGCAGCGCCCACGCCATCGCTCTTGCCTGTTGACGGGTACGAAAAGAATATGGATTTCTTTGATGAATTCTTCAAAGATGGAGGAATGTACCTCAGCTTTGTCAACCTCACTACGGATGGAACCCCCGGAGGATCCGACAACATCAAAATGAGCCATGGTTACAAAGTCGCTGTAAGCGCGTCGATCAACTTCAATGAATTGCGCAAATACCTGCAGGACAAAGGAATTATTAAGAGACTTGATGCGGGTTTCTGATTTGGGTCTTTAAGTGAACGATTGGTTGATACATATAAATGAAAAACAGATGAAAAAAATCCTTCTAACGCTCTTTTTGGGAGTCATCTCTCTCCTCCTTTTTGCCCAGGCCAAAAAACCGGTTATCATGGTCGTTCCCAGCGACGTATTTTGCGTGTCGCACGGATATACCATGACTGTCAATGCCAACGGCAAAGACCAGGTTTTGCCGGATTATAAAAAGTGCATGCAGGGCAGCGATGAAATTCGAATGGTCATTACCAAGATGGGAGCCATCATGGCCGACAGGGGATTCCCCCTGAAAGACCTTGAACAAACCCTCAAAAGCATCGATACCCAAAGTGCCGAGCTGGCCATGCTCACATCAAAAGGTGGCGCAGCCGTTGTTGAAACGCCCATCGATGTACTGAAACGAACCGCGAAAGCGGATATAATCATGGATATCGACTTCAATGTAAAGCGCCAGGGACCAAGTAATTACATTACGTTTAACCTGAGGGGGCTGGATGCATATACCAACAAACAGGTAGCAGCCGCTGCAGGTACAGGGAAACCCTCCTCTGCTGCCAATGTGGACCTGCTGCTCGAAGAGGCCGTCCTTAGCCACATGGATGCCTTCAATGGTCAGCTGCAGAACTTCTTCAACGACATGTTTACCAATGGACGCGAGGTCGCCCTGGTCCTTCGTGTATGGGACAATGCAGGAGTGGACCTGGAACAGGAGTTTGATGTGAACGGCACCAACGATCAACTCGATTTTCACATCGAGAACTGGTTGACAGCCAATACGGTAAACGGGAGGTTCTCTACCATTGACGCTACAGCGACGATGCTGCGTTTCGAACAGGTCCGTATCCCAATGATGTTTAACCTAAATGGCAGGGAAGTTGCCATGGATACCAGGAGATACATCTCAACCCTTCAAAAATATCTGGCAGGAGCACCCTTTAACCTACAGTGTAAAATCTATCAGCGGGGTTTGGGTGAGGCATGGTTAATTATTGGTGAAAAATAGAACTAAATCGGATACTCATGAGAAAAAATAGTTTAATTCTCGTTCTGTTTGCGGCAATTTGCCTGATGGGAACAGTACGGTTGGTTGCCCAGAACAGCTCCGGCGCAAGCGATGATTTCGCAAGGATTGCCATTGCGCCAACCATCCCTGATGATTTAAAGAAACTCCCGATGGGAACGCAGGAGATGTTGTTGGGTAAAATGAGACAAATCATTGCTTTAAATGGAATGAGTGCGCTCGACAACGGTCCGCTTTTTATCATCTTCCCGCAGTTGCTGGTACTCAGCAGTGATGTAGCCCCAACTGCCCCCCCAACTTTTACTTACAACATGGAACTGGTGCTTAACATTGCCGACCGCTATACAGGCAACGTTTATGCAAGCGCTTCCCAAACGCTGAAAGGCGCCGGAAAGACGGAACAGGCAGCTTACAACAACGCTTTTCAGCAGGTCAATATCCGCAACGGAAAATACAAGGCCATGGTCGAAAAGGCCAAAGAAGGGATCGTTGAATATTTCAATGCCCATTGCGATCTGGCCATCTCAAGGGCCAAAAGCCTGGCCGATCAATACAACTGGAGAGGCTCTCTGGGAATACTCAATTCAGTACCGCCGGTTTGCAAGGAGTGCTTCGATAAATGCAACGAAGCCGCCAGCGAAATTGGCAGGAAAATGCCGATTGTAATTACCGTTGAGGAAAAAGCGATTATTGAGAAGGAGCCTGAATATACAGAAGGACAAACCATCGATCTCGGGAACAAGATCTTCTTGCGGTTCAAAATAGCCAAAAGGATTGGGGACAAAATTTTCGTCTATTTCGAATTGATCAACAAAAATGCAGAAGATTATATCCAGAAGATGTACCGTTTGTACGAGACCATGCTGATCGACAACAACGGGGATGAAAAACGGATCAACACCATGAAGATTGGCTCCCGGGAAAGTAACAATTACCTCGATGTGACCATTCTGCCGGAAGTAAATACAGAGGTGATCTGCGAATTTCCGAAGATCAATGAAATCAAATACCTCCGTTTTTACATCAACGACAACTTCTTTAAATTCAGAAATCTGCCGATTACCAAATAACTTTTCCCTATGAGAAAGCAAATACTGTTCTCGTTGATCGCCATCCTCTTTCCGATGGCTTTGAGTGCCCAATATTCGGTTCAGGAAAAGAGTGGCAAGAAGCCCGACTGGACCATGAGCATGGAGAAAAATTTCATCGTTGGAATAGGTAACGGAACGGCCATTGAAGATGCCAAGGAGAATGCCATGGTGAATGTGAAGGCACAGATCACCACGGCTGTGGCAGATTTCATCTCCTCTACCTCTGTTTCCAAAACGACTGAGATTACTGCGGACAAACTGAATTCACTCTACCAGAGCTTTTCGAATGTCATTAGCACCCAATCAGGTAAACGCGACTACCTGCAAGGAGTATCGGCCTCCAACGTTGTGGCTTTTTACTGGGAACGATTGGTCGACAAGAGTACAAAAGCCCAGAAATACCAATATTTTGTGAAATACCCTTTCAGCCAGTTCGATCTGGATGATCTGGTTCAGGATTTCAGGATGAAAGACCAACAGTTGACAGATGAGATGAACAAAGTTCTGGTACTGCTCGATACCTACACCACCATCGAAGAGTTGATACAATGCCAGAACCAGCTCACCAAACTGGAACAGATCTTCATCGACGAACGCAAAAGCAAATGTCAGGTCGGCATCGAAAAATGCAAAGCATTGCTGGCTTCGACCTATCTGGCCGATGCAGGAAGCGAACTGGGGAAGGTAAGGTTTAGCCTGAAGATCGGAGACAAAATCGTCAGGTGCGCCAAGGTGCCGGTAATCAATTCCCAATGTGCCAAAATCGAAGACCGCCGTCTCGGAATTGATGTATGCGAAATTGCTTATCGGTTCGACGAATGCTACGATGAACCCGGAAACAATGTCAAGGTTACTTACTCAATTGGTAACAACAGGCCTGAAAAGATGTTCTTTTTTGACATTGCGGAGACCAAAGCCGAACTGATGATCAGCGGAAATATTCGGATCCAGGGCGGCGATGTAGTTGGGGACAAAGTAACCAATGCTGTTATTGTTATCCCGATCAAATCGAAATTCGACAGTCCGTGCGCGGTAACCAGCCTTAAACTGGAGTGGAAAGAGGGAGGCATCATTCTCGACCTTCCTGTTACGGAGACCTTTAGCGGCAAAGGTCAGCACGACCTGAGGGTAACGATTCCCAACGAGCTGCCAATTTCCAAAATTTCGAATGCGGCAAAACCTTTCAAACAACTCAATGGATCCATCCTCTATAATTCAGTTAAAACCGGCAAGAGCTCCGCTATCAGAATTTATCGGCTAGACTATACCACCGGGTGGTGAGGGCAGAGGGCATGGAGCATGGAGGACGGAAAGACGGAGGGACGGAGAGACTGGGGGACTTGGAGACGGAGGGGAGAAGTGCTAGAGTCTAGCAGAACCACCCGGTCCCTGAGCTTGTCGAAGGGGAGAACGGTAATTGGAGAAAGGATAGGGGCAGCTGCCAACGGCTAACAGCCAATAGCTGAACTCAATATAACAGAATATTAACCGATGTATAAAAATGATTACAAACACTTTAAGCTTAAGAAAAATGAAAACTAGAAGAATTTTTACAATGGTAATTGGAATCTCCTGCCTTGCGTTAATGGTAGGAATGTCCGGATGCAAATCCAAACAGGTTGTTCCCAAAGGTGAGGAGATCGTAGATCTTCCATGCAGCGGTCCCGAATTTTTTAGCAAAAAGGGGATAATCAGGGCCACAGCTTCGGGTGAAAGCCAGGATCAGATGCTGGCCAAGAAAAAAGCCCAGGCCAACTCCAGGGAGCAGTTGGCTGCAACTTTGAATGTGACTATCAAGAGTGTAGTCGACAACTACTACAGTTCAAAAGCAATCGACAATGTTGAACAAGCCAAAACCCGTTTCGAAGGTTTGACCCGTCAGGTAGTAGACCAACAACTTTCCGGCGTTGCAACCATCTGCGAAAAATTGACAAAAACCAAGCAAAACACATTTAAATGCTACATCGCCCAGGAGTTGAACAGTGAAGAGATCCTGCAAAGTATCCAGAAAAGAATCTCCGGTGACGAGAAGTTGAGGCTCGATTTTGAATATGAAAAATTCAAAAATGAGTTCAACAAAGAGATGGACAAAGGCGCAAAATAATTGTAATACGCTTTAATATAGATTGTTGGTTTCTTTCCGACAGGCTGTTTCAAAGCGAGACAGCCTGTCGGGCAGTTTATTTTATTGGCAATTCATTTCGTTTTCAATCCTAAAAATCCCGGTACCATGAAGAATGTAGTTTTAATCCTGGTCCTGATGATGGCCTGCACCTTCCCGGTAGGGGCCCAAACTTTCGAAGAGTACCAAAAACAGCAACAACAGCAGTACAATGCCTATGTAAAGGAGCAGCAGGAAGGCATGCAAAAATTGCAACAGGAGTACAACGATTTTGTCAAAAAACGAAACGAAGAGTTTGCAAAGTACCTCGAAAAGGAGTGGACCAATTACAATGCCTTCAAGGCCATTAAACCCATTGAAGCGCCCAAACCTCCTGATCCTGTCAAATATGAGGCGCCGAAGGCCCCTCCCGTTCCGGTAAAGGTCGTTGTGAAGGAGCTTCCACCCATCGTGCCGCCCAAGGCAGAACAGGAACGTCCGCAATTGGTGCCGATTCCTGATAAAACAGTCAGAAGGATAGAAGTACCTGTCGACTTCTTTGGTCAGAATTTGGTGATCAAGGCCGATCCACGCACCCTGGATTTTTCCCTCGGAAAGCCTGGTCAGAACGAGGTTGCCCGTTTCTGGCGAAAAATGGCTGATACAAATTACGGGGATTTGCTCTTGCAAATCAACGTCCTGAAAGAGCAGCTTAACCTGAACGACTGGGGAGTATATCAATTGATTAACCAGTTTTCGGGAAGAATTGCGGCGAAAAACAACAATACAAAAATTCTCTACAATTGGTTTCTGATGACGGTTTTGGGATACCAAACCAGGTTGGCCTATTCCGAATCGGCCAATAAGCTCTACCTGCTGGTCCCATCCACCAACAATGTTTTTGGGTGCCAGTTTTTGAAATTTAACAACCAGGAGTACTATTTCATCTCCAACTTCGGGGAGGATGTCGGTTCAGTCCTGACTTACGATGAGGAGTACGGGGATACGAAAAAGAGGATCAGCCTTGCCGTAACCAAACCGCTCAACTTCATCGAGAAATATGTCACAAAAAGGTTAAAATTCTCAGAAGAATATCCCGAAATGGAGGTAAATGTGCCCCAAAATGAAATGGCATTCTTTGGCACCTATCCGCAGACAGATTTTTCAGTTTACATGGGAGCCCCTATGAATCCAGGGATCAGTGAGGCGTTATACACCTATTTTGGCAACCATTTCAAAGGGAAGAATCAGGTTGAGATAACATCAGGATTGCTCGAATTCACCCAAAAAGCATTTGCCTATAAGACGGATCAGGGTCAGTTTGGCTATGAAAAATGGTTCTTTCCGGATGAACTTTTCTATTATCCCTACTGCGACTGCGAAGATCGTGCAGCGCTTTTCTCCTGGCTGGTGTACAACATCGGAAAGCTTGATGTCGTTGGCGTTCTTTTCCCTGGTCACATGAGTACGGCTGTGCTTTTCCCTGGTGAAGTCCCGGGAGATTGTGTCTTCTCCCGTCAAAAGCGTTACACCATTTGTGACGGTACTTTCATCGGCGCCCCTATCGGAAGATGTATGCCCCAATTTGTGGGAAAATCGGGCGAAATTATTCCAATGCCCGGTATCAGCGCCGCAGATTTGCTTGCCGACAAAATATGGGAAAATGTGAACCAGAACGGCGGCTATCCCGGGGATGGTTCTTCAAGTGTGGCAGATGGCCAGGGTAACCTGATCGTTACCGGATGGTTCGACAAAGCTTTCACGCTGGGGAAGGCACCGGTTAATCCCACCGGAGGCCGCGATCTCTTTGTGGCATCCTTTAACCAGGAGTCCAAAGTCAATTGGGTAAAGATACTGGAGGGGAGTGGCGCCGAATACGTAACCGGCATTGTGAAGGATCCTGCAGGGAATTTTGTTATATCAGGAAATTTCTCCGGTAAATTCCAGGCCGATACCAAATCCATCCAGACCGAAAAGCCGGATCAATCCCTGTTTTTACTCTCCATGAAACCGGGCGGGACCATCAACTGGCTTACCCCGGTATTTTTCGAAGCGACCAAAACCCGCGAAAATATCTATTACCAGGTGCATCTCGACACCAATGGCAAACTCCTGGGTACGGAATACCTACCCCAGCAAAATATGTACTGGAAGAACCTGCTGTTGCTGGACGAGAAAAATAATTTGCTTGCAACGGGTGGCTTCAGTACCTTGCCGGGGATGATCAAACGTTCGGCAGCCGTGAACGATGCGGCTGCATACGATATTTCTGCCCTGCTCAAGGAGAAGAATGACAGGATGATCCAGAGCGGATGTGACAAAGGGGCCGCCGGACTTTTTGCCGCATTTTTGATGCTTTCCGACTTCGAATCAAAGCTATCCGGCAAGTATGTGCAGGAGGCGTTAGACAAATACAACCCCACTTTTAAGGGCAAGAGTCCCAATCTATACAAGAGTTTCGGTATTGTTGAATTTATCAAAAATGCCAACGGGATCATTACCCTGCGCACAGTCGATAACCAGTTTATGTCACTGGACAAGATGAAAGTAAGCAGCGATGCAAACATGAAGATGGTCATGACTCCGGAGGGTGATGCCCGCATCGATTTTATTTCGGGGGCAAAAGTGGGCAAGGCTTTCATTTGGTTTCCGCTCAACAGCATTACCGTCGTGAAGAAAAGCGGCGATCTCATATTCGACTATTCCAAAGACCATTCAAAAAGCTGTTTAAACATTAACAAAGACATTCTGTATTGATAAAATGAGGGTGTTACTTCTCATCAAGCGGTTTCAATACGGCGGGGCGGAGAATTATGTCAGCGAACTGGCCAATGCCCTTGCTGACGCAGGCCATTCAGTCTGGGTTATGTCGATGGCCGGCAATCAACAGCTAAGGCTTCGTCCCGCTGTGCAACACATCGCTGTTGACTTTTCGGACCTTAAAATTCCATTTCACCTTTACCGGCTGATTAAATTAATCAAAGCCGAGAAAATTGAGGTGATTCATGCACACCAAAGATTGCCCATTTTGCTGGGTACGATTGCCGCAAAATGGATGAAGATTCTGGTTGTGGCCACCATTCACGGCTCTGTTCTGACCGATCTTAGGTCGGATTATGCCAGACGAAACATAGATAAGGCAATTGCCATCAGGGAGAGTTGTATCTCCTGTATTACCAATTGTTTAGGGTCGCCTGGGAAAGTCGTACTGATCCCAAACGGGGTTCACATGCCTGCGGTTTGTGTCGACCGGTTTGTCGATCCGGGGAGCTTCTCAATCTATTATATCAGCCGTATGGATCGCCACCACACAAGGCTTCTTGCCATGATTTTAACTGAAGTGTGGCCCCGGCTGTTGGAAAAATATCCGCGTTCACACCTGCACGTGGTTGGCGATGGATTCTGTTTGCCTTCCATTACCAGGGTACTCAAACAAGCTAATTTTTCTTCATTATGCAAAACGGTACATTTTGAAGGGTATGCCCGGGAGGTGGGAGATCATTATCCCGGTGCCGATTTGGTGATGGGTGTTGGGAGGGTAGCCATTGAAAGCCTGATCCATGGTGTACCGCTATTGTCGGTCAAACACAACCACCTCGGTCCTATCGTGACAGTTAGAAACCTGAAACGGATGCAGTATGCTAATTTTGTGGACCTCGAAGCATCAGCTCCGGATGCCCATCATTTGCTTGAGAAACTAATTTCGTTTTTGGAACATCGGATTTTTTACGAAAATGAGGCCAAGATATTGCAGCAGAGGGTCAGTCAGGAGTATAATCTGAACAATGTGGCCGAGAGAATTGTCGCGGTTTACCGGGAGGTAACAGACTCTCAAGGTTTTCAAAACCTTGAGGGTCTGAAAATTGCTACAACAGGAAGTTCAGCTTCTCTTTCTCCCCCAACTCTACCGGTACCATCCCATTTTTAAAGATCCGGACCGGCCTTTTGCCGATGAGGCGAAGCTCTCCGGATTCCAGTCTCAGCATCGTTCCCTCCCGCAAGCCAACCACATAAGTTCCCGGATTGATCTCCAGGAACTCCTCAATTCTTTGTTCCCGGGTTTCGCCACCGTGTCCTTCAGGGTTTTTGTCGAGGTAGTGGGGGTTGATTTGGAACAGGACCAGGTTGAGGCACCCGAAACCTTTCGGGTCGATGATGGGCATATCGTTGGTGGTACGCAAGGTTGGGCAGGCAACGTTCGATCCCGCACTCCAGCCAATAAAGGGTACTCCGGCCATCACCCGGTCCCTGATCAGTGGAAACAGACCACTGTCGTTCATCATTCGGACAAGCTGCCAGGTATTACCGCCGCCAATGACAATGGCTTCCGCTTCATTGACAGCCTTGGCATAATCTTTCGCATGGTGGATACTGGTAAGTGGATGGTTCAATGCTTCGAAACGCTCCTTCACCTTGGCTTCGTAAGCGTCGAACGAAAAAGTAACCGCTGCGAAGGGAATAAACAATGTATTAAGCGGTTGATTTCCAAGAAATTTAGCGATCTCCGGCATCGGATAAGCCAGGTAGGGTTCTCCCGGCATGGTGGAGTTGCTGATCAACAATAATCTCATAAACAGTAGGATTTATTTCTACGAATTTACATCAGTTTTTCGAGTTTGAAAAGCAATTGTTCCATGCATGTTGCCTATTTGAAACAATGAAACAGTGAAACGGAGAAACGGAGAGCCGGTCACCGTTTCTCCGTTTCACCGTTTCCCTCTTCCTGTTTCTTCCCCCGGTTTTTCACCGAATTTTTAATCATCTTAGTCCAAAAAGTGTATAAAATGTGCCAAAAAGTTCATTTTTCTGCACAAAGAGGTCGAAATTGGAGTTTTGAAATAATGCATCTCTTCATACATCTGGATAAATAGATACTTTTACCACCGCTAAAAATTTTCAAGATAAAAGATGGGTAAAACAAAAAATCAGATCAAAATAAAAAAGATATTGATTGCCAATCGGGGCGAAATTGCGGTACGGATTATGCGTTCCTGCCGCGAAATGGGCATCGAAACGGTGGCAGTTTACAGTGATGCCGACCGTTCTTCCTTACATGTCCGCTATGCGACAGAGGCTTATCACATTGGTCCGAGCGCCTCGTCAGAAAGTTACCTCCGAATGGATAAAATCCTGGATGTTGCCCTGAAATCGGGCGCTGACGCGATTCATCCAGGCTACGGGTTCCTTTCCGAAAATTCTGATTTTGCCCGTAAATGCAAGGAAGCCGGCATAAAATTTATAGGTCCTTCGGCCGAGTCGATCGAAGCAATGGGCGATAAGATAAGCGCCAGAAAAAGGATGATTGCTGCAGGTGTACCGGTTGTTCCGGGCACAACAGAAAAGATAGTCGATGAAGAGGAGGCCATCCGCATTATTCGCGGTATCGGCCTTCCCGTGATGATCAAAGCCTCTGCCGGTGGCGGTGGCAAAGGAATGCGCCTGGTCAGAAAAGAGGAGGATATCAAACCTTCGATCCGGAGTGCCAAATCAGAGGCAAACACCGCTTTTGGGGACGATGCCTTATATATTGAGAAATACATTGAATCGCCTCACCACATCGAATTCCAGGTATTGGCCGATCAACATGGCGATGCGGTACACCTTTTTGAGCGGGAGTGTTCGGTTCAGCGACGTCACCAAAAAGTGATCGAAGAGACCCCATCCCCCATCATGACTCCCGAAGTGAGGGAGCGTATGGGCGCCTGTGCCGTGGCAGCTGCCAAAGCCGCTAATTACGAAGGCGCCGGCACCATTGAGTTCATCGTGGATGATCAGCTCAATTTTTATTTTCTGGAGATGAATACCCGTTTGCAGGTAGAGCATCCGATCACCGAAAGGGTGGTTGGGGTCGACCTGGTGAGGGAGCAAATACGTGTTGCGGAAGGCAATCCGCTTCCATTCAGACAGAAAGAGCTTAAAATGAACGGTCATGCAATGGAGTGCCGGATCTATGCAGAGGATACAGACAACAATTTTATGCCCAATCCGGGTAAGATCACCCATATTACGGAACCCATGGGACTGGGAGTCCGTACCGATGGCTATATCCACGAAGGTTATACCATCCCGATCTATTACGATCCGATGATCAGCAAACTGATCATTTGGGGACGGACGCGCGGGGAGGTGATCGAGCGGATGAGACGGGCCTTGTTCGAATACAAAATTTCGGGTGTAAAAACCTCCATCAAGTATCTGCTCAAGATCATGGAGACACCTGATTTCAGGAACGGAACCTACAACACCCATTTCATCGAAAAAAATGAGGAGTTCCTGAACAGCAAAGTCAAATGCGACAATCATTGTGAAGATATTGCCCTGATTGCAGCCTTCATCGAGCATTCATCCAGACTACAAAAAGTCAAACAGACCACTCCGCACGAGAGGGTCCTTGGCGTCAAAGGATGGAAACACAGGGGCAGGAGAGCGAGTATGCA
The DNA here is from genome assembly GCA_023229575.1 of Prolixibacteraceae bacterium. Lineage (GTDB taxonomy): Bacteria > Bacteroidota > Bacteroidia > Bacteroidales > Prolixibacteraceae > CAINVV01. The sequence goes on from JALNYZ010000003.1 coordinate 256,317, forward strand.
GCGACTGTGAGAAGAGGTATGAGTTATAAGTTATGAGTTATGACCGGACTCCGAAGGTTTTCTTCAATTAAAGCATGAATGATGAATTTTAGAACTAATTCATAACTCATCACTTATAACTCATAACTTAAAGATAGCGCTCAATTGTATAAAAGTACTCTACTATCGAAAAAACATTAAATATTCTTATACGGAATTATGCAGCTTGAATTAAAAGTTAATGGCCGCAACGCCATCGTCAAAGAGATTAGCCGAAATGGTTCGCTTGTGACGATTTCGGTTGACGGTAAAATCTATGAAGTTGATATTGATAAGGTGAGCGGGGAGGAATATTCCATTCTATCCGAAGGAAAATCCTATAATGTTGAGGTGATTCCTACGGATGATCCTAAGGTTTACCGCGTCAACACGATCTATTTTGGATTCGATGTGAGTGTAAACGATGCGGAAGCGCGTTACATGCAAAAAAGAAAGAAAAACGAGGGTGATAGCACCACCGACACCATCAAATCACCGATGCCAGGCAAAGTGGTCAAGGTATTGGTGCAAAAAGGCGATCACGTTGAAAAGGGTCAAACCGTTGTGGTGTTGTCTGCCATGAAAATGGAGAGTGAATATAAGGCCGGTTGTGACGGGGTCGTCTCAAAGGTTGCCGTGAAAGAGGGCGATACGGTCGACGGCAATCAGCTGTTGATCGTTATCGGAAAAGACGTAAAGAAGAAATAAATTCAGAATAAAAAAGATGATAGATAAGTACAAAGAGCTGGAAAGAAGAAATCTTGAGGCAGAATTGGGTGGCGGTCAGGATCGCATCAATAAACAGCATGCAGCCGGACGGAAGACTGCGAGGGAAAGGATACTCGACCTTGTAGATCACGATTCTTTTGTTGAATTCGACAAGTTTGTGGTGCACCGTACCCACGACTTCGACATGGACAAAACAATCATCTCCGGCGACGGCGTGGTAACAGGATATGGCAAAATTGATGGTCGGTTGGTCTATATCTTCGCCCAGGATTTTACGGTTTTTGGGGGTACCATGAGCCGCACCAACGCGGATAAGATCGTCAAGATCATGGATCTGGCGATGAACATGGGGGCGCCGGTCATCGGGTTGAACGACTCGGGCGGTGCGCGGATCCAGGAGGGGGTTCAAAGCCTGGCCGGCTATGCCGATATTTTCTACCGCAACGTGGCGGGTTCGGGCGTCATCCCGCAGATTTCAGCTATTTTGGGTCCCTGCGCCGGGGGTGCAGTCTATTCTCCGGCCATCACCGATTTCATCGTCATGGTGAAAGAGTCCAGCTATATGTTCGTAACCGGACCCGATGTGGTCAAAGAGGTGACGCACGAGGAGGTGACCAAGGAAGAGCTAGGCGGCTCGGTCACCCATGGAAGCAAAAGCGGGGTTACCCACCTCACCGCCGATGACGATGAGCACGCGATGCTGATGATTCGCGAGCTTTTCGGCTACCTTCCTTCCAACAACATGGAAGATCCGCCGTTTGTACCCACCCTCGACGAGAGCAGCCGCGAGGAGCCGGAACTGGATCAACTGATTCCCGCCGATCCGAACAAACCCTACGACATGCACGAGTTGATCACCCTGGTGGTCGACAACAAGAACTTTTTTGAGATCCAGCCCGGTTACGCGCCAAACATTCTGGTTGGTTTTGCCCGCATGGGCGGACGCAGCGTGGGAATCGTGGCCAACCAGCCCGCCTACCTGGCCGGCGTTTTGGATATCAACTCTTCTGTTAAAGCAGCACGCTTCGTCCGCTTCTGCGATGCTTTCAATATTCCATTGATCACTTTCGTGGATGTGCCCGGATTTTTGCCCGGTACGGTTCAGGAGTTCGGCGGTATCATCCGTCACGGGGCCAAACTGCTTTACGCATTTGCTGAAGCCACCGTCCCGAAAATTACCATGATCACACGAAAAGCCTATGGTGGCGCCTACGACGTGATGAGCAGCAAGCACATCGGGGCTGATATCAACTATGCCTACCCATCCGCCGAGATTGCCGTGATGGGCGCCGATGGCGCTGTGCGGATCATCAACAAGGACAAACTGGATGCCGAGCAACGCGCCGCGGCGGTCGAGAACTACCGCGATACCTTCTCCAATCCATACAAAGCAGCTGAGCTGGGCTACATCGACGATGTGATCTTGCCCCGCCAGACCCGTGCCAAACTGATCCAGGCGCTTGAGATGACCCAAAACAAACACAAAACCAATCCGTTGAAGAAGCACGGGAATATACCTTTATAAAAAACGGGCCAATCCCCCTCGTTTGCAACGAGGGGTTTATTGCTATGAGTTTATAACTCGTTATCACACAGCTAATATCTTATTAATTGATCTTTCAGTATAATCGTTACAAACGACAAACCATTAACCCCTCGTTGCAAACGAGGGGGAGCCGTGGTTATTACACAATAGATTCGATGTCAACCAGCCCTTTTGTCCCTGCATAATCGCAAGCAGAACTGAATATATAATCTTCAGGTTCGTGAACAATTGATGATCTTACTGGATTTTGATGGATATAGCTTATTTTTTGATCTATAAGTTGATTGTTGTCCAGTAGAATCGGATGACTTGTTTCTTGCCAGAACTTGTAATTTTTGATTCGGTGATCAAATTTTCCGGCATACATGAAACGGTAAAGCATCCATTCCCTGCGGCTTTCAGGTTCCTCGCTAATTAGCTCAGTGATCTTTTTGGCTGTGAATTTTTTAAAGTCCCGAATTATATCGCTCATGTTGAAATTCTCTTCTGCACGGGCTACCAAATGGAGATGATTGGACATCAGACACCAGGCAAATATTGTTAACCCTTTATTATGAATGCAGTAATTTAGCGAATCAACAATGGTGTTTTTATATTGACTCCGTGTAAAAACATCTACCCAATCGACAACTGTAAAGGTCAGAAAATAAGGGGCATTCTGATCCTTGATAAAATAATTCTCTGATGACATAATTGATTTAGCAGTTAAATCGTTAGAGAGCACGAATCCCCCTCGTTTGCAACGAGGGGTAAATTGTCATGAGTTTATAACTTGTTATTAAACAGTGAATTCAGCATCAATCAGCCCTATAGATACAGCACAAACGTTACAAACGACTATCCATCAACCCCTCGTTGCAAACGAGGGGGAGCCGTAGAAAATGACTCACAGCAACTTATATATCAATGTTTTTGACACTTTGTTGTTTGTGTGCGCCTTTTCTGGATTTCTTTTTTATCTCAAGTTTCCTTGCGGCAATGTAATCACTCAATTCTTTCTCTTGTTTCTTGGTTAGGGGTTTGCTTTGAATTACAAAGTCAACTCCTTCCGGTTCTTTAATAGATCCCATGATATCAAGATATTTGTTTCAGGACAATGCGAGATCTGATTCGTCTTCGAATTCAATATGCATTTTTACCTTTGCTTTTAAGGCGCTGAAAACTTTGTTTATTGTTGAAATTGTCGCACTACTGGCTCCTTTTTCTAATTTTGAGATTTGTGCTTTTTGTACACCAACTAATTTTCCCAATTCCTCCTGAGTCAGATTATTCTCTTTTCGGATTTTCTTGATTTTCTCTCCAAGTATCTCCATGCTTAATGAAAATTCATATTCTTCTCTTTCAGGAGTACCTCGTTTCCCAATGTATTTATCCTCAAATTCTTCTAATGTCACGTATTTCTTTTTTCCCATTTCTATTTATTTTTACTTGTCCTGTTTTTTTCTTCAAAATACTCTCTTTTAATTCGTTCAGCCTTTTTTATTTCATCCTTTGGAGTCTGATTTGTCTTTTTAGCAATTCCATGTGTCCCGATTACCATAGTTTCGCTTTCTCCTTCAGTATCCCAAAATGCGAATAGTCTGTAAAATTTATCACACTCGTCAAAGCGAAATTCATAAATTCCTTCACTACTTTTCAGTTTGGTAAACCATTGTCCTATAATTCTTTCTTTGGTCTTTCTAATGGCAAAGAAAAGCTTCCTCCTGGCTTTAATTTCCAATGCCTCAACAAAGTCTTCAGCCTGCGGAAGAAAGATAACAGTTATTGGTTTACCCATTTATATAGAAATGATTAAACAAAGTCTCCAAAAATAGAAACTATTTCTCAGTCGTCAAAATAGAATTGATTTTTTTCTTTCAGCAACCAGCCCATAACTCATGACTACTGGTTGTTAATTGTTTCAGCCGAGCAAACGCTCCGCCAAATCCTGAGGATTTGCATGTTTGTAGAAAATCATGCTATGAAAGGAATGTACGACCCCGAGGGGTCGAATTCCTCGTTATGCAACATTCTTTCTATAAACATTTGACCTCTCCGAGGTCTGGAAAGGCAATATAGGGTAATCTCATCCCGCTTGTTGCGCTAACACACGAATCCCCCTCGTTTGCAACGAGGGGAAAATTGCTATGAGTTTATAACTCGCTATCAAACAATGTGTTTGACATAAAATACCCCTATAATTACATCAAAATCGTTAAAAACGACAACCCATAAACCCCTCGTTGCAAACGAGGGGTAGCTGTGCTTAAAATCAATAATTTGTGATCAAAGATTCGTAGGGGATTTTTAGTTTTTCATGAAGATTTCTAATCATTTTTAACGACAGTTTCCTTTTTCGGTTAAAAATCTCTGATACCCTGCTTTTATAACCAATTACTTTTGCCAAATCGTTGTTATCCATATTCATTTGCTCCATTCGAAACTTAATCGCCTCTATCGGGTCCGGCGCATCAATTGGATAGCGCTCCTCTTCATATCTTTCAATTAACATTCCCAACAAATCCGCTTCATCCCCTTCATTCGAGTCTGCCGGAGCATCAAATATAATTTCAAGTCTGTTTAGAGCTTGATTATATTCTTCTTCTGTTTTTAAAACCTTTATGTCCATTGTCTTTTTGTAAAGCGCCATTGTGTTTTTGCAAACAAGTATACCAACGGAAAACGGATGATGTTTCGATCGCGTGCGAGTTCCGTTATATCCCGAAGACCTTCAAGGTTTCCAAAACCTTGAAGGTCTGAAATAATTCCAACCGCCCGATAGCTCCTCCAAATCCGGAGGATTTGCATGTTTGTAGAAAATCAAGCTACGAAGGGGATGTGCGACCCCTGGCCGGGGTCGAATTCCTGGTTGTGCCGCATTCTTTCTACAAACATACGACCTCTCCGAGGTCTGGAAAAATTTAGTCCGGGCTATTCCCGATTGTCGCCCGAAGACCCCCACAAATTCGGATCTCAAGTTGGCGATGGATTTAAAACAGTGCAATAAAAACCCCGGACTGAAAATCAACCCGGGGATTTTAACCTCTCGACACGAATGATGGAGGGAGCTTACCAGTTCAGCATCCCAATCCCAATAGTAAACGGATCCATCGATGGGCCGCGTCCATCCCTGAAGAAGGGGGTCCAATAGTAGGTTCCGTAAATATTGAATCCCTTGTAGCCCAGCCTTACGGTAGAACCGCCCCTGAAAGGGTTGATGTTAAAGTCGTTGTGGTCCTTGTTCTTGGTGCCGTTGATCTCCACTTTGGTGTGCGATCCCATTTTTAATCCACCGATGACTCCCATCGAAATCCAAAGACCGGATCCGTTTGGCACATGAAATTCCAATAGGAGCGGAACTGTCAGGTATCCTGTCGATAATTTTGATTTCTGAAGATTTGGTTCACTGATGGGAATAGGCACGATATAACCATCCTGATTTCTGATCGTGAAACCATTGCTGAATCGGTAGTCGTTAAAATTGAGCCCCAATCCGGTTACCACACCGATATCCCTGTGATTTTTCTGAAGTCCGAAGCTGTATTTCAATAGATTGATGTTTACCTCCAGCGATTTGTTGTGGTTGATGTCCAGGTAGTTGGAGCCGCGGTAAGAGGAAGTGCCGGGGATGGTATATCCGGCATAATCAACATTCGCAAAGGTATTGACCCCCATCTCAAGATAAGACCAGTGTCCTTTGAATTTTGGTAGATGGCCTGTCCACTTTTTAAAACCATGATCGTCCAGTTGATCAAATTCGACTTTGGCGCCATGTTTGCCTTCGGTGACCACCATCGTCTTGCGTCCCACACGAATCTTGACTGAGTCATTCGCCCCTTCGGTAATTTTGACAGTGCTGTCGCCAATTTTTACATCGGTTTTGGATCCGTCTTCAATAACCGTCACCATATTTTTGCCAAGTACATTGACCCGGACCGTATCCTGCGCCCCACGGGAATTCAATCCGACTGCCAGGGCTAGAATGAGTAATAGAGAAATTGTTTTCATAAATTCTAATGTTTGAAATGTTTATGATGTTTAAAATGTTTTTAAGGTTCCCAGTCCCTGAACCTGCGGTCCCTGAGCCTGTCGAAGGGTCGAAGGGAAATGTTTGAAATTACACTGTATCAATATTATTTCATTCCGTCCGAAAATATCAATAGGTTTTTCCCAATATGCTTCCGCGGACGGTTATTGTCGGACTTTCATTTACCCGGGGTTCCGCTCCTTCGTCGCTTTACCCCGGGCTACAAATATGCCGTCCCGCACCTGCGGGACTGGATTTGCGTTGACTCAACATGGTGGTCAGGAAATTTAGGATTGTACGACTGCCAATTTTCACATTTTCCAATTTCCACATTGGTTCCGTCCCTCTGTTTCTCCGTTTCTCTGTTTCTCTGTTTCTCTGTTTCTCCGTCTCTCTGTCTCTCCGTTTCTCCGTCCTTTTCCCCTAAGACGTCGACCCCCCTTAAAAAGTTACACTACCGATTGACAGGGATCGAAAAAGCCAGCAACTGGGTACTGAACGAGATAGTCTTCAGGCGGCCGTCGCTCCCTTTTCTTCCTGTCAGGCGTTTCCCGGGTAACCTGGAGAAGAGGTGCAGTCCGGCGATGGTAAACTCCTCACGGGTAATAAACTCTGAGGGATCGTTGGTTTTCAACTCCTGATATTTGTCTTTAAGATATTCTGATAGAGGCATTTCCATAGATGATGCGTATAACGCTTTTTGTTCCAGAATGGTCAATAAGTCAACAAATAGCGGTGGGGGTGGTTCAAGTTTGCCGGATCTCGGTTCCAGTTTTTGAATGTTTTCAGCATACCTGGGTTCCAGTGTGCCCAAATGTTCGACCTTCACATCTTGTTTTTTCAATACCCGTTTTGGGGCCGCCTCCACTTTTCTCTGTTTTTTTTCCGGCTGAGCAGGGAGGGATTTGTTTCCGGCTGCTTCTGCCTCCGGTGCTTTGTCTCGCCTCTTTGGGAGCGATGTTTCCACAATTTGAGTTGAAGTTGATTGGGTTTTTCTTGATTCAGGGATGAAGGTGAGAAGCGTCAGCAATGCAATAGCCGCGACAGCCGCCGCCTGCGTCCACCCCGACATCCATATCGATTTTTTCTTCAATCGGTTCTTTCCTGGAAAGATTATTTTCTTGTCGGGTACAAGCCTGCACTGTTCAAATTCTTTCACAAATTTCTGTCTGTCAGGATTTTTGTTAATCCAGATTTGAAATTGATTCAGCTCTTCTTCACGCATGTCGCCTTCCATGGCGGCGATGGCAGATTGCTCAAAATGTACGGGATCGTCGAACTCCTCTTTTTTGAGGAGATTTTTACCGGGATAAACAAGATCTGCATCTGCCTTTAAAAATGGTGAAAGTTCATCCGTTTCAACGGCCAGATCCGGGTGCTCAATTCTAAAAAGACGCACCATCTCCATTTGCCCCGGATCGAGATTTCCCTCGAGATAGTCGAGGAACCAGCTTTCGTAGTTGTCCAGGTTAATCATCATAGGATGGCGTTGATGGTACCGATGTAATCTTTCAGGAATATCCTGGCACGGTAGATGTAAACCTTTACCTGGGCTTCGGAGAGCCCGGTAATTTCACCGATCTCCCGGTAGGAGTACCCTTCGTAATCGCGCAACAGGAGAACAGATTTCTGAACCTCCGGGAGTTTGTCCACTGCCTGGTGCATCAACTCCTGGAGGTCGCTGTAGCCTTGCTCTTCCGCCCTGTCCGGTAACTTTTTTGATTCGACCAGCGTCTCCTTCTTCCGTTTCCGGATATTGTCGACCATGGTGTGGTGCGCAGTCGTAAAAAGCCACGACTTCACCTTGAGCGGATCGACCTGCTCCCTGTGGACCCAAAGCTTTTCATAACAATCCTGTACAATGTCCTGTGCAGACATGGCATGGCCCAGGTTCTTCAGGGAATAGCGGTACAAAGCATCCGCCCAGTCGTCAACAGCCCGGTTGTAATCGGCAACAGTCATTGTCAGGATATCCGTTTTTGGAATAAGACGATTAAGTTAGCCAAAAGTTACAGCGGCACGAAATTTGTAGTAAAAAGAGTTAAATATCCTGAAATTGCCCTAACGGGGATTAAAATTTTCACCAACAGCAGCGGCTGTTTCTTTAATATCGTATTTTTGTCGTACAAGTTAAAAACGGAGAATAATGAAGATAGTTAAAATAAGTGGCTTAATGCTTTGGTCTTTAGTGGTATTGGCTACCTTGACCCAATGCAGGAAAGAAGCAGTTTTGCCTACCCAGGTCGATCCGGTAGTTCCTCCGGTAGTTACGCCTATAGTAATACCCAATGCATCGGAGGTCAATACCTTCGTTTGGTCCAACATGCACGATTACTATTTGTGGAACGACAAGGTCCCAAACCTGACCAATACCTATTACCAGATGCTCACTTCCACAAGTTCCAATTACCAGCGGAACAAGGACAGTCTGAATGTCTACCTGAATAAATTTTCGGACCCGTCCAAACTTTTCAACGATTTGTTATACCAGTACAAGGTCGTAGACAAGTGGTCTTTTATTGTCAGTGATTACTCCATTATTGACAACTGGATTGCCGGCATTTCAAAAACCATGGGTTACGATTACCAGCTCTATTACCTCAACAGTACATCTGCGGATATTATTGGTGTAGTGCGCTATGTACTGAAGGGATCCCCGGCCGATCTTGCCGGTGTGCAGCGCGGGGACATTTTTGCAAAGGTTGACGGTGTCCAGTTAACAGATGCCAACTATACGGCCAATCTGGTTAACAAGGAGTCTTTTACGCTCACCTTTGCCAAGATTGTCAATGGCGTTATCACACCGACCGGTAAAACAGCATCCATGACCGCTGTACAACTGCAGGAAGATCCGGTATACCTGAACAAGGTGATAGATGTCAATGGGGCCAAGGTGGGTTATCTGGTTTACAATGGCTTTACCTCCGATTTTGACCTTGAATTAAATACTGTTTTTCAACAATTTAAAACTGCAGGTGTTTCCAAAATCATTCTTGATCTGCGTTACAACGGGGGAGGTTCGGTTCAGTCGGCCATCTACATGGCCAGCATGATTTATACCACCAATACCTCGACCCTGTTTACCAAGAGCGTCTACAACGGGATCCTGACGCCATATATCACCACCACCTATGGGGCAAGCTTTTTTAACAGCAATTTTGCCGATAAAATCAACACAACGGCCATCAATACATTGAACCTGAAAGATATCTACTTTATTGTTTCGGGCGAGACCGCTTCTGCCAGCGAATTGTTGATCAATGGATTAAAACCATATATGAACGTCAAATTATTTGGCCTCAACACATACGGGAAATATGTTGCCTCATTAACACTAAAGGATTATGATGCCAACAACAACCTGGTTACCACCCACAAATATGCCATGCAGCCAATTGTGGCCAAATATGCCAATTCATTGGGCGTATCCGATTTCGTAACCGGACTTGTCCCTGATGTTAATGTGGATGAAAAGAAGTCTGCGATGCTTCAGCTCGGGGATGAAAATGAGTATCTCCTGAAAACGGTACTGGATTATATCAAGGGACTGAAATCACAAAGATTGACAACGCTTGGTAGTCTGGCCAATTCAAGGTCGCTCGTTGCGAGAAAGGATTTGATGCAGTTCTCCAGGGACATGTATGTTGATCCTCAGAAATTGGCAAAACGGAGCAGATAAGAACTATGCTTAGTTATATGTTATTAGATATGAGCGACTGTAAGTGTACACTTCAATATTGATGCAAACAATGCATGATTATTTGTATTTTTGATAAAAAAATTGAATTATGAACACGCAACCCATTACCATAGATCTTCCTTCTGATATTCTTCTCGCATTGAACGAAACAGAAGCCGAGCTTAAACAAGGAATAAAGACTTCGTTGGCTATGAGATTATATAGATTGCAAAAACTTACTATTGGAAAAGCAGCTCAATTATCAGGACTTTCAAGATTTGAATTTGAAACATTGCTCTCTGAGAATGAGATACCAATTTCAAATCTTACAATAGACGAGGTAATGGATGATAGTAAAAAGCTTAAATAGAATGGGAAATGGACTTGTAATAGCAGATTCAGGATCCATATTTTCATTGGCGCTTATTGATAAACTTGAAATTTTATATGGATTATTTGATAATATAAGGATTCCTCAAGCTGTTTGGAATGAAATAACATACGATAAAACAAAACAGGATTACCAGAAGCTTTATAATTTTTTCAAGGACAAGACTTGTCAAATATCAGGATTAAACGAATTGACCTTTGTGATGGATTACGGGGAATCTGAATCGCTAATTCTGTATATAGAATTGCATGCTGATTTTCTACTGATTGACGATAAAAAGGCAAGAAGAATAGCTGAGAATCTAGATATTAAGTGTATTGGGTTAATTGGTCTGCTTTCAATTGCAAAAGATAAAGGATTGATTGGAAAGTTAAAACCAATTTTTGAAACATTCTTGCAAAACAAGCGTTTTTATTCAGTCGACCTGCTAAATGCTATATTGATGGCTAAAGGAGAAGAAATAATAAGCTACAATGCATAACAAACTGGCAGATTCCTTGTTCATTTAATTCCCAAAGATGATGTTTGGATTTCAAGTGTTTCATTTACAGAAAGCAACAGTATATATGCAGTTCATCACTCATCACTTATAACTCATAACTGGTCACAACTGCTTAATAAAAGAATAAATGATCTTGGAATGAATGATAAACAATTGAAGCTCGATGAGCGTTACCTTCGGATGGCAGCTGTCTGGGCCGAGAATTCCTATTGTATACGCCGGCAGGTAGGCGCCCTGCTGATAAAAAACAAAATGATCATCTCCGATGGGTACAACGGTACTCCCTCCGGATTTGAGAATATCTGTGAAGACGAAAACAACAAGACTAAGCCTTATGTGCTTCATGCAGAGGCCAATGCCATTACGAAAGTCGCCAAATCGCACAACAGCAGTGATGGTGCAACACTGTACGTTACCTCTTCACCCTGCATCGAGTGTGCCAAATTGATTATCCAGGCCGGAATTGTCAGGGTCGTCTTTTCAGAGAATTACCACATGAACGATGGGATTGAGCTACTGGAAAGGGCGAAGATTGAGGTGGTGCAGATTGCAATGCCTCAAGAGTAGTTTAAAAAGTTTGAAGGGTTTAAAAATTGTTTGAAGGGTTAACATTTCAAACGTTTCAAACATTTCAAACGTTTCAAACCAGTTCCTAGAGCTTAAATTACTATAGTGAACATTATAAGATCAAAGTAGAAATAGCATACAATTCGTTAAATGGAAAACAACAACAAATTATCAACATGGATGCCCGTTTTTTTGGCGGTAACGCTCATATTCGGTGTCTGGTTAGGGATAAAATTGCAGAACAGAAAAATTGGCGCCCTTGTACCGGCACAGCTCCGCGCTAACAGCAAGCTGGACATGGTTGTGAAATTGATTGAAGGAAATTATGTAGACACGGTAGATTCAAAGAAGATCGTTGAGGATGCGATTCCTGAGATGCTCAAACAGTTGGATCCGCATACCACCTATATTCCTGCCAAAGATATGCAGGGGGTTACCGAAGAGATGACCGGTAATTTTGGGGGCATTGGCGTTCAGTTCTCCATTCAGAACGACACAGTAATGGTTATTGATGTGATATCGGGAGGACCCTCTCAAAAGTTGGGCATCCGGGCCGGTGACAGAATTGTGAGGGTAGGGGATTCTACCATGGTGGGCAAGAACGTCAAAAACGAACTTGTTTTCAAGAAATTGCGCGGGCCAAAGGGTACCAAGGTTAATGTGAGCATCTGGCGCAAGGGATTGCCCGATTTGCTGAGTTTCAATATTACCAGGGGTGATATTCCAATAAATAGTGTTGATGTCTCATACCTGATCGACAACAAGACCGGATATGTGAAAATTGGCCGTTTTGCTGAACATACCTACGATGAGTTTATGGGCGCCATGGCCAAATTGGAAAGTGGAGGCGCCGACCGGGTCATCATTGACCTACGGGGCAATCCGGGAGGCTATTTAAGCGCTGTTATCCGCATGGTGAGCGAATTGCTAGACAAAGGCGAACACATCGTTTATACCACCGGAAGAACGCAGCCCAAAAGGGAATTTGATGCGGAAAACCGTGGAAAGTTCTTCGGAAAGAGAGTGGTGATACTTGTAGATGAATATTCTGCGTCGGCCAGTGAGATCTTTGCCGGAGCGGTTCAGGACAACGACCGGGGAACCATCATCGGCAGACGTACTTTCGGCAAAGGACTGGTCCAGGAGCAGATCCCGTTTTACGATGGTTCTGCCATTCGTCTGACAGTTGCCAGGTACTATACCCCTTCTGGAAGGTGCATTCAAAAATCCTACCGGAAGGGAACGGATGATTATTATGCCGACCTGACCCGACGTTTTGTCCATGGGGAGATGGAGCAAAAGGACAGCATTCACATGGCTGATACGGCTAAATATTTTACCCGTCTGAAACGGGTTGTCTATGGCGGAGGGGGAATCATGCCCGACATCTTTGTTCCGGCCGACACTTCCGGAAACTCTGCCTACCTCTTCAAAATCATGCAAAAGGGGCTGGTTTACCAATATGCGTTCGACTATGCAGACAAGCACCGTGCAGAGTTGTCTAAACTTAAAACAGGCGCTGAATTTTCGGATCTTTTACGAAAACGGGCAATATTTGGTGCGTTTTTACAGTACGCTGTTAAAAACGGAGTAGCCAACAATGAAACTGGCATCAAGACTTCGGGCAAGATTATTGAAACCCAATTGATGGCATACATTGCCAGAAACATCATTGGGGAAGAGGGTTTTTACAGCATTATCAGCACCATTGACAATACGTTGCAGGATGCGGTAAAGACCATCAACAGCAAGGACAAGATGGTTAGTGTACAGTAAAAAAGAGGGATGGGCCGGCGCTCATCCTTCTTTTTTATTTCACCAAACCTTCCAGTTTTTTGTAGGCATCATTGACGCCTTTGACATAATCTTGTTTTAGTTTCAGATAAAACCCTTTGACCAGTTTGGGGTTATCTTTTCCGTCCGGATTGTTGATTTTGTCAATTGTGGTATTATGCAGGAGAACGATTTCGTCAATCACTGCCATTGCTTCCATCTCTTTGCCATTGAAGGTCTGTACAAAATCGATGCAGTCACCGATCATCTGTGAAGATAAGAACCCTATCTCCTTCTTTAACTGTCTGATACTTGCCATAACTTATGATTGGATTGGTTTAAAAAAGTTTTGTTTTTTGAGGGGCAATGTTGCCCTTCTTCTTCCTGAGTGATTTCTCCGCTTCCATTTCTTCATCGATAATCTTTTTTCTAAATCCTTCAGGATCAGGAAGTGTCCAGATATCCTTGTTGTCCCAGTTGGAGCGTACTTTGATGACGCTAAGGTTATAACAGACCTCTTCTGGTTCAATTTTCTCCTTGAGGTTACCCGAATCCCAAACGCCATTTTTGTTCCTGTCGAAGATGGCCTTCATCAAGTATTTTTTTGGTTCAAGGAATGGGATGGTGACCTCTTGATCCTTATCTATATTTACACTCTTCACCACCTTCTCGTCGGCAGCATTCTCCAAAATCTGGATAATAGTTGGCCCCTTTACGTTCTTGATGGTGAAAATTATTTTGCCATAGTGTTCCTCCTCCTGGGTCCTGAACTCGGTTTTGAGCGCCTTGCCATACATCCCATAGATCGTATGAAGCGCCGTCGAATCAATTGTAAGCTTGTAAGAGGTGCCAAATTCCCATGGATAGGAGAGGAGGAACCTTCGGTGATTCGAAGGATCAGACTTTATTTTGGGGGAAATATTAAAAAATGAGGTATCTTTTTTTACAAACAGCCCAATCTTTGAGGTATCGAAGGATAAAATTGGCTCAGGAGATTCTATTTGGACATCCCGGTAGGTATCCAAAATCGCGCCTAAACTCGTTGTCAATGTCACACTTTTTTGTTCCGTGACTATTTTTCTACGCTCTTTCCTTTTACTTTTGTCTGATTTATCTATTATATTTTCGGATAGATATAACTTAACTGTGTCCTTCTTGGTAAAAAAATGGCCCAGGCTGTCCTGCTGAAGAAAAGAGAGCTTAAGGGCAAGTGTATCCCTTTTGTAAACCAGGGAATCTGTAATCCATATTTTCAGGGTATCGGACTTTCTGCTCTTTTCAATCAGGTTCCAGGGGCCCAATGGATGAACATTAAGTACTTCTACATTGAAGGTATCTGCCGTCGAGCCGGTAAAAGTAAGATCGATGGTTTTGCGGTTGGGGCGTTCATATTTGTCGAGGTTCAGATCAAAGCCCTTCTCGAAGAACAGCGAAAAATTGACCGGATCAGGATAAAACCTTGTTTTCCCAAGGACTACCAGCGTGTCTGCGCCTGTTACTACGGTGTCCCGTTCGGGTTGAAATTGGGCAGTCGGCTCAATCCTTGAACCGAGAAAGGCTATGGAATCCACGCCGGAGGTGTATTTAAGATTGTTATCGATATCGCTCAAGGCATATATCTGATAACTGGCTGTCGGGAGATTGGTAACTGCAAAGAACCCCTGAGCATTGGTTTTTCCGATGAAATCAGGAGGTGATTTGCGCACAAGCGTATCAGAGGCGCCTTTGTAAAGAAGGATAAAACAGTTCTTGGATGGTTCCAGGTTGAAGGCATCCCTAACGAAACCAACGATGCGGAGCGAGTCTAGAGTTGGCCCGGTAGAGAAGGCTAACCGAAGGTTTTTGTATCTGTTCTTTTCGTTGTTATCGACGATTCCGTCTTTGAAATCGAGCGAATAGGTGGTGTTGGGACGAAGTTTCTCGTTCAGGTCGACAATAAAAGTTTTGCCTTTAGTTTTGAAGATGGGCTTCTTGGTGGTTGGTGGTGAAACGATAAATTTTTCATTCATTTCCTCCGGAACAACAAATTCATCGAAGGTAATTCTAACCTTGTTATCTTTAAAATTCAGCTGGTTAGCTTCCGGAATGCTCTTTACGATAACGGGAGATGTCTTGTCTTTGGGCCCCCCTTTTGGCATTCCCATGTTGGCACACGAGTAAACCAGCAGCAATGGGACAAAAACTGAAGCAACAATATGTACAACTCTTTTTACCACAGTTTGTCTTTAATTTACATGATCTTGGTTACAAGGCGAGCGGAACTCTATTCCCGTTTATCTCAACAATGAGGATGGGTTGGACAATTATTGGTATCTGGTGTATTTTATGTTCAGCTGAATAGGACGCGAACTATTACCCCCCTTCAGCACTACCCTGTAAGGGGAGCCGTTCCGGTCGACATTGACCAGATAGAAACTGGTATTAGCTATCTCACCTTTTAGGATCTGCTCAAGGTGCCTGGTGATATTGAAGGAATAACTCGCCGTTGTTACATCGTAACTACCTCCGTAATAACTGCTTGACAACTGGCTGTCTTTTGGGAACGTTTCAGCGCCTGTGTTGTCTATGTATTTCAGAAAAACCGAAGATGGCATCATGTACCGCCTTGGATCAGAAACCAGTGTGTCAACAAAAAAGGTAAGAGAGGCCTTGCTGACTACATACATGGTCGAATCCTTCCATTTGTTTAAGGATGGAATATTGATCTTTATTTTGGTACCTCCGGTGGGCTGAAGATAGACCAAAGTATCCTGAGTGATTTCCTGATTCAGATGTGCCGAGAAAGCGCTTTTTTGGTAATCATGCGAAAAGGCTGAAACGTTGGCAGAGTTGGAGGTGACATTGTAGGAATAGAAAAGCGAATCTTTCTTGGCAGTATGGTAGTAGAGTCCAATTCCGGAGCCTGCGGCAGTTAGTCCGATCAGGGTACCCTTTCTACCTGTTGGGGCTGCTTCCACATACAATCCTTTAAAATTTTGAAGGAAAACTTCATTGGAAATCATGTGGAGCGAGTCCAGTTTAAGCAACCGGTTGCCGAGGGCAGGATCCAGTTTGAAGCGGACATACTGGGTTGTGGTATCCGTTTTAGCTGAATCGGTCTTAAATTTTGGGACAAAACTGACCGAACCCAGTGGTGTTGCCGCAGCCAGTGACCTTAGGTTGAAGGAAGACATGTACTTGGCATCATACTCCAGGTCTCTTGTTAACTCATATACTTTTAAGCTTTGCACCGTAGCTGTATCTCCGTAAATCCGCTTGTAAGTCAACCGCAGGATCAGTGAATCCAGTGTGGCAGTGGCGTCATAATTTGGATTTGAAGCGAGTCGGTATTGCGCTGCAAAAGCCCCGTCCGTCCTACCGAACAGCGGATCATTGAAACTCCCGATGTAGTTAAAAACAGGACGGTCGACCCTGATCTTGTCGTCAGTAAAGGTAAAAGACTTGATGGTGCCGGATTCCGAATAGCTCCTTGAGTAGACAGCAGAACTTCCGGGGATCAGATTTTTCCCAAGGCTTTCGTCCCCTTTCTTGCAACCGGCGACCAGGAGAGACATTATTATGAAAGCCCAAACAAGGGCAAAAGCTTCAAAATATCGATTTTTCAATGGAATCAACTTTTTAGTAAACCGGCGCAAATTATAAAATTTTATTGTAAAAATCGAAATAGGAATCGATGTAACTATCTTTTGGTTGATAGTCGAGATACTGGATTCCTGAAGCCTTTATATGTTGTTCGATGACGGGATTAATCACTTCACTTCCTTTGATGGCTGCATCAGAATAGGCAAGCGCTAGCTTGGAATAATTTTCAAAAGTAGGTTCGCTGAGAACTGAAATGTCGTTCAGGTTGATGCCGTCTTCAGCGATCTTCCTTGCCATCTCCGGGTTTAGGGGATTCTCGAAATGATCGTCATAGACGGAATAGACAATGCGTGTATTTGCAAACAGCGGATTGTCCTTGTAGGTCTTCTTGACAAAAAGTGGAACCATCCCGGTAAACCATCCGTGACAATGGATGATATCAGGTGACCAGCGAAGTTTGATCACAGTCTCCAAAACGCCTCTGGCGAAGAAAATGGCACGCTCGTCGTTGTCTTCGAACTCAACTTCATTTTCGTCTTTCAATGAATATTTTCTTTGGAAGTAATCTTCATTGTCAATAAAGTAAACTTGCATTCTGGCTGCCTGGATCGATGCTACCTTGATAATCAGCGGATGATCGTTGTCGTTGATGATCAGATTCATTCCCGATAAACGGATCACTTCATGTAACTGGTTTCTTCTTTCATTGACATTCCCAAAACGCGGCATGAAGGTACGGATCTCTTTCCCCCGTTCCTGTATTCCCTGAGGCAGATATCTTCCAATCTCTGCAATCTCTGATTCAGGCAGATAAGGGGTGATTTCCTGTGAGATAAATAGAACCTTCTTTCTTTCCATTTTTTAAACTTAAAATGTTTTGCAAAAATATATAAAATTTCCGCAACTTTCAACCAATTTCAGGAAGGCAAAAGTTAAACTAAGTGAAAGGGAAAGAAGTGCCTAGAGTGACTAAAGTGAACTAAAGTGCCTAAAGTACTTTTGGACTCCTGATTTTAGTGGCTTAAACTTTAGGCATTTTAGGCACTTTAAATACTTTAGTCACTTCTTTTTTCCTTAACTTTGCATGTTGATTCAGACGTCAAAATGAAGCTTTTCAGGTCTATTAAGGAGTTGCAGCAAACGCTTGCTGCTGACAGAATTGCCGGACTTACCATCGGTTTTGTCCCGACGATGGGCGCGCTACACCTGGGACATCTCTCACTGGTAGAGAGGGCCGGAAGGGAAAATGACCGGGTAGTCGTCTCCATTTTCGTCAATCCTACCCAGTTCAATGATCCCCATGATTTGAGAATCTACCCAAGAACGCTGGATGCAGATATGGCTTTACTCTCAGGCTGTCGGTGTGATTATGTTTTTGCCCCTTCGGTTGAAGAGATCTATCCGGAGCCGGATACCCGGAAGTTTGACTTTGGTTCGTTGGGGTCGGTCATGGAGGGACATTTCAGACCGGGTCATTTTAACGGAGTTGCACAAGTGGTGAGCAGATTGTTCGATCTGGTGAAACCAGGTAAAGCCTATTTCGGACTGAAAGATTTTCAGCAATATTCGATCATTAAAAATATGTGTTTGATACTGAAGCTACCCATCGGGATTGTGGCTTGCGACATTGTCAGGGAAGCCGACGGACTTGCCATGAGTTCTAGAAATGCCTTGCTTACACCCGAACACAGGGCCGTTGCACCACAGATTTACAGTACTTTGCAACTTGCTTTGAAGGAAGCAGGCCATTTTGCACCGGATGTGGTCAAAAGACATGTTGCCGACAGAATAAATTCGCTAGGTTTGCTGAAGATTGAATACTTTGAAATTGTAGATGAATTAACGCTCAAAACTGTTTCTTCCTGGAAAAGGAAGGGAACAAAAGTCGGATGTATTGCTGTTTTTGCGGGTAAGGTACGATTGATAGACAACATTATTTTTGCCAAATAAATATTGTTCAAAATGTTTATAGAAGTTTGCAAGTCGAAAATTCACAGGGTGACGGTAACGGGGGCAGACCTCCAGTATGTTGGGAGTATTACCATTGATGAAGAGTTGATGAATGCCGCCAACCTGATCGAGAACGAGAAAGTTCAGATTGTCAACATCAACAATGGTGAGAGATTTGAGACTTACGTAATTCGGGGGAGAAGAAAATCCGGTGACATCATTCTCAATGGCCCCGCGGCCCGCAAAGTTGTTGTAGGTGATGTGATCATCATCGTCTCATATGCATCTATGGATTTCGAAGAGGCTAAAACCTTTGAACCGTGGATTATTTTTCCTGATACGGAAACCAACAGACTCGTTTAAATTTGGCAAAGCTAAAAACATCGTACGTCTGCCAAAATTGCGGATATGCCTCACCCAAATGGATCGGACATTGCTCCTCCTGCGGTGAGTGGAACAGTTTCCAGGAAGAGGTATCCCTGCCGGCTAAAGGCCAATCCTCTTTTTCTGGTACCGCTACTTCTTCCAGGCCTGTTACCCTCAGCGAGATCGATCTTTTGGAACTTCCGCGGATAGATACCAGCAATAGCGAGTTCAACAGGGTATTGGGTGGCGGAATGGTACCCGGCGGACTAATCCTGCTGGGAGGTGAGCCGGGCATTGGAAAGTCGACCCTCGTCATGCAGATTGCATTGCAGTTACACCACCGAAAAGTTCTTTATATCTCGGGGGAAGAGAGTTTGCAGCAGTTGAAAATGAGGGCTGAAAGGTTGGAAGGAGAGAATCCTACCTGTCTATTCCTGTGCGAAACAGTCCTGGAATCAGTCCTTTTGCACATAGAGAGGGAATCCCCAGACCTTGTGATCATCGACTCCATTCAAACAGTTAGCAGCGAGGCCATTGAATCGACTGCAGGAAGTGTTACGCAGATCAGGGAGTGTACCATTGCCATCATGAAGCTGGCAAAGTCCAGAAATATCGCCGTTATCCTGATCGGCCATATCAACAAGGAGGGAAGCCTCGCAGGGCCCAAGGTGCTGGAACACATTGTCGATACTGTATTGCAGTTCGAAGGAGACAGAAATCATCTTTACCGGATTGTCAGATCTGTCAAAAACAGATTTGGCTCCACTTCGGAACTCGGAATTTATGAGATGCAGCAATCCGGTCTGCGCGAGGTCGGCAATCCATCAGAAATGCTGCTCTCATCGCACAACGAAGGGCTTAGCGGAACCTCAACAGCCGCCGCGATCGAGGGGATGCGCTCTTTTTTGATAGAGGTTCAGGCACTGGTAGGCTCAGCAGCGTACGGTACGCCACAGCGTTCTGCAACCGGGTTTGACCTGAGAAGGATGAACATGCTTTTGGCAGTTCTTGAGAAGAGGGCCGGATTCAAACTAATGGTCAAAGATGTCTTTCTCAATATCGCCGGGGGATTAAAAGTGGATGACCCTGCCATGGATCTGGCTGTGATTTGTGCCATCCTTTCTTCCAATTTTGATGTTGCCATCGACAAGGGTATCGCCTTTTCAGGGGAGATTGGATTAACAGGCGAGATAAGACCCGTTGGCAGGGTTGAACAACGCATTGCCGAAGCCCAGAAACTGGGATTTAAGGAGATTTACATCTCGAAATACAACAAGGGGGTAGACTTCTCCCGTTTCGAAATTAAAATCCACCAGATCGAACGAGTGGAGAAACTGGTCAGAACCCTCTTTGGGAATACTAAAATTTGAAAGTTAAAAACGGGGTTCCCCGTTTTTAACTTTCAAATTTTAGTATTCCCAAAGATCCTGCTCGTAATCGAAGATAGCGTTTTTGATCCTTTCCGATTCTTTTGATGCATATTCGTCGGAAGCGTAATCCAGGACGGCACGGTTGTCGTATGTATTTTCCTCTTTAACGATGTAGCCATCGAATTGTCTGATCAGGAAAAGATCATCGAAACTGAAATTTCTTGCACCATTCCTGGTATTGAGAACCTCATTTTTTGCCAGAAGAGGCCTGATTTCGGGATAAAAAACCCAAAAGAGCTTTTTTCTGAGTGTAACTTCTTGGTTTACATCCTCATCGCGGTAATAAAGACGGATGGGGCAAAGGCCTAGTATCCTGACCTGAAGGGTCGATTTTTGTTTGTCGAAATACCAGATTTCCTTAATAAGCAATTGTTTTACCTCTTCGGTAGGTATCTCCTGCTGAACTTTAACATCTTCCATTTGACCGGTTTCGAAGTTTCTCCGCTGGACCGTTTTGGTTGTGGCGCCAAATTGCGCTTTCACCTGATCATAGCTGACAGGAACCGCAAACTCATTTTCATCGTTGGCAGGAGGATCAAAGGCAGGAAAGGTATTGTCCTTAATTCCTTTCAACAGGAGGTTAATCAGGTTTAAACGACCTTGAATTTCAACCTTCGGAAAGTAGAATTGCTGGTTCATCTTCTCGCGCATGTCGATCAACCTCCAAACAGTCTTGGACCAAGCTACGTCTGCCTCTCTCACACCAGGCAACGGCGCCGGTTTGCGTTCGATGTTATTCTTCTTCTCATATAAGCCGGCATTCCTGTTTAGGACCATATTCTCAATGCCTTGACCCATCAGGGTACTGAAGGTCGAAGCACAGGTTAAAAAAATCAATAAGAAAAACAATTTATGTTTCATTTCTAATTAATTTTAAAACTGATCGCGGATAGGTTTCTTGTAAGTCCATCTTCACCTTTGGCAACAATGTTGTCGATGTAAAGGCGGTCACCACGGGTCAGTCTGTTAAACACATCCCTTTGTTCCTGCGTAAATTTTGCACCATTGGCATGTTTTTCCACAACAAATCCCCCCTTTGAGGTGGAGACGTCAAACGAGAGTACCTGAAATTTCATTTCGAAATCAAATTCAGGAATATCTGCATATACGCCTGTTTCACCACTCAGTTCATTCCTTGAAATATTACCCGCGTTTTTACCGGCAACCGTTGCTATCGGATTTGGAACGCGTTTAACCCTGAACTCAGTAGTACCAATCTGTTTGACAACTTTGTCAACTGTGGCGCTCACAGTAATATAAGATTTTTCCGTAAGCTTCTCCGGATAGGCCAAAAATCCATCAGCCGTTTTTTCAATCCGTCCGTTTTTCATGGTCACACTAATGTCCCTGGAAGAAATTCCGGGTACGGAAACCGATATTGGATTGGGCAGGCCAAAGTAAAGAATATTCATCTTGGTCGGGGATACAGTCATGGAAGGTTTTGCAACCTGGTACTCTTGCTCGAACGGATATTGTACTATCTGTCCGTTGGGATTTTTGAAATTGATGATACCCTTCCAGGTAACGGTCCCTTCTGTTCCGGCATTTGCCTTATACAAACCTGCGTTTTCACCGGGGATAATGGGCAACTTACTGCCGTTGACAATAATATCCGGTACTGCGGTGGTATCAATAGCAGAGATGAAAACCTTTGCCTCGTAAACATCTCCCTGAAGTACGTAATTAGACTTCGCGATGACCTGGGCCTTCAGATTGTTGAATTTGAAGGAGGAGGCATCGATCTTTGTGTAGTAATAATTGATAACATCCGATTCGGTTTTCCGGATATCACTTTGCAATTTTGACATCAAAGTAACCACAGCAATCAATGGGTAACCCTGAAATTTGTTGCTCTCCCAGGATGGTGTACTTCCCTCCTTAACGGGCGGATTTGAAGTATCGAGACTCTTGCTGACAGAATTAATCAAAGTAGTCTGGCTGGGGTCGATGTTGGAAAGCAGGAAGGAACGATAATCTTCCACTGCTTTTTTCAGCAAAGCTCCATTTTTCTTGGTCATCATCACCTCTTCGGCATATTGCAGGTCTTCCTTGTTTACGATGCTGTCGATTCTTCCGTTAGGACCATCTGCCTTCTTAACAATCATCTCCTTGAAATGGGTAATGTAATTGTACAAGGTATCGGTATGCTCTTTGATCTTTAGAACGGTACGGTTCAATTCTCCCACTTTTTCAGGATTCTCGAGGGCCGCACTGCTGAAGTCGTTGTACACGCCTCGATTTTGGCTATTGACAGTTTCTATTGTCTCCATGATTCCCTTGTCAACCAACTCAAATGCATCCACCACCGATTTATCGACATTGAGTGCAAGCATTGCCGTAAGAACCAGGTACATCAGGCTGATCATTCGTTGCCGGGGCGTTTCCGGACAGTTTTTTACTCCCATAAGGGTTGCGAGTTATTGATTAACCTTTTATATTCATAGCGCCCAGCATATTGCCATAAACCTGATTCAGTGCTTCCAGATTTTTGTTCATTCGCTCGGTCAGTTGATGGTATTTCTTAGCCTCCTCCAATGTTCCTGTTACCAGTTGTTGTAATCCTGCCTGGTCCACTACACTTTTGGCAGCAGAGTCTGTCAGTTTTTTAACATTTTGCAGATGAAGTTCATAGGATGAGTTAAGAGAGGCCAGACTGGAATTCATCTTGGAAATCTCTCCTGAGTAGTGCTTCGAATTTTCGCTGAGCGATGAAAAGTCCTTTTGAACGGACTCGGTAAACTCCTTGTATGAGGCGGATAGCTTCTCGCTTGTTGAAGCCAGCTGATGATTGATTTTCTTCGTGGAATCGGTGAACGATTCTGCCATTTCCCTTGATGAAGTTGATATCAGCTTCGAGGAGTGCTCATAGCTGTGTACCAAATCCCCGAGGGAGTGTTCAACGGCCTGGGTAGCCTTGTTGTTCACTTCAGAGAAGGTATTCATCGACAGTGAAGCGTTGCCAAGATTGCGTACGTACATTTCGGTCGCAAGGGTAGCGCTGGAAATTTCAGAGATACCTTTGGCCGTGTTGGTCAAATCCTGCAAGCCTTTTTTGAGTTTGGCCAGCATGTCGGGCGTAATTTCTGCTTTTTCAAGCATTTCATCCAATCCACCGGTTGCAGATTTGGCAGGAAGATCAAGCTCCTCATCAAAATCGTAATCGGGGTTCAATTGCGGATAGACCTTGGTCCAATCCGGGATTTCAACCATAGGTTCAAAAGCAGAAAGAAAGAAGATCAATGCTTCGCACGACATTCCGATCATGAGCATATAACTTCCACCGGTCCAGTGCTCCAGTTTGAATAACGCTCCCAGCAGTACGACGGATGCGCCGATGCTGTAGAAGTAATTCATGGTGGATCTCCATTTGTGAGAGTGTGTCAATTCAGCTAATCCCATAATTATATTTGTTTTTCAGTAAGGGTTAAAATTCATCACCAAATGAAGAACGGACACACCTGAAACCAACATACGATTTTGCCGTATCCTGGTATTCATAAGTGCGGGTCCCGACCTGGATGTAATACGCAATGTCTTTCCATGAGCCTCCCCTGATCACCTTCCGCTTCATGGCTGGAGGATCGGCTGAGAGTGCATTGTACTCGAAATTTGGATTCAAGTCGTGCATGAAATTGTAGGTAGATTCGTCATAAGCGGTAATGGTCCATTCCGCCACATTCCCTGCCATATCATACAGACCGTACCCATTAGGTTCATAGGTGGCAACTTTGATGGCTGCCTTTCCTCCATCGTCACTGTAGTTCCCCCGCATGGGTTTAAAGTTGGCCAAAAAACAGCCGGTCTTTGATCGGGTGTAGTACCCGCCCCAGGGATACATTGAATTATCCAACCCACCTCTGGCTGCCAGTTCCCATTCTGCTTCTGTTGGAAGGCGATAATCTTGAACAGCGTAATCACCTCTGTTTGATAAGCTTTGATTTTTTAAATTCGTCCGCCACATACAAAAAGCCTTTGCCTGTTTCCAGTTGACCCCTACCACTGGATAGTCATCGAATCCGGGATGGGAGAAGTACATTTTTGTCCAGGGTTCGTTAAAGGCATAGGTAAAATCGCGGATCCAGACCAAGGTATCTGGGTAAATATTGACCGCATCGGTCATTACAAAGCTGCCCCGATTCTGAATCGGACTGACTTTACCGTTCAGGTCGACAATACTGCCGGTGTATGCTTGCTTGGTAAAGTCGTATGAATTTTGGCGACGGGCAGCCTGCTGCAAGTCTACCCAATAATAATTGTAGTTTAACTTCCTGACATCAAGCTCTTTTTTTCCGAATATCCTCTCGCTCTTGTCGTAATAGAGTTGTTCCAATTCGGGTATGTATTCCGCTTTTCGCCAGTTGAGCCTGATATCCCAATCAAGGATGACGGGATCGATGGGATCACCTCTTCTGGTCGTTGTTGGCTTAAACTCAGGAAATTTTTGAGATAACAAATCCCTCGCGATGGAATCCCTTACCCAATAGACAAACTGACGGTACTCGTTATTGGTAATTTCAGTATCGTCCATCCAAAAGGTGGCAAGGTCAACCGTTCGGGTAGGTGATGTGGCGCCGGTAATGTCCTGGTCGGAAGGCCCCATATTGAAACTTCTGCCGGGAATCAGTACCATTCCAAGAGGGGTCGGTTCGAGGTATTTGCCCCGTTTCTGTACCCCCACCAATTCACCGTTGCCGGAATTGTGACATCCGGAAACCAGCAGCATGACTGAAACGCTGCCATAAGCAAACAATCGTTTTATCGTTCGACTCATATTTTGTGAACCAATTTTTTCCATTCCAAAGTTATAAAAACCTTACACTTTTGGTTTTTTGACCTCTATTTTTATTTATAAGAACAGCGTATGAGATAAAAAGTTCATGAGAACCAGAGTTATAGCTTGATAAAACGGAAGTACCCATATCATAGGAATAGCCTATTTTTAATCCGTTAAGCATCTCAAATCCCAGAAATACTACTGCCGCATCTTTGATTCTGTACCCAATTCCTCCCCAAAACCGCTTATTGTACCGAAGCAACAGATCAAGGTCCACCTGGGAAGTCGTACCTGTTGTTTTAATTAAGAACGAGGGCTGAACGAGAAACCGATCGTCGTTCATTTCAAGATTATAGCCTCCGGTACAATAAAAATGCCTTCTTAGCGAATACTGGCCTTTCTCCTCGAACGCAAATGAGGGCTGGTTGATGTGTGTTGATGACAGGGCCAGGTAATATTTTTTATGTTTGTAAAATAAACCTGCCCCAAAATCTGCCAATACACCATTTACCTCTTGTTTTGGTAGTGAAGGATCGGATCCGTCGATAAGATCACCACCCTGGGAATCTGACCAGCCAGGACTTAAATTTTTATTCATCAGGCCGGCAGAAATCCCGCATCCCAACATTCCCTGCGCGAGCGGAAAGCGATAGGCGTAACAGATACCGAATGAGACATTTTTTTCATATCCTATGGCATCTTTCACTACCGTGAAGCCTAAACCGTCTGCATTTCCAAGCAATTTGACAGAACCTTCCGACTGAAAAACCGTTGTTACCGGCGCCCCTGGAAAACCAACCCATTGTTGCCTGTTGAGGAGCGCAAGGTTAATTTCGCCTGAATTTCCTGCAACTCCGGGATTAATCATCAAGTGGTTAAACATGTACTGACTAATCTGCGGATCTTGCTGTGCACTCGCGGCGAATGTACATATATTTAATAAAATCCACAAAAATCCACGAATTTTCATCTGTCTCAATAGCTTTTATTGAAGGACGACCACCACCTTTCGGGTATCTCGTTCCTGCATGCCTGACGGTAATCCTTTTTGGAACAGGGTATTCTTAGCGGGAACAAATCGCAATCAGGCGACGGAACTTCCATCCACCATCTTTTGGAGACCGGATGCTTCAGAAAGGTTACCGGTTCCGGAATTCCTTCGACAGTTACTACAAAATGAAGAAAGTCGATGGCTTCATCCTGAGGAACCTCATCAATTTTCCTGGACTTGCCATTCATGTAATACCAGGCGATTTGGGCAGCCATCATGGACCCGTTCCTTCCCGGATCCCTTTCCGGGGAGTAACCAAACAGGGAGAACCAACCAGGATTGGGAGAAATGCCTGCATACCAGGCAAGCTGACAGGCCTCCTCCCCGGTTAATCCATTGGGCGAATTTCTGACCTGGCCTGGCGCCTCGCACAATTTGAGTGCGCCAAAATCGAAACTTA
Organism: Prolixibacteraceae bacterium; assembly: GCA_023229575.1. Lineage (GTDB taxonomy): Bacteria > Bacteroidota > Bacteroidia > Bacteroidales > Prolixibacteraceae > CAINVV01. The sequence goes on from JALNYZ010000003.1 coordinate 283,081, forward strand.
CAAGATCCGTCTCACGGAGGTAGGGTTCCATCTCCTTGATCCCGTTCCGAATCTCACCCAAAGTGAAAAGTGCCCCTTTAAATTCTTCAGAATAGGTCTCTTTACTATCGGGAGAGACGAAGAAGGTCTGAACAGCCATTGCATTGACAATGGTTTCGCGTGAGAGATTGTTCAGAAAAACATCGTCAAGGAGGGTGTTTTTTTGTGAAAGATTGTCTATACGGTCATCCACAACGGATAATACGGCTTCATTTTTATCTATCCCGGCAAGCAGGGGAATCGTAAAACTCTGATTTCCGCCTAAAACGAGTAGTGGAATTCCCAGTGAGTAAACCTCCTCTGCGATCATGCGAACCGCTGCTACCGTATCACTGAACTCCTTGCCTGATTTAACATTGCCGAGATCCACCATCCGGAATGGAGCAGAAAATCCGTTGAGTTGATAAAGTTGTTCCCGAATGGCATCCGGGGAGTCTGAATAGGATGCAGATGAAGAGGATCGGTCGTCGGTAATACCCAATATGACCAAATCGGGCAAAGCGGAATCATTCCAGGCCGAACTCTTCAAATGTGTACCGAGTTGATCCATATCCCCTGAGAATTTTTTAACAACCGGTAATGATTTCGCTGGTATAATAAGCTCTTTTAGCATAAGTCCTGGATTTACCGACAATATAAAAAACTTTCACCAATATTAGACCAAGCAGTTATTTCTACTTAGATTTTTTCTGTTTTGGTTTTTTGAGCTCAGCGTTGATGATCTCCTTGCAAAAGGAATAAGTCAGTTGTTCCATACCGGTATCCTTTTTTAGCTTAAAATTTTGTTTTTTGTACGAGATGTAAGGCCCCCAACGTCCTTGCAGGATCCTGATTTCCGGATCTTCGGTAAAGGTCTTTAACAAGGAGTTTGATATTTTTTCGCGTCGCTCCAGAATCAATTCAATTGCCCTGTCCAACAGTATTGTGTAAGGGTCGTCCATCCCTTTTTTAAGGGATGCAAAGTTGGAATCGTGCTTCACATAGGGCCCAAATTTACCGATTCCAACAGTCACTTTCTTTCCTTCATATTCTCCCAGGTCCCTTGGCAAGTCAAATAATTTCAGCGCTTGTTCGATGGTGATGGTCTCAATGCTCTGTCCCTGCTGCAGACTTGCAAAGGCAGGTTTCTCACTACCATCTTCAGATGTCTCGCCCAACTGGATAAAGGGTCCGAACCTGCCAATTTTGGCGGAGATATTTTTCCCGGATACCGGATCTATGCCCAAAATCCGCTCACCTCTTGCCCTTTCCGAATTGGCCAGGGCATCTTCTATTTGTCGATGGAAGGGAAGATAAAAGTCGTCGATCATTTTTTGCCAAACCAGGCTTCCTTCGGCGATCTCGTCAAATTGCTTCTCTACTGTAGCCGTAAAGTAGAAATCCACAATCGGCTCGAAGTGCTTCATCAGAAAATCGTTCACAACAAGTCCAATGTCGGTTGGGAAAAGTTTGGCCTTTTCGGCCCCTGCAATTTCAGTTTTCTCTGTACGCTTTATATTTCCTGCTTTCAAAATCAGCTGGACATAGGATCGCCCGATGCCTTCCCTGTCTTCTTTGACGACGTAATCCCTTTGCTGAATGGTTGTGATCGTTGGCGCATAAGTCGAAGGCCGGCCAATACCCAGCTCCTCCAGTTTTTTCACCAGGCTCGCTTCTGTGTAACGCGCAGGTTTTTGTGAAAAACGCTGTAACGCGAGGATCGATTCCGGAACAAGTTTCTGTTTGACAACCAATGGTGGCAGCAAGCCTTTCTCATCGTCCAACAGGTTTTCCTCATCGCTGGATTCGAGATATACGCCAAGAAAACCATCAAATTTAAGCACCTCGCCAGAGGCCAGAAATCTTTCAGATGTATTTGATATATTTATTGTTACATTGGTGCGCTCCAACTCAGCATCGGCCATTTGGGAAGCCAAAGTCCGTTTCCATATCAGGTTGTAGAGTTTTTGCTCCTGCGCACTGCCTGCAATCTCTTCCTCGAAGAAATCGGTTGGACGGATGGCTTCGTGCGCCTCCTGGGCCCCTTTGGCATTGGTCTTATAATGACGGATTTTGACGTATTTTTCCCCGTACGAATCGGTTATTTTCTTTTTTGCACTGTTCAGGGCAGTTTGAGAAAGATTGGTAGAATCGGTCCGCATATAGGTAATCTTTCCTGCCTCGTAGAGCCTTTGAGCAACTGACATGGTGAGGGAAACAGGGAACCCCATTTTTCTGCTGGCCTCCTGCTGAAGGGTGGAGGTGGTAAAGGGCGGGGCCGGTGATTTTTTTGCGGGTTTGGTAACGATGTCGCCTATGACAAATTCCGCCTTGCTGCATTTTTGAAGAAACAGTGCTGCATCTTCCTCTTTTTCGAAACGTTCAGAACATTCTGCTTTCAACAAAGTCTCTTTGCCTGATTTCTCGGGTACGATAAAAAGTGCGGTAACCCTGAAATAGGGTACCGATTCGGTATTGGTAATTTCGCGTTCGCGTTCAACAATCAGCCTCACTGCAACCGATTGAACCCGGCCGGCAGAAAGGGATGGTTTCACTTTTTTCCACAATACCGGGGAAATTTCAAAGCCGACCAGACGATCCAGGATCCGGCGCGCCTGTTGCGCATCTACCAGGTCTTTGTTCAGATGACGGGGATGATCGATGGCATGATGGATGGCATCTTTCGTAATTTCGTGAAAGACAATTCGCTTGGTTGTTTTTGGATCCAGTTTCAGCACCTCCATCAGATGCCATGCAATGGCCTCTCCTTCGCGGTCCTCGTCCGATGCGATCCAGATGGTTTTGGCTGTTTTTGCATATTTTTTCAATTCAGCCACCACCTTCTTCTTATCTTCGGAAACGATGTAGTTGGGCTGATAGTGGTTGTTCAGGTCCACGCCAAAATCTTTCTTGTCGAGATCCCGGATGTGACCGAAGCTGGATTTAACCAAATAATCCTTGCCTAAAAATTTCTCGATGGTTTTGGCCTTTGCAGGCGACTCGACGATAACAAGATTTTCTTCCATAATGTGAACCTAAAATAACCAGTAACTGCTAAAAACTTTGCAAATTAACGAAAATCAAAACCTAACTTCCAAGAATTTAATTCATTAAAATTGAAATTTGTCATACATCTCCTACAGGAGAATTGAAATTTTTGCGGTTTGTCAGATCATGACCTCCTCATTCTATACAAGTTAAGGGGAAATATGGAACTCTCAAAATGAAATTAAAATTCGATCATTATTCCTATGGAGGGGAGGACGGTCCCTGACGAAGATGCAATACTTTTTAACAAATACCTTGAAGATTCATGGGGATCGGTCAGCGGCGTGCCATTGGGATCGGTCTGCTGGATCAAACTCGGCGGAAGATCTGCCTGGAAGTTATAGGCATTTTGAATGTCTACATAAAACATCAATGACCATTTTTTATAATAGTATGCTTTATCCACCCGGAGATCCAATTGTTGAAAAGGACTCAATCGTTTTTTATTGAACTGGCTGTAGTCCAAATATCCCCTGCCATTGGCATCCCAGGCCGTTTTTAAGGAAGACTTTTCCATATCCCAGGGAGTATATGGGGAACCCCCTATGTAACGCCACCGGAACCCAAAATCCCAATTTCGCTTAAAGGAGCGTGTGGCAGAGATTGTCAAAAGATGACGGTTGTCCCAGGATGATGGTACATATCCGCCCTTTATATCTGTAAATTCACTTCTTACAAAGGTATAAGTCAATACCCCCTTGAAACCAGAAAAATCCTTGAATCTGGATAATATTTCAATCCCATACGCACGGCCTTTGCCGGTTGATTTAACCTCTTCATCCCCGAAGACTCCAAAATCGGCGCCTTTGCTTGCAAGTGATACAGAATCCCTTACAGAGAAAGGGTAGTAGCTGTAACCCTTAAAAAAACCTTCGACTGACAATTGTGTAGTAGTATTGGGCCGGAAATCAAGTCCAGCAACCAGATGATTGGCTCCTATCATCTGTATCCCATTTTTCATGTTGATCAAAACCCCGTCATCATTCCGGTAGCCAAGTGTTGTGTATGCAGGCAATTGAAGATAAGATCTTCTTACCGAAGCCAGATAAGTGGTTTTTGACGAAAGCGGGCCTTCAGATGAGAAGGCAAGGTCGGATGCTCCCACGGTAGCCCTGAATTTTGGTTTTTCGGTATTGGCAATTTTTTGGGTAAATTCGAGTATAGAACTCAAGGCATTGCCCCGGTTGGCAGGGAACGTTTATGGTGGCACCTGCAGCGAGCGTGATTCGAAATGTTTCGGTGATATAGGTCTTAAAACCGATCGCAGAAACTTTTAACTGGTAAAATCCTGGTTGAATATCCTTTAGCAGAAAATTTCCATCCAGATCGCTGTTGGTCCCATTCACAGAATTTTGAATGACAATGGTTGCAAATTCTACAGGTTCATTGTTCTTAGCATTGTAAACACGACCTTTGAGAATGGATGATGATTTTTGGGCATGAACTGTACAAACAAAGAAAAGAGCTATAATAAAAAGGTTTTTATTCATTCATTTTAGATTTAGGACTTTCTAGGAATAAACGACTAACATTGTGATAAGGTAACAAAATATGATCAAAAGAATCCAAGTTTAACAATTTTATAAATGGAACAAATGTTTTGTCTGACACAGTTGTAAACTCTCCGCTATCAACCAAAGTATTGATCAATTCCTCACTCCAGAAAATACAATTGATAATTAGAAACAATCTAAATTGTATTTTTGTTGCCATTCAATTTGTTTAGCAAATCACCTTCCTCTACTTTTGATAAGATATTAAATTAGCAACATTTTTCAATATTAATTAATACAAGTTTTTATGAGCAGTTTCATGAGCGCCTCAATAGGGCGTAAATTTTTCATGAGTATCACAGGGCTCTTCCTGATCTCATTTCTCATCATCCATCTCACATTGAATCTGTTTCTAACTTTCGATGATTCCGGAACGCTTTTTAACCTGGCTGCCCATTTTATGGCGACCAATCCATTTATTCGGATCATGGAGCCTCTTCTGGCTCTTGGATTTGTGGTCCATATTATTTGGTCTGGCTGGATTACCCTGGAGAATATGAGGGCGAGGCCACAGAAATATGCGTACGGTGACCAGCTGCTAAGTTGGTGGGCCCCATCTAAGAACATGTTTATTCTTGGGAGCATGATCCTGATTTTTCTGGTCATCCATCTCTTAAATTTTTATGTGAAGATGAAGTTTACGGGGGATCCGCTGTTAAGCAGTGTAAATATCGATGGTACCGAGATGCACAATGCATACGCACTGGTTAGCGCCCTGTTTCTGAACAGAGGATATGACCTTTTATACATTGCCGGAGGCATTCTGGTCGGCCTTCACATCTCGCATGGATTCTGGAGCGCTTTTCAAACCATTGGTTTCAGCAACCAAATCTGGTTGAAAAGGCTGAAAGCGGTTGCCATCACGGTAGGGATTATTTTCGCTGTCGGATTCTCCTACATCCCAATTTACTTCATGATAAAATTCTAACTGAACTTCAAAGCCTCCAAGATATGAGCACACTGAATTCAAAAATACCTGCCGGACCGATAGCCGAGAAATGGACAAACCATAAGGCTAAGATTAAAGTTGTAAGTCCGGCGAACAAGCGAAAATTAGATGTAATTGTTGTAGGCACCGGTTTGGCCGGAGCCTCCGCCGCTGCCTCACTGGCCGAACTCGGTTATAATGTGACTGCATTTTGTTACCAGGATAGTCCCAGAAGGGCGCACTCTATCGCTGCCCAGGGAGGGATCAATGCCGCGAAGAACTATCAAAATGACAATGATTCTGTGTATCGGCTTTTTTACGATACCATCAAAGGAGGTGACTACCGTGCCCGTGAAGCCAATGTTCACCGTTTGGCAGAGGTCTCACCCAACATCATCGATCAATGTGTGGCGCAAGGAGTACCATTTGCACGCGAATATGGTGGCACCCTCTCGAACCGCTCTTTCGGCGGAGTATTGGTAAGCCGTACTTTCTACGCCCGGGGTCAGACAGGCCAGCAGTTGTTGCTGGGAGCCTACGCAGCCCTTAACCGCCAGATCAATGAGGGAACAGTAAAGATGCATACCCGGCACGAAATGCTTGACCTGGTTGTCATTGATGGGAAAGCCCGTGGAATTATTGCCCGCGATATGGTTACAGGCGAAGTCAAACGTTTTGGCGCACATGCTGTGGTATTGGCCACAGGAGGATATGCGAACGTTTTCTTCCTATCGACCAATGCCATGGGCTGTAACGCATCAGCATCCTGGGTCGCATACAAAAAGGGGGCATTCTTTGCCAATCCGTGTTATGTTCAGATTCATCCAACCTGTATACCGGTTCATGGGTCACAGCAATCCAAGCTTACACTCATGTCTGAGTCGTTGCGCAACGACGGACGTGTTTGGGTTCCCAAAAAGGCTGAGGATGCTGCCAAATTGAGAAATGGGGAGCTCAAACCAAACGATATTGCCGATGCCGATCGGGATTTTTACCTCGAAAGAAGATATCCTTCCTACGGGAACCTGGTGCCTCGTGATGTCGCCTCCAGGGCCGCCAAAGAGCGCTGCGATGCGGGTTTTGGTGTCAACAAGGAGGGAATGGCGGTTTTTCTTGATTTTAGTTATGCCATCAAAAGGCTGGGTCAAGAAACTATTGCCAAAAGGTATGGCAATCTATTCCAAATGTATGAAAAGATTACAGACGTTAATCCCTACAAAGAACCGATGCAGATTTATCCTGCCATCCATTATGCCATGGGAGGGACCTGGGTCGATTACAATTTGATGACTACCATTCCGGGTCTTTACTCTTTGGGTGAGGCCAATTTCTCCGACCATGGCGCCAATCGTTTGGGCGCATCCGCGCTGATGCAGGGATTGGCAGATGGTTATTTTGTATTACCTTATACCATTGGTGACTACCTTGGTAATGAAATCATGGTGCCCAAAATCAACACCAATCTTCCTGAGTTTGAGGCAGCGGAAAAGGCTGTAACCGCACGACTCGAGAAGCTGTTCAACATCAAGGGTAAAACTCCTGCTGATCACTTTCATAAGAAGCTGGGTTCCATCTTGTGGGATTATGTTGGGATGTCACGCAACGAAGCAGGATTGAAAAATGCCATTGAGGAGATCAGAAAATTACGCAAAGAGTTTTATTCAGATTTATTGGTACCCGGTGAGCTTAAAAATGTTAATCCGGAACTTGAAAAGGCCGGACGTGTGGCAGATTTCCTCGAATTTGGCGAATTACTTGCCAGGGATGCCCTCAACCGTAAAGAGTCCTGCGGGGGGCACTTCAGGGAAGAGTCGGCTACCGATGAGGGTGAAGCCAAACGTGACGACGAGCATTTCGCATACGTGGCAGCCTGGGAATTCAAAGGGGTGGATGAGGAACCTGCCCTTCACAAAGAGGATCTTGTCTTCGAAACCATTCAGTTAACCCAAAGGAGTTATAAATAATTGCAGAAAAAAATCTATCAAAATGGCTGATATTATTCTCAATAAAATATATGTAAAGGTCTGGAGACAAAATAGTCCAAAGGCCAAAGGACGTTTCGAAACTTATCAGGTCGAGAATGTGTCGCAAGGCTCCTCTTTCCTTGAGATGATCGATATTCTGAACGACAAGCTCATCATGGAAGGGAAAGATCCAATCGCATTTGACCACGATTGCCGCGAAGGAATTTGCGGGATGTGTTCCATGTATATCAACGGTCATGCACACGGTCCGGATACGGAAGTGACCACTTGCCAGCTTCACATGCGCAAATTCCACGAGGGTCAGACCATCGTTGTAGAGCCATGGCGCGCCGCAGCATTCCCGGTAATCAAAGATGTAATGGTCGATCGCTCAGCATTTGAAAAGATACAGCAGGCGGGGGGGTATGTATCGGTGAATACCGGTGGCGTTCCGGACGGTAATGTTATCCTGATAGGACAGGATGATGCCGAAGAGGCCATGGATGCTGCTGCTTGCATCGGTTGCGGGGCTTGCGTGGCAACCTGTAAAAACTCTTCCGCCATGTTGTTTGTCGCTGCCAAAGTTTCTCAGTTTGCAAAATTGCCGCAAGGGAAAGTGGAGGCAAAAAAACGGGCCAAGGCTATGGTGGCAAAGATGGACGAACTTGGCTTTGGCAGTTGCACCAATACCGGAGGATGTGAACTTGCATGCCCCAAAAGCATTTCCATCGCACACATTTCCCGCCTAAATCGCGAATATTTGTCTGCTAAATTATCTGACTAGCATTTAGCTTTATATACTTGATAAACAACCATCGCTGCCCCCAGGGGTGGCGATGGTTGTTATTAACAGAAGATAGTTAATAACTAATGGTTCAACGCAGTGTACCGTAAACTTTTCTTTTTTGATAATATTTATCTTCGCCACGACAGGTGGATATTTGTCCATAAAACCGAAAAGATGCCCTATAGAAGACTACCTAATACAGACCAGGCAAGATTAAGAGCCATCAATACAGCAATTTTGATGGGGCAGAAAAAGGCGGTCGAGGAGCTTGCTTTCTCCAATGATACGCTTAACCGGCTTCGCTCCTTCTTTCCCGGTTTTGAAACCAACCTGATACATCACAAACTGGCCAGGTCCCAACAAGATAAAAACAGCCGGGCCTACCTCGAAATAGCCAAGAAGGCCAGAATTTACCTTTCGCATTTTATTCAGATACTGAATTTCTCTATACAACGCGGCGACATGAAAGCCGAAGTCCGTAACTTCTATGGAATGGTAGGCGATAAAAAATCACCTTCCTTGATTCTGGAATCCGAACTGCTCGAATGGGGAAAGAAAATGATCGAAGGGGAGCATCAACGGGTGCTGCATGGCGGCAACCCGCTCTACAACCCTTCCATTGCCGTGGTCAAAGTGAAATTCGATCAGTTTATGGATGCCTACCATTTTCAGAAAACGCTGCAAAGCAATACGGCCCGATGGACGCAAAAAGTTTCGGGGATGAGGGCCGAAGCGGATGAGATCATTCTTGATATATGGAATGAAGTAGAGGAGTATTTTGCTTCCTACCCTGAAGAATTAAAAAGGGAACGCGCTTCCGAATATGGAGTTGTTTATGTATGGCGCCCCAATGAAAAACAACGGAACGAAGCGAGCATGGGAATACGGTCGGGATTTTAAACCAATGAACTCATTGATACGCTATTTATAAGCCTTCTCAGGGATGGCTTGAGTTGTTGTAATGCCTTGATATCTATTCGGGTGGCTAGGTTCTTTATTTGGGAGAAACTATCCGGGAAATCCGGACCTTAAAGTTCCATTCACAATTTCTGATGTTCTGCTGCTTCGAACTACGTGACTATTAACTAAATATCCAAGTATGAACAGAGAAATTCTTCCCGCCTACCAGGATAAAATTCTCCTGATGAAGAAGCGGATTCTTTTAAGCAAATCCAGGATTTTATTTGAACGGCCTGTTACAATAAAATCACTGGAGGAGGATTGGACCATCCATCATAGCGAATGGCAGGCCGAAGAGGGCTGGCTTGTGGGGAGCAACCGTGGAAACTGGCCCGGCATGGCCATTTTGAAACAGGATTTTCCCGGAAATGTGTTGGTTGAATTTGAAGCGCAAACCCTTCTTCCTTCTTCCCATGATATCAACGTGATGTGGAACGGGGAGTGGCTTCAAAAGGAAGATCGCAGGGGTCTGGCTTATGTGGCTGGATTACAGGGGTGGTGGACAGGTAAGGTAGGCATTGAGAAGTCAGACCAGTATAAATTCATGGTTGGGACGCCGTTGCTTCATTTCGAACCGGGGAAACTGTATCAGATCCGGGCAGGAAGCATCGACGGACATTGTTTTATCTTTGCCGATAATCAACTGCTACTGGAAGCAATGGATCCTGATCCCATTAATTCAGCAAAATATACAAAGGTGGGATTTGAAGCCTATTGCAGTAAGATACGGATTAGGAATATTGTCATCCGGGAGATTCACTGGGAGACTATTGAAATGACCTATCAATCTGAATTTTAGGGCCGGACCGAAGTCATTTTTCAATTGTCAACTACGTACAAATATAATTGATCATGAAAATATTTATGGTTGCCATTTGCTGGATGCTGGCATTTGGGACATTTGCCCAGGACAATGCAAAAAAGCTGGGTTATCACGAGATACGGTTGGATGCTAAAGGCAACCTGTTGCCATGGTTTTCAACCGATCCGGGAAAGTCATATGACCACATCATCCGCAAAGTTTGGAATTTCTGGAATACCATGCGCAGGGACCCTAACGGTTTGCCTTACTACATGAACCATCAAATCTGGACCCGCGACAGGGACGAACAGCGTGGAATAGGAGGAGACCAGATCGCAATGGCGCTATCGGCCTGGCGATTGCTTTATGGTTATCTGGGCGACGAGCGGATTGTGGATAACATGCGGTTCATGGCCGACTATTACCTAACTCATTCATTAAGTCCAGCCGACAGCAAATGGCCAAATCTACCATTCCCATACAATACCTTCACCTATTCGGGCATATATGATGGCGACATGATCCTTGGGAAGGGGTTTACCCAGCCCGATAAGGCCGGCTCCTTCGGAATAGAACTTGTAAACCTTTATAAGATGACCAAAAAACAAGTGTACCTCAATGCCGCGGTTGATATTGCCAATACACTGGCTGAAATGGCAGTTGTTGGAGATGAAACCCATTCTCCATTGCCATTCAGGGTAAATGTACATATAGGAAAGGTTGGCGTCATCAGGGGAGGTGAAAAGAACGAATTGGCCTACAACTATACCTCCAACTGGACAGGCACCTTACAATTGTTCAGTACCCTGGAGTCGCTGGGCGTCGGGAACCGTGAGCAATACCGGAAATCCTTTCAGCTCATTCTCTCCTGGATGAAAACTTATCCGCTAAAAAGCAATAAATGGGGCCCTTTTTTTGAAGATGTTGCCGAGTGGTCAGATACACAAATCAATGCGGTCACATTTGCAAGGTACATGATGGAAAATCCAAAATTTTTTGATAACGGGACAAGAGATGCCCGGGCTGTGCTCGATTGGGTTTACAAAGAACTTGGCAATGACAAATGGTTGAAGCAGGGAGTTCGGGTGGTCAATGAGCAGACCAGCTACAGGATTCCGGGGAATAGTCACACCGCCAGGCAGGGTTCAACGGAATTACTGTATGCGTTAACAACCGGGGATCAGGTATCAAAGGAGAGGGGCATCAGGCAACTGAACTGGGCGAGCTACATGGTAAACGACGACGGGGAAAGTACCTATCCCAACAATGAGACCTGGCTGACAGATGGTTATGGTGATTTGGTACGACATTTCCTGCGGGCTATCTCTTATTTCCCGGAGCTCTCGCCCGATGACCAGAATCACCTTGTGGGCAGCAGCTCCGTGATCAAAAGAATGGAATACAAGTCTGATCAGATTAAGTATGAGACATTTGATGAACAGTCGGATGAAACATTCCGATTAATAACTAAACCAACTTCGATCAGCTTTGGAGAAGAAAGAATTGAATGTTCACCTGGCAGGGCTATTGGAGAAGGTTGGAGCTGGAGTCCTATGGACAAAGGAGGCATTGTAATTGTTTCACACTTGAAAAACAGGAAGATCACCATTGCGCTGTAATGCAGAGCGCCCTTTTGTAGTAGATCTTCCGGCGCACGCCTTGCATGACCAGGGCAATTTGTATCGGCGTACCAACATTTGGAAGAACGGTCCAAAGCAAACATTTGTCACAATAAATTTCGTTAGATTTGTCATTTTTAGATAAAGGAAATTGGGGAAGAAATGATGAATCTGAAAGAGATGATGGCTAAACGGCGGAGTGCACTCCCGATGCTGATCTGGAGATTGTCATTTGTTTTTCTGCTTTTCTCATTGCAACGGTTGCTCTTCTTTCTGTTCAACAGCAGCTATTTCCCGCAAATGTCGAAGTTACATCTTGGGGAATTGATGCTGTCCGGATTAAAATTTGATCTCACTGCAGTTTTGTACATCAACAGTCTTTACATTCTCCTGATGCTTTTTCCCGTCAGGATAAAGTATCGCCTTCCTTACAAGAAGGCGGCTAAAATTCTATTTTTCGTAACCAATGGCATTGCCTTTGCGGCCAATTTTATTGATGTGGTCTACTTTCGGTACATCCTGAGAAGAAGCGATTTCAGTGTTTTTGCAGAATTTAAACACGAGTCGCAAATTTGGAAAATCGGACTTGTCGGACTGGCACAATACTGGTACCTGGTTTTAATTTTGGCCGGAATGCTGTTCTTTGTATGGTTGATCTATGGCGACCACAAAAGCAGTGGCAAGAATCGTTCGAACCTGATTTTTTATATGGTCTCTGCAATCACCCTGGTATTCTGCGCAGGATTAACCGTTGCAGGAATGAGGGGCGGATTTACCGGAACAACGCGGCCAATCACCATCAGCAATGCCATCGAAAGGGTTCAGAGACCAATCGAATCGGCTATTGTGCTCAATACCCCTTTCTCCATTATTCGGACCATCAACGCAAAGACCTTTGAAGAGGTAAAGTTTTTTGAAGAGAAGGAGGCCGAGCAGATTTATACCCCGGTTCACAGCGGTTATCCTTCAGGAAGTTTCAAGCCGATGAACGTGGTGGTGCTGATTCTTGAAAGTTTTACAAAGGAGGTTGTCGGTTCGTTGAACAGGGATTTGGAGGGGGGGCATTACAAGGGATATACCCCATTTCTCGACTCTTTGATCCACGTTAGTTATACCTGGAAATATTCGTTCGCCAATGGGGTCAAATCCATTGATGCCATTCCGTCGGTTATTGCCGGAGTGCCTTCGCTGGTCCAGCCTTTTGTATTGTCGCGATACTCGCTGAACGAAATGGAGGGTCTGGCAGCTACCTTAAAAAAGAAGGGATACGATGCCGGGTTTTTCCATGGCGCCCCAAATGGTTCGATGGGATTTGACGCCATTACCCACATGCTCTCCATCCAAAAATACTTTGGACAGAATGAGTATGGCCATAAAGGGGACTCCGATGGGTTTTGGGGTATCCCGGATGAGCTTTTTCTGAACTATTGTGCCAAAAATTTTGGTCGGTTGAAAGAACCGTTTTTCGCATCCGTCTTTACGCTCTCCTCGCATCATCCCTATATTTTGCCAAAAAAATATGAGAACAGCTTTAAAGGAGGTCCAATGCCACTTTACAAATGTATCGAATACAGCGACTTCTCCCTGAGGGAATTTTTCAGGGAGGCCTCCAAACAACCCTGGTACAAAAACACATTATTTGTGCTTACTGCCGATCATTCACTGCCCTCCAACGACCACAAGGAGTACATCACTTCTACCGGCCTCTTTTCCATTCCTGTGATCTTCCATCAGCCGAACAGCAACCTGGTGGGGATGGATTCAACCCTTATGCAGCAAATCGACATCTTTCCAACCGTCATGGGCTACCTGAAATACGATGCACCCTTTTTCGCTTTCGGAAGTGATCGGTTCTCCCCAACAGAGCACTCTTTTACTGTCAATTACGTAAATGGTTGTTACCAGTTTATGGAGGATGATTATCTCATTCAATCGGATGGGAAAAACCTGCTGGCAGCATACCGTTTCAAGACCGACCCTCATTACCGGCACAATCTGGCCGCAGCCGGGGATTCCCTTGTAAACACACACTTTCGAAGATTCAAGGCTTTCCTGCAGCAATACAACAACAGGATGGTGGAGAATAGGCTGACGATAAAATGATGTGATGATGTGATGATGTGAAGATGAGTTAATGTGGAAATTGGGAAATGTGAAAATTTTGAGGGGACGATTTGAGCATTGAAAAAATGAGGTCGGCCTCCTTACGGATCCCGATGGTCATGATTGTCCTAAGAGTTGAAAATGGATATTGAAACATTTTCATGGCAATAGAAGTAAGAATTGATGTGTGAATACATTAACAATCTGGGAATGAGCTTAAAATTTAACATGCCTATGATTCGAAAATTTGGATTTGGCTTGATGCTATTGGCGCTTCATGTGTCAGGCTGCCAGCCCGATCCTGTTGTAGAGACGATTCCCGCCGGCGGGTTCAGTTTTTTTGTGGTTTCGGACATGGGCTCTACGGGTCCCTACCGTGAAGATTCGGTTGCCCATACTGTGAACAGTATGTCAAAGATTATTCACCCCAAATTTGTAATCAACCAGGGGGATTTTTTTCACGATCAGGGAGTGAAAGATGTACACGATTCGCTGTGGGGCGCACAGTTTGAACGGATGTTTACTGCCCCTGAGTTGAATGTAAAGTGGTATTCCATCATCGGGAACCACGAGTACATCGGCAATCCCCAGGCGTTGGTCGACTATTCCAAAGTCAGTTCAAGATGGACCATGCCTGCCCGGAATTATACATTTGTCCAGCAGGTCGACAGCGCGACCACCATCCGCTTTGTGATGATCGATACCTCCCCTTTCCTTTATTCATATCACCGTGACGCAAAATACCACGAAGTGAATTTGCAGGACCCTGACAAAACAGTGGCTTTTGCTGACAGTGTACTGGCGCAATCGCACGAGACCTGGAAGGTGGTTATAGGCCATCACCCCATCTATACCTCCGATTTTAACCATGGAATTACCTACGAGCTCATCGGGGAGATAGAACCTTTGCTTAAGAAATACCATGTGGATTTTTACCTCAATGGCCATGTGCATAAATTCGAACACCTCAGTCGGGATGGTATCGACTACATGATTACCTCCACCGGCGTAAAACCACGTTGGTCAAACCCCTGGTTCTTCACCCGCTATGTAAAAAAATCGTTGGGATTTACTGTCTGCCATGTTGATTCAAAGGAGTTCTCCTTCTTCTTTGTCAATGAGAAGGGAGAGACGCTTTATTCCTACCGGAGGAAGAAATGACGGAGGGGAACGGAATCGATTGATGGACATGGAGACATTGGAACTTGGAGCCATCAGACAGTATTGTTCTATTTTTTTGAAACCAGATGAAAGCACTTACAAATATAAAAATGGATTCAGAATTTCTATATTTGTAAAAACTTATTG
The DNA here is from genome assembly GCA_023229575.1 of Prolixibacteraceae bacterium. Lineage (GTDB taxonomy): Bacteria > Bacteroidota > Bacteroidia > Bacteroidales > Prolixibacteraceae > CAINVV01. The sequence continues at coordinate 298,171 of JALNYZ010000003.1, forward strand.
TTATGGATGCACTTTTTGTTACGCCAAAGAATAAAGAATCAATCCCATTTTTAAAACAATTGTTGAAAAGCCTCAATATTGTTGAAAGTGTTGAAGTAGTGAAGTCCCCGGGTAGTCGGACCCGGAAAAGTATTGAATCAGGACTTAAAGATGTGAATGACATTATGTCAGGTAAGAAGAAGGGCAAAACCCTTAACCAACTCCTGAATGAAGGTTGAAATTATTACCACCCCAACGTTTGACCGGGAGTTTAAGCGTCTAAAGAAAAAGTATAGTTCTCTTCCGGGAGACTTGGCGATTTTTGAAAGTGAACTCCTGGATAATTCTAATATCGGGGTTGATTTAGGTGGAAATATCCGAAAGGTAAGAGTTGCAGTAAAGTCCAAAAACAAAGGGAAAAGAGGAGGAGTCAGGGTTATAACCTACTCTTTAATTTTAAGATTGACCGACAAAACCATATTCCTGATTACCCTTTTTGATAAAAGTGAAAAGGAAAATATTTCAGACGCAGAAATCAAACAAATAATTCAGAAAATTGGATACTGATCTTTCCGGTTAGAACGTTATATCACAGTGATGATATCCTGTCTAACTTTGAGATATACATCACATTAACACAAACTAAGGGTTGTGATTTGCTTTCAAATTGTATCTTTGACTTACTGATAAACACCGCCAGGCAGAAAGCAAATCACAATAAGGATTATTCCGTTGTGAAAACATTTAAAGTGGCCGCGCAAGCGGTCGCTTTCGTTATATATAGGGGAATTTTATATCGTGTGGTTTTTATCGGTTTAGGTAAATATATGTTAGGTCAATAGTTTATCATGTGTAAGTCTGTTGAAGAAAACTCACTTAAAAGTAATCAAATAAATTTAAAAGACAATTTGACTACCAGTTATTTAACAGTGTGTTTTTGATTTTTATGAATCTTGGCCCAATGAGCATGCAAGTTAAGACCACATGCAATAACCTACAGGATTGTTAGCCAAATTGATTATCCATTCGAGCCGATCACGGATCAATTGCTTCGAGTTGAGGATTTTAATCTGCAACTACTTGAGGTATTTGGATTTAAAGGTAATTCTTCTTACTGTTCACTTTCCAATAAACCAAAGACTGCAACGGGGATCAATTCTTGGTTTTTAAAACAGTCCATCAATAACTTCTTGTTTAGAAATTCCTAAATGCATTGCCACATCTGTAAGTATGGCATTTAGGGTTCCTATTTTTAAAGGATCGTGGTTGGGGATGGTAATGTGGTGTTGTCCGTTTTGTTGGGTAGTTAACCGGATATGGCTTCCAGTCTGCCTTGTAGGTTCGTAGCCAAACTTATAAAGCGCTTTAATAAGATCTGAAGCATCAATATCCCGAGGCAGTTTTATAAAACAAATGTTTCTTCGCGGGTAACATGCAAATGAACATAGGTAGGCATTTCTTCTTCAACAAAATGGCAACGCACTGCATCGGATATCATATGGCGAAGTTCCTCCATGGTTTCACCCTCGGTGATGATGGATTGATTGACAGCTCGGGCAAAATAGCCGCCGTCCTGAGATTCTTCAACTATGAAAACGATCTCTTTCATTTTGTTATGATTTAATGCAAAAGTAATCAAATCATAAATAAAAATGTACTCCGATGACGATCTTTTAATGCTCTCTGGTATTCAGCATATTGCTTTTTGTGAGCGGCAATGGGCATTGATACACATTGAGCAGCAATGGGCCGAAAATATGCGAACAGTTGAGGGGAACCACATGCACGAGCGGGTTGACGACCCTTTTGCAGGCGAAGTGCGCGGAAGTGTTATTACCCTGAGGTCTGTTTCATTGGTTTCGTACCGGTTAGGATTGTATGGTGTGGCTGATGTGGTTGAGTTTATCCGGTCTGAAAATGGCGAAGGGATTGGGTTGGAAGGCTATCCGGGTAAATGGCAACCCGTGCCTGTTGAATACAAACGTGGAAAGCCCAAGCCCGATGAACGCGACGAGGTACAACTTTGTGCCCAGGCCATTTGTCTCGAAGAGATCTACAATGCCACAGACGATTTTAACTTGATAATAAGCACTGGATATTTGTTTTATGGAGAAACCCGGCACCGCCATGAAGTTATTTTTAGTCAGGAACTCAGAAACAGAGTTGAATCTTATGCCCGACGAATGCATGAACTTTTTGAAACCGGCACTACTCCATTGGCAATTTATAAAACGCATTGTAAAGCATGTTCGTTGGTCGAACTCTGTAATCCCAAGGCTTTCTGTAACCCACGGAAGGTAAACGATTACCTTGAAAATGCATTAGAAACAGACTGATCAGATGAGAAAATTGTTGAATACACTTTATGTAACAACGCCTGAATCGTATCTGGCGAAAGATGGTGAAAATGTGGTGATTAGGCTCGACGACAAAGAGAAATTCAGGATGCCCATCCACAATATCGAAGGAATTGTCTGTTTCGGTTATATGGGTGCAAGTCCTGGTTTGATGCATTTGTGTGCCGAACAGTATTGCAGCGTTCGTTTCGTGAACAAAATACCGGAAAAAACCTGGCTGAGCTGGAATCATCCATTCAATTGCTGGCATTGAAGCAAAAGCAAGTTCTGCGAACATCTTCGGCTGATGTTTTGCGTGGAGTTGAAGGCGAAGCAGCACAGGGCTATTTTGGCGTATTTGATCAATTGATCCTTACTCAAAAGGAAGATTTTTTCATGAAAGGCCGAAATCGACGACCTCCAAAAGATAATGTAAACGCACTGCTCTCCTTTGTTTATACGCTTTTAATGCACGAAGTACGGGCAGCATTGGAAAGTGTTGGCCTCGATCCCTGTGTTGGATTTTTCCATACAGATCGGCCTGGACGGGCAAGTTTGGCCCTCGATATGATGGAAGAATTCCGGCCTTATCTGGCCGACAGGCTTGTTTTATCGCTAATCAATCGGAAACAGGTAAGCAAACGTTGTTTTAAAGGAAATGAGGTGGGGGGAATTCTGATGACGGACGATACACGCAAAGATGTTATAGCTGCCTGGCAGAAACGGAAACAGGAAGAAATACACCATCCGTATTTGCAAACCGCAATTCCGGTTGGGTTATTGCCGTATGCACAAGCTTTGCTTATGGCGCGGTTTATAAGAGGAGATATAGATAATTATCCGGTTTTTGTAAACAAATAGATAATCCGAAGCTTATGATGGTATTGATAACTTACGATGTGGAGACGATAACTCCTTCAGGTCGTAAAAGATTATGGCAAATTGCCAAACAATGTGTTAACTTTGGTCAGCGGGTACAAAATTCGGTATTCGAAAGTTTAATTGATCCAGCCACATTCACTGAGTTGCGGTTTAAACTTGAATCCATGATTGATCCGGAGGCCGACAGCTTAAGGTATTATTTTTTGGGCAGCAATTTCAAAAACCGGATAGAACATGTTGGGCATAAGGAAAGCTATGACCCGGAAGGAACCCTAATCATTTAGTTCCGCGTACCATAAGCTCTCATGAGAATGCAGGGAGATCGGCGGATATTGAAAATAAATGACTTGCGGTATTTTAACTGAATATTTATGAATCATTTTGAATGGTATTTGATGAATCGCGGTTTAGGCTTTGTATCTATCTAAAAAACAATACTTCAGATACTATACGGTCGCGCCTCGCAGGGGGCGCGTGGATTGAAACAAACTTAACTCCACTGTGGGTTATATCGCCTTGTCCCGCAAAAGTGGGCAGGGAGACAAAACTAAAGTTGTGGGGTATCTAAACAAGTGCATACAAAGATTTCACATAAAGAAAAATGCCTTTTCAGACAGCCTCCATCGCGATTTTCAAATTTAATTCGTGTAATTTGTGTAATTCGTGGTAAAGAGAAATTCAGCCCAAATGCCCACTTTATCCTTTATCCTTTTTACTTTATCCTTTTTACTTTATCCTTTATCCTTTATCCTTTATCCTTCTTTAGTACTGCATCTGGTCCCTTCCCCGCTGCCCGCCACCATACCCGTTCGAGTTGTTGTACGGATTGTTGGGATCATTTGGGTCGAGCTCCTCATCCTTGTCTGAATCAGAACGGGGTGGTCTGGCCGATTTGAGCGCTTTTGGCAATTTTTTCGTTTTGATAAGCGGGATCCGGTAGGCAACAGTTACCGAAAAATCGAAGGGGACCTCTGAGGCTGTGTATCCTAATCCCGGAATAACATATGGGGTAACATGGTCGTCTTTGGTGGAGGACAGGAGGAATTTAGCCCTGACAGACCAGCCAAAAAAGATATTCGGCAGCAACTCCCCTTTCAAACCAAAGACCAGTTCGCCCCAATGGGCTCCCAGGTTTTTTTTTGGGAATGCGGATTGCAGCGTACCCCAATAATTGGTGTAGTGCGCAGCAGGGGTTTCGTGGGAAAAACTGCTAAAGCCATATCTGAAGCCAACGAATACCAGATCATTGTCCGACAAAGACTCGAATTTGTTGATGTTCACATCGACCCCGATGCGGCCATAGGCCCCTTTGTTGGTATAGTGAAAGGCATCTTTCAGGTCATTGACGTTTTGGTACCCGAACTCCACGGTAGGGAAAAAATTGCCTTTGTAGGGATAATCTGCCTGTATCTCAAAGGCGCTTTTTGTTGCATTTTGGATGGTCGGCATCAGAAAACGGGACAAATCGATCCCAATGCGGGGCCCTTCGTACCTCCACACCTCTTTCTTGACCTGTCCGAAGCCGGTAACCGGACTAAGGAGTAGCAAGATGAAGATAGACCGTAATATTTTGTCCATTTGTGGCATATTTTTCTGCAGATTTAGGATTCACAACCGGATCCAAAACCTTTATTGAATCGATGAGTGAACTGTGCCTCAAGGCAATAAGTTCGTAATTTGGCGCAAATCCGCAACTTTGTGAGATCAATTGAAAATTCATGGAATGTTTTACCCAGAATGAGCTGGACCTTCCGTTGGCGAAGACAACAAACCCTGTTGTATCGGTGCTGACAGACAGCGGTAATGCAATCTTCACAGCCGTTGCGGAAACCCTGTTGAATACCAGGGTGTCGCCCTTGGCAAACCTGTTGTAACCCCTCACCATTATGGAGTCGACATTGATCTTGCCATCGGCGGTAAAGTTAGTGACCAAAAGGGTTTCAGACGATTCATAGCAGTGGGAACCATTGTTGCAGGAGCTAATGAACATGATCACCAACAGAAGAATAATGAGCCGCGATTGCATCTATAGAAAAGGTAAGTGTTGTATCTTGCGGCAAATATAATCAAAATGGGCGGATGGGATTTATACCCTAAAAATATTTGATAGTTTTGCCTTTCTAATAAAATTTGTAATGAGAACACTTTCTTTTTTCATATTTTTCAGCATTGTTTTGGTCGTTTACTCCTCGCTCAATTACTTCGTCTATAGCCGTGGGTTGATGGTATTCTCATGCTCTCCGGCCTACAAAAAGTGGTATACACTGGTTTTCTGGACCCTGGTCTCCTCTTTCCTGGTGGGGATGTTCTGGGAACGTGCAGCTTCGTCAGTCGTCAGTGAATGGATTTACAGGGTTGGGGCCTTCTGGCTGGCTTTCATGTTCTATTTTCTGGTAGCCCTGTTGGTAATCGACGTGGTTCGCCTGACCAACTATTTCTTCCATTTTTTACCTGATTTTTCACCTGCCGGGAAGTTGTATTTGGGATATACCGTCATCGGGATCGTTTCACTGGTGGTGCTTGGAGGTTACATCAACGCATTAACTACCAGGATTAAGGAGATTCCTTTGACAATCCACAAAGCCGTAACCGGGAATCCTGAACTCAAAATACTGATGGCATCCGACCTCCACCTGGGGGCGCTGATCGGCGAAAGGCAGGAGATGAAGCTGGTTCGCATTATCAACGAACAAAAGCCCGACCTTGTGCTGCTCTGCGGCGATCTGGTCGATGGCGATATCGGTCCGGCGCTCCGGAAAAACTTAGGGAAGCACATTCAGGAGATCCGAACGCCCCTGGGGGTCTATGCCATTCCGGGAAACCACGAATACATAGGCGGCATCCGTAATACCTTGCCCTACCTGCAAAGCATCAACATCAAGGTGCTGCGCGACGAGGTGGTCACCCTTCCCAACGGGATCCAGCTGGTCGGCAGGGACGACAGGGACAGCCGCCGCATGGGGGAGACCAGCCAACCACATGAATTGAAAGGGCTTACAAAGGGGTTGGACCATACGAAGCCTATCATCGTGATGAACCATCAGCCATTTCATTTGGATGAGGCGGTCGAAGTGGGGGCAGACCTTCACCTGTCCGGCCATACCCATCACGGACAAATGTGGCCCTTTAATTACGTCACTGCGGCCATCTTCGAATTAAGTTGGGGATTGAAGCAAAAGGGAAATACAACCTTCTATGTCTCATCCGGTTTTGGTTCGTGGGGCCCGCCCGTCAGGATCGGCAATTCCCCGGAGGTAGTGGTTTTTAAGGTCCGATTTGATTAATTCCTGAATATTGAAATATAGAGAATATTTAAAAATTAATTAACATTATTTAACACAGGAACATAATTTTTCTTTTAATTTTACGTAAATTTGTTTAACGGTTCTATTTATTGCTTTTTTTTATTTCTGCTTGATAAAGAAGGCAAATTGTCCTGAAGTATTTACTCTCTAAACACCTTAAAATTTATAGCATGAAAAAATCTAATCTGAAACTATTTCTCGCATTTTTAGTGGTAGCAATTGCGGGGATCATCGTCTACAGCTGCCGTAAAAGCGAAGGCCCGCCGGATCCGAATGCGAACATAACTGTTGAACGTAAGTTGGTTATCAGTGCATTGAATTCATTTGCAAGAGACTCCATCGGACAGTTCAGTGTTGCGATTACATCCCCGAGTGGTACTGGCAACCAGGTTGCAACAGGTAATACTTATGTTGTGAAGGATCCAGTTGCCGGGGACTATACTATAATTGTATCAAAGACCGGTTACAACACGGCTTCTCCTGAAGTTATTACGGTTACCTTGCCCTCCGACCCCAAAGTCAGTATGACGATTAATGTAACTTCTTTGCTGGTAAAGCTGGCAACACCTGTCGCTGTTACCGGGACAACCGGAGCTGTCATAGCGGTAAAAACCAATTCGGAAGTGCCAACCAGTGCTCCCGTTGCCAATGCCACAGTTGCGCCGGGAACAGTTTTTACTCTTGCTGATGGCACCAAACCGGCTACGGTTAACATGACGGTCACCAATATTCCGACCGAAGCAAGTACTGCGCCTGTTTCGAATACGGGGGGAGGTCAACAGGCGACCATAACCAGCAACCCGGAGTTGGTCAACAGTTCTGTTCCGCTGCAACAATTGGACTTGCAACCTTCCGGTTTGGTTCTTAGCGTTCCAATGATGATTGATATGTACATAGGAGATGACTATCCATCCGATATGACATTGGCTGAGAAAATTGCAACCCAGGACGGTCTCACCCTTAACTATGTAAGGAGTGACGGTACCGTCGAGGTGGTTAGTCCTGACCATTTTTCTGCTGACAGGAATACAGTCTATTACAAAATATCCCACTTTTCAAGATGGACCAGACTGAATAAATATGCAAGGGTGGCAAAGGCAAACCCATTTATCACTTATGAAACACAAAGTAAAACATCAGATTGTGGCGGTTTCATTTCTGGAAGTTTTATATTTTCCAGGACCTATTTGTCAAGTACACGGATTGGCTGGTGGTTGGGTCTCAGATCTAATTTGCATCTTTATTATGGTTTTATTTATCCTATAGGTATTATTCGGTCGCCTACAGGTTATTATGTTCAAGGAGATGCGACTGTCGCAATTGAAAACTGGGTAGTTAGCGTTACTACTCCTGGCTTTGGCAGAACTTACAGTGTACAAATTCCAACCAATATTACTTTTAAGCAAGCATTTATTCCTTGCCACAACCAGGGAGGACACAACCAAGGCGGTTGATAGAACAATGATCGGCAAGAGTTAATTTGCATTACCGAATTCCTAAATAAAGAAACACCCATATTCCAAATAGTTTATTGGATTTGGGTGTTTCCTTTTTTGAAGAAATACGTATCATTTGTAGCTTTTTATTGTAAATGGCTTTTGAATGGGGCTGCTTGCGAACATTATTTTTGTGCAGACAATTAATAGAATTACCCTTATGCATAAATTCCAGAAATTCATTGTATTAAGTTGCATTGTAGTATCTGTGATTGTCTTTCCTGACAACTGCAAGTCCCAATCTCTGTCGGGAGTAACCGGGCTAATTACCATCCCCACCGCACGAATGCAGAAGGATGGCACCCTGAGTTTTGGTATCTCCTATTTTGATCGGAAGCACCAGGTCTATTTTGATGGGACGAAGGATGTTGGCCATGCCTACATTAACCTAACCATATTACCATTCCTGGAGTTGGTTTTTCGGGCCAACAGGCCATTGAACTACCAGACGGTTCATGAATATACGGTCGACCGCACTCCGATGGTGAGGGTTAGGTTATTCAATGAAACGAAGTACTTCCCTTCTATCGTGGTGGGGATTCATGATTTTGCTTCGACCTCAAGCTGGGGTACTGTTTATTTTAATGCGACTTATTTTGTAATGTCCAAAAAAGTACAAGATTTTGATTTTCACATGGGTTATGCCCCCAGGATCATGAAAGCCCAGGCTTATCAGCTGGATGGCCTGTTTGGAGGATTAGCCTATACGCCGCACAAGGCCGTCAGTATATTTGCCGAATATGATTCCAAGACCGTTAATTCGGGCGTTGAGTTCCACTTTCTGAAACACTTTGGGATCAGCCTGGCCACCATCAATTTCGACTCCTACGCCGCCGGGATGAACTACAAGGTGTTTTTGTAGAAAACAGCCTAAGTCAAAATAATCTCATACAAAGTATTCTCATCATTTTGACCTGCCCCTACTCCTTCACTGGAGGGAAGAGAGTCGCAAATGCTGATCTGAACACCCATCTGGAATCTTCCTCTCAGAGAGATTTATAAGGTCAAATTTTCATAAGAATGACAAATTAATTCTTTCCTATAACTTAGTTCCAAACCTTCAATTGGGAATTTGAAAAATGTTAAATTTTTTAAATTGAAATCATAACATTTTTTTTATTTTTGCGTAAATTAGTTGAGACTTCAGACTTTGTATGGTATTTGAACCAATTGATTAATATAATGTAATTATCCGATCGTATAAATTCTTAAATCAAATTAAAATTTTATTGCATGAAAAAATCTAATCTAAAACTCGTTATCGTCTTATTGCTGGTAGCATTTGCGGGTGTTATCGTTAACAGTTGCAGGAAAAGCGAAGGCCCGCCTGACCCGAATGCGACCATCACCGTTGAACGTAAGTTGGTGATCAGTGCATTGGGCTCATTTGCAAACGATTCCATCGGACAGTTCAGTGCTACGATTACCTCCCCCAGTGGAACGGGCAATCAGGTTGCAACGGGCAATACCATCGTTATAAAGAACCCTGTAGCTGGTAATTACACCATCGTGGTTACAAAAACCGGTTACAACACCTCCTCGCCGGAAATTGTTAATGTGACCCTGCCCGCAGACGCCAAAGCAAGTATGACAATTAATGTACCTATTTTATTGGTTAAACTGGCCACTCCAGTTGCTGTCACTGGGGCAACTGGCGCAGTCATTTCCGTGAAAACAAACTCGGAGGTTCCTACCAGCGCCCCTGTTGCCAATGCTACAGTGACGCCGGGTACAGTTTTTACCCTGGCAGACGGGACCAAGCCTGCTACGGTTAGTATTACGGTAACCAATGTCCCGTCGGAAGCCAGCACAGCGCCTGTAACGAATACCGGTGGAGGGAATCAGGTGACGCTGACCAGCAGCACAGAAGTGGTTAACAATTCAATTCCAATGCAACAGCTGGACCTCCAGCCGACTGGTTTGGTCTTGAGCACTCCGATGATCATTGATATGTACATAGGAGATGATTATCCATCCAATATGTCCTTGGCCGAAAAAACTGCAAGACAAGCCGGTCTTACGCTAAACTATGTAAGAACTGACGGTACAGTCGAGGTGGTTAATCCTGATCATTTTTCTGCAGATAGAAATACCGTTTATTATAAGATATCCCACTTCTCCAAATGGACCCATTTGAATAAGCTTGCTACAATGACCAGGGCCGGCACATTTTATACCTATGAAACACAAAGTAAATCATCTGATTGCGGCGGCTCTCTTACTGGATTTTTTCAGATAGTAAAGACTTATTCCAAAAGTACAAGGATTCCATGGCTGATTACTCGTAAAGATAATGCTGATCTTATATATAAAACTAATCCTTTTATCGCACCTAATATTTATGCACCAACTGGTTTTTATACGAAATTTGATATGACCTTCAGGATAGAAAATTGGATATTAACTGATTCAACTCCAGGTTATAGCCAAACTTATAGCATACAGGTTCCAGTGTATATTTCTTCTACATTACTGGGCTTTATCCCTTGCCACAATCAGGGCGGTCACAACTAAGGCGGTTGTAATTAACGATTAGCGGTAAGTTTTGAATAGATTCACCGAATTCTGATTTAGAGAAACACCCATATTCCAAATGGTTTATTGGATTTGGGTGTTTCCTTTTTATGAAAAGGAACTCATGTTTTTTTACTTCCCTTCAGAAGAGGTGACATGCAACTGCTTGTTGATAAAGTCAGGATTGAGGTTTCTGAAGGTTTCGTTCCAATCGCGGTTGGTCCTGTAGGTAGTAGCCAGCGGGTCGACTGTCCGCTCCCGAAACTCCCAATTGAAATATCTGGCAAGGTTAACCCTGAATTTAGATGGTTTCAAGGCCTTTCTCGGGGCAATTGGAACGATGATATTGAATCCGCCAACAGTCCCGGTTTCACCATCAGAATGCAGGGTGGATTTTAAGACAAACAACCCGATTGCCAATTCGTGAAATTGCCTGGAGATATCTACCCGGACCGCTGTATCATCATATAGAAATTTCCCTGCCGTTACGCGGGTGGTAAAATCATATTTGGGCTCCCGGTATTCACCAAAGAAGGTGTAATTGAATTTGGTGTCATTTGGGACATAATTGAAATAGCCTTCGCCAAAATACATCAAACTCGTGTATCCCCCAGAAAAGCCAGTACAAAATCTCCCATTAAAAAAATATTTCCGAACATCGGCCGCTAATCCATATCTCTGGTAGATGATATCTGAACTAATTCTGTTTGGGAAGGCAAAAATTCCAGCCGAACCATAGATAAACAAATCTTTGGGAAGGCGGACCAATTGGTTGAGCATGGCAGTTTCCAGCCTTACCCTGGATTCGTCTTTTTGTTGTAATTCATTGTAAACAGGTACATTGACCTGAACAGAAACCACGGACCCTTTCCACAAGGAGGTTTGCAGAATTGGGGAAATGCTGAACTTCAATCTGAATGGATTATCATAATTTCCAAGGGTAAGGCCAAAACCCGGGAGAAAAAAGAGATCGATTTTCCCAAATGGCCTGTTTTGGAATTTCAGGCTTTTCCGGATTGAATTGAGGTCATCGCCGTTTAATTCCGTGTGGGCCAGGTTATTCGCGTGGTAATCACCGGTAGGTAGCTCCTTATTCCTTTTGTAATCCAGAACGGCTGTTGTTATTACGGCGACAGGAACCTCGTAGTGCATGGGGACTACATGTAATATTGTTGAGTCACTCAGCGAGGAAGAGGCTACTTTGAGAATTCTCGACAATCCGTCGATTTCCCACCGGAAGAGCCTGTTTTCATAAAAAAGGTAGACGTCATTCTTATTTTGGTGAATTCCTACACTTTCAAAACCCTCCCTGACAATTGTCCTGGTGAGTGAATCGAGCGAATTTGACCGTTCCTGGGCTTTGGTTCCTTTAACAATAAGCAGGAGCAAAAGCAAGAGAGGGATAAGGCAGGTTTTGGTTTGCATATAATTTTAAATTTTTCCAGAAAGTGATAAAATGTCTTGGGTATACGTACGATAGGGTATCGTTGTTAACAACATTCAGCCGATTGCAACTACCATACCAAATTGTCGTTCAAAAAGAATATTACAGAGGATTCTTCCATTGAACCACTAAAATGAAGTCAATGCATTGTAAAGGTAAAAATTTAGCAATCAAAATTTTGCGTATCTTTGCAGCCACAAATATTAAGTTGAAGTACAGATTATCAAGTATATAAGGTATGTCAGACAGGAATAACACCCGGAATTTTTGCATCATAGCCCACATTGACCATGGGAAAAGCACGCTGGCCGATCGTCTGTTGGAAATGACATCGACGATCAGCGGACGCGACATGGAGGCGCAGGTGTTGGATGACATGGATCTGGAGAAGGAGCGCGGTATTACCATCAAGAGTCATGCAATTCAGATGGAGTACATCCACAACAAGGAGAAATACCTGCTAAACCTGATCGATACGCCCGGGCATGTCGATTTTTCGTATGAAGTATCGCGTTCGATCGCGGCTTGCGAAGGGGCATTACTGATCATTGATGCCACACAGGGCATCCAGGCCCAAACCATTTCGAATCTCTATCTGGCCATTGAGCATGATCTGGAGATTATTCCGATTATGAACAAAATGGACTTGCCCAACGCCATGCCGGAGGTGGTAGAAGACCAGATCATTGAACTGATTGGCTGCAAAAGGTCTACGATTATCAGGGCATCCGGTAAAACTGGCGAAGGTGTGGAAGAGATACTCGAACGAATTCTTACCGATATACCAGCTCCGGAGGGGGATGCTGATGCACCGCTTCAGGCGCTCATTTTTGACTCGGTCTTCAATCAGTTTCGTGGCGTGATTGCCTATTTTAAAGTTGCCAACGGAACGGTCCGCAAAGGTGACCTGGTCAAATTTGTGGCAGCCGATAAACAATACAATGTTGATGAGGTTGGTGTTTTGAAAATGGGTTTAGAAATCCGTGACGAATTGAGTGCAGGTGATGTAGGATACATCATTTGCGGCATCAAAACCGCTAAAGAGATTAAGGTAGGGGACACCATCACGCAGGTGAAAAATCCCGCAATGGCTATCTCCGGTTTTGAAGATGTGAAACCGATGGTTTTTGCCGGTGTCTATCCTATTGATAGCGAGGACTATGAAGACCTGCGTAATGCGATGGAAAAATTGCAGTTAAACGATGCCTCCCTTACATATGTACCCGAATCCTCCATGGCCCTGGGCTTTGGGTTTAGGTGCGGCTTCCTTGGACTGCTTCACATGGAGATTGTTCAGGAGCGGCTTGACAGAGAGTTCGACATGAATGTGATCACGACGGTGCCGAACGTTTCCTACATGGTTACCACAAGGGCCGGAGAAACCTTCGAGGTTTACAATCCGGCCGGGTTGCCTGAATCTACCTTGATCGAGCAGATCGAAGAGCCGTTTATTCAGGCACAAATCATCACACGGTCTGAATACATCGGCGCCATCATGACATTGTGCCTTGATAAGCGCGGGATGATGACAAAGCAGGATTACCTTACTGCCGACAGGGCCGAACTCACCTTCGACATGCCACTGGGAGAAATTGTGATTGACTTCTACGATAAACTTAAGAGTATTTCAAAAGGTTATGCATCTTTTGATTACCACATAACCGGCTATCGCCCGGCCAAACTTGTAAAGCTGGACATCTTGTTAAACAGCGAACCGGTTGATGCGCTTTCCACATTGTTGCATGTGGATAATGCCTATAATTTCGGACGGAGAATCTGTGAAAAGCTGAAGGAGCTGATCCCGCGCCAGCAATACGATGTTGCGATTCAGGGGGCCATCGGCGCCAAGATCATCTCAAGGGAAACGGTGAAAGCGGTTCGTAAAGATGTGACTGCCAAATGTTATGGCGGTGATATCACCCGAAAAAGGAAACTTCTCGACAAACAGAAGAAGGGTAAGAAGCGGATGAAACAGATTGGAAACGTGGAAGTACCTCAGAAAGCTTTCCTGGCGGTTCTGAAGCTGGATTAAGGAGTTATGAGTTATAAGTTATGAGTTATGCTCGAAATAACTCATAACTTATAACTCATAACTTTTTTATATTATGAGTTTGTACCCTTTCCCGTGAATATTGATAATCTCAATTCCCTCTTCCTCTTTCAAGTGTTTTCTCAGCTTGGTGATGTAAACGTCCATACTTCGGGCATTGAAATAGTTGTCGTCGACCCAGATTGTTTTAAGAGCATAATTGCGCTCAAGGACCTTATTTGCGTTGACACAAAGCAGGCGAAGCAGCTCAGACTCCTTGGTAGTAAGTTTGGTGCTGTCAGTAGCATCAGAAAGGGTTTGTTTCCGTGCATCGAAAGTAAACCGGCCTAATTTGAAGACGACCTGAGTATTGTCGGCCTCACCCAGCGTTCTTCGCAGAATGGCTTCGATCCGGAAGATGAGCTCTTCCATGCTGAATGGCTTGGTCATATAGTCATCGCCGCCGAGACGGAATCCTTCTATCACATCCTCCTTCATGTTTTTGGCAGTAAGAAAGATGATAGGGATTTCACTGTTGATCATCCGAACGTCTTTGGCCAAGCTGAATCCGTCTTTTTTTGGCATCATCACATCGAAAATGCACAAGTCGTACTGATTTTTCTGAAAGCCTTTGAATGCAGCCTCCCCGTCGGGATAAAGATCGGTGTCGTAACCCTTGGCAATCAAGTATTCTCTCAGTAACGATCCCAGGTTTTCGTCATCTTCACTTAGGATAACTCTCATCTTCTTTTCCATAATAATTTACTATTTAATAACCGGGAAATAGATCCTGAATTTTGTCCCTTTCCCAACTGTACTCTCTACTTTAATTTTTCCATGGTGCTCTTCCACGATTCTTTTTACGTAGGAAAGTCCAAGTCCGAAACCTTTCACGTTGTGCACGTTGCCGGTAGGTATGCGGTAAAAGCGCTCAAAAATCTGGGTGAGATTCTCTTTCGAGATGCCGATCCCATAATCCTTTATCTGAACAATTACCCAGCCGCTTTTGTTCTCGGTCAATATTTCTATTTTGGGTGATTCTTTGCTGTATTTTTCGGCATTGTCGAGCAAATTGAAAATGACATTGGTAATATGTACTTCGTCCCCGTTGATCATCGGATCAATAGCCTGGATAGATGTTTCGAGGGAGCCTCCGGTATTCGTTACCCTAATTCCAAAGTTAGAGGCGGCTTGCGCTACAATCTGGTTCAAATCGATGTCCGTAAATTTTAATTTCAGTTTACCTTCGTTGAAGACGGCCATTTGCAGCACTTTTTCGACTTGGGTACTCAATCTTTTGCTTTCGTCGAGGATGACCCCTGATATATGGTCGATGGATGAGGCAGAGTGTACCAGCGAATTGTCCTTCAGCATCTGGGATGCAAGCGAAATGGTAGAGATTGGTGTCTTCAGTTCGTGTGTCATGTTATTGATGAAGTCGTTCTTGATCTGTGACAATTTTTTCTGACGAAGTATTATCTGAAGCGTAAAGACAAATATTCCTATGATGATAAGGGTCAATAACAGGGAAGGAAGAACAAAGTTGGTCATTGCCTTGATCTGTTCTGAATGCTGATCGGGGAAGTAGACGTAAATAAAATTGGGCTTTGGAGAGCTCTGGTCGTAGAAGAGCGCTGTTTTATACTCCCTGGTCCCCTTGGTAGGACGGTAATCCGTATCCCCCATAACGATTTCCGTTTTTCCGTTGACACTTGACTTGATACAATATTTGAACGGGAGGAAAATTCCTGCCTCCTGCAACTGAAGATCCAATTCATGTCTTACGTCCCCCAGTATTCGATCCTGAACCTTCATCTCCGACCTTTCCAGCATGTAACTCTGGAAACGTAGGTCCTGCGATTGTTTCTCACTCAATCTGTCGTAGGAGCTATGCATGTTTGGAATGATGATCGTTTGGGATTTTCCAAATGTAATGACCCCATTGGAAGTACTGACGGTGCTTTGGTCGTAAGAAATCGCCAGGCTCCCGGAACGTCCGAGTTTATTAAAAGATTCAGATGAATCAGAATTTGGAAATAGATTAAGTCCCTTGGAAGGTTTAGGATCCGGTATAAAGTATTGGGCATCCAACTCATAGAAATGTAGGATTTCCCATTGATCACACATGTCAACGGCATCTTTCAAGGCCCTGGTGACGACAAGGTTGTTGTCCTTTTCGACAAGTTTAGCCGTTTTGTTGATCGTGATCAGCTGTACCGATATCATGGCCACCACAGCTATGGCCATTAAGATAGCGAGGATGTTGATCATCTTTTTACTCATAAAACAAATATAGAGTTAATAATCTGTTGAGCGAAGGATCCTTAACAATATTTAACAACGAGCGGCTGTAAGTTATTAACTATTAGCTTTTAGCAGTAAGCTTCTGGCGATTGGCCGTTTTTTCTGGTAAACAATAAGATGGGAAAGGCAGTTGATTTGCCGTATAGGCCTTATGAAGCTTTTTAGATATTGGTGATAAGCTTTCTAATTGATTCATTTTTTGTAAATGGGTAGCTAAAATGACCTGATTAACCAGAATAGGCTATAACCATTCGCCAACAGCTAAAAGCTTTCTTCTATCTCCTGCAAATTCTGCCTCTCAAGCGCTTGTTGGGCTGCATTTTGCTGGGCCTCCTTTTTGGAAAAGCCTTCTCCTTTCCCCATCACTTTTCCATCGATACATGCCTCTGAAACAAAGGGCATTTTATCTGAACCGGAATCCGGGTTGTTAACTGTTTTGAATTCGACCTCCTGTTTCATTTTTTGACCCCACTCGATCAGCTGACTCTTGAAATTGTTGTCGGTCCTCTCCATCTCCTGGATGTCGATGTGCTGATTAAAGATCTTTTTGATCACAAATTTCTTGGTTACTGTGTAGCCGCAATCCAGATAGATAGCGCCAATAAAGGCTTCCAGCAAATCTCCATAGAGATGGCTGGACTCGCTTACCGAGTTGGCGTTGGAGATCACATAACGGTTTAGCTTCATCTTGAAGGTGAGCTGGGTCAGGAAACTTCTGTTGACGACCCTGGACCTCAGTTGGGTTAGAAAACCTTCGTCTTTAAAGGGGAAGCGGTTGTACAGATATTCAGCAACAATGGTTCCGAGCACGGCATCACCCAGGTATTCGAGCCGTTCGTTGTTGACGACATTTCCCATTTTATCGACATAAGAGGCGGATTTATGGATAAAAGCGATGTCGTAGAGTTTAAATCTTATCGGACTTTGGCCTGTCAGGTTCCTGATATATGAATAAAACTCTTTTCTTGGGGAAGAAAAGAGTTTAATCTTATATATCAGATTTCTGAGCACTTGCTAACCTAATTTTTTGAAGATCACGGTACCGTTGTGACCGCCAAAACCAAAGGTATTGCTCAAAGCGTAGTTGATATTTCGTGGTTTTGCTTTATTAAAAGTAAAATCGACATTGTGATCAATTTCCGGATCAAGTTCAAATTGGTTAATTGTCGGTGGAACGAGACTGTATTTCATGGCAAGAATACATGCAATGGCTTCAACTGCCCCTGCTGCACCCAGCAAGTGCCCGGTCATCGACTTGGTAGCACTGATACTGACTTTGTAGATGTGATCCCCAAACACTTTTTTGATAGCTTTGGGTTCGGCAATATCGCCTAATCCTGTAGAAGTACCATGAACATTTATGTAATCAATGTCTTCTGGCTTCAGTCCAGCATCCATCAATGCTCTTCTCATGACCAGTGAAGCGCCTCCACCTTCCGGATCAGGGGCTGTCATGTGGTATGCATCTGTGGACATTCCACCGCCGACAAGCTCGGCCCAAATGGTTGCACCTCGTGCAATGGCATGTTCATACTCCTCGAGGATCAGGGCTCCTGCTCCTTCACCCATGACAAATCCATCCCTGTCTTTGTCAAAAGGACGGGAGGCAGTTTTTGGATCATTGTTTCGGGTAGAAAGGGCGCGCATGGCGTTGAATCCTCCTACACCTGCCTGGGTGATTGCAGCCTCCGAACCACCTGCGATGAAAATGTTCGCTTTCCCTAATCGAATGTAGGTGGCTGCATCAATCATGGCGTGCGTTGCAGAAGCACATGCAGTGACGGTAGTAATGGTCGGGCCCCTGAAACCGTATTGCATGGCGATGTTTCCACTGGCCATGTTGGCAATCATTTTCGGGATAAAAAAAGGTGAGAACCTTGGATTGGCCGGATTGTTATTGAATTCGGTTACTGATTGGAAAAAGGTATCCAATCCGCCGATACCGGCTCCCCAGATAACACCAACTTCGTCCTTGTCGATTTTGGAGAGATCCAGTCCGGAATTTTCAATAGCCTGAGCTGCAGCAATATATGCATATTGTGCATACATATCATGCTTCTGCACCTCTTTCCGGTCCAGATAGACGTTTGGATCGAAATTTTTTATCTCGCAGGCAAAATTTGTCCTAAACTTGGAGGCATCAAAATGAGTAATGGGGCCTGCACCGCTGACCCCATTTCTTAGGCCTTCCCAATACTCTTCAACATTCTTGCCAAGCGGGTTGATTGTGCCAAGTCCGGTAACAACAACTCGTTTTAATTCCATATTGATTTTTAAGACCTTACTAATTTGTTACTTTGCGTTTTCAGTGATGTAAGTGATAGCGTCACCAACGGTGCCGATTTTTTCTGCTTGATCATCAGGGATAGCAATACCAAACTCTTTTTCAAATTCCATGATTAACTCTACAGTGTCCAAAGAATCTGCGCCTAAATCGTTTGTGAAGGACGCTTCTGTAGTTACTTCGCTCTCGTCAACACCAAGTTTATCAACAATGATTGCTTTTACCTTAGCCGTAATGTCAGACATAATTTTTTAATTTTACGTGGTTACTATTTTTAATTTTACACACTGAATTTTTCAGCGATTGCAAAGAAACGAAGAAACAAAATTATCTTCCAAATATTTGTTAAAGAATGTAGTGGTTTTGACCGCAAAATAACCTCATTCCAAACTGTGTGGAATAATAGAGTCGAAAATTCAAAAAAAGTAACATTATAACTGTTTGAATATGAAAAAAATAGCCATACTTGCCTCGGGGTCGGGTTCAAATGCGGAGAATATTATCCGATTTTTTCAGCATCATCCAAACATCATGGTTGATTCTGTCTGGAGCAATAAGCCTGATGCATTTGTTTTGGAAAGAGCTGAGCAACTGAAGATAGAAGCCCACTGTTTTTCCAGGGAGGAGTACACAGCAACCGACAAATTGTATCTCGACCTTAAAAGAAGGAAAATTGATTTGATTGTTCTCGCCGGATTTTTACTCCTTTTGCCCCAAAAATTCGTCCGGGAATTTTTGGTTGTTAATATTCACCCCGCCCTACTTCCTGCGTATGGGGGAAAAGGAATGTATGGGGCACATGTACACAATGCCGTTATTTCGAACAAGGAGAGAGAGTCGGGTATTACGATTCATCTGGTGGATGAGGTCTATGATCATGGGAGAGTCCTTTTTCAGGCAAAATGTGCCATTGAACCAAATGATACACCGGAAACCCTTGCCTTGAAAATCCATGAGCTTGAAATGGAGCATTTCCCACGAACCATTGAGGCGTTACTATCAGGAAGTGACTAGCGTGACTAAAGTGAACTAAAGTGACTAAAGTACTTCGCCACGTTCAACAATTTTTTCAAGCCCATAACTTTATTAACTTTAGTTCACTTTAGTCACTCCAGTCACTTTTTTTTAAAGTATAATTGTATAATAACAGCAGCCATGATGCATCCTCCATTTCTAAAACACGGCGACAAAATAGCAGTAGTTTCTGTTGCTGGGAAGGTTCGCAGGGAGCCTATCGAGAGGGCTGTGCATTTATTGGAGGAGGAAGATTATCAGGTGCAACTCACACCAAATATTTATGGCAGGTTTCACATGTTTTCCGGGACAGATGAAGAAAGGGCCGCAGATATGCAGTTGGCGCTTGACGACCCGGATGCAAAAGCCATCCTCTTTGCCAGAGGTGGTTATGGATCTCTCAGAACCCTGATGTTGCTTGACTGGTCCGGATTTTTTAAAAGCCCCAAATGGCTGATCGGATTTAGTGATATTACAGTTTTTCATTCCTTCCTTGCCAGGCATGAGGTCTGCTCCATCCATGGAGTGATGCCGGCTTTCTTTTTTGAGAGAGGAGTACGAACGAAAAGTTTGGAAATGATGCTAAAACTGCTTGTGGGTGAGCCACTTGGTTACCAGATTCCGGGCAATGGGCTTAACCGAACAGGTCTGGCCAAAGGATCACTTATCGGTGGAAATTTATCGCTGCTTATCAGTTTGAGAGGAACGGAACTGGATCTCTTTTATGATGGGAAGATTCTATTTATCGAGGATATTGGAGAATTTGATTACCACATTGATCGAATGATGATGAACCTGAAATTTGGTGGTTGCTTGTCTCGGCTTGCGGGCTTAATGGTAGGCTATTTCACGGATACAAAAACAAGTAGAACTCCTTTTGGCAAGTCGGTTAATGAGATTATTTACGATGCGGTTGCGGATTTTGATTTTCCGGTCGTATTTGGTTTTCCGGCCGGACATGAGTTGCCCAATTATCCACTCGTCATGGGTGGTGATATTGCGCTGGAAGTGACTGAAGAAGTAGTCCTGATCAATCAATTATTCTAACGAAAAGGAAGATGAAGCAAACATCAGATGAGTATCCTGTAAAGGATGATATGGGCAGGAGGGGGGAGGAGATTGCCAAATATTATCTGATCGGAAAAGGGTTCTCAATCCTTGACATCAATTGGCGCCATGGGCACAAGGAGATAGACATTGTGGCGAAACAAGGAAATGAAATAGTGGTGGTTGAGGTAAAAACCAGGGCCGAAAATTATGCAGAAGAGCCATGGGAAGCTGTAACATCTTCAAAGATCAGAAATGTCGTTGAGGTTACTGAGGCCTGGTTGCGGGTAAACAAGGTAGATCTTGAAACCCGGTTCGATGTCATCTCTATTTTGCTAAAAAAGGATGGGACCCATACGGTAGAACATTTTGAAGGAGCATTCATCCCTCCTGTCAATTAAGTCACTTTAGTTCACTTTTTCATTAATTTCACAGAAGAAAATAAGTGGCACATGAACGTCGAAAAAGTCAGACAAATTTGCATTGCGAAAAAGGGGGCGACCGAAGGATTTCCATTTGATGAGACTACCCTCGTTATCAAGGTGGGCGGTAAGATCTTCGCTTTGGTCAGCCTCGACCGGGTTCCTTCCATCAACCTGAAGTGTGATCCAGAAAGGGCCATCGACTTACGGGAAAGATATCCCGAAATCACACCCGGCTACCACATGAATAAAAAACACTGGAATACAGTGACTCTCGAAGGAGACCTGCATGACAGTCTGATCATTGAGATGATTGGTCACTCCTATGATCTTGTGTTGGCCTCGCTACCGGGGCGGGTGCGGGAGGAGGTATTCAAGTTGAAAACTGAAAGTTGAGAGTTGAAAGTATCCTTGAGTGATAAGCATTTGCTTGTCCTAAGCGTCCTAAATGTCCTGCGATTCAATAGAATAGAAAGCGCTATTATATAATAAACTAACAATTCAAATTTATTGATATGGTATACAATTTGCGGGGGGCCGAATACATTGAGTTGATCAAGCTTCTCAAACTCCTGCGCATCGCTGAATCGGGCGGACAGGCAAAATTGATGGTAGAGGACGGGGAGGCGACGCTTAACGGGAATCCCGAATCCAGAAAACGTGCCAAGCTTCGACCTGGGGATGTGGTTGAGATCTTTGGGAAGAGGATAACCGTCCAAGCCTAACCCAAACAGAATGGAAGAGCCGGCTTTTTTGAAACCGGCTCTTCTTTCACCAACACTATGAGGTTATTGCACCTTTAGCAATTTCATCAGCTTTTTTGCTATTTCAGTGTTTTCCATGAATCCACCAAACTGATTAGCGCCCGGGCCAAAGGCAAACACCGGAACGCAAACACCTGTATGTTCCGGACTGGTGAATTTGGCGGTGATATCCCCGGTTTTGTTGTTCCCTTCATTGATGGTCATCCCGCCGGTTTCGTGGTCGGCAGTCACGATGATCAATGTCTCTTTGTTTTTGGCGGCAAATGCAAGAGCAGCACCAATGGCCCGGTCCATGTCGAGGGTCTCCCGGATTACCCCAGGTGCCTGGTTGTTGTGGGCCAGAAAGTCTATTTCAGATCCTTCTACCATCAGGAAAAAGCCTTTTTTCCCCTGGGAAAGGAGATTGATCGCCGTTTCAGTAGCAGGGACCAGCATCTCGCCACGTTCGGGCATCGGTGCGTTATGCTCTTCTGCAGTCAACCCGGCTAGTTTTCCCGATTTCACTTTCTGTATATCCTCTATTTTGTAGAGAACCTGATAACCTTTGTCTTTCAATTCTTTCGAGAGATTCCGGCCATCCTTGCGGTTCTCAAAAAATTTAACTCCTCCTCCAATAAAAACATCAATGTTGGATTTTAAAAAGTCGGCCGCAATATCGTCATAGCTGCTTCTCGATGCCTGGTGAGCCATGAAGGATGCAGGTGTTGCATGGTTAATTGCGGAGGTGCTTACAAGTCCGGTCTTCAAACCTTTTTTTTCTGCCATCTCCCGGATGTTTTGGACGGGTTGCTTATCCGGTCCGACACCAATGGCACCATTGTATGTTTTAACACCACAGGCAATGGCCGTTCCTCCCGCACCAGAATCGGTAATGTAAGCGGATGAGGAGTAGGTTTTGGAAAATCCGCAGTGAATGAAATTTTGAAGGAAAAGAGATCCTCCATTGGCGGTCATGGAGGCATAAATATGGGCCAATCCCATTCCGTCCCCAATGAAAAGGATGATGTTTTTTGGATTCTTTTTGGAGTCAACCTGCTCATACTTGTGAACAGGATAAAATGTACCGCCTTTGTATTCTTCGATTGCGATAATCTTCTTATTTTCCTTGTACTGCTCTTGGGCAAAACTATTTGGATTGATAGCAGCAAGGAGAAGAATGACTACCAGTAATCTGAAAGCAGATGATTTTAATAGTTTCATAATCAGAATGATAAATAAAATAGTGGTAGTGTAATTTTTGTGTTGATTCTTGGAATTGGGCACAAATTTAAGAAAATTTACAGATTTTAGAATCCCAATTTGGCTATAGCCGAATTTATCTTTCATCCTGAAGGCCACTAGCTGAAGCTAGTGGCAATTGATGCACATTAATTCAAATTTCAGACAATATAACCCACTGATATTTAATTTAATGCGATTAGAGATGACAGATTTGCCAATTGAGCTATGAATTGCCACTAGCTTCAGCTAGTGGCCAAAAAATGTTGATTAACAATGGCTTTAGCCAAATTATTTATCCTCAAATCTTTGAAATCCATATCTCTCAATAAATTCTTCATATTCATCCTGAAATGTCTTCTTTTGATGATGCATCTCCTGTTTGAGAATATAATTTCTGACTTTGTTCAATTGAGACTCAGACACTGAAACCGCAAAATACTCTTCCTGCCATTCAAATTTATCCTGCAAAACTTGATGATGGTTTATCCAGAAGGATGATTCTCCTTTAATTAATTGCATGGTCTTTTGGATGGTCTGGTCAGCGCCCAGGGATATTAAACAATGAACATGATCTACAAAACCATTGATATGATCGATATGAATGTCTTTCCCTTTTGCATTTTCACGGATATGTACAAAGAATTTATGTCTTAATTCATTTGAGCTCAGAAATGGTTCCCAATTCTTGGTACTCCAGACAAAGTGAATATATACTTTAATGAATGGCATCGGTTTTTCTTTAATCCTTTTTAAGCAATCCTCTTTCATCCATATCGGCAATCACCGCATCGATAAATTTCTCGGCAGCGATTTTTTTCCCGGCGTATTTCGCAATTCCAAGAAATCCATCTGTGGCAAGGTCGGCTATCGGGGATGTGATTACACGCGACAACCACGATTTTTTTCTGATCTTTTGCACAACCTGATTTACTTCAGGGACAACATCTTCCGGATTATTACCTTTTTTTATTGAGTCAAGAACTACCCCAAATCTTGTCTGGATTTTCTTTTGAAGATTTAGGAGATACTTGAGACTGATAGTAGGATAAGGAAATTCCTCCTCCTCGGGGGGGGGTATGAGCGATTTTTGATCTTTTGCAATTCGAATGTCCGGGATGATCGGAAGTGAGATCCCGTTGTTTACCTGCATCATGGTAATTGCTTCGGAAGAAAGATCCTCAAAACCAAATTTGATAATTGGATGATTTGCAGAAACAGGCACACAAAAATATTGCTGTATGAAGCGCTGACAGTTCCGACGGCCAAGAAGGAAGTCATGAATTCTAAACTGTTTGCTGAAAAATCCGCCAAACCCACCCAAGGAGCCGCAGGCGACGCTCTGTTTTTGAACCTTTCCCTTTTTCGTCCGAATCGGAGCCACCATGAACCTGGTGTAATCGGTGTCGGAGTAGGCTTTTTCCAATAGGTCCGTTTTAACCATCAGCTGTTGTCGCATGGCTCCAAACAGTTGAGGTACGGTAAATTTGAGTGCCTGCAAATCATAATAGTTGGCATCAGGTTTGTCATCTTCGCTCGGGAAAGGGTCAATCATCAGGATAGTAGAATCAAAATCGGCAGCACTTCTGGGCAGCTGAAAATGTTGCACCTTTTCACTATTGGAAGATCGCCTGAGCTCATCCTTTCTTCTGTCGGTCATGATAGTCTCTGTCAGATCGTAGGGTTCGTTGTTGATCACTCCTCCGTCCACACACACAGCATTGTATTCGGCCAAAGGGTCAACAAGGAACTCTTTGCCATGCGTAATCTTCAGCAAATGGTTGTCGTTGATAAATTTTGGGTCCCTGGTGACTACGCGTGGAGCCAGGCCTCCGGGGAAAGCGCCGGTGGCAATAGCCGCATCGACCAGAAGGTCTTTGTTAAGTCCATCTGGTGTATTGAAATGGAAGGGAATTTTTCCGTCTTCCTGATACTCCCCGGAAGGGTTGAGCTGAAAGTGAACCAGATCTTTGTGCATGGTCATCCGGTCTTCCCTCTTCCCTGTAGCTGTTATAAATTCCAGTTCGTAATTGTATCCCCGGAGGTTGGTAAGCGTTGTTAATAGCTCAAGGTCATCAGCAAAATAGGGCCTGCTGGCAGCAGGAGTTTTTGTCGTGTTGTCGAGGGTCCGACGGGCAATTTTTTCGATGAAAAGCGAATTGAAAAGGGATCGGACCTCCTGTTTTGGATTGAGCTCCGGAGAGGAGGTGATGTCGCTGGAATCCAGCATCTGACTCATCATGTCGCTTTTGGCCTCCTCTGTCAGATTGACCCATGAATCGTACAGCGGATTCTCAGTGGCAACTGTGTTAAAATAATTGCCGGCGTTAATATGCGGGAATTCCTTTTGAATGGCTGCGGCAGTAATGACCGCCGTCATACCGCCTGCCGATGCTCCGGTCAGAACTTCGATGACAACATTATGTTTTGGCGTACCGGGTAAACCCAGATCTTTTGCTTTTTGCCAGCTTTCGAGCGCTTCCAGCAGGTAATCCATTACCCCCGCAGTATAGGCCCCTGCAGAGACGGCGCCTGCCATAGATATTCCAATTCTGAATGTGGGTTGATTTTCCATAGCTTACTCATTTTCATGTTAATACAGGAAAATGACCAAAGGATACCCCGTCCTATGAAAATAATAGGGGTTTTGTTGTTTTTTTCATAATTCAACCTGATATTCAGTACTCCTTGTGATAAATGCAAGCCGCTTCCCTGATCAAAACAATTCGATTCCTTTCGACAGGTATTACCAGCTAATGTGGATTTGATGAATTGTTCTTTGTTAAATACCTAATAATAAGCTCTTCCTCATGATCTGTCAATTTAGCCTTTACAGCCATCTTCCCGGTTTGAATTCTCCACTCGGATGTACTGTACTTTTCAGGAAGATAAAGGGTATGGCAACTGCCGCATTTGGTAATGTAGATTGCCCTTCCTTTTTGCAATGCACTTAGCGTTTCTTTCGGAATCAGCGCGCTCTCGTGGGGAACGTACAGGGAGGAACTGCATGAAAGTATTGATCCTGATAAGAGGATCAATAACCACCTGCCAATTTGTTTCTTAGAATGCATAAGAAAAGAGTAATCTGAATTGCACTTTTTCAAACTTATTCAGGTCTAACTTGTTGTCAGTTTCTTCTTTAAATGATTTTATCTGAGGTAATGCCGTAAAATTTACCCAGAAATTTTCCCGATTATAAGAAAAACCCAAGCCGGAATAGAGAGCGCTGTGTTCCAGCGTCTTCTCTATGTAAACATTTTTATAGTTATTTTCCTGGGTAAGATGGAATCCATGACCGAGTGCATATCCAAAAGCAAGGTTGAAATCAACATGCCCTTCCTTTTCCCATTTTAGTTGATTGTCAATGTAAAACGGTGCAAACTCCCTTTCATAGGTTGCATTTCCCGCAATGGTCAAATTGTTGATCTTCTTGTCAATGATTAGTTTGCCCTCGAGTTCATATTCATTGCTGCTGATCCCATATTCTCCATACAAGGCAAGACCCAGCGGATTGGCAACTGGATCCAGTAATTTAAGTTTCCACTCGTTTGAAAAACCGATTTCATAGTTGGTTTCGGTTGATTTCTGTGATCCTTCCATGACTGTTTTTGTCTTGGTAGTCAGATTCAGGTAAAAGGAGGTCTGCAGATTGCCACCCAGACCAACCTCAAATTCGGTACGGTTATCCAGTCTTGAGAAAAAGTCCTGCTTCCCCTGGCGAAGTGTATTCCAAACCTCCAATTCGCGCTGACCCTTGTTAAGCACTATGCTCTGGTAGGTATAGGTGAAGATTCTGTCCTGAGCTTTTGATGCATAGGATAAGCAAGTGAATGAGAGAAGAAGCAATTGGACCCGGACTATTTTTATGTACATTTTAATGGTTTTTTAGTGTACACAAATAAACCGGCTTCAAATTCCGAATGCAATCCCTATTTGTTGTGATTTTTAGCCTATTCAATCAGATCGTTGAGTATGGCATAGAATGTAAGGCCAGAGATGGATTTTACACCCAACTTGATGGTGATGTGTTTACGGTGTGAGATCACTGTGTGAATGCTGATAAATAATTTTTCTGAAATTTGTTTGTTGCTGAATCCTGTGGCTACAAGTTTTAATACCTCTATTTCCCGATCAGATAGGTGAAGGGAAGGTTGCTTATGCTTACCAAAATTGGAGAATGGCTTTAGCTTGCTAAACATCATGCCTTGTGTGTCTGATGGATACAGAATTTCGTCCATTGGTAGCCCATCATCGATGTGTGAGTCCTCAAAGTGGATTCCTATGATATCAATATTTCTTCTTTTAAAGGATTTATATTGCTTTTGGATCATTTCAATCTCCTTGCTATCAATTAAAACAAACAGATCATTCCATGTTTGAATTATTTCATTCTCAGGAGTTGTTAAATAATATGCGGCAACATCAACCTTTAGGGACTGAAGGATATTGGTTAAGCCTATCTGAACGATTGGCCAGGGATGGATAATAATGCAGTTACCGGAATGCATTTCGTTAAAATTTTGTTCCAAATAGTTTCAAAAGCCTTGGAACGAGTATCTTATCCTCAAAGCGTGCATGATCGACCTGCTCTTTTTCGAAATGTGAAAGGGTATGAAGTATGTCGTGAAATAACTGAATGTCTGTATCTTCAGGTATATGTTGAAGGATGATCATGATCAGATCGCTAATTTCCGTTTCAACGTTGTTGTGCTGCCCAAATAGTTTTTTTAGTTTGGATGTTGATGTTTTTAATTCGCTTCCTGAACCATTTTTGTTGAGTAATCCGACAAGTGGAAATATGTATTTCTCTTCGAATTCAATATGTTCCATCAGGCGGGAGATATAGTCATTTAAATATCTTTCGAGTGTAATGGTTAACTTGGAACCGGGTAATTTAATTTTGAGTTTTTGCATTAAACTACCAAGCAACGGAATGGTTACCTGTTTAAGCTGCAGGTGTGTCTTGGTAAGGAAATCAGTTAGCAATGCGAGATCGATGGAGTCTGTGTTTGGAAAGTAATTGCCTGAATTATATGTGTTTAAAACAGCGAGCAAAAAATCCAAATCTATTTTATGTCTCAGACAAATCTCCTCAAGGGTGGATTGTCCCATGTTCGGGCTAATGCCAAACCTGAATACAATGGGAAGCAAATCGATGTTTCTTCCCAATACTTCGCACAGTTGATCGTCGGCTTCAATCAAAGCATGTTCGATGGAATCAGAATCTCTCATTATGAATCAATTTCTTTGGTATACAGTAATCTTTTCTGATTGTTACACAGTTCTAATTTAATTTTTCTATTGGTAACCAAAGCTTTAAATTCATTGTTGACCAGTAATTTCCCTACTTCATTTTGAAGTTCCTGAATGCATTCAATACATTGATTGGCCGTCGGTTGATCTTCCTCCAGCCAGAACAGGTTATTCCTAACCACCAAACTCTGATCATCCGGACAGGTAAGCGTCAGATTTTCATGGATCAGTACTTTATCCCGGGACAATAAACGGATACCTTCGGTCAAATCCTTCTCTTCGCGGAGCAAACCTGCGAATCTCTTTTCATTTTGTTTAAATCGATAGTAACCGGGAAATAATAAACCAACCACTGCAGATGCGAGAATGATGTAAGCTATTTTACCCAATCCAAGGATTTCTCCCCTTAAGATTCTGTGATTCACAATAAAAATCACTCCGAAGAGCGTCCAGGGCAGCGAGCCATGCAACAACAGAAATTTCCATTTTTTCTGGCGCTGTAGGCTCCATTTTTTGTAAAATCGAGATTGGGTGGGGCTAAGTTCTTGCATCATTTTTGGTTTGGTTGTTACGCAAAGTTAAATTATTTTGTTTGAAATGTTTGAAATGTTTGAAATGTTTGAAATGTTTGAAATGTTTGAAATGTTTGAAATGTTTGAAATGTTTGAAATGTTTGAAATGTTTGAAATGTTTGAAATGTTTGAAATGTTTGAAAT
>JALNYZ010000068.1 GCA_023229575.1 Prolixibacteraceae bacterium
CCGCAAATACAATAGACGAGTTGAACTATTTTATAGACAGATCGTTGGATTTTATCGAAATATAAACTCAAACGAGAAAAAAATTCCCCAAACCGAAAATGATAATGCAGGTTTTTATATTTTAGACCAACCAAATTTCATCCATATTTATGGAAAAGCAACCCACCAGAGCAGAGGCATATGCCCTCTTGTGCGAATACAACAAACAGGATAGCCTGATCCGTCACGGGTTGGCGGTAGAGGCGGTGATGAGCTATTTTGCCGAACAAGCCGGCGAGGATATCGAAAAATGGGGTGTCATCGGATTGTGCCACGATCTCGATTACGAGAAATATCCTGATCAGCACTGCACCATGACCCGAAAGATCCTCGAAGAGAAAGGCTGGCCTGAAAGCTACATCCGGGCCATCATCAGTCATGGATGGGGCCTTTGTTCGAATGTTGAACCCATCGAGGAGCTGGAGAAGGTCCTTTTCGCAACCGATGAGCTTACCGGATTGATTACAGCATGCGTCTATGTACGACCCTCCAAAAGTATTCTCGATCTCACCACCAAATCGGTTATGAAGAAATGGAATACGCGGGCTTTCGCTGCCGGCGCAAACCGCGAGGTAATCGCCAAAGGGGCTCAAATGTTGGGCAAACCGGTTGAGGAACTCGTGGAAGAGACCATTCTCGCCATGCAAAAGGCGGCAGATGTGATCGGGTTAAGAGGAGATCTTTGATGAGTCGATTTTGATGACTAAGATTAAAAGACCAGAAAAGAAAGTGGTTATGTAATGAAATGGTCCCTGACCAGACAAATTGTTATGTATATTTGAAGTATAAAACCTTAAAAACCTTTGCCATGATTTGGATTATTCCTGTAGTTATTGTATTGATTATCTTCTGGCTGATTGGCATTTACAACAGTCTGGTAAGGCTTCGTAACACGAGGCAAAACGCTTTTGCAGATATTGATGTGCAACTGAAACAGCGGCACGACCTTATTCCTCAACTCGTTGAGACCGTAAAAGGTTACGCTACCCACGAGAAGGAGCTGTTGCTTAAAATCACCCAGGCCAGGACAGCTGCCATGGGAGCCACAACCATTGATGAAAAAATCAAGACAGAGACCCAACTTTCGGTTGCCCTGCAGGGTCTGAAAATATCAGTCGAAGCCTATCCCGATCTGAAAGCCAACCAAAACTTCCTCCAACTTCAGGAAGAGCTGAGCGACATCGAAAACAAACTGGCAGCCGCCCGCAGGTATTTCAACGCAGCCACTACCGAATACAACACCGGTATCGAAACCTTCCCGTCCAATATGATCGCCAATAGTTTCGGCTTCCTCCGCGAGACTCTTTTCGACCTCGGCCAGGAAAGGGTATCTTTTGAAGAACCTCCGAAGATCAGCTTTAATTAATGACCTACGTCGGCATACAGACGCAAATCAGGAGAAACAATTTCAACAGTGTTCTCCTGATTCTCGCTTTCCCTATCGTGCTGCTTGGGATGGTCTATGCTATCCTCTATTTCAGCCAGCGACAGCAGGAAGTTCAAATCGTGAATGACACATTTGTCAGGGTAGTACCGTTTGTAATTCTGGGCACTACCATCTGGTTTTTGGTAGCCTGGATGATACACAACTCCCTAATCAGGATGGCCACCGGATCGAAACCGCTGGAACGGATTGAAAACAAGCGGGTTTACAACCTTGTCGAGAATCTTTGCATCTCGAAAGGGATGCGTGTCCCGCAAATCTATGTCATCGAAGACGATTCGCTCAATGCCTTTGCCAGCGGTATCAACCAGCGCACCTTTTCCGTCACCCTTTCGCGCGGGATTATCGACAAGCTGGAGGACGACGAACTCGAAGGGGTGATTGCCCACGAACTTTCCCATATCCGTAACCGGGATGTAAGGCTGATGATCGTCTCGATCATCTTTGTCGGAATTTTTGCTTTCGTGGCCGAGATGGCATTTAGGAGCATTCGGTTCGGGGCCTTGTCGAGAGGGAAAAAAGATACAGGCGTGGCAATCCTCGTTGTTATCGTTGTTTCCGCTATTTGCTACCTGATCGCCTTGCTACTTCGTTTCGGCATCTCAAGGTCACGCGAGTACATGGCCGATGCCGGCGCCGCAGAAATGACGAGGAAGCCGTATGCCCTGGCAAGTGCGTTACGGAAGATCAGCAGTGATCCGCTGATCGAAGCCGTTGAAAACCGTGATGTCGCCCAACTCTTCATCGAAAACCCTCAACCGGAAGAGAAGAAATTCTCGTTCAGCAACCTCTTCTCGACCCACCCACCGATCCAGAAAAGAATTGAGTTGCTGGATCAGTTCGCATGAAGGGTAAGTCGTCAGAATCAGGATTTACAGAATTATTGAATTAACAGAATTGGGGATTGCTGCGATTTCGCCATAGCCAGTATGTCAATATCAAAACCAATTGATTTAAAATCTAATCTTACTGACAATCTGCCTGCTCTGTTTGACATCCGTTACAACTGCAAAAGAATACTGGGTCTTGACCCCGGTGGCATCCGGATCAACGGCTCCGGTCACACCGTCTCCTACAACATTACCCGGGGAAGCAACACCATAACGGAGACCGAAATCCCGGTAGTGCACAACTAACTATTGTAATTTACGGGTGCGAAACTTTTGAGCCTGCTTTTCGTTGAAACGAACATGAGCAAAAGCTCGCAAAAATGAATGAAAATCATGTCTGTGAGTTCCATGAGAACATTCATATTATCAATATATTAAGTAAGTTATTTTCGAATGAAATATATGTTCTTACAAAAATCATTAAGATGAACCGTAAAACATTTGTATCAGGTATGTTTGTTGTATCTGCCATCGCAATCTTCTTTGGCTTCGCACCAAAACGTGCCAACCCCGATCAGACAGTAGCTCCCGAACCAATCACGGCAGCAGCGAATTACCAGAAATACTGCGCCGGATGTCATGGCGAAAATCTCGAAAAATTCGCCGCGAAATCCTGGATGGACGAAAAGAGTACCGGCTCGGCATTGAACAGCATCAAGAATGGCATTGCCGATTTAGGAATGCCCTCCTTTCAAAAAACATTTACCAACGAAGAGATGGAGGCGCTGGCTGCCTACGTCAAGAAAGGAATCCCTGCCGATCGGTCCAGTTTGAAAGCTGCTACGAAACAGGGTGAAATTGTGGAATCTGAATCCCAAAATTTTGTCGTTGATACGGTCGTAACCGGACTAAATGTCCCATGGGGACTGGCATTCCTTCCCAACGGGGATCTGCTGATCACAGAACGGTCAGGTTCCCTTTTCCGCTTTTCAAAGGGCAAACTATCCGCCCCAATTGAAGGTTTGCCGCAGCTTGTTGCAAAGGGACAAGGTGGCCTCATGGATATATGCCTTCATCCCGACTACGGGAAGAATGGCTTGATTTATCTCTCCTTCTCCTCCCCCAATGCCCAAAGCACAAAAACCATAGCAAATACGGCCATCCTCCGTGCCAAACTTCAAGGCAATAAACTGGTTGAACAGCAGGTCATCTTCAAAGGCACCCCCGAAACCGACAAGATGCACCACTTCGGCAGCAAACTGGCTTTCGACCAGCAGGGGCATCTCTATTTCGGAATCGGCGACCGTGGACAGCATTTCGATTTTCCGCAAAAACTGGACAATACCAATGGGAAAATCCACCGGATCAACGACGATGGCTCGATCCCCTCCGACAATCCCTTTGCCAACCAAAAGGGAGCCATCGCCTCCATTTACAGCTATGGTCACAGGAATCCGCAAGGAACCTGTGTCCACCCTATAACCGGGGAACTCTGGGTCACCGAACATGGTCCCCGTGGCGGCGATGAACTGAACCAAGTGCAACCGGGCCGCAACTACGGCTGGCCTGTCATCTGTTACGGAATCAACTACGATGGCACTGTTCTGACAGAACTGACCGAAAAAGAGGGAATGGAACAACCGGTATCCTACTGGCTTCCCTCTATCGCCCCTTGCGGTATGACCTTCCTGACCGGCGACAAATACAAAAAATGGCGCAACAACCTCTTTGTGGGATCCCTGCGATTTCAATACCTTGAAAGATTGGTCATCAACGGGCACGCCGTTCAGCACCGCGAAAAACTGCTGGAAGGCATCGGTCGTGTGCGCAATGTTGTGGTTAGTCCGGAGGGACACATTTATGTCGCCATCGAAACTCCCGGGAAAATAGTAAGGCTCGTTCCAATCGACAAATAAACATTTGCAGGACTGCCGCAATTATTTATCTCATTGACAAAAATTCAAAATGATCAACCTGTTGGGGCTGCAGTACGACACAAGAAGACCCTCCGCCAGGATGCTTTTCGTCGCGTTGTGGTTGTTTGGCTTTCTTGGCAATCTTTCGGGACAGGAAAAGGAATCTCTCTTACCAGGAAAGCCAGATACTACAATCGTACTTGGAGAGATATCTGTTGAAGCCTTGAAAATCAGCACATCATTACGAGATGTTCCTGGCAGTATTTCTGTTGTAACCGGAAAGGAAATCACCCTCTCTGATGCAACCAATCTCGCCACCACCCTCAATGCACTGCCGGGAGTCTCCATGCAAACCGGAAATTATGCCACCAGCAGGATTGTCATAAGGGGCATGGGAAGCCGAACCCCTTACAATACCAACCGGATCAAATCCTACCTGAATGAGGTCCCGCTTACCGGCTCCGATGGGGTATCGACCCCTGAAGAGATAGACCTTCATAGCCTTCAAAGCATAGAGGTGGTGAAGGGACCGGCAGCTGCCCTCTTCGGTCCCGGACTAGGAGGTAGCCTCAACCTGTATACACCGGAATATGATCAATACAAGCTGAAGGCAAACATGCAATATGGCTCCTGGCAAACACTTCAGTCCCATCTTTCAGCAACCGCGCAGGGTGAAACAATAAAGGCATGGGGCAGTTTGAGCCACCTGCAATCGGATGGATTCAGGGAGAACAATCATTACAAAAGAAGCTCCCTGTTATCCACAGCAGCCTGGGAAAAACCGGGTTGGACCGTACAGGCCACACTCCTCCTGACCGGTTTAAATGCAGGTATTCCCAGTTCCCTGGGGAAATCGATGTTTGAGGAGAACCCCGGGGCAGCTGCACCCACATGGAAAGCAGTGAAAGGGTACAAGGAATCGGAGAAGATCAGGGCAGGCATCACTGTTGCTACCAGAATAAAGGCCAGGCTTGACAACCATTTTACCATTTTTGGCATCGGAATCAACAGCTACGAAAGACGCCCCTTTAACAACCTCGATGACAACTCCATTGGATACGGCTTCCGGAATAAATTGAGTTACCACACTGAAAAAACGGTATGGATAGCTGGTGGAGAATTTGTAGCTGACCGCTACGAATGGCAACTGGACAAGGAGAATATTCTCCTGAACAAAAACAATGAAAGCAGAAATCATTTCAATCTCTACGGGATGGTTTACTACCGACCCAATGAAAAACTCAACCTCTCCGTCGCTTCAGCGCTGGGACAAACCAGTTACCGGCTCACCGATCTCTTCCCAGCAAATGGGGAGCAATCCGGCCATCGAAAATTTCCACTCATCTTCTCTCCCAGGATTGGGATCAACTATACCCTCAATCCGGCAGTTGCATTGTACGGCTCTGCCGGACACGGTTACTCACTTCCATCACCCGAGGAGACCTTGTTGCCAAGCGGAGATGTCAATCCCAATCTGGAACCAGAGCAAGGAATGCAGTACGAAACTGGCATCCGGCTGAACCTTTTCCACCAAAAAGCCTGGATGGAAGGCACCCTCTACTGGATTGAACTGAACAATTTGCAGGTCACCAAGCGGGTCACGGAGGATATTTTCACCGGCATCAATGCAGGTAAGACGCGGCACCAAGGTTTTGAGCTGACCTTCCGGAATATTTTCTTCAGTTACAACCATTTCCCGGGCAGGTTAACCTCCTTACTGAGCTACTCCCTCACCTCCAATAAGTTCATTACGTTTACAGACGATGGAACCAGCTACGATGGCAATCACCTTCCCGGGATTCCGAACCAAACAATACAACAACAATTTACCTGGAATCCGGTGGAGCGAATTGAACTGACTACCCAACTCTACTATGTCGGGGAACAGTACCTGGATGACCTGAATTCAGAAAAATATGGAAGTTCCCTGTTGGGAAACCTCAAACTTTCGGCAGAGGTGCTCAAGGGCACATCATCCTCATTCCAATTTTTTGCAGGCATCAACAACCTGACAAACACCCACTATGCCTCCATGCTGATCGTGAATGCCAAAGGCTTTGGCGGCAGCGAACCGCGTTATTACTATCCCGGATCACCACGAAATTTCTTTCTGGGAATACAGTACGGATTCTGATCATTTCTTCATCTTAGCCGGATAGGCTGGTCGAACAGGTTCCTCCGTCCATGAATTCAGTAAATCCCAATATGCCTACCAGGCCTCCCCAGGTTCGTTTTCCAACGAGGATGCCAACGTTGAATTTTCTGAACATCCATGGAAGGAAATCACCACCCGAACCTGCAGTTTCATCAATGATCATCACTTTGGGCCCCTGGATGGAAGCGCTCGGTGATTTGAGGTCCGATCCATATCTCATGTTCCAGTTGGCCTGAAGCGGGCGTCGAAGAATTAGGCAACCTGACCATTTGTCGCCTCGGTACCTTTTTAAGGTTCCCCTCCATCCAGTCGCTGGTAAAATAAATCTTCCCTGAAACCCACATTGGATCCGCATCGTTGCAGCCTCCCTGCGGCTGGGGAACGGCTGTCACGGAATGGTCGGCAAAAGTATAAAGCCAGATTCTTGAAATCGTTCCTCCCCTGTAATGTTTCCACTGCTGATATACCGGAACCTAAAAATAAATAAAAATGCAATAGGCTTAACATGAAGTCTGTTGGCTATCAGTATTTGAAGGGAATCTCCGTCCAAACAATTCAATTTAAATGGTCGCCGAAAGTTTTCGGGTAAAACTGCTTAATATTGCATGTTGAATATGAATTGCAAATTATGATTAGTTACGAAACCCCTTACCGTGTATGTTATGCCGATACGGATCGTATGGGGATTATGTATTACGGGAATTATCCCCGGTTGTATGAGATTGGAAGAACCGATATGATCAGAACGATCTGGAAATCATACAGGGAAGTAGAAGAGAGTGGTATTATCCTTCCTGTTAGGCTGCTCCACGCTGTTTACCATAAACCGGCCAACTACGATGAACTTCTTACAATCAGGACCCTCATTAAAGAGATACCCAAAGTTAAATTCAGGATCATTTCTGAAATTTACAACGAGAAGATGGAATTGATCAACGAAGGAGAGGTCACGCTTGCATTTATGGACGCGGCAACCGGAAAGCCAAGAAGAGCGCCGGAAGAGTTTACGGAAATACTTGAAAGAACCGGAAAATTTGGATGAAGTAATCCCTTGCCGGTCGCGCGGGTGCGCCTTTTCAAAACCAAAAGCCCGCAACTGGACACCGGTGGTGCGACCAGTTTGTAGAAACGGCACCGGCAATCGATCGGGGAGCTCCGGAGGTGCGATCTGTTTGTGGCCGTACCATTAATGCAAATCCAAAGCCGTAATGCAGATATATTGAATGCATAACGCAAGGTATTGATCTCAGGTGTCACCCCAAAAATCACCACCCTATCTTGCCACATTACTCTATTCTGCCTGGTATACATTCCTTCCAACCGTTTTATTTTATAACAAATAGATCCCTTCCAGGCATAATACGCATGAGATTGGACCATCAGGTTTATGGAATTTTTTTATTCGGCCCACTACGGAAATATTGCGGTTAAGCAAATGTTTTTTTGATCAATTGTAAGGGCGCAGATTGCAAATCCGCGCCATCTGAGGGTTGCTATGAATCAAAAGTCAGAATTAGCTTTCATTTAACCACGCGATGCAATCGCGCGGGAGCGGGGACAAGAACCTGCTACGGGAAACCCCAATTTTTTCCAAAAACGAATCCTGAGCAATAAAAATTCGTTTAACATGTAAGCAAGCGGCCAATATCTTGCTGTTTAATATCCGTTCGTTGCTTTTTCCCCTCTTTCATTTCACAGGCAATTGCAGAATATTAAATTTCCAGTTTGTATCATTCAACAGATTAAAAGATGAAAAATATATTTGGAGAACCATTAAAATCGTGCTGCAAAAAACCCATAACCGGATTTTACAGGGACGGATTTTGCAGAACAGATGAAGAAGACGATGGAAAACATGTCGTCTGTGTCGTTGTTACATCAGAATTTCTTTACTATTCAAAAAGCAGGGGAAACGACTTAACCACACCACGGCCTGAATATGGTTTTTCGGGATTACAACCCGGAGATCAATGGTGCTTGTGTGCATTAAGATGGAAAGAAGCCTTTGAAGCAGGTTTTGCCCCAAAAGTGGTATTAGAGGCAACCGATGAAAGCGCATTGGAATACGTTACTATAAATGACCTTATCATTCACGCAGAAAAGACCAATGCTTAACCTGGAATATTCTTATTTATCCCTTCCGGGCAAGTTTTATCAACTTGTAAAACCTGCTTCATTCAGCAAACCTGAAACAGTACTGCTTAATGAGGCATTGTTGGAAGAACTTACTATTCCATTTACAAATCAACAGGATCTTATCTCTTTTTTATTGCGAAATGAATCCGATGGCAAAACTTCTTCTTTTGCCCAGGCTTATGCAGGTCACCAATTCGGAAATTTTACAAATTTGGGTGATGGAAGAGCCATTGTGATGGGTGAATATATCACATCTTTAAACCAACGATTTGACATTCAACTCAAGGGAAGCGGAAGAACTTTCTATTCAAGGGGTGGAGATGGAAAGGCTACTTTAAAGGCAATGCTAAGAGAGTATTTGATAAGTGAAGCAATGCATCACCTGAATATACCTACTTCCAGGAGTTTGCTGGTGGCAAAAACAGGAGAATTGGTTCAACGCGAAACTGAACATGATGGAGCTGTTTTAGCAAGAGTCATGAAGAGTCATATCAGAATAGGAACTTTTGAATATGCCAGTCATTTAGGAACAACCGAAGATTTACGGGCACTCAACGATTATACCATCCATCGCTTGTATCCTGAAATTAAACACGAGGGGAGTCCGGCACTCAGTTTACTAAAAAAAGTGATGGCCGTTCAAATTGATTTGGTAGTGAATTGGATGCGTGTTGGTTTTATTCACGGTGTAATGAATACGGATAATGTATCCATCAGCGGCGAAACATTTGATTATGGCCCATGTGCTTTCATGAACGCCTATCACCCTGATACTGTTTATAGCTCAATAGACACAACCGGGCGATATGCCTTTGGAAACCAACCCAACATGATCAAATGGAATATTGCCAGATTGGCCGAAGCCTTGTTGCCTGTTATACATCCTGAACCTTCAACTGCATTGCAATTAGCTCAAGCCTGCATAGATCAATTTGATAACATTTGGGTTGAAAAATATTATGAAATGATGCTTTTAAAATTAGGCATTGAAAAAAAAGCACCGGAGCTATATTCGTTGGTGGATGAACTGCTGGCATTGATGCTTCATCTGAAACTGGATTATACCAATACTTTTCTAGCGCTAACCTATGATAAAGTTACCGGAGAAGGCATCATGGCTGGTCCTGAATTTAAACCCTGGCTGGATAAATGGAAAAACACCATCAACAATTCCAATGGATATGAACAAGCAAAAAATAGGATGAAAGAAAATAATCCGGCTTTTATTCCACGGAATCATTTGGTGGAAGAAGCACTGGACTCAGCAGTAAATGGAAATCTTAACTTAATAAAACAATTGCTGATTGTGTTGAGTAAACCATATCATTACCAGGAAAATTTGAGCCATTTTACTATTCAGCCACATCCGGTTTTTGAAAATGAATATGCAACCTATTGTGGCACTTAATTC
>JALNYZ010000022.1 GCA_023229575.1 Prolixibacteraceae bacterium
GTCTTGCAATGGGAGGGGAGACCGTGGAATTTACGTTACCGTTCAAAACCAGGCCATTTGTGATGTGCTCAGGCGGATTATCAGTGAAATATGATGATATTGCCGAATCAAAAGTAAAATTTTCAGGATCTTCAGGGAGTTACGAGATCATTGGAGAGTAGCAATTTTAACAATGATGTGAATTAAAGTTTTCATTCTTTTAAATTAATAATTAATATTACATCGGATCAGTTGCCAAAGTTTCATACAAAGATTAAACTGACCAGGTCAATGCCACTAACGCATTTTTTAGTATTTCCAAAATAACCAACCCTGCTGCTTATGATGAACTCAATGTTCTCCACAAAATCCCTGACGAAAATCCTTAATGAGGCGCCGGCGCGGGGCGCCGGCTTTAAGCGGACATTAAACAGGCTTAACTTAACCAACATAGGCATTGGTGCAATAATCGGGGCAGGGATTTTTGTGCTGACCGGGCAGATTGCTGCCATGTATGCCGGACCGGCAATCGTGATTTCATTTCTGATTTCCGGACTTGCATGTGCTTTGGTCGCGCTTTGCTATGCCGAGTTTGCCTCGATGATTCCCGTCGACGGTAGTGCATATACCTATGGTTATGCTACGTTTGGAGAATTGTTCGCCTGGATTATCGGATGGAATCTGGTTGCCGAATACCTTTTTTCTGCAGCAACGGTAGCCGTCGGATGGTCAGGCTATGTGATCAGCTTCCTGAAAGATTGCGGAATTTTTATCCCTGCTAAATTTACAGCGGCTACAGGTACCGTTTTGTATAATATCCCTGACCTGGGATGGCAATCGCTTTCCGGTTTGTCCAAAGAGACGCTCGCTACCATCGATGTACACTCATTGCAATATGTAACGGCCACGATGAACCTACCGGCGATGTTTATCGTTGCTGTCTTGACGATATTACTTGTTATTGGCATCTCTGAATCCGCTAACTTTAATGGTTTAATGGTGCTTATCAAAGTTGCCGCTATTATTTTATTTGTAGGCATTGGCTTTTCGTTTGTTCATGCAAGCAATTGGCATCCTTTTATACCAGAAAATAGCGGCGAATGGGGGCACTACGGCATCAGCGGAATATTGCGGGGAGCAGCAGTGGTCATCATTGCCTATATTGGGTTCGATGCAGTTTCGACGACTGCCCAGGAGGCTGAAAACCCACAACGCGATATCCCGTGGGCAAGTTTGGTTTCACTCGGTATTTCAACAATCCTCTATATTTTGATGGCCATTGTATTAACAGGACTTGTAAGCTACACCCAACTCAACGTTGCCGACCCAATTGCTGTTGGGGTCAATGCCATGGGTCATGGCATGTTTTGGTTTCGTCCAATCATCAAGATTGCGGCAATTGCAGGTCTAACGTCAATAATTCTTGTTATGATCCTGGGGCTTCCCCGTATATTCTTCTCCATGTCCAAAGACGGACTATTGCCAACATTTTTTTCAAAAATGCACAAACGCTTTAAAACACCCTATATTGGCACTGTTTTGACAGGAATTGCAGCAATTATCCTTGCAGGAATTTTCCCAATCAATGTATTGGGAGAGATGGTTTCAATATGTACGCTCATGGTATTTGTCATTGTCTGTATCGGGATCATTGTCCTGCGCCGCAAGCGGCCGGACCTGCCCCGGCCTTTCCGCACCCCATGGGTTCCGTTTATTCCGGCCCTTGGCGCACTTATTTGCCTGATTCAAATGTTTTCGCTGCCGTTTGACACCTGGCTGCGTATGATCGCCTGGCTTGTAATGGGTTTTGCAGTTTATTTCAGCTATGGCATATTTCATAGCGTTTTGCTTAACGATAAAAATGAATAAAATATGGAAATAAAAATTACGAAAACGGAAAATTCCAAACTGAAAGGGATAGACTTTGACAACATCCCTTTCGGGAAATACACCTCCGATCATATGTTCGTGATGGACTATGCCGACGGACAATGGAAAAATTTCCGGATTATTCCTTATCAGGGTTTTGTACTCGACCCTCAATCCAAAGCGCTTCAATATTGTCAATGCATCTTTGAAGGAATGAAGGTTACCATGGGTAAGGATGGCATTCCCAGGTTTCTGCGTCCCGATCTGAATATTGAGCGGTTTAACCATTCGGCCGAAAGGATGTGCATGCCTAAGATACCGCATGATATTTTTTTTAAGGCTTTGAATACCATAGTGGCCCTTGATAAAAATTGGATACCAAAGGCCGAAGGCAGTGCATTATATGTTCGCCCAACAATGTTCGCAACCGAGAGTTCCCTGGCGGTTACACCCTCCGACACCTATACCTTTTACATTTATACCGGTCCGGGTCAACCCTATTTCTCCAAACCGGTAAAAGTAATTACCGAACAAAAACTGATCCGGGCTGTACCCGGAGGTACCGGAGAGACGAAAACCGGAGGCAACTATGCAGGATCGTTGTTTGCAAGTGAGCTTGCCAAGAAGAAGGGATATGACCAAATTATTTGGCTCGAAAGCCCTGAATTTATCAAAATACAGGAAGCAGGCATGATGAACCTGTTTTTTGTGATCGGCGATACTGTTGTAACACCCAGGCTAACAGGCGCCGTTCTGAAAGGCACCACCCGGAATTATTGTCTTGATATCCTGGAGGAGAAACACTTTAAGGTAGAAGTGAGGGATATCTATATCGCCGAGATTATTGAAGCCTTCAAAAAAGGCGACCTAAAAGAGGCATTTGGAACTGGAACAGCAGCCGTTATTTCGCATATATCTGAAATAACGCATGGCGATACTTTGATGGTTTTACCAAAAGTAGAGGATCGCATAGTCAGCAACATGCTTTACGATGAAATAAACGGATTACGGTCGGGCCGGATTGATGACAAACGCAATTGGTTAATTCCCGTGGATGTTAATATCTAAATAAGCATATATCTGGTAATTAAAAATAACTAAAACGTATGAAAAAATTCAAATGGATATTTTTTGTTCTGATTTTGGGCATTGCAGCTTACGCGTTAATCGTCAACAATGTAATGGGCAAAAAAGAGTCTTTTGAAATCAGGGAAGCTGGAATTGCCTTACAATTTAGCGAAAATGGAGAGATTACCGGATTGCTTTTGGGAGAATCAAAAATTCCGTTTCTCATTTCAGGTGGAACACTGCTCGATGGACTTACTGTTCGCGGCAAAGTAGTCATGGAATACTTGAAAAAAAATGGTTCTTACAAATTTACACGCACAGTTGCAGACAGCCTGGGGCACACCTGCACGCAAACTGATGTATTCACACCAGATAAAGGGAGTATTCGTTGGGAAGTTGCCATTTCGAGTGATGATTCTCCCTGGACCACAGCTATAATATCCCGGATGAAATGCGCCAGACCGCAAGAAACCCTGATATGGGCCCCATGGGGCTCGGCTGATTTTTCGGGTACCGTGTCAACTCCGAAACTTTCGGAACTTATCAAAAAGGGCAAGACAATGGAAAGCGGCGGATGGAGCGATCCTCTGGTGCCGGTCGGATTTCTGGATCGTAACTGGCATTACGGCAATGTTGCACAGATTTGTCCCATTGCTGATGATTTTGTTGCCCTACCGCTCTTTACACTTCTCGTGCCGGAGTCCGATTTAGGGTTGAGTCTTGTCCTTGCTCCTGATGATGTGTTGCTCAATATGGATCTTTCCGTATCCGACAATGGGCAGTTCCAGTACACACGTTCCAACTATCGTATAGGTAGTGGTAGAACCCTGATATTCACTAT
Source organism: Prolixibacteraceae bacterium (assembly GCA_023229575.1). Classification (GTDB taxonomy): domain Bacteria; phylum Bacteroidota; class Bacteroidia; order Bacteroidales; family Prolixibacteraceae; genus CAINVV01. The sequence goes on from JALNYZ010000022.1 coordinate 3,758, forward strand.
GTACCTTGTCCCCCACGAAGCTTCATGGAGGGGTGGTTTGCGTTTCCTGACCCAACGTTATCCGCGCTATTTCGATGCCCCGAACCCGCTGGCACACCAGATTGTAGGCTGTGGCGCCTATTCCGGAAGTGAAATGCCATTCGATGTTGCTAAATATAAGAAAATGGCCTTTGGCTTCAATTGGAAGCTCTCCGATGATTTTCCCTATATGGGCATGTTCATTCCTCCCGTCAAAGATGCCGATGAAAAATGGAGACGTTCGTGTGCCGAGCCGCGTCCGGTAGGTAAATCAGATTCTACCTCCTGTCGTCAGCTCAATGAATATGCGAAATATATGAAGAATAGCGGCTTTTCTGTCCTCAATTATTTCAATGTTACCGAGTACGGAAAAGATGTCAATCCCAATATCGGACAACTGCCGGCATCTAAAGTAAATGATCCGCAACTTTGGAATGACGGATCGGCCTTTATGAAGGTAAATTTTCCGAATGCCTGGCTCAGGGTTACATCTTGCAGCAAAGTTAATAACAGTAAACCACTTACGCCTATTAAGCCAATTATTGAACTCCCCGGTGGACTCAAAGGGATCATGTCCAATTGCTATGGTGCTGCAATTGTCGATCCCGGAGATCCCGATTATCAAAAATTTTTGCTTGAACAGGCTGACCGCCATATTAAACTGGTTCCGGAAACTGATGGAATCTGCATTGATCGTACCGATTGGCTGACCTTCTACAACAGTCAGGCTGATGACAGTGTAAGTTGGGTGGATGGATTGCCAGCCCGCTCACTTTATCGCTCATGGGCGGGGCTGATGTCGAAGCTCGGACCATTAATGCATAATGCTGACAAAGTGATATTATCTAACATGATGCCCATGAGACTGGAGCTTGGACGTGAACTTGATGGCATCTTTACCGAGTTTGGACAAAACGGCAATGCACTGAACACTTCCGCGTTACTTTGCATGCGAAAACCAGCAGTTGCGTGGACCTACAATAAAACCCTTCAACAGCCCAATCCTGATTCGTTTATGCAGCGCCACCTCTATTTGGGGGTATTCCCTACCGCCCCTTTCCCATATAACAACCACTGTATCGGTCCGGATTCTTTAGCTGATCAACTTTACACCGACTATGGACCACTACTCAACGCTATGCGAGGAAAAAAATGGGTGCTTGAGCCAAATTGTGTTGAAACTACGACTCAAGGCATAAAAGTCAATCTGTTTGAAGTTCCGGATGGCTATGTTCTACCTGTTACCTTTGGAGGTAAAGCAGTATCTTCAATTGTTCGTCTCCGTAATATTTCAGGTTTGAACAAAATGAAGATAACAGTTCTTCATCCTGGTTCGGATATTGAAATTCCGGTTGCAAGTTCATTTAAGAGTAATGTTCTCGAAATCGTGGTTCCATTAAAACGTGGTTGCGGAATGGTGAAATTTTCAAATGGGAAAATCCTAACTATGAAGCGAAAGAGTTCGTTTCAAACGCAAACAACGATGAATTGGAACCAGGTGGAAATCCGTGAAGCGAAAATATAGTTTGAAGTGAGGGCCCCATATCATGTGAATTTTATGTGAACGCTTAATAATCAGTTAATTAATACAATTATTTTCAAATGAAAAAATTAAATTGGAAAGACATTCCTGAAGAACAGGTGAATCCGCAAATGAAACGTAAATTTATTTACGGTGAGCGGTTAATGATAGCCAAAATGGAATTTACCGATGGTTTCGCTGTTCCGTGGCACCTGCACGACAATGAACAGATTACCGAGGTTTATGAGGGCACCCTCCGTTTTTGGTTTGATAACGATGAAAAAAAATTCATCGACTTATTGCCAGGCGATACAATTGTTATCGCGGCAAACCGTCCGCACAAGGCTTTAATGATTGGCAACGTTGTTGAAACCGATACGTTTGCCCCACCACGACAAGATTGGATTAACAGTTCGGATAACTACTTAAGAAAATAAAAAGATGGATTTAGGAATACAAAATAAAGTTGCATTGGTACTGGCTTCCAGCATGGGACTGGGCAAAGCCGTTGCCATTGAATTGGCTACAGAAGGAGCTAAGGTAATTATTTGCGGTAATGACCAGAAATCGCTGGACGAAACCTATGCCGAAATTCAGGCATTTGCACCAGGTAGGATCTCCTCCTTTTTTTGTGAACTTACGAACGAAGCCCAACGCAAGCAGTTGATTGAGCATAGTGTTAAAACCTTCGGCGATATTGAAATATTGGTAACAAACTCAGGCGGGCCTGCCGCCGGGCCTTTTGAACAGTTTGAGTTGGAGGACTGGAGACGTTTTTACGATTTATTGTTTATCAGTGTTGTCGATATTATAAAACAGGTTTTACCTGCCATGAAACAAAAGCGGGCTGGCCGTATTTTGGCTATGACGTCGGTGGCCGTGAAGCAACCTGCCAATAACCTCATCTCTTCAAATGCTGTGCGCACCAGCGTAATGGGTTTGGTAAAAAGCCTGTCGAACGAAGTGGCCCGGTACAACATAACTGTAAACAACCTGATGCCGGGTTACACCAATACCAACAGAATAAAATATCTTGCTGAAAAAGATCCCACTGTTTACCAAATAAAGGATGAAATACCGATGGGACGATTTGCTGAAACCCGTGAATTTGCAGCTGCTGCAGCATTTTTGGTAAGTGAACGGGCGAGTTACATTACCGGACAGTCGCTGGCCGTTGATGGTGGTTTTATAAAAGGGAATTAGCCTCTGAATACAATAGGTTAGCAGGGCATTACGAAAATTATCCTAAAAAATTAATTGTTTGTAAAAAGGAATTTTGTTTTTACATTTGCAACATGTAATTACAGGATTACATTTGAATTCGTTTTTAATGAAATGATACAAATCTGGTGTAAATGAAAAATGTATTTTATAAAATCTGGTGTAAATGAAAAATGTATTTTATATTCTCTTCGGAATTTTGATAGCAGTAAACTATACGCTCAACGCTCAGTCTGGTAAGCGTTATGAGACTAACTGGGAATCGTTGAATTCAGCTCCTGTTCCAAGCTGGTTTAATGAAGCAAAAATTGGACTCTATATTTTTTGGGGGCCATACTCTGTCCCTGCTTACGAGTCCGGGTCTGGTTATGCCGAATGGTACGGTGCCCACAACTGCAATGGATATTATCGTTATAAGAAATATGACAAGAAGTTCCATGAAAAAAATTATGGCAAGGACTTTTTATACGAAGATTTTGCCGATCAGTGGAAGGCCGAATTATGGAACCCGGATGACTGGGCCGATTTATTCTCAAAATCAGGGGCAAAGTATTTTATTGTTGTGGCAAAATACCACGATGGCTTTTGTCTTTTTCCAACCTCATTTGATGCACGGACAATAAACAGGGATAAATGGAACAGCATTGACCGTGGGCCTAAAAGAGACATTATAGGTAACTTATTTGAGGCCTGTAAAAAAAAGGATTTGAAGATGGGACTCTATATGTCTCTTTACGAATGGTGGCACCCTTTATGGGTCAATCATGAAACAAGAGGAAAATATGTCGATGAAGTTTTTCATCCTCAATTTAAGGAATTGATTACAAGATATAAACCTTGGTTTATTTTCACTGATGGACACCGGGCCGCTACCGATAAAACTTTTAAATCTGTAGAGCTGCTTTCATGGCTGTTAAATGAATCCCCCGTAAAAGATTATATCGCATTTAATGATCGGTGGGGAGAGGATAGTTCTGGCAAAAATGGCATGATCTACAATAGCGAATTTGGAGGAGGAATCGGTAATAATAGCCATGCATGGCAGGAAGACAGGAGCTTTGGCCCTTCTTTTGGCTACAATAGAAATTTGAAAATTACGGATTATGATACACCTGAAGAACTTATAGGAATGATTGTGCAGTGTGTTGCACGAGGTGGCAATGTCGTTCTGGGCGTTGGTCCAAAAGCTGATGGAACCATTCCCGAAATAAACCAGGAGCGTATCCTCCAAATGGGAGATTGGCTGAAAGTAAATGGCGAGGCAATCTATGGCACTACAAAGTGGCAGAAAACAGAACAAATGAGAAAAGTCAATGTATCCAGATTAGATTCTTCTATCAATTTTAACTGGAAGTTAACGTCTCCGGTACCTAATATTCCCAAAAGGATATTTGATGTTGTTTGGGAAGCGACGCTTGTCCCTGATAAAACAGATGAATACAAATTTAAACTTTCGGCAATAGGCCAGTCGCGCTTTTATCTTAACGACAGTTTGTTGATTGACAGGACAAGCAGTGGCTTTGAATGGCTTATAAAGTCGGATTCAGTTTCAATTCAATTAAATAAGGAGAAACCCTACAAGGTGAGAGTTGAATACTACCGTAACCAAAACCGTTATGACATGAAGGCTGCAGAAGTGCGGTTGTTATGGTCCATACCGGGTATGAATATGGAGCCAGTCCCAGGGTCAATATTTTATAGCGATTATAAAAGTAAAATACATGGATTAAATGCGAAATTCTCTGCAGATGTACCCGAAGTATTTTATACAAAAAAAGGAAATTCACTTTATGCGATATGTACAACCTGGCCTGGCGAAGAATTAGTCCTTCGTGGTGTTGTACCGTCAACGACTACAAGTATTTCAATTCTTGGGATCGGGAAAAACCTGAAGTGGTCTGTTAAAAAAAACAATTTGCATATAAAAGTTCCACAACTGACAATAGATAAGCTACCTTGTCAGTATGCATGGACATTTAAAATTGAAAATTTTGATTCAACAATGTGAGATATCTTCAATACTTGGCGACAGAGCAATCAGTTAAATTCAAACAACCATAATTCTTATTAATGAAAAAATAATGTATCAGAAAGCCAAACAACCAACGATGTATTTTATTGGTGTAACTACCTCAAAATCATCAATAATGTCAGTTTTTCCAGCATGGGCAGAATCCCTCGGTCTAGGACCTTGCGAGATTAAGGGAATTGATTTAAAGCTCCATGACGAACCTCAAAAATACAGGGAAGCTGTAGCGTTCATAAAAGACGATCCGCTTTCTTTGGGAGCATTGGTGACAACACATAAAATCGACTTGCTTAAAGCTTGCAGGGATCAATTTGAGAAGTTGGATGAATATGCAGATTTGATGGGTGAAATCAGCAGCATTTCAAAAAAAGACGGAAAGCTGGTCGGTCACGCGAAAGATCCGATTACCAGCGGCCTTGCTCTTGAAGCCTTTATTCCGGATAATTACTGGAAGAATACAGGCGCCGAGGTTTTCATATTGGGTGCAGGTGGATCTGCCATAGCGGTTTCTTGGTATCTGATGAAGAAGGAGCACGGTGAAAACCGACCATCGAAAATAATTATAGCAAACAGAAGTACCCCCCGGCTGGATGAGATGAGGCACATTCATTCTCAACTTGATTCCAAAGTTGATGTGGAATATGTTCATGCACCTTCTTTGGATATTAGTGATGGGATATTAAGCCGCTTAAAACCCGGTTCTCTGGTAATAAATGCTACTGGCATGGGGAAAGACACACCTGGGTCCCCTATTAGCGATCATGCAAAATTTCCTGTAAATGGGTTCGTGTGGGATTTCAATTACAGAGGAAATTTGGTTTTCCTTGACCAGGCAAAGAATCAGAAAAAGGAGAGAAACCTAATTATCGAAGATGGGTGGGAATATTTTCTCCATGGCTGGACCCGGGTAATTTCGGAGGTATTCCATGTAGAAATTGCGACCAAAGGTAGACAATTCGACAAATTGTCAGAAATAGCCGCAAAGCAAAGAATTTAATTTACCAAGGAAAAATTTTCAATACCGAAAAACAATGGAAGCTAAAAATAAAACCACATTTTTAAATCCTTTCAGCCTGGGGATAGACCTGGCAACTGGTGATATGCCTGAAGCAACCAACCATCTAATCCGCCGGGCATCCGATATGAAAGGATACTATCTGAATGAAAATGCATTGGAGGAGCTGATAAAAAGAGATTCAGATCCGATTCACTATGAAGTATTTGAAATTCCTGTTCCGGAAGAGTATGGGCATCTGATGTATTGCATCAGCAAACTCTTTCCCGGGAAAATAGGGGAAGAATACTTTTTTACCAAAGGGCATTATCACACGGTAGAAGAAACAGCTGAAATATACTTATGCCTAAAGGGCGAAGGTTACATGGTAATGAAAACTTCAGATGGGAAGTCTGAAGAAATCCGAATGGAACGAGGCCAGATGGTATATGTGCCGCCTTTCTGGGCCCATCGGTCAGTAAATACAGGCACTGAACCGCTGATATCGTTTTGCGTCTATCCGGCTGAAGCCGGCCACAATTATGGGGACATAAAAGAACAAGGATTTCCAAAACGAATATTTGAGAAGGGAAACGCCATTCGTATTATTTGACTTTAACCATGAAAAAAATCCTTATTACACCACGATCCATCACAAAGGACGGACATCCCTCGCTGGACCGTCTTAGAAATGCAGGTTATGAACTGGCGTTCTGTACGCCCGGGAAACAACCCTCGGAAAATGAACTCATCAATATCCTGCCAGGGTGCTCCGGATATCTTGCAGGAGTTGAAAAGATTTCTGCCAAAGTCTTATCTGCAGCATCCGGCCTTCGGGTAATAAGCAGAAATGGGGTAGGGGTCGACAATATCGATTTGAATGCTGCAAAGGCGCTGAATATTGAAATATGTAAAACTGAAGGTGCAAACGCCCGAGGAGTGGCAGAGCTGACGATATCACTCATCTTTGCTATCACAAGATCAATTCCCTTCGCCGATGGAAAGTTGAAGGAGGGCCAGTGGGAAAGAAGGCTGGGGATCGAGATCAAAGGGAGAACACTTGGAATCATCGGTTGCGGAAGGATAGGGAAAGAGGTGGCCTGTCTGGCTCTTGGTTTGGGAATGAATGTGATCGCTTTTGATCCTTTTATCAACGACTTTTTTACCCCTGCCGCAAATTTCCGGTATGCAGAACTTGATGAGCTGTTGGCAAATTCGGATATCATAAGCTTACATATTCCTGCAGGCAAAGACGGTAAGCCTTTTGTAAATGATTCTCTTATTCAAAAAATAAAAAAAAGGGTTTTTCTTATTAATACAGCCAGAGGAGAACTGATCGATGATGATGCATTGATCCAGGCATTAGACGCAGGAATAATAATGGGGTATGCTACTGATGTTTTTCGCACCGAACCACCCGGGGATAATATTTTAGTGAAGCACAAAAGGGTTATTACAACTCCCCATATTGGTGGATTCACAGAAGAAAGTGTAGACAAGGCCATGAACGGAGCTGTGGATAATTTATTGAAATATCTGAAGTGATTACACTTAAAAAAGTAGAAGAAATTTAAATCAGAATTTACTGAAATCGCTGAAATACGAATGTTTTTGCAGAATCAATAAGAATATTATGAAAATAACTAAGTTAATGACATGTGTGTTTTTTGTGGCCTTTGCGTTATTTTCTGAAATGATTTCTGCACAAGAAAATTATCAGTCCACCTGGGAGTCGGTAAACAAACATAATTCGTGTCCGGAATGGTTCAAGGATGCTAAATTCGGGATTTATTGGTATTGGGGCCCGTACCTTGCAGCATCATTTGAAGATAATGACTGGTATGGAAGGTATATGTATGCCAGTAATACTAAAACATATAGTTATCATGAAAGTGTCTTTGGCAATCCGGCCACATGGGAGTATCACAAATTTATTGAAGGTGCCTACGATAAAAAAAATAATTATGTTAAATTTGAGCCCAGGCTAAAATCGGCCGGTGGCAACTTCGATCCCGAAGAATGGATCCAGCTTTGTGCAGATGCAGGTGCTAAATATGTTGGACCAACTGTCATTTTTCATGATGGTTTTTCTATGTACCATAGCGCTGTTAATCCATGGAATTCCTTTGATAAGGGACCGCAACTTGACATACTCGAACTGTTTAAAAAGGCCATCCGTGCCAGAAATCTTAAACTATTTACAGGATTTAACAATGCGTTCAATGTTGCAGGAAGACCAGACATTAAGGAAAGTTACTTTCACTATGCGCCGGCACACACTGATCCCGGCTTAAAGAAACTGTACGGACAGATGACCGATAAAGAAGAGCAGAATTATTTTTACGAATGTCTCAAAGAGGTTATTGATAACTATCAGCCTGATATCATGTTTCATGATTTTAATCTTGATGCTATCAGGGACAGTATTAAACTTAAATATCTTGCCTATTACTATAACCAGGCAAGAAGTGAGGGCAAAGAAGTGGTAGTAACTGCAAAAGATGGCGTCCAGTTTGATGGTATCATGTACAATTATGAACGCGGTGGTGCTGATAGAATCAGGTTTCCCTACTGGCAGACCGATGATGCTTCAGGTGAAAAATGGATGTATGCCTCCGGTATGAAATATTTTTCAGTCAAAGCAGAGATTGCTACTTTGGTCGACAGGGTCAGCAAAAATGGCAACCTTTTGCTTTGCATTATGCCAATGGCGGACGGTTCGATTCCACAGGCCCAAAGAGAAATGTTGCTAGGGATGGGTGCGTGGCTCAAAAAATTCGGGGAAGCTATTTATTATACCCGTGCATGGGAGACTTATGGTGAAGGACCAACAAAAATAGGTGGAGGTCACCTGGAAGTCAGACCAACGGAAGGTACAGAATCTGACTTCCGATTCACAAGGGATAAAACATCAACAAAACTATATATTATAGGTATGTCATGGCCGAAAGAAAATTTAGCGATAATTAAAAAGTTGCGAAGAGGTAATTTTGATACCGCTAAAATAACAGATATAGAATTTATTGGTGGTGAATCACTTGCATGGAAGCAGGATTCTGAGGGTCTGAAAATTGAGCTTCCGGTAACACCAACCCATATCGATAGTATTGCCTATGCTGTGAAAATAATATGCAAAGAATCAATTCCACTTTCCAGAGAGTTACCTAGATTAAAATAACCATAGCCCCATTTTTCCGATCGGTATTAAAAACTCTGGTTCTGGAAAGATGCACAAAAAGTGAAATAAAATGTTGGAACGAATAAAACCAAAATTATGAATGTAGATATCTATCAAAGAATTGAGAAATTCAGGATTGTCCCGGTCATTGCCATTGAGGACGCCGATTCGGCTTTAGCGCTCGCCGATGCCTTAATTGAAGGGGGGCTGCCGGTAGCTGAGGTTACCTTCCGTACCATGGCAGCTTCCACTGTAATTTCAAAAATTGCCAAAGAACGTCCGGAAGTTTTAATCGGAGCCGGAACTATTTTAACGATCGACAATTTGAAAAAAGCAATTGATTGTGGTGCTAAATTTGGTGTTTCACCAGGTTTTAATCCAAATATAGCCGAAGAAGCCCTTAAACTGAATTTTCCATTTTCTCCCGGCGTAATGACACCTTCAGATGTTGAGAATGCACTTTCTTTGGGAATCAGGGTGCTGAAGTTCTTTCCTGCTGAAGCTGCCGGAGGCACAAAAATGCTTAAAAGCCTGGCCGCACCATATTCCCATCTTGGGGTCAGGTTTATCCCCACTGGTGGGATCAACCCCGAAATATTAAATAACTATCTGAGTATTCCGCAGGTTCTGGCAGTTGGAGGAACATGGATTGCAAAGGCTGAGGATATAAACAACAAGAACTGGAAACAAATTTCAATTAATTGCAAATGGGAGACAAAATAAACAAAACCTATTTATGGTTTATTTGCATTGTTGCGGCTCTCGGTGGGTTGCTGTTTGGTTACGATACTGCGGTAATTTCAGGTACAATTGGCCTTTTACGAAACCAGTTTAACCTGAGTACCGGTATGGAGGGAACACTGGTTAGTGCGGTTCTTTTAGGAAGCATCGTCGGCTGTTTGATTGCAGGCTACTTCAGCGATAAATTCGGACGGAAAAAAGTCCTGATACTCGCCGGAATGTTATTTATTGTTGCATCTATCGGTTGCAGTATCGCACCGGACATAAATACATTAATCATCATCAGATTGTTAGGCGGAATTGGCGTTGGCATTGCTTCCGTGCTTTCAGGTCTGTATATTTCTGAAATATCCCCTCCGAATGTTCGTGGAAGAATGACCGGTTTGTTTCAGTTTGCCATTACGATAGGGATTCTGTTGGCCTTGTTTGTTAATGCATCCCTGAAAGGAATTGCTTTCAATCATACAGAGCCAGCAATGGCAGGTCTTTTCCATTGGATGGTTGTGAAGGAGACATGGAGAAGCATGCTTTTGGCTATGCTGGTTCCAGCATTGTTATTCACAATTAGCCTGTTTTTTGTACCGGAAAGCCCCAGGTGGCTGATGAAACAGAAACTCGTTGAAAAGGCAAGAAGAATCCTGCTTAAAATTACCGATGAAAAGACTGCCGAGGATGAAATTAAAAGCATTGATGAAACCCTGAAACAAGGAGCCGTTGCAATGACTGATCTGTTGAAACCCGGATTAAGAAAAGCATTTTTTGTTGCCATGTTCCTTGCCATAGTTTCGGAATTGAGTGGGATCACCGTCATATTTTACTATGGACCGGATATATTGGAAAAGGCAGGACTTCAACTGAGTGATGCGCTGGGCGGATTTGTCTCCGTCGGTATCGTAAATGTCCTGTTTACTATCATCGCATTGTGGAAGCTGGATTCTATTGGCAGACGTCCATTGCTGTTCATTGGTAATGCCGGGGCTTTCCTTTCTATGCTGACACTTGGATTCTGCTTTTTGACCGGCCGGACAGAGGGAATGTTGCTCGTGCTGCTGATTTGCGCATTTGTGGCCTTTTTTGCATTTTCAATGGGCCCGATTAAATGGGTCGTCATGTCGGAGATATTTCCAACAAAAATCAGGGGCAGGGCAGTTGCCATTACCTCTTTGGCGGTATGGGTAACTGACTGGACTTTAAATATGATATTCCCTATGATCCGTGAAAGTATGGGTATTGCGGGGATCTTTTTCCTGTTCTCGGCATTCCTGGTTCCCCAATTCTTTTTCATCTGGAAAGTAATGCCCGAAACAAAGGGGAAAACATTGGAGGAAATTGAGCAGTCATGGCTTCACAAATAAGCGTAGTGAATACAAATGTGAAAATTTTTCCTGTATCGCAAATCCCGGATGAAACTTCGGGCGGAAACGCAATTTCAATGCGATGGTTGGGACAGGCAGGGTTTTATTTGAAATTCAAAGATTATACTATTTTAATTGATCCATATCTGTCAGATTTTCTTGCTCAAAAATATGCGGGAAAGGAATTTCCCCATAAAAGAATGATGCCTCCTCCCATTAATGTGGAGCAAATCAGGCAATTGGATTTTGTGTTCTGTACGCATGGACATTCTGACCACATGGATCCCGGGACATTGCCAATATTATCAGCAAATAACCCTTCTTGTCGATTTATCGTTCCAAAAGCTGAAAAAGGCACAGCAATTGAACGTGGAGTTACTGAAAACAGGATGATTGCTGTAAATGCTGGTGAATCTTTAAAGCTGACGGACGAAATAAGCGTTGACATTATTCCCTCCGCGCATGAATGCAAAAAAGTGAATGTGAATGGTGAACATTTTTATCTTGGCTATATCATTACAATCAATAATCTAAGGATCTATCATAGCGGAGATTGTATCCCATATCCTGGTTTGTCGGATAAATTAAAGCAATTCAATATTGATATTGCTTTATTACCGGTCAACGGAAGGGACAACTATCGCAGCAAGAGGGGAATTCCCGGAAATTTTACATTTGAAGAGGCTCAGGACATATGCAGGGAAAGCAATATTCCAAACCTGATTGTTCATCATTTTGGCATGTTTTCATTCAATACGGTGAATCCAAATCATCTGGAGGAAAAAGTAAAGAAGATCGGCTGTAATGGTTTAAATATCGTGATTCCGGATCAAAACATTGTTTATAATATACTCAAATGAAAACTACCAGGAGAAAATTTCTTAAACAATCGGTTGCAGCTGGCGCAACTTCATTGGTTTCATTCAATGCACTGGGCACCGATGCTTCCACTCAGGTTTTGCCTCAGGATGCTGTTCTTGAGAACGGGCTCATACGTGCAATTTTCGATACAAACACGGGTGCACTGCTTGGGCTCTTGAATAAGCAGACTGGCCGGCTGTTTCAGGGACGCCGTGAACTTGCCCGTTCGTTTGAGATGGTCGTGCCCTTGCCGGATCGCCTTCTTCATGTCATCGACGGATTGCGGCAGAAGACATCAAGCCATCAAAGTTTGCCCAATCGGCTGGATTTCACCTGGGACAGCCTTGAAAGTGAGTACGCAGGAAGATTGGACATTGGAATTGTCGGCAGCGTGATTCTCAGCGATGTCGGCCTCACCTTTGAGATGAAAATCCGCAATCAGTCACCCTATACTGTCGAATCTGTTGCCTGGCCCTACTTCGGGGACCTTAAGCGGCCATCGAAAGGCCAGTTTCGAAGCGCCTTTTCTGGTTCCAGATCCCTCCTTTACTCGTCACTTGCCCCTAAATTTTATAGTCAACGTGGCTATTGGGGGACTGAATTTCCCATTCAGATGACCCCCACACCTGATTGTCCCTGGATACTTATTCTCGATGATGCCAATGGGCTCTATGTCGGTTGTCATGATGAGAGCACGAAAGAGCGGGTTGAGTTCACCTTCCGGTTAAAACCGGGATATGGCAAACTGGGAGAAGTTCCTCCCGGTGACGAGATTAGCGGACAGGCTGTTCACCTGGAATTCTTTCCGTCACACTTGCCGTTTGTTCAGCCAGGGGAAACATACACACTTTCCCCCATTGTACTGAATCCATTTAAAGGGGACTGGCATGCGGGAGTGGACAACTATAAGGCATGGCGGCAAAGCTGGATGAAAAAGCCCTATATTCCCAAGTGGCTCCGGAGTGTACACTCCTGGCAAATGATACAAATGTCCACATGGGGCGACACCTTGAAGATCCGTTATGCTGACCTGCCGGCTTATGCCGCTGAGTGTGCGCGTCACGGCGTCAAATGCATTCAGTTGGTTGGCTGGACCTTGTACGGCCAGGACGGCCGGTTGCCGATCCACGACATCGATCCGCGCTTTGGCACGCGTGAAGAACTTCGCGATGCCATTGTCAAGGCGCGTGAGATGGGAGTGTACATCGTGCTTTACGAGAAGTTTACATCCACCGATAAAGGCACTGACTGGTTCAAGAATGAACTTTTCAAATATACAAGCAAGGATATCTACGGTAATGCACATGGACATGAGGGATGGCGCTACGATATGCCTGGTTTTCTGGCCGGAATCAACACCCGGCCCTACGCCTGGATGTGCATAAATTCTGCCAGGTGGCAAGATATCGCTCTCGAAGAGATGCGGAAAAGCCTGGACCTGAATCCGGCCGGCATATTCCTCGATGAATCGCAGTCGCACGGCACCAATGCGTTCTACTGTTTCGACCGGACACACGGACATCGCATCCCTTCATACAACTACGCAGGAGATGCGGGGTTCGAGCGAAAAATGCGAAAAATGATCGAAGAACGCGATCCGGAGTTGGTGCTCGGCGGAGAAAATCCTTACGATCTGCAGAACCGTCACTACACGCTCTCTTACCATCGGGCAGGATTGGGCAGCACTCCCTTAAACCGTTATATCGATGCATCCATGCCAATGATGAGTTGGGTGTTCGGATACGATGATCGTGAAAGCGTGAATGTCTGCCTGCTGTATCAATACATCATCAGCTATGAGCCCCATCACTTCAGGGGGCACCTTGAAGAGTTCCCATTGACTCTCGAGTATGGCAAGAAAATAGATGCACTGAGGCGGCGATATCAGGAATTTCTCTGGGACGGGGAGTTCCTGGATACCATGGGGGCCACTGTGGAAGTGACGGGAAATTCCCCTGTCATCTATTCTGTTTTCCGGCACAAGGATTCCGGTAGAAAAGCGGTTATTTTAGTCAACAACGGAACGTCACAGGTGACAGTGAAGGTAAACACAGGATGGATTGGAAGCTTCTTCGCCGTCTCACCGGAAAACCCGGACCCTGTGACGGTGGACGGCACAGTTCAAATTCCGGTTCGTTCAGCCATGGTAGTGATTGAGACCACGTGACGCGGGGAAATATAGAGGCTATTTTGATGAATACGCAACCAAATAATTAATAACGATGAACAAAATAGGAATTTATTACGCTTTTTGGGAACGGGACTGGGATGCAGATTTTGTTCCATATGTAAAAAAGGTGGCAAACCTTGGTTTCGATATCTTAGAGGTAAATTCGGGAACTGTCACAGAAATGTCTGATCTTCAAAGAATCCGGCTGAAGGATGAAGCCAGAAAATACAATATTGAGCTTACATTCTGCATTGGGCTGACTGCAAAATATGATATCGCCTCCAATGATGAAAGAATCAGGCAAAATGGGATCAACTTTCTAAAACGCCAGGCCGAAATGCTTAAATTTATGGAGGCGAAAGAGCTGGGAGGCATCATCTACAGTTCCTGGCCCGGGACCTTGCCAGCCGGGGAAATAGATAAGAGGCCTTATTGGGACCGGAGCGTTTCGGCGATGAAAGAGGTGATGAAAACTGTTGAAGATTGCGATGTGCTCTTCAATGTGGAAGTGGTCAACCGGTTCGAGCAATATCTGATAAATACTTGTGATGAAGCTGTAGAATACATTTCCCAGGTTGGAAGTGACCATTGTAAGATGCTGTTGGATTCATTTCACATGAACATCGAAGAAGATAATATTTACAATGCCATTGTCAGGGCCGGGGATAAACTTGGGCATGTGCATATTGGTGAGACAAACAGGAAAGCGCCCGGAATTGGCCGTTTCCCATGGGATGAACTGGCAAAAGGGCTTAAGGATATACATTATGCCGGGTCAGTAGTCATGGAACCTTTTTTGATCCCGGGTGGTGAAGTTGGCCGGGACATAAAGATATTCAGGGATTTAAGCGTCGGCATTGATATGGATATTGAGGCAAAAAGAGCTTTGGATTTCATTCGGAAAAAATTAAATTAAAACGATAAGGACTAATTTATAACGTATTTAAAATCTATCTATGAAGACAATCCTAAACAAATTCACAACTTTGAAAATCAACTTGATTTTTGCAATCCTGTTTTCACTGTTATTAATGTCATTTAATCCAAAGCAAGATAAAATAGCCATGAACACTTACGTCAAAGATCTCGATTTTCTGAAAAAGCATATTGGGACTGTAGAACTTAGCGACAATTTACAAAATTCGAAACTTATCGTTGTACCAGCCTGGCAGGGTAGGGTAATGACAAGTACTGCAAGCGGGAACGAAGGCGCCAGTTATGGATGGATCAATTACAAGTTGATTGAATCCGGGAAAAAGGATGCGCATTTCAACGCCTTTGGTGGCGAAGAGCGTCTTTGGCTGGGACCGGAAGGTGGCCCGTTTTCCTTATACTTTGCCCCTGGTACCGAACAAAAATTTCAGAACTGGTTTGTTCCGCCTGCAATAGATACCGATGCTTTTAACATTGTTGAAAAAACGACTTCATCTGTCAAATTGAAAAAGCAGTTCACCTTGAAAAATTATTCCGGAACTGAATTTAACATTGGTATTGAACGGGTAGTCAAGCTGATAACGAAATCGGAAACCATCGGAACCTTAGGGATGGCGCTTCCCAAGGGTTTAAAATGTGTTGCTTATGAATCTTCCAATCTGCTGAAAAACGACGGCCAAAAAGCCTGGATAAAGGATTCGGGACTGCTTTCCATGTGGATGCTTTCCATGTTTTCCCCATCTCCCGGGATAACTGTCTTTATTCCATACAAAGAAGGGTCGGACAATTTGCTGGGCACGGTTGTTTCAACCGATTATTTTGGGAAAATACCACCCGAACGGATCAAGATTGAGCCCGGAACAATTTATTTTAAGACGGATGGGAAATACAGGAGTAAAATCGGTGTCTCTCCAAAACGTGCCAAAGAGTTTCTTGGAAGTTATGACGCTATCCATCACGCACTCACCATTCTATGGGTAAAGAAGCCTGATACTCCCGGAGACTATGTGAATTCAAAATGGGGCGACCAGGCCGATCCATTCAGCGGGGATGCCATTAACTCATACAACGATGGTCCGACAGAGGATGGTACCCAATTGGGACCGTTTTATGAGATGGAAAGTTCTTCGCCTGCTGCCGCGTTAAAACCGGGTGATGGTATGGTTCATACCCAAAGGATCTTCCATTTCGAAGGATCTGAAGAAGAGCTTAATCTTATCACAGAAAAGGTATTCGGGTTAAAAATATCCAAAATAAAGAGTGTATTCTAGAAATATAGGAGATTATGAAAAAGTTTAAAGTTGGGATATTGACATTTTCCGATGGAAGAAAGTACGTTCATGATGACCTGCTGGCCATCAATCAACGTTATCAGGACCAATTGGAAAAAGCTTTGGAAGCAACCGGACAGGTGGAAGTATATGCCGGAAAAGATATCTTGTGGAACCCTGAAGTTGCCCGTGTGGAGAGCCAGCGCCTGGCATCAGAAGGTGTGGAACTCACCATTTTCAACTATGCAATTTGGTGCTTTCCACATCTTTCGGCCATTGCGACGAATTTTGCACCTGCTCCGTACCTTTTGTTTTGTAACGTGCATCCATCCGAACCTGGAATGGTTGGAATGCTTGCCGCTGCCGGCACAATGGATCAATTAAACAAAACTTACCACAGGATATGGGGGGATATTAACGAACCGGAAACACTGGGCAAAGTGATGGGTTTCATCAAAGCCGCCGCAGCCATAAAGCGGCTCAAGGGACAAACTTATGGCTCTTTTGGAGGCAGGCCATTGGGAATGTACACCACTGTGGCAAACCTCGATCAATGGCAGCAAATGTTTGGGATTGATATTGAGCACTTTGAACAAGAAGACATTGTTCGGTATTCGAAAAAGGTCGAAGATCAGAAAGTAGAGCAAGCGCTGGAATGGCTGGAAAAACTGGTGGGGCAGATTAAATATGACGCACAAGTGCTGACACCTGAAAAATTAAAACTCCAAATTCGCTCCTATTATGCCCTTAGACGCATTATTGAGGAGAAACATCTTGATTTTATCGGAATTAAAGCCCATGGCGACCTTACCGATCATTTTGTTACCATGGATATTGCCGAGGCTTTTTTGAACGATCCCTACGACTGGGACGGGCCACATGAGCCAATTGTTGCAGCCACTGAAAACGACATGGATGGCGCATTGACCATGCAATTATTTAAGCATTTGTCAGGAAGTCCCGTTCTATTTGCCGATGTGCGCCATTATGACAAAGAAAATAACGTATGGATGTTCTCCAATTCAGGTACACACGCTACCTACTTTGCAGGTGCATCCAACGACCCCAGGGTGAACCTTAAAAATGTAACATTCTATCCTGAAGTCTCCTATTACCCTGCAGGCGGAGCCTCGGTGCACCACTTTGCAGCGCCGGGAAAGGTCACGTTGGCCCGCCTGGTAAGAAAAAACGGCAAATACTGGATGGCAATAGTACCTGCTGAATTTATTGAATTTCAACGCGATGATGCCCTGAAACTGGGATCAACAACAACCCCCGAATGGCCCTGCGCTTTCGCCAGATTAAAAGTTTCGGCTGATGAATTCCTGACAGACTATCCATGCAACCATATTCATGGCATCTATGGCGATTGGGTGAATGAATTAAAGCTGATTGCAAAAATCCTGCAGATTGATTTTAAATTGTTTGAATAGCAACAAGTATAATAACGCATAAGAGATAATGAATATCCGGATCGAAGAACTGGCAAAAGATATAAAGAAGGATAGTCCAATTCCATACTATATTCAATTAAAGGATGCCTTGTTGCGTTTCATTGAAATCAACCAGTTGAAATCAGAAGAGCAATTGCCCGGCGAGCACGATTTATGCAAAATATTTGATCTGAGCCGGACTGTAATTCGTCAGACCTTATCCATATTGGAGCAGGAAGGAATAATCGTCCGTAGAAAAGGGAAAGGGGCCTTTATTGCATCAAAGAAAATTACAGAAAGCCTGGTTCAAAAACTGACAGGTTTTTATCAGGATATGACCGAAAGAGGTGTTGCACCGGTTAGCAAGGTATTAATACAAAAGGTGGTACCTGCAAACGAACTGGTGTCAGAAAAACTGAAAATAAAGCACGGTACCCCGGTTTTGGTGATCGAAAGGTTGCGTTATGTTGATGATGAGCCTATTGTATTGGTAACTACCTTTTTACCTTATAAAATGTGCATGGGTATTGAGAAAGAGGATTTAACCCATCAATCGCTCTATGAGCTATTGGACACGAAATATAATATAGTTATTGCAAGAGGTGAGCGAACCATTGAGGCAGTTTTGCCAGGTAAGGAACAGTGCCGTTTGCTCAATATTACCAAAGATATTCCCCTTATTAAACTTGAGAGTATCAGTTATTTAAACTCAGGGGTTCCCATAGAGTATTATTGCGCCTACCACCGGGGTGACAAATCACGCTTTAAAGTTGAGCTCGTTAGGGTCGAAGAGAGAGGAAAATTAAAAACACCACTAAGTAACAATTTTAATAATATACCGGAAAGTAATTAATTATGATGAATGGAATAGTTCGCATAGGAGTGATAGGATCGGGCAGGGCAGGAATGATCCATGCAAAGAATTTTGCCTCCTCCGTTAAGTTTGCAAAGGTTGAAGCCTTGTCGGATTCGTATGAGGAGTATCTTCTGACAAACGCAAAAGAGTTGGATGTAAAGAAGATTTACACGGATTACAACGATCTGATCAATGATGAAGATATCGATGCAATCGTTATAGCTACTCCAACTGTTCTGCACAGGGATATTGCCGTAAAAGCCGCGAATATGGGGAAACACATATTGTGCGAAAAACCGATGGCCATGAACCCGGAAGAATGTGATGAGATGATCTCTGCTGCAAAAAGGAACAAAGTCAATTTGCAAATTGGCTTTATGAGAAGGTTCGACAGAAGTTTCATAGAAGCCAAAAAAAGGATTCTAAATGGGGAAATTGGCGATTTGGTATCTGTAAAATCTTTGACCCACGGACCAAGCTCACCACAACCCTGGCAGTACGACATCGCCAAAAGCAACGGACCATTGGCTGAAGTAAACAGCCACGATATAGACACTTTAAGGTGGTACACGGAGAGTGAGTTCAAAGAGTTGTATGCCATCGCCGGAAATTACCGTTGTCCGCAGGTAAGAACCGAATTTCCTGATTTTTATGACAATGTGCTTCTTACAGCGACCTTTGCCAATGGGATACAAGGATTGATTGATGGAGCGGTTTTCGTCCAGTACGGTTACGATTCGCGCGTTGAAATATTGGGTACCAAAGGGGTGATTTTTGTAGGCGGCCTCGAAAGCAACACCGTTGTTACCTGTAGTTCCCAAAACGGGATGAACCGCAACATTATCAATAGCTGGAGGGACCTCTTCAAGGATGCCTATTTGAATGAAGACATTGAGTTCATTCAATCCATTCTCGAAAGCCGGGAACCGCTTGCTACGGGCATGGATGGGAAAAAGGCCGTAGAAGTGGTCAATGCCGGAAATCAATCCATTCTCTTAAAAAAACCAATTCAACTTATAGGATCATAAAAATGAAAGCAGCGCTATTATACGGAATAAATGATCTCAGGTTGGAAGATATTGATCTTCCAACCATTGGAGATGATGAAATGTTGGTTAGGAACAAAAGAAGTTTTGTTTGTGGTACCGATGTCAGGATGCTTAAAAATGGAAATAAAAACATTGTTCCTGGCAAAGGCCTGGTAATTGGGCATGAGTTTTCGGGCACGATTGAGAAAATAGGGAAAAATGTTGCCGGTTATTCCAAAGGTGAGCGGGTATTTATTGCCCCGAATATCGGGTGCGGCACCTGCTTTCACTGTATCAGCGGTAATTCCCACATGTGTAACGATTACCGGGCTTTTGGGATCCATATCAACGGGGGGTTCTCCGAATATTCAAAAATACCCGCAAAGGCTATCCAACAAGGCAATGTTATAAAACTTGCCGATTCGGTCTCCTTTTCGGAAGCTGCCCTGGTTGAACCTTTTTCATGTGTTTTTAATGGTTTTGAACGGGCCCGGATATCTCCCGGTGATACGGTGCTAATCCAGGGCGCCGGCCCCATTGGAATTATGCACGCAAAGCTGGCTAAAATGGCCGGGGCATCAAAGATCATCGTCAGCGATGTGCTTGCCGAACGACTTGAAGTTGTAAAAAATGTTGATCCTGCATTTATCACTGTTTTAAGCGATGACGTTAAGAAGGAGGTAGATTTATTAACAGGTAAAACCGGTATTGACGTATCAATAACAGCCTGTCCCTCGCCTGATGCGCAAATGCTTGCAATCGAATTGGGCGCGGTTAACGGAAGGGTGATTTTCTTTGGGGGACTACCCGAGAGCAAACAAAACGTACCGATTAATACCAATACCATTCATTACAAACAATTAATTGTATCGGGTACTAGCAAAGCCAGCCCTGCGCAGATACACAAATCGATCAAGCTGCTCGAATCAAACCTGATTCAGCTTAAAGATCTGATTTCGGAAGAATATCCCATCGAAAAAGTCAAATTGGCATTTGATAAGGCGATTGAAGCAAAAGGTTTAAAGTATGGAATTGCATTTGAATAGCTCTTACAATTATGTCTGAGAAATACGTCATAGGGATTGATGTTGGAACGCAGGGAACCAAAACTGCTATTTTTTCCGAAAGCGGAAAATGTTGTGCCACAGCATTTGAAAAGTCCAGGCTTCATCGGCCTTCTGCTGGAATTGTTGAAGAAGACCCCGAAGACCAGGTGAATACTGCCTATACAACCATTCGAAAATGTATGCAACAGTCAGCTATTTCGCCGTCATCCATTGCAGGAATAGCCATATGTGGACAAATGGCCGGGGTTATTGGCATTGGTGAGGATGGAAAGCATGTCACGTACTACGATTCGTGGCTGGATACAAGATGTGCCCCTTACATTTCTATGATGGAGGATTTGGCAGGGGAAGAAATTCTGACCAAATCGGGATGTGCGCCAAGCTTTAACCATGGGCCAAAAATATTGTGGTGGAAGTACGAAAGACCGGAAATATTCGAGCAGATAAAATCATTTGTCCAGCCAGGCGCCTATATTGCCATGAGGTTATGCGGGCTTAAAGCAAAGGATGCATTTATTGATACCTCTTATTTGCATTTTACCTGTTTCGCCGATAACAAATCAAATACCTGGGATACTGGTTTGTGCGAAAGATTCGGTATTAATCCCGGTGTATTGCCCAAAATTGTCCCCTCATCGCAAATTATTGGGGAATTATCTTCCTCAAGCGCAGGTTTAACCGGATTAATCACCGGAATTCCCATTGTTGCAGGGTGCGGTGATACGGCAGCATCATTTCTGGCGGCAGGGGCCGTAGAGGAAGGAGTATGTGTCGATGTTGCCGGTACCGCTTCCGTATTTTCCGCAACAACTTCTTCGTTTAGGGCTGATATTCAAAATAAAGTGCTCGGATGCGGACAATCCATCATCAGGGACCTATGGTATCCATATGCCTACATCAATGGTGGCGGAATGAATCTGGAGTGGTTTAAAAACGAGATTCTGTTATTTAAAGGCAAAGAAGCTGACCTAAGTTTTGATACATTGGACCATCTGGCGAATAGCATAAAACCACAGATTGACGATCCATTGTTTATCCCGCATCTGGGGGGACAGGTATCTCCCTGTCGTCCGGAATTACGGGGAGCATGGATTAATTTATCATGGTCAACCACGGCTCCGATGCTCTACCGGGCCATACTTGAAAGTGTCGCCCTTGAATACTGTACATTTAAGAACTCCCTGACCTCTCTTTATGGCAATTATCCTTTTAAAGAATTAAGGGTTACCGGGGGAGGTGAAAAAAGTGATTTTTGGAACCAGATGAAGGCGGATGCACTCGGATTAAAAGTGGTCCAGATCCGGCAAAACGAAGGGGCACCTCTTGGTGCAGCGTTTCTCGCCGGTTTTGGAACAGCTCTTTTTGGGAATATTAAATCAGTAATCGGCGAATGGGTAGAAACTAAAACCGAGTATTACCCTGATTTGGAAATGCATGAATTTTATCAGGCGAGGTTAGGAAAGTACCTCCGGTTAATCAAGGCTGTCTCCGAGGACAAATGAATTGTGCACAGTAAAGTTGAAAGCGATTCTAAATTAGATTGGCATTTTTCAAATATTTCTTGGCATATCCACTTGCAGTTAAGCTTGTTATCAATTTGAACTGTCGGTTAAAATGCGAGATATTGTTGTACCCGGTTTCATAACAAATTTCAGAGATCGACATGTTGCTATTGATCAATAGTTTGCATGCATGTGCGATTCTTATTTCATTTAAAAACTGGGAACAGGTTTTGTGGGTTTTGCTCTTAAAGTAGCGACAAAATGATGATTGGTTCAAATTTACCAGCGCGGCTATTTCATCCATATCAATATCCTGCCTGTAATTCTCCATTAGGAAGCTCATTATTTTATTAATCCGTTCTGTGTCAATGTTGGTAATGGAATTTGCATATCCAATACTTGAAAGTAACTCATATTCTGTATTGTTGGCAATTGCATCAACGGTTTTTAAAAATTGGACCAGACGTTCAATGCCGGTCGTATGATAGACTTTCTTTATTAGTGCTGCAATTTCCCCGTGATTGTCCCCTTTAACCACCAGTCCTTGTTGACTATGGTTGAATAGTTTCTTAATGTGAATAAACTCAGGAAGATCGAAAAAGCCTTCCCCCAGGGCATTCTCACAGAATTGTATGACATAAACATCAACCATCAGATCTTTGTTGTCCTGGTAAAAATCATTGTCATTTTTCCAGACATGCGGCAAATTCGATCCAATAAACATTAAATCGCCATCGCTGAAATTCCCTATATGGTTGCCCATCAGACGGATGCCATAGCTCTTTTCAACAAATATGATTTCATACTCGGGATGATAGTGCCACGGATAATCCATGTATGGGGTAATTTCCCTTTTTACATAGATGGAGGAGGTAAGGTGTAGCGGTACTTTTTCAAGTTTTGGTTGCATGCTATTGGTTGTAATTTGTATGTAAAATAAGATAAAAGCAATATTCTTTGTAAATATAGTGTCATGATTTGAAAAAGCAGTAGTTTTTTAGCAAACCCTTGTTAACTATTTTTGCTTAATAAAAACTGGACTGTGAAAATAAAAACGATCCCGATTTACATGATTTTTCTGGCAATGGGCCTGATTGACTCAGCAGGCCCCATGGTCAGCCTGGCCAAGGAATCATTCAAGATATCGAATACCATGGCCTCCCTGCTGCCAATGCTGGCCTACATCATGTATGGCCTTCTTTCCGTACCGATAGGATTGCTGCAGGATAGAAAAGGAAAGAAATTCATCCTTAACATGGGGCTTGCAATAGCGCTTTCCGGGCTTATCATCCCCATCTTTTCGGGAATGTACGGCAAAATGGTCGTAGATAGCAGTTCAATGGGGCAATTTTATAAAATTCTGGCTGCCATTCTGTTTTTAGGGGCTGGAGGTTCGATCCTTCAGGTGGCCGGGAATCCCATCATGCGCGATATATCAGATGAGGGGCACTATTCCAAAAACCTCTCTTTCGCCCAGTCGATCATAACCATTGGCTCTTCCATGGGTTTTCTCTTGCCGGTTGCTATGCTTTTTGCCTTTGGTCTGGATTGGAGCATTTTGTTTCCGGTATTCTCCTGCCTTGTCCTGATCAGTTTCGTGGGGCTGAACATGATAAAGATTAAGGAAAAGAGGTCTGATGATGATCATCATGCGACTTTCAAAACCTGTTTTAAGCTTCTTGGCAACAGATATATCTTAACCATGGTGATCGGCATTTTTATTTATTGTGGCGTTGAAATATGCATGAGCGCTAATATCCCCATTCTCTTAAGTGAGAAGTTTCACGTCAAAGAGATGGGCCTGATAATCAGTTGGTCCCTTTTTTACCTGCCAATATTGGCCGGTAGGTTTGTAGGCTCGCTGATCATGGCCAGGATTGCCCCCAAACGGCTATTTCTGTATACTGTGCTGTTGACCCTCCTTGGAATATCCCTTATTTTCAGCAACTCATATCCGCTAACATTGACCGGGATATTGCTTATTGGTATCGGATGTGCCAACATATTCCCATTGATCTTCTCCATTACCATCGATTATATGCCTGAACATGCAAATGAGCTGTCCGGATTGTTGGTTTCCTGTATTGCCGGGGGCGCCTTGATCCCGCCGATTATGGGAATGGTGGCCGATATTACTTCCATTCAGACCGCATTTGTTGTTCCGGTCGTATGTATATGCTATATACTTTTTGTTGCCATTATTAATAACAAAACTATATATGAAATACCCAGGTGATAATATCCTCACAAACCGAATCCGCCAGCTGGCGGATGGATATTCCATGTGGCCATTAAAAAACAAAATATAAACAAATGAAAGCAAATCAAAGTAAAGTTAATGTCGCTTTTGTCGGATTTGGGGAAATTAATTCACCTCAGCAACTCATAAAAGACAAATGTTCTATCGCTCTCGAAGAGATAAAAACCCTTGGTTTTTCGATCGTGACAACCAATCATGTAACGGATGATCCAGCCGGAGTAGATGTTAAAAGGGCAATCGCGGACCTGGGACAAAGCGATTTTGACCTGTTGATTGTATGCCTTGCAGGATGGATCCCTTCGCATGCAGTGATTTCTGTTACCAATGCTTTTAAAGACAAACCTATGATCCTGTGGGGGCTGGCAGGCGATATCGAAAACGGGCGCGTAGTGACTGCCGCCCCGCAAGCCGGTACTACCGCCCTGCGCAAAGTATTCCAGGATCTCGGTTACAAGTTCATCTACGTTTACAACATTATCGGGAAACCCTCCCCATTGGATAGAATAAAAAATTACGCGCTGGCAGCTTTGGCCGTAAAATCAGTCGAAAATACAAAAGTTGGGATGATGGGTTTCCGCGATATGAAACTTTACAATACCCTCTACGAAGGATTATCGCTGAAATCGAAGATCGGTACCGAAGTTGAATTTTTTGAAACCCTTGAAATGTTGCGCATTAGCGAGACCGTTTCGGAAACAGAGGTTGAGAAGGTTCTCCAAAAAATAAAGCAGGAATGGAATTTTGAAAAACCTGCCGATGACAATTTCCTTAAAAAAGGGATCAGCTATTACCTGGCCGTCAAAAGCATTGCGGAGGAAAACGGTTTCGATGCCATTTCACTGAAAGATGTGGATGGGATGAAAAAACTATTAAGTTTTCCTCCTGCAATGATATTTATGTTGCTTGCCGATGAACTTAATTTGTGCACCATCCCCGAAAATGATGCGATGGGCGCCGTGACCCAGTTGATTGTAAAGCATCTGACCGGACAATGTGCAGCCTACCTCGAATTTTATGAGTTCTTCGAAAAGAGTGTCCTGCTGGGCGTCCCCGACTTTGTACCTGCAGAAGTGGTCGATGGAAAAGTGAAAGTTACCCCAGCCGCCTTCGGAAACATCAGTGGCGGGCTCTTGAATATTTCGACTTTGAAAACCGGAAGGCTGACAATGGCCCGTTTGTCCAATACCGGCAGCAGCTATACCATGCACATCTGCACGGGTGAAGGGAGGCTTAAATCATGGGAAGAGGCCGGATGGGACTATCCAGCCCCGCAATTGCCCAGTCTTGATATATTCCTCGATGTCCCGGTCGATGAATTTGCACAAAAGATTTCCGGGCAGCATTACATCATTGCCTATGGCGACCACGCACAGACTTTGCGCGATTTCTGCTATTTGAAAGATATAAATGTTGTATGATGACAAAGTACGATGCCGTAATCGCTGGATATCTCTGTGTTGACATGGTGCCGGGTTTTCAGAAAAGTGAACCGGCTGCCAGTATTTCCAGCCTTTTAGTACCCGGAAAACTGATTGAAATCGATGGTCTTGACTTTTCAATCGGTGGGGTGGTTGCCAATACAGGCATGGCCATGAAAAAATTCAACAGGAAAGTCTTCCTGAACGGCTTGATCGGGAACGATTTTATAGGAAAAATTGCCAGGGACTGGCTCGATAAATACAACCTGTCGGAGGGGATAAAAATAACCGACAAAACG
Organism: Prolixibacteraceae bacterium; assembly: GCA_023229575.1. Taxonomy (GTDB): domain Bacteria; phylum Bacteroidota; class Bacteroidia; order Bacteroidales; family Prolixibacteraceae; genus CAINVV01. The sequence goes on from JALNYZ010000022.1 coordinate 29,914, forward strand.
GGCACTGCCTTTAGCATTGTGCTGGCCCCTCCCGGGGTTGACCGTATTTTTCTGGAATCACCTGGTTGCAGTACAATTTTTGACAACGATTTTATCGATTTTGGGGCCATTTCTGAGAGCAGGTTGTTCCATTTTGGATACCCACCCCTGCTGAGAAAATTCTATCTCGACAACGGAGAGCAGTTAATGACATTGTTTGCCAAAGTACAGGCAATGGGAGTGGCCACCTCGCTCGATTTTAGTCTGCCCGACCTCCAAAGCGAATCAGGGAAACAGGATTGGCCGCAGATTATGAAACGGGTACTGCCTCATACCGATATTTTTGTCCCCAGTCTGGAGGAGGTCCTTCAAATAATGATGCCTGACGAATATGCAAAAATCCTGTCATCCATTGATAATTCCGAAATTATTGATCTTATACCGGTCAGTTTGATCCGGGAGATCGGACGAACGATCATCGATTGTGGGGCAAAGATCCTGCTCATTAAAGCGGGTCACCGGGGCATCTACCTGTGCACGGGCAATATCTCCTCCTTGAATGAAAAGAAGGGGTTCAATCTGTCAGAAAAGGAGTGGAACCACCGCGAATTTTGGTTGAATGCCTATCAGGCCGATCCGGCAAAAATAAAGAACGCCACAGGTGCGGGCGATACTGCAGCGGCTGCATTCATCTCCGCTATTCTGGATAACCAAGCCCCTGAGGAAGCCATAAAATTTGCCGGCATTGCAGGCAGGAACAACCTCTATTGTCAGGATATCTACGAGGAGATCGATGATTGGCAAGCAATGGTGACCGAGTTGAAATCTGAACAAAACGAAATAATAAGTTTCTGAAATTTGTAGGAAACAGAACTTCTAAAATAAAAAACTATGAGCAATTCAATTGTAAATCAAAAAGATTGGTGGAAAGAAAATGCCAATGGGATTCCCAGGATGATCACCGAAGCCCCCGGGCCAAAGTCAAAAGTAATGCATGCAAATACGACCCGGTATATGAAAGGCCTTAGCGGTCAGGTCAAACTGTTCCCGGTCTGTTTCGACGAAGGGTTTGGCATTACCCTAACGGATGTGGACGGCAACAAATACCTCGATTTCTCTTCAGGGATTTACGTGACTTCATTGGGGCATTGCCACCCGAAAATATCTGAAGCAATCTCCTTTTGGGCCAAAAGATTGATGAACGCCCATGATTTTACCACCCCGGTCAAAGAAAAGCTGATGGAAAAAATGGCAGGAATCCTACCGGGAAAATTAAATGCCATACAATTGTACTCCGATGGGACAGCGGCTGTTGAAGCGGCCATTCGTGCCGCACGCGCAATCTCCAACAAACATGAATTCATTTCGGCCTACCGCGATTTCCATGGTAAAACAATGGGCGCCGTTAGCTGTGCCCAGATGTACCGCGGCGAGACACACAGTTACGGGCCAACGCGCGCTGCCGGTTTCTATATGGTACCCCGACCGGATCCCTACCGCCCACTCTGGACAAAAGCCGATGGGACCATCGATACAGATGCCTACATCCGCTTTTATGAGACCTTTCTTCTGGAAGGGACCGTTGGAAACGTTGCCGCCTTTGTACTGGAACCGGCCCAAGGTTGGGCGGGAAGCATATTCCCTCCGGAAGATTTTTTCCCAAAACTGAAGAAGCTTTGCGATAAACACAAAATTCTGTTGTACGACGACGAGGTGCTTGCCGGTATGGGCCGCACCGGCGAGTGGCTTACCTTAAACCATTGGGGGGTAATCCCGGATATCGTTACCTTTGGGAAATCGTTCGGCAACGGCTTCCCGGTAACGGCCATGGTGGTAAGCGAAGAAAACGGCGATGCCCTCGAAAAAATATCCGCCTCATCCAGTTATGGCGGCAACCCGATGGCATGCGCGGCAGCATTGGCCTCCATCGAAGTGATCGAGGACGAGGATATCCTGCAAAATGTCCGCACAGTAGGTGATTTCTTCATGAAACGCATGCTGAAAATGAAAGAGCAACACCCAATTATCGGCGACGTGAAAGGCAAGGGTTTCTTATTGGGAATTGAATTGGTCAAAGACAAAAAAACCAAGGAACCCTTTGATGAAGCAGGCAAACTGGTCTACCAAAAAGCCTTCAGAAAAGGTTTGGCCTGGATTCCGGCCGGACATATCCTGCGCATGTCGCCACCACTGATTATGGACGAGAAATACGCATCCATGGGGATGGATATGATTGAAGATGCAATTAGCGAAGTTGAAAGGGAATTTGGATATAAATAATGAAAAGATTTTTGCTAATATCAACATTTGTTCTCTCTGTTTTCTCCTGTTTTGCACAAATGAACGGCAGTAAACCTGTTGTGCCTGATCGGCCATCCTATATGATTGTAGCCTTCGGGACTTCACTCACAGAGGCGCTTCAGGTGCCACAAAATGAACAGTGGACCAATGTGCTTCAGGCGATGTTGCAGCAAAGGCACCCGGATCTTGAAATTAAAGTGATCAATTCCGGAATTAGCGGCAGTACTACGAGGGAAAGATTGTCCCGGTTGGAAAAATCTGTTCTCGGATTGCACCCCGACCTGGTCATTACCGATTTCGCTACCAACGATGCAACCTTTGAACCGAAGAGGCATGTCAATTTGGATGAGTTCGCTTCAAACATAAAATCCATGCACGATCGGATTGTCAGTAAAACCGGGGCTGCCGAAATCTATTGGCCGCAAACGCCAATGTTGAGCGAAAAGCACGCCTACAGGGATCAACCTGTTTACAAGAATGCCGGAGGTGTCGATAAATATGTTGTGCCCTACCGTAAAATTACCGCCAAAGTGAGCCGCAAACTGCGTGTGCCTTTTGTCAATATGGATGCGATTTTCCGTAAGAAATTCAAAGATAAAGGAGCAGAATATTATCTTTGCCCGGATGGCGTCCACTTCCTTAAATCAGGGAACCAATTGGTTGCTGATAGCCTGCTGCCTGCGGTAGAAAAGGTTATCCTGAAAAAAGGAAAACCTGTTGATCAAGACGCAAAGGCCAGACGGTAAAGGCATATAAGAAGTTGAAAATTGAAAATGATGCAACAATAAATTATTCACAAAACTTAGAGCTGTTTAAAATTTGTTTTTTTGTCCCGTTAAGGTGATGTCATTAAGTTTAGAAAGATTTATGCGACTTTCAACAGATTGCGAGGAGGAATGACGAAGCAATCTGTTGATAATCAAGTGAATATGCAAAACGCCGGCTGTTCATATGTCCGTAATCCTCAACGTCGCACAATCCCTTTATGACAGTTTTAAAAAAATCTGTCATTGGTAGGAGGAACGACGAAGCAATCTGTTGATTCTATGTGAATTATGGATTCGTGTTTTATTAACTTAATAACATTGCCCGTTGGTGATATAATGTCGGTAGAAATTGGATTAAATTTTAAACTGTTTCTTAACTAATTACGCTAAATTTATAATTGATGAAAAAAAATAATTTGATCTATTTGCTTGCTTTGTTAACTGCATTGTTATCAAGCAATTATTCTTATTCAAAAACTAAAAAATTGGGCGGCGAAAATATTACCCCCAATCTTTTTAAGGGAAGCGACATTCAAAGGATCCGATTGGCCATTGACGCGGCAAAAGGAACAACCAACAAAGTTTTTATTCCCTCTATCAATGCCAATGGTTCAAATATCTGGTTACTGGACAGCGCGATAATAGTGCCCGGCAACATGACAATTATTTTGGATAATTGCACGGTTCAACTCTCCGATTCATGCAGGGATAATATGTTTCGCAGCGAATATGCGGATAAAGGAATTAGTGACCCAAAGTGGAATAAAAACATCAGCATTGTCGGGGTGGGGAATGTATTGCTAAAAGGAGCTGTCAATCCAAGGGCAACCGGCGATGGTGGCAAAACCCTGGGGAAAATGACCTATGGAAGTGACGCAGGCAAGGTAGGAAGGAAGCAAACAGGGGATTCGCGAAATATCATGATCCACATGGTGCATGTGGATGGGTTCACGATCAAGAATGTCAGTATTGAAAATTCGCACATGTGGGCTTTTAGTTTTGAATGGACCCTCAATGCCGATATCTCTGACATAAAAATAAACAATCCGGTCGAGATCGTTGTCAATGGTCAAAAAGTCAGGGTACTTAACAAAGATGGGATAGACCTTCGGCAGGGGTGTAAAAACTTCAGGATAGACAACATTTCGGGTATGACAGGCGATGATTTTATTGCTTTGACCAACTTTTATACGGCTCCGAATCAGGAAAATCCGGAAATAAATATCATAGAACAAATCTCCATCAGCAATATAACCTGCGAATCTGTTACCAGGGCCATCGCAATCAGGGCTAAGGATAATGCGGGGATCAGAAATGTATTTATCAACGGGGTAAAATACAAAGGCCGATGGAATGCGATGCTGGTTGGAGGAAAAGGTTATGGTAATCCAAACCTACCGGGAAACATCAATAATATCCATGCCATGAACATCATGGGCAACGGTTACTCCCTGGTTCACATTGAAGAAGCGATTGCGGATTGCAGTTTCGTGAATTGTATTTATACCGGTGGGGGAGAGCAGGTAATTTCGTACAATGTGGATAAAGACAGGAAAAGGGATATCATACCAAAAGATACACTTGACAAAGTGCTGACAAAGAATGTAATAACAAAAAACCTGATAAAGACGCAGTAGAAAATGGAAAGAAAAAAAATCAGAATTGGAATAATCGGCCTGGGCCTGATGGGCAGGGAGTTTGCCAGTTCGATTGCCCGTTGGTGCCATTTGCTGGATGATGGACCGGTTCCGGAACTGGCCGGGATATGCGATAAAAACAAGGATACCTGGAAATGGTACATGGATAATTTCCCGGGGATAGCTATCGCAACGGATGATTATAAATCGCTAATAGAATCTGATGGGATCGATGCCATATATTGTGCCGTTCCCCATAACCTTCATGAGCAAATTTATATCGACATTATTAAAGCGGGAAAACACCTTTTGGGAGAAAAACCTTTTGGCATAGACAAAGCAGCGAATGAAAATATCATGAAAATCATCTCTGACCATCCAGAAGTGATTGTTTGTTGCAGTTCGGAATTTCCCTATTTCCCGGCCTGTCAAACATTGATAAATTGGCTAAAAAACGGGAAATACGGAAGGCTCATCGAAGTGCGTGCCGGTTTCCACCATTCGAGCGATATGGACCTGGCGAAGCCGATCAACTGGAAACGCATGGTGGAGATCAATGGCGAATATGGCTGCATGGGCGATTTGGGGATGCATACGCTTCATATCCCGTTCCGCATGGGATGGAAACCAGTTTCCGTTTTTGCCGACCTTCAGAAAATTGCTGAAACCCGCCCCGACGGCAAAGGGAATACCGTACCGTGTAAAACCTGGGACAATGCCGTTCTTACCTGCAAAAGCATCGATCCCAAAACAGGAAAGGAATTTTCATTGGTTGTCGAAACCAAACGGATGGCCCCAGGCGCTACCAACAACTGGTTTATAAAAGTTTATGGAACCGAAGGCTCCGCAAAATTCTCTACCCACAACCCCAAAGCATTCGATTATCTGACCACAAGTGGCAAAGAACAGGGCTGGACAAGAATTGATGTTGGATCGCAGTCGGCCATTCCAAGCATCACCGGGGGCATTTTTGAGTTTGGCTTTTCCGATGCATTTCAGCAAATGATTGGCGCTTTTGTCCATGAACTCTCAGGGAATGGGACGTTAAATCCGTTCAGGAATGTTACCCCGGCAGAGACGACCTGGAGCCATGAACTGTTTACCGCAGCCTTGGAGTCCCACAGAACAGGTAGAAAAATCGAATTGCAGCCATGATCAGGAAAGCGCCTGGGAAGTCGGTAGTCATATTTGGGGCTGGTAAAATAGGGCGCTCTTTTATCGGTCCACTGTTTAGTCGTTCAGGGTATCAGGTAATTTTTATTGATATTGATCATGGAACCATCAATGAACTTAATATACGGAAAAGATACAAGGTTGTCATAAAATCTGACCACGAAGAACAATTTGAGGTTAAGAATGTATGCGGAATATATGTCAATGACCGGGAAGCCGTCGTCAACGCGATTGCCCGGTGCAGCCTGATGGCTACCTGTGTCGGGAAAAATGCACTCCCCAAGGTCCTTCCGTTGATTTCACAGGGCATAGAAAAGCGGTATGCCGAACAGCCGGATTTTCCACTTGACATTATACTGGCCGAAAATATAAGGGAGGCCTGTACGTTCATGAAAAAAGGATTGTCGATCCTGCTTGACAAAGAGTTTCCAATTGATAGCTATGTAGGGCTCATTGAAACCAGCATCGGGAAAATGGTGCCCATCATGCTCAAAAAAGATTTGGAGGAAGATCCCCTTCAGGTTTTTGCCGAGCCCTATAATACCCTGATTCTTGATAAACTGGCTTTTAAAAACCCAATTCCGGAAATTGAAGGACTGGCCCCGAAAGAGAATATGAAAGCGTGGGTTGACAGGAAGTTGTTTATTCATAACCTGGGACATGCCACCACTGCCTATTTGGGCGGTCTTGAACATCCCTCGGCAACATATTTGTATGAAGTACTGTCAGACAATTATTTGAAGGAAAAGGTGCGTAGCACCATGTTACAGGCTGCAGATATCCTTCTAAAAAAATACCCGGATGAATTTACGCGCGAAACTTTAACCGAACACATCGATGACCTGCTGAACCGGTTTCAAAACAAGGCGCTTGGAGATACCATTTTCAGGGTTGGCTGTGACCTGCAGCGCAAACTAGGGAAAGAGGACCGTCTGGCAGGCGCTATTCACCTGGCCCGCGAGCTGAAGCTACCGTTTGATTTAATTTTAAAGGCATTGGTAAGCGGTTGCCATTTTAATGCGGCCGATGAAGCGGGGAACAGATTACCCTCCGACCAGGTGTTCGCCTCAATTTATAAAAGAGGAATCAAAGAAGTTTTGGTATCTATTTGTGATTTCAATGAAATAATTGATAATGAAGTGATTTCAAAAGCCATCAAGCTCGATAACCTGATCTCAAAGTGACAAGAGGGTAGAAATCTTGTGAAAAATAAAACATGCAAAAATTTAGATTATGTTTTAATTTGGAGTTGATCGTTAACTTCAATATATTTGTAATCTAAAAAATTTTAATCATGAAAAGTATATCCAAAGAGTTGGTTGGTGCATCGGCTGCGCCATTGATTTTGTCCATGCTGAAAAATGGGGACAATTATGGTTACGAAATCGTTCAGAAGGTAAAGGAGTTGACAAATGATGAGATCAAATGGAAAGAGGCCAGTATCTATCCGGTATTAAAGAAACTCGAAAACAGTGGGATGATAAAATCCTATTGGAAAGTCCAGGAAGGGGAACGGCCCCGTAAGTATTATACCATTTTGGCCGACGGGAAAGTGCAACTGGAGCAAAATATGCACGAATGGGAACTGGTACATTCGGTATTCGGAAAGCTCTGGAAGGTTATCCCGGAATAAAGAATGATCAGAAACTGTTTAAAGTTTATTGCCCCCAGTTTGTCTATCTGAAATCACTGGATCAAGAGTCTGCCGGAGGTATGTAATGTTGATAGAAAGGGAATTTACCTCAAAATTCACATACAATCAACGGATTGCTTCGTTCCCCACGTAAAATAGGGACAGGCTGTTCCTCTTACCAATGATTGAATTGCATAAACTGTCATAAATGGATTGTGCGACGATCGTTTATCAACTACCGCATCGATAGAGATATTATTTATCTGTATATCAACGGATTGCTTCGTCGTTCCTCCTCGCAATGACGAATACATCGTAGGGGGTTGGATGAGGCGAGGGGTGGGTCATAAAAGATGATTTGTTACTAATTTCCATCCACCCCTCGCCTCATCCAACTGAAAATCCAGCGACCGTCATTGCGACCGCGAGGCACGAGCGGGAAGCAATCGGTTGCATTCTCACAACTCAAAATAACCCACCATCATTGCGATCCGTCGGCGGGCGGAGAAGGCAACTTGTTGAGAGTTGCCTAAAAGACTGTTTAAATTTATCTAAGGTTCGATCTGCAAAGTCGATTGTATTTAATCGCAGGAAAATTCACGGGTTTGAAAACCTTATTTTTTTCAGGTAACCTTAGTGGAAAAAAGGGAAAGTTCTGGGATTCACGCCCGCGCACAGATACTACCAGAAGCCTGCATGTTGATTTCGGGTGGAATACAACGAATAATGAAAGTAGAATTTGCCTAATAAGGTAATAAGGTTGTGGTTATCTCTTCTCGTCCTGTTTCTACTAAGGTTACCTAAAAAAATAAGGTTATACAGATTCTGTTTTAGTACAATCAATAGGATTGCAAATGCTCGCTGAAAAGGTTAAAAAAATAAATTTAAATAGTCACTAAATTTATCCCAACAATATCACATAGCCAGTAGAGACAAAAAACCAATTTCAAACAGTCTTTTGGTTTTGAGTTTAGCAACTATTCTATCCAATGTTGCATCAATTTCTACATTAAATTCATTAATTTAGAATTTTATATCATTGTCAATTATCCATTATCCATTTTTAATTTTCATTTGTTAACTACTTATTGTACTGGCTAGTATGGAAAAAACCATCGAATTCAACCTTGAGGATCAAATCAACAATTGGGCCAGTAATTTGAGCTCAGAACCCTCTATAACGGAATCCGATGTTGAAGAATTAAAATGCCATTTGTTGGACCTGATGGATGAACTGCAGGAATCAGGGCTTGACGAGGAGGAGGCATTTTGGGTGGCATCCAAACGATTGGGAAGTAGTTTCGAGTGGGCGGAAGATTACGGTGAGGGCAACAAACAGGTCATTCAATTGCGCAGGTCCCTGTTAATTTTTGCAGGGGTACTTGCCTATTTTCTTTTATATTATTTTATTAGATTCTCATCAAAGCTGCTTTTCATTGTATTATTGTTAAGGAAAACCAATGGCTATCACTCGGTTGATTTGGTTGCAAAGTATCTGATCGGGGCCCATTTCGCGTTTATTTTCTTTGTCGTTAGCCTCTATTTTTTGGAAAAGAAGACTGTCTCATTTATCGAAAATGTCAAATTGAAGCCAAGGCACACCTTGCTGCTGCTTTTTACTGCCGTGGTTTTCGGCATTATAGACACCTGTTTGTTCCCAATTGCCAAAAGTTTGATGGGTCTGGATAATTCTCTAAGAAGCAAGCTTTATACTGTTTATTTATATTTTGATTATAGCTTTCCTCTGATCATTTGTGTTTGCTTTGTGATCATCTATTTTAAATATTACAGAAAGGCCAAATTTTAACAAAAATTATTTTTAATTATCAGATCAAATTTCTATATTGTACTGCTATACATAGAGATTTAAGCTGTGAAAGAAATTTTGGCTGTAATATTCATTGTCGTTTCTGTATCTTCATGCCAACAATCTGGTTTGGAATTTTCCTGCGATCCGGTCATCAATGAATTCGTCGTTAAAAACCGGGAAGGGTTATCAAAAATAGCCGTTCAGGAGTTGGCTACTTATGACGATCCTTTACAAAGGGCCATATTTAATAGCTGGGACTATCAGAAAAAAAGGAGTGCCTGGATCGATAAACTACAGTATGTTTTAATTCACCTTACTCTCACCGGACCAGAAAGCGCCCACATACAGAAGTTAATAGTAAGCATCGGTGAAGATTACTTTTTGGAAGAGAATATTGCCAAAAATCAAAACATTCGAGCTCAATTTGCTGTCCAGTGGATCGATTATTCGATCAATGAATTGGGCTGGGACAACCGCTTTATTGCTTTCATGGTCTACCGGCTCTATACGGATCCATCACAATTGGATTCCGAACTATCCTCATTAAAATCAATCGGTGCAATTAATAACACAAATGCAGAATCTTGTAATTGCAATGTTTCATCTGATTTTTGTGGTGGCATAAATTGCACTGCCGGAGGTTGCATATTGGAATCTGGTTGTGGTTGGTTATGGTCCATGCCTTGCGATGGTTTGTGTTATTAAGATTTCTGTAAATTGACCTTAACAAACAAAATATTATCCATTGCATCATTTCTGGTCATCGGAATGGTTTACCTGTTTGTTCCCTCTATAAACATGGAATCCCTGATGAATGGCACACAAAGTGGTAAAACATTCGTTTTTTTATACCTGATGATGGCCCTTGGCGCTGTGATATTCTTGCAGGCTTTTGTTTTCAATAAGACGAATTATGTTCGGATTGGTTTACCGGATCTGTTTTTGACCATCTGGTGCCTCTATTCTATATTGAATGGCGCCCTAAAGCATGTTCCGCTCTCGTCGCGTCTGTTTGAATTTTTTGGATTGGCCATTTTATATCTTGCATTACGCCAAATCCAGGGGAAATACCTGATTTGGTTGTTTGTTGCGGTGATCTTAGGCGGCGCTATACAGGCAGTTTACGGGAACCTTCAATTGTGGGGATATTACCCTTCGCACCACGGGATGTTTAAGATGACCGGCAGTTTTTTTAACCCGGGGCCTTACGCGGGTTATCTGGCTGCTGTCTTCCCAATTGCCCTGGGATTGTATTTAAATAAGAGTTTGAATGTTCGATTGTTTGAGCGTTTGAATGGCGGATCTGCAAACCCCTTGATTGTTTCTGTTGTTTCTATTGTTAAGAGAGTTTCTGTTGCTTTGAAGGCGTTAAACGTTTCTACTGTTTCTGTTGTTAAAAGGGTTTCTGTTGTGTCGTACTTATTAAACAATAGAAACAATAGAAACAATAGAAACCCTTCAAACCTTTCAAACAGCGAAGCGTCAAACATTCAAACACCCCTCTGGCAAAGTATCATTCACCTAATCGCCATCGCAACAATCATTTCGATCCTATTGGTACTGCCAGCTTCACGCTCCCGCGCCGCCTGGCTGGCAGTTGCAGTATCTTCATTTTACCTGATCTCTGTAAGGTATCGGCTCTATTCAAGGGCTAAAGCCTATTTTGATACCCTTACAAAAAAAATATCTCTACTTGTTTTTTCTATCATTGTGCTGACCATTGCCGGAGCAGGATTGTACCTGATGAAAAAGGGCTCCGCCGATGGACGCATGCTGATTTGGAAGGTAAGTATGAATATGATCAAAGAGAGGCCGGTTTTGGGATATGGTTTTGATCAGTTCAAGGCCAACTACATGGATTATCAGGCAGCCTATTTTGAACAAAACCCGGATTCGGAAGATGCCATGGTTGCCGGTGACAACAATTATGCCTTTAACGAACCAATCCTATCCATGGTAGAGAATGGCCTGATTGGAATTCTGTTGCTTGTTGCCGTTTTCTTGTCGGTATTTCTTGGACATGACAAAATCCGGCTTACAAAAGAAACGGAGGAAAGGTGTACTACCAGTAACAATATCAGCTTACCGATTCAATCTGATCAAATACTTATTGAAGAAAATAAGCGTAATTGCTACCTTTTGCCTATTTCACGTGCCGTAATTTTATCGGTTCTGGTATTTGGTTTGTTTTCCTACCCATCACAAATTTTGCCCATCAAAATCTGTCTTGTTTTTGCCCTGGCAATAGCAGCCAGAATATTTGATCGAAAAGTGAACACGGAGCGGTTTCAGACCATTTTCCCCAAACCGGTGCAATTTGCCTTAAAATCCATTTTAACAGTTCTAACTATCGGGTTGCTTTGGCTGGCAACAGAACAAATACATCTTATTCAAACTGCCTGTTCCGATTGGAAAAATGCGTTCGATCTTTACAACCTCGGCCTCTACAAGGATTGTCTGGACGATTATAAAAAGGCCTATCCGGTTTTAAAAAACAATGGCGACTTCCTGACCAACTACGGTAAAGCGCTTTCGATGGCCGGAAAACACCCTGAAGCAGTTGACGTCTTGCAACAGGCAGCAAAGCACTACCCCAACACAGTAGTTTTTACAGCCCTAGGCGACAGCTATAAAAAACTCGGACAAATCGAGCAAGCCGAACAGGCTTACCTCCACGCCTGGCAGATGAACCCAAGCCGCTTTTATCCGAAATACCTGTTGGCGAAGCTTTACGATGAAACCGGGCAACACGAAAAGTCCGTGGCTACGGCGAAAGAGTTGCTTGGTAAAGAGGTGAAGATTGAATCAACCGCTGTAAAGGAGATTCAGGAGGAGATGAGAAAGATTATTGAAAAACAAGATAGTGTTCAAAATAAATTTTAACCCAAAGGGAAAGGGCAGGAAGCACAACCAGCAAGTTGCAACCGCTTCCTGCCCGGCACCTTTTCTAAAAAAGAAAGCGAGGTGATGTGACAAAGATAAAGACAATGTTTGAAATACAGAAGTTGAATCTCATGATGGCTTCATACTTAAGTGCTTTAATAAGTACATTTTATTCATGAGGTATATTCTATAATAATTTAATGATTAATAAAATGAAAAAAATAATTTCAGTATTGATAGGTATCACATTTGTAGCCGTTTTATTTTCAAACATAAATATAAATGCAAACCAAAAAAATGGAAGTGATATACAATTGAAAAATTTAGAGGCATTAGCCTGTTTTGATGTTGAATTAAATGGTAGTTGGTATGCTACATGCTGCTTTCCTTGGACCAATACCTGTTGTGTAATAGATCTTTATACATCTGTAGCAGGAACTTATACGCTCAGATAAGTGGTTAAGTACTAAATTGGGCATATAATATGTTAAGTCATATTATATGCCTGTTTTTAGATTGCTTAAATTTTCTGTATTTAGATTACTTAACTTTAAATAACTCAAATAGTAATTTCATGAACTACAAACATTTTTATTATTGTTTACTATTAATGCAATTGGGCTGTAATTCAGCGACAACCAAAGATCCAATTTTAGCGGACTTTTCTAAAACAATGCAACTAAAAATGGAGAATTCATCAATTAAAAGTTCCGATATTGGAGAGATTGTTGATATGTTGGTAATTGATTCTTTATTAATCTCAGACGAAATATTTAGTAAAAAAATATTCAAATTATACAATAAACGAACAGGAAAACTATTAAGCAATTTTATAGATAAAGGAAGAGGACCCAATGAAATGCTCTTTCCGCGAATTCTTAATTATTACAATTCAGACTATTTCACCTTATTTGATGAAGATAAAAGAGAACTAATATATTTTTCATTAAATGAAATTCGAAATAAAAATTACCAATTTTACTGTAAGAAAAATGTAGAATTAACAGCAGATGAGTCTTTTGCGACAAAATCATATTTATTAAGCGATAGTATGTTATTATGTACTGGATTTTTCGCAAATGGTCAATACGCTTTGTATAATCTGAATTCAAAAAACACCAATTTTTTTCTTGACTACCCTTATGATGAAAATCATAAAGGAGAATCAAACAGAATTAAAGGAACAGCTTTCCAGGGAGAAATTAGTATTAAACCAGATCGAAAAAAATTTGCTAATGCTACAAGACGTATATTTGAAATATGTGAAATACAGCAAACAGATATTAAACGAATATTCAGAAAAATTTATTTCTTTCCTGAATATAAGGTAATTCATAACAGTGCAGCATTTCTTTCTACTCAACCTTATGGATTTCATTCAATTACATCCACGGATACATACGTATATCTGATTTATTCGGGAAGATCAATGAAAGAGTATGGGAATGAGTATTATGCAGGTAATAATTTACTGGTTTATGATTGGGATGGAAATCCTGTGGTAAATTTTATTCTGGATAGATATCTTAAAAGTTTTGCTTTAGATGTTAAGCAAATGAAAATCTATGGTTATTGCACAAATCCTATTTCAGGAGAACCAGAAATCGTTACTTACCAACTTCCACAAAACTAATGATAATATCAACATTTTCCAATGCAAAAGAATATTGTTATAATGCAGTTATGGAGTAAATTAAGACAGTGGCGAATCAGAATTCCACATATTTCGAACTTTTGTATTATGTTTTTCTTTATCAGCATAGTAACCATTGGTTACAACTGCAACAAATCCACCAATGCCAAATATGAGAATATTGTAAAGAATTGGAATGGGAGGCAAATAATATTGCCCGAGTTAAAAACGAATTATGGTAATATTGTTTCAAATGATCGTTTTAAATTAGTTACAAGGATAAATGGCGATTGTTATCCTTGTTTAGTGCAATTAAAGAATTGGTCAGCTTTTGTTAATGATGTTTCGAAAGAACATAAAGTATCATTTTATATTTATGTTTACATTTCTGACACAATAATTTATAATGATTTAAATAGAAAAGAATTGCATTTAAACTATCCGGTATTATTTGACCAAAATGATCAATTTAGGAAGCTTAATAACCTGCATAAAAATGAAATTTTTCATACAATGTTGTTGGATCATTCAAACAATGTAATACTTATTGGTAACCCTATTAACAATATTAAACTTCGAGAGTTATATGTACAAACAATTAAAACTTACAAACATGATTGAAAAAACACTATTTCGGGCATTATACATTATGTTTTTTTTCTTTGTCTGCAGTTTTCGCCAAAATAGTAAAACACTAGACGAAAAAAAAATACTTGTAATCATTGATAATAAAACACAGAAACTGTGGACAAAAAAGGAATACAAAGACTCTATTAATTGGTCAAAAGTTAAAATGATAAACATAATAACTGATTCAATTGCAGTTAAAAAATACGGAAAAGAAGGAAAAAATGGAGTGTTTGTTGTGCAATATAGGTAAATAGAATAAACTTATAAATTAATTGGTATAAGCGCATAGGCCGCCCATGTTAATTTATTGATTGTAAACGTATAGGATTATTAATAACCATTTTATTTATGAGCGAATCAAAAATCGTATCCATTTTAGATCGTCTATTGTACCTGAAATGGTACTCATCAAGGTATCCTTGAAGTCTTTCTCTGCTGCAATGATGATGTATCCCTCTTAGCCATCCTTTCAGGTTCATAATGTGGATATGGATATCCTGAAAGCTCTTCCCATTTTCAGATTTGAGTTGTTCTAATTTTGGATAGTCTTTTTTTAGAGGTATATATCCTTTCCATTCATCAGTAATGATTTTTGCATCTTTGCTGATATACGTTTCAAAGAATGGCCTGAAAGAGGAAGCAGATGCATTGCTGATACATTGAGCATAAGCTCGTCCAACACCGCCTTCGACTAATTCAAGTGCGACTATGACAAGCTTCTTATCGCCTTTACTTCGGCCTCGTTTACTTTCTTCCTCTCCACCGATATAGAATTCATCTACATGGACTATACCGTTGATTGGATGTAGTTTACTGCTTTGCATGGCTTGTTGAATCTTCCATTTAAATTCCCAACAGGTCATTTGACGTAGCTCAAATTCCTGGGATAATTCTAATGAAGACATGCCTTTCTTTTTGGTACTTATCTTGAATGCAATGTGGAAAGCCAGATGTAAAGAAAATTTACACTTGTCGAACATAGTTCCAGCTGTTGGGCTTTCATCGTACTTGCATTTCATACATCTTCTTGAAAATGGCTTGACTCCTTTATAATATTTGATATGACCGCACTTTCTACAATGATAGCCTTTATCTTTCCACTTGACATCAGCCAAGTATTGATAACACTGCTCTTCAGTCGAAAATGTCTCATAGAACTTAATCGAGTTCACTCCTATAAATTTACTTCGTTCATTCATGCTACGAAGGTAGCATTTCTAAAAATTAGGGCGGTCTAAACGCTTATACCAATAAATTAAAATGAGAATTTTGATTTTGATAATATTTATCACATTTGTTTTTTCCTGCAATGGAGTAAAAAAGAGAAGCAATTCAGCAAAAATAGAATTTGAGCATTTAGCTTATGATCTTCAAACAATTAGAACCAAAGACAGCGCTACATGCCTCATTAAATTCCTAAACAAAGGGATGAATACTTTGAATATAAATAAAGTTAGTCCGTCTTGTAGCTGTGTCCGTGTAGATTGGCCACACGTACCGATTGCAAAAAACGACTCTGGTGAAATTAAAGTTGTTTATTATTCAGAACACCCTTCTGTTCTTTCAGAAGTGATTTATGTCTATTATAATGGTTCTGATTCACCTATATTAATATCTATTTCAGGTATTGTTGAAGACGTTAAGTCGTCTGAATTTTAAGATATTTAATTCGATCTTCAATTATAATAGACCAGTATGTAATAGGCTAAAATGTAAACCGCAAATTTGTGTTTTGACGCATCTACAATAAACATGGCCGCTCAGCGGATATCTATAACTTATAATAAATCAATGAAATACATTGCATTCCCTTTACTGATCTGCTTACTATTTGCCTGTGGTTCAAAAACCACCGAAAATTCCGCCAATTCAGAAAAGCGCCAATATACCGAGCAGAAAAATCCCGTAACCGTGATTGTTTTGCAAAAAGGCCCGTTCCGGAAAGAGCTGGTAAACAACGGGAAACTGGTCGCCCTGCGAAAAACCAACCTACAGTTTAGGGTGGGGGAACAACTTGAAAAACTGTCGTTCAAAAATGGCGACCATGTAAATGCCGGACAGGTAATTGCCGCTTTAGCGCCATTTACTTTCAGCCAGCAGTTGGGCAACGCCGAGATCCAGTTGAAACGGAACAGGATGGATATGCAGAACCTCTTGATAGGGCAGGGATATACAACTTTGGACACCAGCAAAATCCCACCCAAAATATATGAGATAGCCTTTGTGAAGTCGGGGTATGCCGAGGCTTGCCAAAGCTTTAAAACAGCAAAATTCAACTTCGAGTCGGCGCAACTTGTTGCCCCGTTTGGAGGGGTATTGGCCAACATTGAAAAAAAGCGATACGACCGGGTAGATGCAGGCACCACCTTCTGTACGTTGATCGATAACTCAGAATTTGAAGTAAAATTTCGCGTGGTAGAGAGCGAAGTTGGCGATATCCGGCTGAACGACGAAGTGCAGTTGATCCCTTTCTCTAGCCGGAAAATTTGTCTGGGAAGGATTTCAGAAATCAACCCGGTCGTTGATGAAAATGGGATGATCCTTGTAAAAGCGCTGGTGAAAAACCCCGGCGGATTGATCGACGGGATGAACGTTAAGGTGATCGTAGAAAAAGAGCTCCTCGATCAGTTGGTGGTTCCCAAGTCGGCCGTTTTGTTGCGCGACAACCAGGAAGTGTTGTTCAAATACACCAAAAACGGGGTGGCATTCTGGACCTACATCCAAACCCTGGCCGAAAACACCACCTCCTATTCGGTGATCGCCAATCCCGACAAAGGGGCAACGCTCACGCCCGGCGATACGGTTATCGTCTCCGGGAATTTGAATTTGGCGCATGAGAGTAAGGTTGAGCTGAAGTAGCTTTGCTGTTTGAAGAAGTTTGAAGCTTCGCGTTTGAAAAGGTTTGAAGGTTTGAAATGTTTGAATGTTTGACACTTCGCCGTTTGAAGATTTGGAGACATGGCAAATAGCAAGGGAAATATCGGTAAATGTCAGTATCAACTTAAAGGAAACAAATACAAACGATGATATGCGCAAAATTGGAAGAAGATGAACCATCCATGCAAAATAATATCTTTTTTAGCACTTTTTGTTGGAATATTAGCTTGTAATAATAATTCCCCAATAAAAATATCAGAGGTTGATGGACACGATTTTGTTTCATGCAATATTGACAAGATAAAAAACACATATAATCTGAAATTGAGTGAAGTTGCAGAATACAGTGAAATTGTTGTGCTATCAAATGACCCTTCTTTGGAGGATGAAGACTATAATATCCAACGGACATTTGTATCTGATAAATATATTATTGTAATGCCATGGACAAGACCAGCTTTACTTTATAGCAGGGATGGAAAATTCATCAAACGGCTTTTTTCTTCTGATAAAGTAAAAAATTTACTATGGGGATTATACGCACAAATTGACGATGAAAATGATAAGTTTTACTTATTAGTTGCTGGTTTAAAACTGTTGATTTTTAATTTACATGATAACAATGTTATCTATATTCCCAAAGCAACGGAATATATATGGGATTTCGTTCTTATTGATGGCGATAAAATATTTGCAACATTTGAAAACAACCAAAACATTTGGGCGCTTATCCAGCCCATATATGCCCCCAAAGCGGAATACTTGCACGGCAGGGTTAGTAATAATCTCCTTAACAAAATAAGCAACAGTTCGGGAAAAATATTAATGTGGGGCAATACCATTATATTAAGTTTTTCATCAGCAAATGACACGTCTTATTACTATAATCCGAAAAATAAAACTTTCTCCCCATTCCTACGTTGTTTTTCACCAAAAAATTCCATTGATCTTAATAAGCGAATCAAAAATTCGCCGGAACTCCTGGCTGTGGCAGAAACCAGATTATTAACAAATAATAAGCTACTACATAAGCGGTTGTTTTTTGTAAGTGATAGGTATAATCTTTTTAGTTTGCATTATGGCACTAATAAATACTTTATTGTTGACAAGCATGGCGAGCAGGCTTATTTTCTAAACAAAATTGTCAATGATTTCTGGGGAGGGCTGGGCATGAATTATGAAAGCATGTTTAGCGGATGGCAGTATATAAATAACAATGACGGCTATCTTACATTTAATTATAGCACAGCCAAGCTCAGGGAAGAAATAACGAAACTAAATATTGACACCCTAGAAGAAATCGGCAAAAATAAGCTTATAAAACTAAACAATAAGATTAAAACAGACAATTGCAATGTTTTGTTTATTAGTAAATTAAAGAAATAGAAATAAAATGAATATATTTTCCAGATTAACATTTAACCTGAGATATAGAAGAGGTCCGCCATTTGAAATTGAAGTGAATCGTTAGTATTTGGAAATACTTATCATAAATTTAAAAATGGCACAAAATGAAATCGAAAATTAAAATTGTATGTGTATTCCTAATCTTTGCTGCTCTTATTTCGATAAGCTTTCTGTCAATTGACAGAAATGGAAGCAATGATTTAAACTTGAATGCTTTAATAAAAATTGCTTTGGCTGATGGAGAAGGTGGTGGAGGTGGCGGAGGTGGAACACTTACATGCAAATGCAAATCTTGTCCAGGAGATGAGTCTGGATGCTGGAGCTATAATTATGATGACACATCTTGTGGGGGAAATAATTCTGGTTATACCGGTTCAACTCAGTGTCAAGGTTATGGAGCAGGTTATATTGAGGAGCACGTCATTACATGTAATGGACCTTGTTGAGTTTATTAATTACAGGGAAGGTCATTTCTTCCCTGTATAATTTTAAAAAATGAGAATAAAATATTTTGTTATCCTGCTAATATTGTCATTAGTAGGATGTAAAAAAAAGGAAGTGCCTTTTATTGATAATTTCAGTGATAAAGGTAAGGTTCCTTATTCAGTTATAGAAAATCTACCTAATTTCATTATGTATTATCCAATTCGCATGTTAATGATTAAAAATATGCTTATTGTTGCTGATTACAAGGGGAACAAAATATTTACACTTTTTAACCTTGAGTCAGGTAAAAGTTTTCAATTTGGAAATCAAGGTCATGGACCAAATGATTTTATTGATGGCTATGGTTTAGCCCCATTAACAGATACATCTTTTGTAGTCTTCGATAGGATGGTGAAGAAAGTTTCGTTTTTCAGGGTTGAAAATGACACTGTATTTTGTTACAAAAAATCTAATATACCGGCAATCAATAATGTTTTCCCATTCAACGATTCAATCTTTGTGACAAATGGAAATTACCCATTTGATAAAAACTTTGGAGTTGTTGATCTATCGAAAGATACCCTTTATTCATGTATTGATTATCCCTCAATCACCAAAGATAAACTATCTGCACAAGCAAAGCAGCGTGCTTACTACAGCCATATAGTCAGAAAACCAAATTCAAACAGGTTCGTGGCATTTAAAGCTTCCCATCACATTATTGATGTTATGGATTTGACAAATAATGAGCTCAAATTAATCGAAAGGAGAATTTTTATCCATAATGAATGGAAAATGTCGAGAAATATTCCAGTACCTAGTGTTAGAGGCACATTAAATCGTTTTACCGCAATGCTTGCAGGTTCAGACAATCGAATATTTGCTTGTTATAAAATAAAGGACGAAGACAATAAATCTCAATGGAGCATCCTGACTTTTGACTGGGATGGTAATCCTCAAAATAGATATGATATTCCATTTATACCATATGCGTTTACAAGTACAAATGATTCAACGCTTTATAGTATAGCCTTAATCGGTAAAGAATATAAACTTGTTAAAATTGACATGCCACCTAAAGATTAATTAACTATGAAAAAAATAGCTATATTATTTATCCTGTTTGGTGTGTTTGCGTGTTCTGACTCAAGAACCAAGCATATTAAAACCTTCCTGAAAGAAAAAAAAGGTGAATTAATCTACCTTCCTGACTCTTTTACCGTTCAATCTTTAGATGTGGATAGTACTTATTCACTTTCAAATTCAAAGAAATTTGTTCATTGCTTAATGTTAAGGGTAGTAACATCAATAAATGGAGATTGTCATGTATGTGTGAGTCAATTGAAGGAATGGGAATCAGTAGTCAATAAATGGCCCAAAGAAAAAATAAGATTTTTATTTTTTATTCATGCTGAAAATTATGCAAGATTTGAATTAATGAATAAAGGCGAAATAAGCTTTAAGTATCCTGTTGTTTATGATTATAAAAATGACTTTGTATTAAAAAATAAAATCCCAGACGATTACCTGTTAAATACGATGCTTATTGATAGCACTGGTAAGGTAATTGTTGTTGGCAATCCACTTAAATCAAAAGAAATATTGACTTTGTATGAAAATGCAATATTTAGACAGAATCAATAAATTTCAGTGCATAACTTGTTTGAATGGTTTGAAGCTTTGCATACGAAACCATTAAACAATCAAACCTTTTGGGATTCAAACGCTCAAACATTCAAACATTTTCTAACTACACCCCCATGATCAACTTCCTTATCCGTCGCCCCATAGCTGTCACCATGTCATTCATCGCCATATTGGTGCTTGGTGTTTTTGCCATGAATTTTATTCCCGTATCGCTTATGCCGGATATCGATATTCCGGAGATAACTGTACAGGTGAGCGATGCGAACACCACGGCCAGGGAACTGGAAAATACAGTCGTTCAGCCCATTCGCCGGCAACTGATGCAGGTGGCTCATCTTGCGGATATTACGAGCGAATGCCGCAACGAAAACGGCGTTATCCACCTGAAATTCGAATACGGCACCTCTATCGATTATGCTTTTATTGAAGTGAATGAGAAGATTGACCGTGCCATGAACAACCTTCCCCGCAACATCCTCCGCCCCAAAGTGATCAAAGCCAATGCCACCGACATCCCCGTTTTCTACCTCAACCTCACCCTCAAATCCTCCAACCCCCAAAACATTTCAAACGGCGAAGCCTCAAACCCTCAAACGGCGCAGCCCTCAAACAGCGCAGCGTCAAACATTTCAAACGGCGAAGCCACAAACCGCGCAGCGCCAAACGGCGAAGCCTCTGGTCTTTACCCCGTCTCCCAACAATTCGTCAACCTGAGCCGTTTCGCAACGAACGTGATATCAAAACGCATCGAACAATTGCCCGAGGTCGCCATGGTAGATATCAGCGGGACCGTGAGCCCTGAATTGCTGATCCTACCCGATAACCAAAAACTTGAATCGCTCGGGATCACCCTGACAACCCTCGAAAACAGCATCAGGAACAGCAACATTAAATTGGGGAATTTGTTGATCCGCGACGGGCAATACCAATACAGTATCCGGTTCTCGTCGACCCTGCAAAATAAAAAGGATATTGAGAACGTCTACTTTAAGGTAAAGGAGCGTTTGTTGCAGCTGAAAGATGTGGCCACGGTGATCGAACATCCCCAAAAGCAGAAAGGGATGGTACTGCACAATGGAAAGGATGCGGTGGTATTTGCCGTTATTAAACAAAGCGATGCCCGTATGTCGGAGCTGAAATCGAAGCTGAACGATCTGATTGGCCGTTTTGAAAAAGATTATCCCGATATCCGGTTCGACATAACACGGAACCAAACCACTTTGCTCGACTTCTCGATCGGGAACCTCTATCAGGATTTATTGTGGGGCGCCCTGCTCGCCTTTATTGTCATGTTCCTTTTTATGAAAGATTACAGGGCGCCATGGCTCGTTGGGATTACTATTCCGACTTCGCTGGTTGTATCGATGTTGTTCTTTTATATTTTGCATATTTCGATGAATATCGTCTCATTATCGGGTATCATTTTGGGGGTAGGAATGACGGTCGACAATTCGATTATCGTCATCGACAACATCACCCAGCACCGCAAACGCATACTTCAGCAAAAACAAGCCCAAGCTTAT
Organism: Prolixibacteraceae bacterium; assembly: GCA_023229575.1. Classification (GTDB taxonomy): domain Bacteria; phylum Bacteroidota; class Bacteroidia; order Bacteroidales; family Prolixibacteraceae; genus CAINVV01. Next base: position 52,240 of record JALNYZ010000022.1, read on the forward strand.
GCAACCGAGAAACTCTCCAACCCTCAAACAACAGAAACTCAATCAACAACAGAAACAACAGAAACAAAGCGCGCCTCCCTCTCCATCCTCGACTCCGCCTGTGCCTCTGGTACCAACGAAATTTTCGCCCCGCTCCTGAGTTCCGCATTGACCAACTGCGCGGTGTTTATCCCCTTGATTTTCATCAGCGGCATCGCGGGGGCGATGTTTTACGACCAGGCGATGGCAGTGACGATCGGGTTACTTGTTTCGCTGGGCGTTTCGGTCACGATATTGCCCGTTTATTATCGTTTGATCTACCGCAGCAAGGAGGGCGCCAGTCAGTTGAAATTTATGAAACGGATTAACCTGCTGAACTTCGAAGTGCTCTATATGTCGGGTTTCCGGTTCGTGATGCGCAATCAGGTTTTGGCCACGGTCCTGGTTATTGCCTGTCTGGCAGGAAGTTGTATCATGTACCCATTTTTGGAAAAAACCCGCCTTCCGGCCATCGAAAAAGACGAGTTAATGCTTGCAGTCGACTGGAACGAACACATTCATGTGAGCGAGAACAAACGCAGGACATTGCAACTGATTGACCATTTGCAGGGCCAATTGGAGCAGAATACCTGCATGGTTGGGGAGCAGAAATTTGTGATGGATAAAAACAGCGTCGCCTCCTCGGCAGAAGCGCTGATATATTTAAAGATAAAACGTCCATCCCAGTTGGATAGTACCCAGAGGGCAGTAGAAGTGTACCTGAGGAAGAATTTTCCGCGAAGCATTGTCCAGGAGCGCGAGGTAGACAATATTTTCAATATGATTTTTTCTTCGGACGAAAGGCCGCTGACAGCAAGGCTAAGGGCTGTCAACGATTATGGCCCGAACAAAGTGGCATACCTGCAAAATACGCTAAACAAAATCCGGTCTGCTTTGCCCGGGCAACCCATCGAAGGGATCCCTTTGTCGGAATATACCATCCTGCATACCGACCCAGTAAAGCTGATGCTGTATGATGTTTCGTTCGACGATGTTTATGGCCGTTTGAAAAGCGCGTTCAACGAAAACCAGGTGTTCCTGATTTCCGACAACCAGGATTTTGTCCCGGTTGTTGTGGGTGGCAAAGCTAGCGATATCCGGTCTGTGATCAATGAGCTGTTTATTCGGAGCAAGAAAAACGAGCTGATACCGGTTCGCGATCTTGTTTCGGAGAGCAAAGGGGAAGATTTGAAACTGATCGTTGCCGGAAAGGAAGGTGAATATTTTCCGGTAAACTTTGATATTGCACCTGAAAAGTTGGGTGAAATAACTGAAAAAGTGGGGACTGTCGTACGGCAGGAGCGATTGTTTGAGGTGGGCTTTAGTGGAAATATCTTTTCGAACAAAGCTTTGATGAAAGAGCTGACCATTATCCTGCTGATAGGGTTTGCCCTGCTCTACTTTATCCTGACCTCGCAGTTTGAATCGTTGACACTCCCATTGTTGGTACTCTTGGAAGTGCCAATTGATATTTTTGGCGCGTTTATCGCCCTGAAGTTGGGCGGCACCGGGATTAACTTGATGTCGCTGATCGGCATTGTGGTGATGAGCGGGATCGTGATCAACGATTCGATCCTCAAAGTGGATACCATGAATAAACTGTATAATGAAGGCATGCCGTTGATGCGGGCAATCGTCGAATCCGGACACCGGCGGTTGCTCTCCATTATCATGACCAGCCTGACCGCTATCCTAGCATTGCTTCCCATTTTATTTACTCCCGGCCTTGGGGCCGATCTGCAAAAGCCACTTGCCTTGGCCGTAATCGGAAGCATGATACTGGGAACGCTGGTTAGCTTGTATTTTGTGCCGTTGTGTTTTTATTATCTAAAGAAAGGCGACAAAGTCTGATACTATAAAAATTTGAATGTTTGAGTGTTTGAAAGTTTGAACGTTTCGGACGCAAATATTCGAACCTTCAAACAGCGAAGCCTCAAACGCTCAAACGCGAAGCTTCAAACATTCAAACCTTTTTCAAACAGCGAAGCCTCAAACATTCAAACTTTTTCAAACAGCGAAGCGTCAAACACTCAAACATTTTTCAACCGCAATGAACAAATTTTATTCTATCGTACTATTGATCCTGTTTGGCGCATGCGCTACCCCCGTCGTGCGCAACGATGCGTCTATCGGTTTTGCCATAACAAAGCATGATTTTGGGATGGTACCTTTTAAAAAAGAGGCAGCTTGTACTTTTGAATTCTCGAATACGGGAAAATCGGCATTGGTGATATCTGATGTAAAAACCTCCTGTGGCTGCACTGTGCCCGAGTGGCCTCAAAAACCAATTCTTCCGGGGGAGAAGGGATTGCTGAAGATCAGGTACGACGCGGCCTTTCCGGGTGTATTCCACAAGACTGTGGAGGTAATTTACAACGGGACCGGTTCGCCGGTTACGTTAGAAATATATGGTGAAGTTGAGTATCTTTAAAAAAGTGGATTACTAACAAATATCGTTTATGATTATACCCCTTGAGTCCTTTGTGAGAACCTTTGAGTCCTTAGTGGTGAAATTTAAATGCTTAACCACAAAGGTACCAAAGGATAGCACAAAGGAAACACAAAGAATTACGTTAACTATACATCATTGAATTATGATCCGAAAGATTCAGTTGTCCTTATTTATCATCGCTTTGATATTTATCACAGCCATTGGCCTTTACTGGCTTACATTGGGTGTGTTGTTCGTGATCCTGCTTTATAGGTTGTTCCGGTCAAACCTTTCAGCTTTTGTCTGGTTGCGAAAGCATAGTTTTATTTCATCGCTGGTTTACATTGTCGGTATCTTTCTGCTGGCTATTTCGATCCGTGTGTTTATGATCGAGATATTCTCCATTCCAAGCGGTTCGATGGAGAACACCCTACTCGTTGGCGACAAGGTGCTGGTAAGTAAGCTTAATTACGGCCCGGCCATGCCAAAGTCGCCCTTCGAAATTCCCTGGATCAACCTAGTTTGGTACCTGGGCGCCGGTAAAACAACCAATCTTGATTCGGCCTATTGGGGTTACAACAGGTTACGTGGTTTTTCGTCCGTCAAGCATGGGGATGTGGTTGTTTTTATCCACCCGCTGTGGGGGAAAAGGGACAACTATTTTATAAAACGATGCGTAGGGATACCGGGCGATACGCTGAAAATTATCGACGGCGTAGTTTTTGCAAATAGGAAGGCAATACCTTTTTCAGACCATGCGAAGCAGCCATACCAAATGAAAGTAGCCAATAGAGCTAAATTCAGAAATATGGTTGATAGTCTGGAATTTGAAACCTGGGGGAATAGTTCAGGGCAGACCAATGAAAAGATCAGGATGAATTTAACCAGGCTGCAACTTAAACTATTGACCCAAAAAGGATGTATTGATTCAGTTTCCATTAACATAGTGGGAAACGATTCGACGCAATGGGTTGATCCCAAAAATAGAAACGTGGTCTGGACTATTGATAATTTCGGCCCAGTGGTTGTTCCCCGAAAAGGGATGACAATCAGCCTCACACCAACTAGTTTTCAGGTTTACCGTAAGACCATCACCAGGTTGGAGAAAGTTAAACTGGAATCAAAGAATGGCAATTTTTATATGAACGGACAACCTGCTACAACCTACACCTTCCGGCACAACTACTATTTTATGATGGGCGATAACCGCCACAACTCGAACGATTCGCGCTACTGGGGTTTTGTACCGGAAGAAAATATTGTGGGTAAAGCTTGCGTCATTCTATTTTCAAATGATGGGAATGGTATTAGATGGAACCGAACTATAAAACAAATAAAATAGGTATAAATATATTTGGTGGTTTCATTGCTTTATTGTATATTTAGATTCTGTATATAGTAATATTTTTTTCAATCGAATTGATCGGCATTACGGCAATTGAAATATTAACAGAAAGGAAAGAACAGGAAGCCAAACCCACAAAAGTTCAGCGCTTCCTGTTCGGCGCCTTTTCTAAAAAGGAAGTGAGGTGAGGTGACAAAAATAAAGAAATTAGTATCAAAGGAAGTGTGGTTTCTTCACCTGTTATAAGATTACAGGTGGTAACATAAGTTATAAATTTTAACAAAGGAAAAATGAAAAAGAAAATTTTAGTTTTAATAGGAGGAATGATATTGACTGCGCTAATGCTCATTAACATTAATTACGCTAATGAGGACAGCGGTGGAGATTTTTCGCTTTCTGCAATAATTAGTTCTGCAATTGCTTGGGATGGTGAAAGTGGAGAAGGTGAACTGTGTACTTCACAAACATGGTGTTCATTGCATTATACTACTGAGACTGTGAACGGAAAAGACTGGTGTTGTTCTCAGAATGTTGTAAATGAACAAGGAAAAGCAAAATTATAAGTTTTTAACTACAATATAAGAGGTGTTTTCTGTGATGTCTTCATAAAATCGCCTCTTTATATGGTTAATTCTTAAAACAACTCACAAATGCAGTATGAAAAATAAACTGACTTTGTTTAATTATATTCAATTTGTCGGCATTCTATTCTTATTTTACTGCTTTACTGGTCTTATTTCTTGTAAAACCGAGCAAAAGAATTATGATACTTTAACTTGTAATATAAAAACGGAAAATGACAATCTTAACGTGAAAGTAAGATCTGTGATTAAGCTTGAGACATCAGATAGTTCATTGATTGGAGATATTACAAAAATCATATTCTACAAAAATCGATTCTTTATACTTGACCGAATGATAAGCAAATCACTTTTTGTATTTGATATCAATGGAAAATTCATCGCAAAGACAAGGAGGGGGAGGGGGCCAGGTGAGTGTGTTAATCCTAAGGACTTCATGATTGATCCCGTTAACCTCACAATTCAGTTATGGGATCAATCTAATTATAATATGATGGAATTAGATAGTAATCTCACTCACGTTCGAACAAAACATTTTGAACCAGTTGGATTAATGAATGCAGAATATATAAATCGCGATACTATGCTGGTATTTGCACACGTTCAAGTTTCGGATAAAACAAAAAATAATAATAATTTAATTTACTTCAATTATTCTCTATATACAAATGGATTTAATAAAGCAATTAACAGACTTTTACCAACATCAAAAGAGTTAATTAGAGTAGTATTAGAGTCTCCAATATGTAAAACCAGAAGAGTAATTTTTGTAGCTCCATTTGACAATAATATTTATGGAATTGAAAAAACAAAGGAGAAAATTCTGTATCAGTTGGATTTTGGAACATTTGGCGTAAATCAAGCAGATATTGCAAAAGGTGTCAATTATATTTTTAAGAGTTCAAGAAATGGCAGTAAGATTACATCAATAGATAATCTTCACGAAAATGATAATTATTTGGCCTTTTCTTTTTTTTACAAAAATAGAATTGGCTTTTTTATACATTCAAAGATTACAAATGAAAACTACTGTTCTGAAAAATTTTTCAGTAAAAAAATACTTCCAATATGCACTCTAAAGGGAATATTTTGCGAAGATAATTTTATTGCTGTTTCAGAACCGGAAGAAGTCAAAAACTTCAAATTTGCTGATACAAAATTTAATACTCAGATCCGTAATATTAAAGAGCAAGATAATCCATTTATAATTCTTTTTAGTTTAAAGGAGCAGCAATGAAAAGTTTAATAAGGTCATTTATGACGACAGTAAGCAATAATGCGATACAACGCACTATTATATACCTACGCTGTAAAAAGGTAAATGGTCTTTTTCTATTTATTATATTAGTAGTTTTAACATCAATCATTTTGTTAATCTTTCTCCCTTTGTATAATTATGATAAGCATGTTTATATAAAATATTCTAATAAATTAAATTTGTTACAGTACGAAAAAATTATAAGATTGAAAAGAGACTCAAATGAGCTTTTTACAGAGAATTCCCAGCTTAATAATATCTCTGTAATTACTTTAAAAAACACGTCAATAAAACTTAATTCAATTATTAAAAAGCAGAAATTGGTTTATCGATTTTCAAATCGCTCTTGTCAGACATGTGTCGAAAATGATCTGAAAATTTTAAGAACGTTGGCAGATACTATTGGCATTGATAATATAATTATTCTAGGGAATTTTGATAATATTAAAAACCTAATTATATATATAAAAAATGAAGAGATTCCATTTGATTGTTATAATTACAGTGATGTTTTAAATTTGCCAATCGAAAAAAATTCAATAAATGACAGCCCTTGTTTTTTTGTATTGTCCAATAATTTAAAAGTTGATTTTGCTCATACATCAAGTCCTAATTATTCCATTAATAGTCTATATTTTAAGAGAATAAGAATGTTTTTAAGAAAATGAAAAATCATAACATATTAATTATAGGACAATAAACTGATTAAAAATAATTTGACTTGAAATTCTCCTCCTTCTCCATCCTGATCATCTTTATTCTGCTGATGATTGTAGGGGCGAGCTTGTTGCCATTGCTGAATGTACAGTTAACCCCGTCACGTTCGTTACCGGGGATGTCGGTCAGTTACCGATGGCCCGATGCATCTGCTAGGGTAATTGAACAGGAGGTTACGGCAAAACTCGAGGGTCTGTTTAGTTCTGTAAAGGGTATTAAGGGGGTCTCTTCCGTTTCGTCGAAAGGTTCCGGGCGTATTAATTTGTCGTTCAAGAAAACGGTGAACCTGGATGCCGCCCGTTTTGAGGTGGCTTCATTGATCCGGCGGGCCTACAGCGATCTGCAGGAACAGATTGCGTTTCCCGAACAGTCGATGGGCACATTTGGTAGAACCATTGACCCATACTTCATAAATTTCAAATTAAAATGGGTGACCGTTTCAATCCTAACGATTCGCTACTGGGGTTTTGTTCCGGAAGAAAATATTGTAGGTAAAGCTTTCATCATTCATATTTTCAAATGATGGGAATGGTATTAGATGGAACCGAATTATAAATCGAATATAATAGGTATAAATATATTTGGTGGTTTCATCGTTTTATTGTATATTTAGGTTCTGTATGTAGCAATGTATTCTTTTCCCAATCCAATGTTCGACATTAAGGCGTTTGAAATATTATCAAAAGGGAAAGAACAGGAAGTTTAACCCACAAAAGTCAAACACTTCCTGTTTGAATATTCCGGACTATAGTGTACAACGAAATCCGGAGTAAAGTGTACAATAGAATCCGGAGCAAAGTGTACAACTTTTTGGTGTTCTTTTTGGGTTTTTGGTTGGTCGTTGGCCCGCCAACACGAC
>JALNYZ010000023.1 GCA_023229575.1 Prolixibacteraceae bacterium
GCACGGGAGGAGCGACTCGAACGCCCGACACCTGGTTTTGGAGACCAGTGCTCTACCGACTGAGCTACACCCGTATCTGCGGAGAGAGAGGGATTCGAACCCCCGGTACCTCACGGTACAACGGTTTTCAAGACCGCCGCAATCGACCACTCTGCCATCTCTCCTGGTTTGCGTTTGCAAAAGTAAACCTTTTTTCCATTCGGCAAAAAATTCCAAAAAAAAATAATCTTCCGTTTTATGATAAAAAGTGTATGAAAATTTTGATATTTAGAAAATTGTGTTGAAATTAGTCGGAGTAAACCATTTGAATCATTTTTATTTAAATCTGGCCAAATGTGGGTTCTACCTGAAGTAATTGTGTTGATTTCAATTTTGTTATTACCTGGTGATTTGAACTGATAAACGCAATGTCTTTAAGGGAAATCTAAATTATTAACCATTTATTATCCTTATTAGTTATGAACAAAGCGCAATTAATTGACGCCGTCGCTGCAGAAGCAGGAATGACCAAAGCCGATGCCAAAAAAGCCATCGAAGCTTTTGTTAAAACAACAACTGAAGCCTTAAAGCAAGGTGATCGTCTGGCACTTGTCGGATTTGGATCTTTCTCAGTTTCTGATCGTCCTGCACGAACAGGCCGTAACCCTCAAACCGGTGCTACCATTAAAATCGCTGGTAAAAAAGTCGTTAAATTCAAAGCTGGCAACGAATTGACAGATGCCGTACAGTAACGATGACAACCTAACAAAAAAAAGGGAGCAGCCGCTCCCTTTTTTTTATCCCTAATTTAATCAAAGATTTTGCATGGAATGAAGTTTTTTGTAGATCCCATGTTTGATAGATAACAGTTCATCGTGTGTTCCGCGTTCTACAATCTCTCCTTCGTGGAAAACACAAATTAGGTCTGCCTTCTTGATGGTAGAGAGCCTGTGAGCGATGACGATTGAGGTACGGTTCATCATAAGATTTTCCAGGGCTTCCTGGACCAGTTTTTCGGACTCCGTATCCAGCGCAGAAGTGGCTTCATCCAAAATCAAAATGGGCGGATTTTTCAACACTGCCCGGGCAATCGAGATCCGCTGACGTTGTCCTCCGGAGAGTTTTCCGCCCCTGTCGCCTATATTGGTCAGGTAACCGTCCGGTGAAGTGGAGATAAATTCGTGTGCATTGGCCACTTTTGCCGCTGCAATTACCTCCTCCATGGTGGCAGTCTCCACACCGAACGATATGTTGTTGTAAAAGTTGTCATTAAACAGGATTGGATCCTGGTTTACGTTGCCCATGAGGCCGCGCAAATCGGCGATTTTGTAATCGCGGATATCCATGCCGTCGACGAGGATACTCCCGGATTGAATGTCCCAGAAGCGTGGGAGCAGATCCACAAAGGTTGATTTTCCCGAACCGGATTGTCCTACAAGTGCGATAGTTTTTCCCTTTTCGATGGTTAAAGAGACATTTTTGAGAACTGCATCATCGATATATTTGAAACTTACATCACGATATTCGATATCTTTATTAAACTCCTTTACCTGAATTGCATCCGGTTTGTTGACAATGTTGTTTTCGGCGAGTAAGATCATATCGATCCTTTGCATCGATGCCAGACCTTTTTGAACAGAATACAAGGCTGTGGAGAATGATTTTGCCGGATTGATGATGGTGTAGAAAAAAGCGATGTAAGCAATGAATTCCTGAGGAGGCAAAGCGCTTGTATTGTTAAGCACCAGACGCCCTCCATACCATAATATCACCACAATCACTATTGTCCCAAGCAATTCGCTCATTGGATGTGCAAGGTAACGGCGCCACATCAGGCCGTTCATGATGTGGTAATATTCTTTGTTCTGTTTGGCGAAAACAGTCTTCATCTTCTTTTCGGCATTGAAGGCTTTGATGATGCGCAGACCCGACAAAGACTCCTCTATCGTGGAGAGTAGTTCGCCCATCTTGTTTTGTCCGAGCATGGAGGGCTTTTTCAGACTCTTTCCGACCTTCCCAATGAGATAACCGACAACAGGCAACAGTGCAAAGACAAAAAGTGTTAGTGACCAGGACATTATAATCATCGCACAAAGATTGATTATTATAATCATGGGATCCTTGAACATCATCTCTATGGAGTTAAGGATAGAGTTGTCTACCTCCTGAACATCGCCGGTCGTGCGTGCAATGATGTCGCCTTTTCGCTCTTCGGAAAAGAATCCTAGCGGAAGGGAGAGAATCTTATTGTAGATCTGGTTCCTAATATCGCAAACCACGCCATTACGCACAGGTACCATCACAAAGGAGGCTAAGTAGGTAAACCCAACCTTCAAAACTACCATTATAATGATAAAAATGCCAAGATAGATAAGAGCACGTTCCCTTCCACTATTTTGTATTACTTCACTTATAATGTAGGATATATTTTGTACAAGATTATCAAAATTAAAACTCCAGCTGGCAGGCGCTTGAGCAACTAACGGTTGAGTACGAAACAGGATACCCAAAATAGGTATCAGTGCTGCAAACTGGAATGCTCCAAAAATCGCCCCCAATAGGTTGAACAGAATGTTTAGTAATATATACCCTTTGTAGGGAGGAAGAAACCGTTTTAATAAATTATAAAGACCTTTCATCTGTTTATAATTTTGTTTTTCATTTGCCAGATGGAACTCCCAATAATCATTCTCCTGTGTGCGGAAGATTTTCGCATGGTCGTTTCATCCGAATATTTTAACTTAATAGGTTGACTTATTGGAAGCTTCGCAGGATATGCCTTCTGGTTGGAATCCTTACGGTCCAGGATTGAAAAGTTATTGGTGAAAAACACCTGTGAAATTTTGCGGGGTAATTCTCCTTAATTCCTCTTTGAGTTCGTCTGAAATATCCAGCCGGTCGATAAATTCCCTAAAAACAGATTGATCGATCTTGCGGTTGACACGGGTCAGGTCTTTTAGTGCCTCATAAGGATTTGGATAGGCTTCGCGACGAAGAATGGTCTGAATGGCCTCAGCGACAACACTCCAGTTGTCTTCCAGATCACGGTTAATCGCCTCTTCGTTGAGAAGCAACTTACCCAGACCTTTCATGGTCGATTGGATCGATAGCAAGGTATGCGCAAAAGGTACGCCAACGTTGCGCAGTACGGTCGAATCGGTCAGGTCGCGCTGAAGTCTTGAAATAGGCAATTTGGCCGAAAGATGCTCAAACAGTGCATTGGCGACCCCCAGGTTACCCTCCGAATTTTCAAAATCGATCGGGTTCACTTTGTGCGGCATGGCAGAGGATCCAATCTCTCCCTTTTTGATCTGTTGTTTGAAGTAGTTCATGGAGACGTAGCTCCAGAAATCCCTGTCCAGATCGATGAGAATGGTATTGATTCTTTTCAGACAATCAAAGATGGATGCATAATTGTCGTAATGGGCTATCTGAGTGGTCGTTTGCGACCGTTCCAGTTTCAGTGCGTTAGAGACAAAACGGTTCGAAAAGCCGACCCAGTCGACCGAAGGGTAGGCCACATGGTGTGCATTAAAATTCCCGGTAGCCCCGCCAAACTTCGCATAGCAGGGGATAGAAACCAGTTGGTTCAGCTGAACTTCCAATCGTTCGATAAAGACCTTGATCTCCTTTCCCAAAATGGTAGGTGAAGCCGGCTGTCCATGGGTTTTTGCAAGCATTGGGATATTTCCCCAGTTGTTGGAGAGTTCGACCAGCTTAGCCACCAATTCCTTCATCGCAGGGAGATAAACTTCTTCAAGAGCATCCTGAATGGAAAGGGGTACGGCTGTGTTGTTGATGTCCTGGGAAGTAAGGCCAAAGTGGATAAATTCCTTGAAAGGGTCCAATCCGAGCAGATCAAATTTTTCCTTCAAAAAATATTCGACTGCTTTCACATCATGGTTGGTGATTTTTTCGATCTCCTTGATGCGGTTTGCATCTTCAAGAGAAAATTGATGGTGCAGATTCCTGAGCCCTGTTTTTGTTTGTTCCGGGCAGTCGGACAATTGGGGAAGCGGAATCTCTGTCAGGGCTATAAAGTATTCAATTTCAACAAAAAGCCTGTATTTTATCAGTGCGAATTCCGAAAAATAATCACCAAGCCCGGCTACTTTGTCGCGGTAACGTCCATCGACAGGCGAGATGGCTGTTAACATCTGCAATTCCATCATAAAACTTTTTTACAATTCAACTACAAAAGTAACATTTTCCTTGGTGTTACGGAAGTTCATTTTTTGCCCGTCAAATAGGAGAATCAGCTGCCAAACTTTCGTAAATTTGCAGGCTAAAGAAAAATCATGGGCAAAATTAAGATATCTGCCATTACCTACCTGAATACCAAGCCTTTTCTGTTCGGGCTTCAACACTCTTCTATCCTTGACGCTGTTGAGCTTTCACTGGATGTCCCATCTGTCTGTGCCGATAAGCTAAAAGCAGGAACCGTTGACATTGGAATTATCCCGGTAACGGAGATATCTTCAATTCCAGGGGCCAACATCATAACCGACTATTGTATCTCTTGCTCTGGTAAAGTGAGAACAGTTGTATTGGTCAGCAGTGTGCCTATGGAAGAGATTGAAACTATTGTATTGGATTATCAATCAAGAACATCTGTTCGGTTGGTCCGGATCCTGGCAAGGGATTACTGGAAAATTGGTCCGAACTGGCAAAATGGCGGAGTCGATTATATTCAGCAAGATATCAAGGGTACAACTGCCGGAGTAATCATCGGTGACAGGGTATTTGAAGCTGAAAAGAAATTTCCCTATGTGTATGATTTAGGTGATGCCTGGAAAGCCCACACCGGATTTGATTTTGTTTTTGCCTGCTGGGTAGCCAACAGGCAGATTGACAGGGACTTTGTGCTGAAATTTGAGGAAGCCCTTGAGGATGGAATTGTGCATATTCCTGAAGTTATCACTGAATATATTCAGCAATATCCGGATTATCCTTTCGAGGAATATTTTAAAGAGAATATTTTTTATCACCTCGATGACTCCAAAAGAAGGGGGATGGAGTTGTTTCTTGGGTTGATAAAAAGTGACTAAAGTGACTAAAGTGACTAAAGTACTTATGCTTCAAGCAGAATTTAATTCATAACTCATAACTTTTTGCCTATCTTCGCATATGCTTAAGACGTTGTTTATCATAGGTTCCGGTAGTTTCCTCGGAGGAATTGCGAGATATCTTACCGCAAGAGCGGTGCAGAATAGTTTTGTATCGTCATTTCCATTTGGGACCATGGCGGTAAATTTGTTGGGTTGTTTAATGATCGGATTTATTTTCGGCATATCTGAAAGAACAAATATCCTCTCCGATGAATGGCGAATTTTTCTGACCGTCGGATTCTGCGGAGGATTTACAACCTTCTCGACTTTTGCAAATGAGAACATGACCTTGCTGAGAGACGGGAATTTCTTTTATTTCGCGCTTTACACCGGATTGAGCGTTTTTCTGGGATTGGTAGCCGTATTTTTTGGAAATGCCCTCACTAAATTACTCTAGATATGGAGACGAATTCAGAAGCCAGAAGATTAAGAATTTACGTCAGTTCGACCGATAAATTCAAACATACATTGTTGTACGAAACCCTTGTCTTTGCCGCGAAGCGATATGGCCTAACCGGTGCAACCGTACTGAAAGGGGTCATGGGATTTGGATCAAGCAGCGTTGTCCGTTCCACAAGATTTTGGGAGATTACTGAGAAATTGCCGGTTGTTATTGAGATTGTTGATGAATCATCAAAAATTGAAAGCTTTACTCAAAAGATTCTTCCCTGGTTCGATAAAATTTCTACAGGTTGCTTGATTACCAGTGAAAAAGCAGACATAGTACTATTCAAGCAAGGAACGAAGAAGAAAGGATTTCTTCGGTTCTAAAATTTTGAGTCCACTCAGAAAAGCCAAAAAATAAAGAAGGCCACTAAGTCACTAAATCACTAAGGTTCACAAAGAATTAAATATCAGCTTTATAACTCTTAGTGAGCCTTCGTGCCTTGATGTCTTTGTGGCAGGAAAGTACTTGTCAGAAAGAACTCAATTCTCCTTCCCTCCGTTAAAAAATCACAAAGGTGTTCATGTATCAAAACCTGACTGTTATTTTCACGTAGAAAGTCCATATAGTCAACAGACATTATGTACAGGAAAATTTTATTTCAATCAATGCTTTTATTGTTGGGTCAGGCTCTCTTTTTGACCAGCAATGGTTTTTCATCTGAATTATTCCCCTCTCTTTCAGGGGAAGGTACTTCAACCACCTCTTCAAAACAAAACAAAATGGACAATGCAAATGATAAAAAGTCGGGTAATCCATATTATTCGCGAACAGATCAAACCAAATTGAACGTTTCTAATGCTGAGTGGAAAAGGGTGCTGCCACATGATTTGTATGAAGTTTCCCGCAACAAAGCCACTGAACGTTCTTTTACCGGTAAATATTGGGACTTTACCGGAAAGGGCACCTATTATTGTGCTGCCTGTGGCTTTAGGTTGTTTCGGTCGGATGCAAAATTCGCCAGTGAATGCGGTTGGCCTAGTTTTTTTGAACAAATTGATCCTAAGAGTGTTACATTTCATGAGGACAATAGTTTTGGCATGCACAGAACGGAGGCCTTGTGTGGTCGCTGTGGTAGTCATTTGGGGCATCTTTTCAATGATGGCCCGGCACCTACCGGGAAGCGCTATTGTATGAATTCGGTTGCCCTTGAGTTTGAACCAGATGGAGTAAAAGCTACATCCATTGTAGCTGAAAGAGATACCATAACTCTTGGAGGGGGTTGTTTTTGGTGCATTGAGGCGATCTATAAGAGTTTAAAAGGGGTTGAGAAGGTGACTTCAGGTTATGCCGGAGGTCATTTGGCCCATCCTTCCTACCGGGAAGTTTGCAGCGGAGAGACCGGCCATGCGGAGGTTGTACAAATCATATTCGATCCACATCAGACCTCCTGCGAAGAAATTTTGAAAGTGTTCTTTACTGTGCATGATCCGACCACACTTAACAGACAGGGGGCTGACGTTGGAAGCCAGTATCGCTCGGCTATATTCTTTCATAACAAGCAGCAACAGGAGATTGCCCGGACGCTGATCGATGCCCTCAATAAAGCCAAAGTCTTCGACCATCCGATCGTTACCAAAGTGGAGCCTGAAACAAAGTTCTATGTGGCAGAAGATTATCATCAGGAATACTACCGGCTTCATAAAAGCGAACCCTATTGTCGCGCTGTAATTCAACCAAAATTGGAGAAGTTCGAGAAAGTATTTAAGGATCGGATCAAAAATTGATGTGATGATGTGATGATTTGGTGATTAGCTGATTGGAAATGTGAAAATTGGGAAGGGTGAAAATGTGAAGAAGGCAGAATTTGCTCGGTCATATTTAATTTGTAATTTGTAATTTTAGGTCAACTTGTTCGTCTTATCATAAAGTTAACCATGACTGCCTGGTACCAAAGTTGGTTAATGATTAAATTTACGAATGATGGATGCAAAAAGCGTAGACATGTTTTTGATGGCCAATTCCAAGTATTTGGAAGGCCACCAGATGTTTCAAATCAGGGAACGATTGTTGACCCTGGATGAGCCCCAGTGGAGAATGCTGCAATTTATGCAGTTCGATGATCCGGTCATCATTCTGATCGTATCATTGGTAACCGGCCCATTGGCAGTTGACCGGTTTATGCTGGGTGACATTGGCTTGGGTGTTATCAAGTTGATTACCTGCGGCGGACTTGGTATATGGGTATTGGTCGACTGGGTCATGATCATGGGAATTACCCGTAGGAAGAATACTGAAAAACTGATGATGGCCCTTTATTGATGCCGTTGACCCGCAATCGTCTTAATCTATTTTTGTCGCTGGCCTGCCTGGTCGGATATGGATGGTTGGCTCTGGTTAGCCGTTTGAAGCCGGAAGAGGTTGGCAACAAATACGATGTTTGCCTGATCAGGCATTTTGCACATATTCCTTGTCCCTCCTGCGGTTCCACCAGATCGGTGATTTCCCTGATGCATGGGGACCTGGCAGGTGGTCTGTACTGGAATCCGCTGGGCTTTGTAATTTTTGCGGCGCTGATAATAACCCCCTTTTGGATCAGCTATGACCTTATTTTAAAGAAAGATAGCCTCTACCAATCTTTCCTACTTTTCGAAAACACATTGAGGAAAAAATGGGTGGCAATTTTAGCAATCGTATTGATTTTGCTCAATTGGGCTTGGAATGTGGTGAAGGGTGTCTGAATTGGGATTCGTTGGATTGATGGGTAACAGGATGATAAGAAAGGAGTTCCAGATATTTGGTTATTTTATATTCCCCGACGGGAATATTCAATTTCAGCCATCGATTTATGCGCTTCTAGCATTACTTTTTTTGAGCAATTTTCCGTAACTTTGTGAAAAGAGGCAAAATGGTCATTAAGGAACAAAATAGAATTAGAACTACCTATTACAACGAAGCTATCCGTTATATGGAGAATGCCCGGGAAACCCTCAAAAAGGCAGGTAAGGAAGATCGTTTCTATATGGATGAGAAGTATGTAAAGACTGCTTGCGGCATTGCCTACAACGGTGTTTTGAAAGCGCTCGACGGGTATTTGTTGTTGAAAGGCATTGAAAAGGTAAAAGGGAGAAAGAACATTGAATACTACGAAGATGCGGTTGCTGGGATTGACAGAAAGCTTCTCAATTATCTCAATTCTGCCTATAAGATTCTGCACCTGAACGGTTATTACGATGGAATAAAAGATGCGAGGGTCATTGCCGAAGGGTTCAATCTGGCTTATTCAATCATTGAACGCATCAAACCTGCTGCTTAAAGCTCCTTGCCAAATTGTCTTCACCACATCTGAGTCATATCTAATTTAAAACATTGAAGTCCCCTAAGGCATTGCCAGAGGGGACTTCAAATTTATTCAAACCACGTAAATTTTTGCGATCAGATTGTTATAAAGAACTCTTCATTGCTCCGTCTTACCTTGGCCAGGTGTTGGTAGTCATCTTCAGCGGAACGATAACCTACAGCCAGTAAAACCACCGATTTAAGTCCTTTTGATTTTAATCCAAGAATCTCATCGAATTGGTCGGGATCGAAACCTTCCATCGGGCAAGTATCGATGTTTAGCCCTGCAGCAGCAACCAGTCCGAAACCCAATGCAATATATGGTTGACGGGCCAGCCAGATATTTATCTCCTCTTTAGGCCTTTTTAATGTGCCTTTCATCATGTCGGAATAACCTGAAAGAGTACTGGCATCTACCTTGCGGGTTTCAGCGATATTTTGTACAAAGCGATCTACCCCTTTCTCATCAAAATCGGATTCAAAGGCAAATACCAGCAGTTGAGAAGCATCAGTTATCTGTGACTGGTCCCAGGCTACTGCACGAAGTTGTTTACGGATCGTTGCATCTTCGACAACAACAACCTTGTATGCCTGTAGTCCATAAGAGGATGCTGACAAGCGAACTGCTTCCAGTAAGGCGGATAGATCTTTGGGGGCTATTTTTTTGGATGCATCAAATTTCTTTGTCGCATATCTTTTGTTTAATTGTTCTAAAAGTGCCATGTCTTCTATTGTTTAATGATTTTAATAGAGCATACTGCTTTAAATCCCGCAAGGTTTCGGGAGGAGGGGGGATTTAACAATGAATTAATGTGATGATGTGATGATGTGCTGATGCGATGATGTGAGGATGTGTTGATGTGATGATTCGTAGTGTATTTCTCTTCAGCTAATCAGCGCATCAGCTAATCAGCGCATCAACTAATCATTCCACCGGTCTGGCAATCATCACGCCGGTGGTCTTCTTGCTTTTGGTGAGGTACTGCGCAAATGGTTCGTTGCTGACTGTCACCTTCATCACGGAAGAGGATGCATGAAGAAGATGGACCCTTCCATCTTTGTTCATCAGAATTCCGACATGCGAAACATCGATGCCTGGAATAGAGGTGGTGAGTGTGACAATGTCTCCATCTTTGACCAGGCTTTCAATGCTTTCGAACTGATCTGCTGGAATGTAATAGAATTGTTGAGCTGAAATTTTTTCTTCGATGGCCTGAATTTGTGCTGTAGTTGCGGGATCGTTGATCAGTTGAGGATATACCTTTGGATTTTTGCTCATGATAAAAAGGTTGAGTGGAAGTACTTTTCCACCCATCGATGCCGCCATTGATTGAACATGGTGACGGTTTTCATTGTCGGCGATCCATTCACTGAAGTAGTGTAAACGGCTGGCATACCCATCCATTTTACCGCCACGATAACGGATTCCCTCCAATTCCGAGCAATACTTTTCAACAGAAAGCTTGTCTCCCTTTACAGTCCTGGCCAGGGCCAGGCAGTTTTCGGCGAAAGTGGTGCAATCTAATTGATGGAGGTTGACGACAAGTTTTTCCACTTTGGATTTATCGAGGGTCTTACCGACATAAGGAGTGTTCAGAAAGTCCAACCCAATTTTCAGGACCAGATCGCCCATGGGAAGGGAACGCTCTTTGGAGAATTTATCCAGTTTATTCTTAATGATGGACATATCCATGGATGAAATTACAGGATCAGCGGCGAGCAGATTTCCAGATAAAACTATGGTGATCAGTAAAATGATGACAGTTTTCGATTTCATTGTTTTGAATTTAAAATTTAAACACAAAGGACGCTAAGGAATGCACAAAGGAACACAAATTTGAATTTGATCATCCCTCAAACTTCCGATTACGCTCAGGAACCGACTCTTTGTCCCATCTTCTCCGGGTCTTCCAGTCCCCAATCCCCCCTGTCTCTCAGTCTTTCCGTCTCTCCGTCATCTCGGTCTCTCCGTCATTTCTTCCGCGTCATCTACTCGTCACTTGTGCCTCTTCTTCAGTTCTGTCGCCAAATCTGATATGGATAACCCTTTGTGCGAAAGGAGTACCATCAGGTGATAGAGCAGGTCCGAGGCTTCGTAGATCAGTCGTTCGTCGTTGTTGGCCATGGCTTCGATGACCGTTTCAACCGCTTCTTCGCCCACCTTCTGGGCAATTTTAGCAGTGCCTGAATTAAACAAGGAGGTGGTATAGGAGCCCGCCGGCATCTCTTCCTTTCGTTTAGCGATGAAATTTTGCAGGGTCTTCAAAAAGTAGAAGTCATCTGTCGCGTTGGAGTCATCCCAGCAGGTGTCGGCGCCGGTGTGGCAAACGGGGCCTACCGGGATCGCCTTGATCAACAAGGTATCCTGATCACAATCGGGAGTGATGGAAACTACATTCAGAAAATTGCCGGATTCTTCCCCTTTGGTCCATAGGCGTTTCCGGGTACGGCTGAAAAAGGTTACCTGACCGCTCTGAACAGTTTTGTCATAGGCTTCCCTGTTCATGAACCCAAGCATCAATACCTTGTTTGTGTTCTGATCCTGGATGATGGCAGGAATCAGGCCGGAGGGTTCTTTGTTGAAATTAATATTCATTATTGTGAATTACAAATTAAAGATTATAAATTACAGATTATCAGGATTTTTCTGTTCCGAAACGTAGTAGCAAACATGCAAGATGCACTCTCCCAGTCTCCTAGTCCCCCCGTCTCCCCTTCTTTTTTACATTCTGTGCCAATTGTTATCTGATACTTATCCCCTGAATGCGAAGATAATGCTTTAAATCCGGTATTGCGATCTCACCGAAGTGGAAAATGCTGGCAGCGAGCCCGGCATCGGCCTTCCCAAATTTGAAAAGATCAGAGAAATGTTTCATGGTACCGGCACCTCCCGAGGCAATCAACGGAATGGAGAGCATTTCAGACATCTTTGCCAGCGCTTCATTGGCAAATCCATTTTTGGTCCCGTCGTGGTTCATGGAGGTGAAGAGGATTTCACCCGCGCCCCTGTTTTCGGCCTCCTTGGCCCAGGAGAAAAGCTCTTTCCCGGTAGGGATCCGTCCGCCATGTATGGTGGCTTCCCAGCGGTTGTTCTCCTCTTTTGCATCGATTGCGACCACAACAAACTGACTGCCAAAGTGAAGGGCCAAATCATCAATGAGCTTTGGGTTTTTAATGGCTGACGAATTAATGGAGATTTTGTCTGCACCGGCGGCAAGCAGGGCATCGGCATCTTTTATTTCGCT
This sequence comes from Prolixibacteraceae bacterium, assembly GCA_023229575.1. GTDB lineage: Bacteria > Bacteroidota > Bacteroidia > Bacteroidales > Prolixibacteraceae > CAINVV01. Next base: position 12,057 of record JALNYZ010000023.1, read on the forward strand.
GATGCCGCCTCCCACGGTGAAGGGGATATTGAGGTTGAAGGCAATACGTTTGACCAGTTCCACAAAGGTTTTCCTCCCTTCGTGGGTGGCGGTGATATCGAGGAAGACCAATTCATCGGCACCCTGTTCCGAATAACGTTTGCCCAGTTCAACAGGGTCGCCGACTTCGCGGATGTTCACAAAATTGATCCCCTTCACGGTCTGACCGTTACGGATGTCGAGGCAGGGTATGATGCGTTTGCTAAGCATAATTTCAAGTATTTACGACAATCTGGCCGTATTTATTCTGCCGATTTCTTCAAGCGTTATTTTTCCTTCGTAGATGGCTTTTCCAACAATAACGGCTGGGACGCCGATCTTCTCCAAATCGAAAATGTCCAGTGCCGAACCTACTCCTCCGCTAGCGATCAGGTAGATGCCCGGATTGCGCTGCAATATCTCTTTATAAAGTTCAATAGATGGTCCGGTGAGCATCCCGTCGCGGCTGATATCCGTGCTGATGACTTTGTCAATTCCCTTTTCCATCCATCCACCGATAAAGTCGAATAGATCGAGGCCGCTGTCTTCGGTCCAGCCACTGACAGCGATTTTTCTATCAGAGACATCGGCACCCAGAATGATTCTCTCGGATCCGTATGTCTCAATCCATTTGTGCATGACGCCTGGTGACTTGACGGCAATACTGCCTCCGGTAATCATATCTGCCCCGGCTTCAAAGGCGATATCCAGGTCCCTGTCGCTTTTGAGTCCTCCGCCAAAATCTATCGTGAGGGTTGTGTTCAGGGCAATCCGCTCCAGCACTTTGTGATTGACAATGTGATGGGCCTTTGCTCCGTCAAGATCAACAAGGTGCAAGCGCTGCAAGCCGTAAGCTTCAAACATCTTGGCCACTTCTAGGGGATCTTCGTTGTAAATGGTTTTGCGACTGTAGTCACCCTGACTAAGCCTGACACATTTCCCGTCAATAATATCTATGGCAGGTATAATTTCGATGCTCATTATTAGATCTTAAGTTGAAGAAAATTCTCCAGGATTTTTGCCCCTACTGTGCCGCTCTTTTCGGGGTGAAACTGTACTGCATAAAAATTGTCCTTTTGAAGAGCAGCACTGAAAGGTATCGAATAGCTGCAAATAGCAGCTGTATCGCTACCCATTGTGGCATAATAGGAGTGGACAAAATAGAAATGCTGTTCTTCCAGTGATGGATCAAAGAGGTCGCTTTTCAATCCTGAAATGGTATTCCATCCCATGTGCGGGATCTTCATGGATGGCAGCAAATCCGTCCTAAGTTCAAATCTTTTCACTGTCTCGTCAAAGATGCCCAGGCAATCTGTGTCGTTCTCCTCGGAATGGCGGCACATCAATTGCAGTCCAAGGCATATACCTAAGACTGGTTTCTGCAGATTGATGATGAGTTCATCCAGACGATGTTTGCGCAAATAGGCCATTGTCGTTGAAGCCTCTCCAACTCCTGGGAAGATGACCCTGTCGGCGGATCGGATCTCATGCGGGTCGGCCGTAACAGCGGCTTCAACGCCAAGTCTTTTCAAGGCATAATCGACCGATTGGATGTTTCCGGCGTTGTATTTTATGATGGCGACTTTCATGCAAGAAGTGTGAGTATATTAAATGTTACACAGAGGAACACCAGGAGGTAACACAGAGTTTCACAGAGAAAGATTATATAAAGGCTATATTCAATATTCTCTGTGTAACTCTGTGCTTCTCTGTGAAACTCTGTGTCATATTTGTTATTTAAGTAATGTCTCAATGACTTTTACCATTTCAGCAAATTCATCCTCTTTATACAGACGTGTCAGGTAGACAATTTTGCCTGTTTTGTCGAGGATGATGTTGCGGGTTACCCCGGCCTTTTTCTCGGCGATAAGTCCGAAGATTTTACCACCCGGATCCAGGGCCATCGGGTAGGTTACATTGATATCTTTTTGAAAATTTACGACTTTTTCCAAAGGTTCATCCAAATCAACCCCAACCAGTACGAAATTTTTGTTGTCCTTGTTCTTTAGCCAGATGTCCCTTTCGATGAAGGGCATCTCTTTCCGGCAAACACTGCACCAGCTTGCAGTAAATTGCAGCATCACCACTTTGCCTTTGAAATCGGCATTGGAAAAAGTTTTCCCGCTGATTAGGGTGGTCGTGAACTCAGGAATTTTGTCTCCAATTTTGACAATATACCCATAATCGGCCGGTACTTGCTTGACAGGCATTTGTGCGAAAGTGGAAAATGAAACGAGAAACAGGGAAACGGTGATTAAGAACGTGTAAGTTAATTTCTTCATATGATTTGATTTTATACCTCAGATTACACGGATTTAAACAAAATTACTCCCAACCACAAATTACACAAATTACACAAATTAAAAGAAATTGTATTTTCATTTTATTGAATAAATGGTATGATGATGATTTTTATTGTCCTAAATATCAGTATTTTATTTTAATTTTTAATCTGTAATCTGTAATCTTTAATTAAAAATGATGGTTCTATTGTTAAAGACCAGAATCTTGCGTTGAAGGTGTTTGTAGACGGCCTCGCTCAGCACGATTTTCTCCAGGTCGCGGCCTTTGCGCACCAGATTCTCGATGCTGTCGACGTGAGAGATGCGCACGACATCCTGGGCAATGATGGGACCTGCATCAAGATCGGCTGTTACATAATGGCTGGTGGCCCCGATGATTTTTACACCACGCTCATGGGCGGCATGATAGGGTTTGGCCCCAGCGAATGCCGGCAGAAACGAGTGGTGAATGTTAATGATCCGGTTTGGAAATTGCGATACAAAATTGTCGCTTAGCACCTGCATGTACCGTCCCAGCACGATAAAATCGATCTGTCTTTCTTTTAACAGGGCAACCTCTTTGGCTTCCTGCTCCTCTTTATTGGTACCGTTTTTTGCAAAACAATAAAAGTCTATGCCAAATTTATCTGCAACGGCTTTAAGATCCTGGTGATTACTGATAATCATTGGGATTTCCACTTCCCATTCCCCGGCCATTTGGCGGGAGAGAATATCAAACAGGCAGTGCGACATCTTTGAAACAAAAAGAGCCATCCTTGGGCGTTCGCTTGAAAAATGAAGCGTAAAACGGAGGTTATACTTTTTGGCGAAAAGGGTTTCGAAATAGTCTGCAATTTTCTCTTTTGGAATAGAGAACAGATCCAGTTCCCACTCAACCCGCATGAAAAAGATGGACTCTGCACGATCAACATTTTGGTCGAGATAAATAATGTTACCCCTGTTTTCATTCAGAAACGAGGTGACTGCAGCCAATATCCCCTTTTGATCCGGACAGTGGATCAGCAGGATAGCGGTTTCTTTGGTTGTTTGCGTTATCATAGATAGTGGTTTAAAGAGTCCCTTTTGAGCTTGGAAGTGTATCCTGAAACGGATCCTTTCTCACAGCCATTTTGATGGAACGGGCAAAAGCCTTGAAAATTCCTTCAATTTTATGGTGTTCGTTGGTGCCTTCTGCCCAAATGTTCAGATTGCAGCGCGCAGCATCAGAGAATGATTTGAAAAAATGTTGGAAGAGTTCCGTTGGAACATCCCCGACATATTCCCTTTGAAATTCCGCTTCCCACACCAGCCAGGGTCTTCCGCCAAAATCTATGGCAACCTGTGCCAGACAATCATCCATCGGAAGACAGTAGCCATACCGTTCGATGCCACGTTTGTTGCCAAGCGCTTTTAGGAATACTTCGCCCAATGCGATGGCAGTATCTTCGACCGTATGGTGCTCATCAACTTCCAGGTCACCGATTACCTGAACCGTAAGATCGCAGCCCGAATGCGTGGAAATTTGCAGCAACATGTGGTCAAAAAAATGCAGTCCGGTTGAAATTCTGCCAATGCCTTTGCCAGCCAGGTTAACCTCGACGAAGATGTTCGTTTCTTTGGTCTCTCTCTTAACCGAAGCCTTGCGTTCCAGCTCCGAAAGGAAGATGAATATCTCCTCCCAACTGTCGGTAACCATGGCGCACGAAGAGCTTAGGTTGCTGTCGATCAGGTCATCCGCCCTTGATTCGGGTGCAAAATAGATAGCATTCGACCCCAGGTTTTTGGCCATTTGTACATCGGTAAGCCGATCGCCAATGACGAATGAGTTTGGCAAGTCGTACGATTCATCCAAAAATTCCTGTAAAAGGCCTATCTCCGGTTTTCGCGTGGGGGCATTGTCTTCAGGGAACGAGCAATCAATGAAGATCTTTTTGAAGGTGACCCCTTCGTTCTCAAAAGCCTTGAGGACCTTCCCCTGAACCAGATGAAAATTCTCTTCAGGATATGCTTCCGTACCCATGCCATCCTGGTTGGAGACCATCACCAGCTCATAATCGAAATGTTTGCTGATCGCGTGTAAATTTCTGAATACGCCCGGGAGAAACTCAAGTTTTTCGAGGCTGTCGACCTGAAAATCCTCTGGTGGTTCGACGATCAGGGTACCGTCACGATCGATAAAGAGTACTTTTTTCATTGACTTACGTTTTGAAGAACTTTCGATTTATGGAATTTACCACAATAGGCACATAGTTCACAATAGGTTCTATGTGAACTATGTGCCTATTGTGGTGAAATAATTAGATTCTTATCTGTGCTCATTTTCATTGAATTATCCAATTTGACCAAATTTCTTTTAAAGCTTTAATCAGTAATTCATTTTCTGCGGCTGTACCGACCGTAATCCGCAATGATTCGCCACATAAGGCAACTTTGGAGCGGTCACGAACAATAATTTGACGCTCTACCAATTCCTGGTATATCTTCTTGGCTGCGACAGTTTTTACCAGGATGAAGTTGGCATCGCTGGGAAAAAGCTTCAGCACAATTGGAAGTTTTATCAATTCCTTTGCCAGAATGTCTTTTTGCTGAAGAATGTTCTCTACCCATTTTACCTTTTGCTCTTCCAATTGAAGCATTTTCAATGCTTTTTCCTGGGTAAGAAGGTTGATGTTGTAGGGATATTTTATTTTGCTGAGAATGGCAATGATTTCGGGTGATGCAAAGGCCATACCCAACCGGATGGCAGCAAGACCCCAGGCTTTCGAGAGGGTTTGCAAAATGACGAGGTTTGGATATTGCTCCAGATTGGCCAATAGTGTTTTCTCCGGACAGAAATCGATGTAAGCTTCATCCAAAACAACCAATCCATTGAAATTACTGATGATCTTTAGCACTTCCATCTGGTTCAGTGCATTCCCGGTAGGATTGTTGGGTGAACATAAGAATATCAATTTTGTTGCTGAATCGGTAGCCTCAAGGATCTTATCCGCATTAAGACTGAAATCTTCCTCCAGAAGCACTTCCCTGTAGGCGATGTTGTTGATATCTGCAGCCACTCGGTACATCCCGTAAGTGGGAGAGATAGCAACCACGTTATCGGTACCAGGTTCGCAAAAAGCCCGGAATAGCAGATCGATGGGTTCATCGCTGCCGTTGCCGAGAAAGATGCGGTCTGGCGAAATCTTCTTGATTTTGCCAAGCTGATTTTTCAACGCCACCTGCCTTGGGTCCGGATAGCGGTTATAGGGGGCATTGAAGGGATTTTCGTTGGCATCCAGAAAAACCGATGCTTCGCCGGTATATTCATCGCGTGCACTGGAGTAGGGCTGCAGGCTTCGTATGTTTTTTCGGGTAATATTTTGCAGACTAAAATTCATTCTCTTTCCAATTTCCCAATTTTCACATTATTTCTTAATCCGAATCGTTACGGCATTCTTGTGTGCCCGAAGCAGTTCGGCTTCGGCCATGGTTTCGATAACCGGTCCCAGTTGCTCCAAACCTGCTTTGGTGATCTCCTGGTAAGTGATTTTTTTGCAAAAGCTGTCCAGGTTCAATCCGCTGACGGAGCGCGCCCAGCCGTTGGTGGGCAGGGTGTGGTTGGTTCCTGAGGCGTAGTCGCCGGCACTTTCCGGTGTATAATGGCCAATAAAAACCGAGCCCGCGCTTGTAACTTTTTCAGCAAGAGCGTGTGCATCGGCGGTTTGAAGAATCAGGTGTTCCGGCGCATATTCATTAATAAACGCCAATAGTTTCTCCATGGTGTCAAAGAGCAGCATTCGACTGTGACCAAGAGCCACAGTGGCTGTCTCCTTCCGGGGAAGTTGTTCCATCTGGAGCGCAAGCTCTGCTGAGACTTTCCCGAGTAGCGATTCCTCCGTGGTAACGAAGAGTACCTGGCTGTCGGGGCCATGTTCGGCCTGCGACAACAAATCGGATGCCACAAAAGCCGGATTGGCCGAGATATCTGCGACGACTGCCAGCTCGGATGGGCCAGCAGGCATGTCGATCGAGCAGGTGTTGATGGAGACATATTGTTTGGCAGCGGTGACCCAGGAGTTCCCCGGACCGAAAATCTTGTGCACTTTAGGCACTGTTTCAGTGCCATAGGCCATTGCTCCAATGGCCTGGATCCCTCCAATTTTGAATACGCGTTGTACATTACACAGTCTTGCCGCAAATAGAATCGCGGGATGGACCTTTCCGGTGGTATCCGGTGGCGTGCAAAGGACTACCTCCTTGCAACCGGCTATCATTGCGGGCAGGGCCAACATTAGCACCGTTGAAAAAAGCGGTGCAGAACCTCCGGGAATATAAAGTCCAACCTTTTCGATCGGCATATTTTTTTGCCAGCAGATCACACCCGGTTGGGTTTCGACTTTTTGTACTGTCGTCTTCTGAGCCTCGTGAAAGGTGCGGATATTGTTTGCGGCAGTACGTATCGCCATTGCCAGACCTGCTTCTATTTCAGTGTCAGCATTTGCAAATTCGAGCTCCGAAACCTGGAATAGTTCCAATTGGATCTTATCAAATTTGGACGTAAATTCCCTGACTGCTTCATCACCACGTGTACGGATCTTTTGCATGACCTCTTCCACGACGGGGAGTTTTTCTGCATAATCAGTAGTAGCCCTTGAAGTTAGCACATTCCAGCTCTCTTTTGGCGGATAACGATAGGTTTGCATGGCGTTTATCAGAAGATCATTTTCTCAATCGGTAATACGAGGATTCCTTCGGCACCGTTTCTTTTCAGGTTACCAATCACCTCCCAAAACTCTTTCTCAGCGATGACTGAGTGTAGTGAGCTCCATCCCTGTTTGGCCAACGGCATCAGCGTGGGTGAGGTCATACCCGGGAGCACTTTGATAATCTGGTCAAGTTTTTCGTTGGGGGCATTCAGCAGGATGTACTTCTTGCCTTTGCCGTTTTCGACCGACTCGATCCGGAAGATGAGTTCATCCAGAATGGATTGCTTCTCCTTGGAAAGACTGGGGTTGGCCACCATAACGGCTTCGGATTTCATTACCACCTCTACCTCCTTCAGCCTGTTGCTGACAAGCGTACTGCCTGAACTAACGATGTCGAAGATGGCATCTGCAAGTCCGATACCAGGTGCGATCTCAACCGAGCCGGCGATGAAGTGAATATCTGATTGAATGTTATTTTCAGCAAGGAAATCTTTGAGGATAGAGGGGTAGGAGGTGGCGATTTTTTTCCCATTGAACCAGTTGAGTCCGGGATATCCGATATCCTTTGGGATAGCCAGCGACAGACGGCATTTGCTGAACCCCAGTGATTTTACAACCTCCACAATTTTTTTCTGCTCGTCCATCTCGTTTTTACCCACGATGCCAACATCTGCTACGCCATCGGCCACGCACTGTGGAATATCATCATCCCTCAGGTAGAGAACCTCGAGTGGAAAATTTTTGGCCGAAGAGATGAGCCTTCTTTTCCCTTCGATCAGCTTGATGCCTGTCTCTTCGAGAAGAAGCAGCGACTCTTCGTTCAACCGGCCTTTGGTTTGAATAGCGATACGTAATGTTGTCTCCATATTGTTTTAAATGAAGGCAGGCTTACCTTTTGAGGGTAAGCCTGCCTATGATTTGTTCTATATTTTTAGAATGATCAACTCCAGCTTACCTTATGGCAAGAGATGGTGATGGCCCAAATGGAAGTTGATATTTGTCATGTTTATTTCTTTCTGCAATGATAAGTAAAAAAATAATAGGAAAGAGGAGTGAATGTGAAATTTTTGTTACCAAAAGGAAGTGACTAAAGTATTTAAAGTGTCTAGAGTGCCTAAAGTTGAGGGACTCCCAACTTTAGACACTCTAGACACTTTAGTGCACTTTAGGCATTTATTTCTTCAGGGACCACCCTGTTTTCAACCCGAAGATAAACCAGGCCAGGGCGATTGTTCCGAAGGCAAACATTGTATCTCCGATCATTCTGAGCCATTTGAAGGTCAGGATAAAGGGCTGTTGCATAAATTCTGCCGAACGGGCGTACCACAATCCTTCCTTCACACTGGCCAGTGTTTGTGCCAGTCCTACCGGGAGAAGACTGAATAGGATCATGGAAGTCAAACCGATGTTGATGCTCCAGAAGGCAAATTTCAGCCATTTTTCGTTCCAGACTGCCTCTTTGTCCATGTCTCTCAGAACAAAAAGCATCAATCCGATTCCGAGCATACCATAAACCCCAAAGAGTGCAGCATGGCCATGAACAGCGGTGGTGTTAAGCCCCTGCATGTAATAAAGGGCGATCGGAGGATTGATCAGGAAACCAAAGATGCCGGCGCCAACCAAATTCCAGAATGCTACCGCGATAAAGCAGTTGATGGCCCATTTGTATTTTCTGATCCATTCGTTGCTACCATTCAATTTGAGATTGTCGTATGCTTCGAAGCCCATCAACACCAGCGGGACCACTTCCAATGCGCTGAAGGTGGCCCCCAGTGCCATGACTGCGGTTGGAGTACCTGTAAAATAGAGGTGATGGAATGTACCCAGGATACCACCCGACAAAAATACGACAGTCGAAAAGAGCACTGCTGTTGTAGCAGTTGCTGCTTTGATGATTTGCATACGAACAAACAAAAAGGCAGTCACCACAGCAGCAAAAACCTCAAAAAATCCCTCTACCCAAAGGTGAACGACCCACCAACGCCAGTATTCTGCTACCGCGAGGTTTGTTTGACGTCCCCACATCAGTCCGGCACCGTAAAATGCGGCAATTGCGATGGATGAGATAAGAAATAATATCAATAGGTTGCGGCTTTCCGATTTTACTTTCAGGGCAGGCCAAATGGCCCTTCCCATCAGGAATAACCAGATGAACAATCCCAGGAACAGAAAGATTTGCCAGAAACGGCCAAGATCGACATATTCGTATCCCTGGTGACCAAACCAGAAGTTCTGAATGTATCCCAGCTTTTGCATGACACCCATCCACTGGCCTGCCAGCGAACCCACGACAATCACAAGCAATGCCAGGAATAGGAAATTTACCCCTATTTTCTGATATTTTGGTTCAACCCCTGAAATGGCTGGGGCATAATAGAGTCCGGTTGCAAGCCATGAGGTTGCGATCCAGAAAATGGCAATCTGAATGTGCCAGGTACGTGAAATGGAATAAGGAAGCCATTGTGCCAGGGGAACACCAAAAAATGCCTGTCCTTCAACGGTATAGTGAGCCGTGATAATCCCCGCAACGACCTGAACCAGAAACAACGCCGAAACGATCCAGAAATATTTGACGGTTGCTTTTTGCGAGGGGGTTTGAACATAGTCGGCCAATGGAAATTTGGACGGTATTTCATCCACGCTCTCCTCTCTCTTGCGGGCATAGTAGAATCCCATCATACCGATTCCGGCCAGCAAAAGGATGACACTAAAACCAGTCCACAAGAGCAAGGCTCCGGTTGGATGGTTGCCAACTAACTCTTCGGATGGCCAGTTGTTTGTGTAAGTGATATCCTGCCCAACCCGTTGCGTAACACATGCCCAGGAAGTCCAGAAATAGAAGGCATTTAGTGGTTTTGTCCTTTCCTGGGATTTGATGGCGTTGTCAGGGATGCTGTAGGCCTGCCTTAGTTTAAGTAGCGCCGGATCATTGGTAAACAATCCGCTGTAAAATTTGCCGTTTGAAGAAATGGCCTCGGCCCTGTCGGTCGAAATGGTGATGGTTTTACTTTGGGGATCGTAGGTGTTTTTCCTTATTTCACGTTGCAATGTAATCTTTAGCGCGGCTTTGTTCTCGTCCGTTTGTTCGTTGTATGGCTTACCTGTTGTTTTGATAGCCAGATTATTCAGGATAAAGAGCGCTTCCTTGTGCAGCCAATCGGCACTCCAGTCGGGCGCCTGGTAAGCGCCGTGGCCCCAGATGGTGCCCATTTCCTGTCCACCCATCGATTGCCAGACATTCTGGCCATCTTTGATATCTTGTCCGGTAAAAAGCAAGGTGCCATCCGATGTCACCACCTTATCGGGAATTGGAGGTGCCTCGCGGTAAATTTCGATGCCGTAGTAGATCAGAACGGCAAAAGAGATGGTCATAACGGCTATGAAGCCCAACCAAAGTTTCTTAGGTGTCATAATGATTGAATTAAAAATAGATGAAATGTTAATTAATTGGTTGTGAGATATATGTTAGCAAGAATTTCGATTCGGACGATAAAATCGCTGGCTGAAATGCCATTTTCGGAACCGTTATCGATCCATTGGAACTGGTCCAGAAGTGACTGTTGATTTTCCATGGTCAGGATATTGTCAGCCATACGGAACAAAATGTTGTTCTCTTTTGCTATGTGATTCGTCAACAATTCGGTATAACCCAGCATATTTTGGTAAACCTGTGCCATTGCCTCTTTTGTCCCATTCCTGTACAATTGAATGTTTTCAGACATCCCTTTCACAAATGTCCTGCCCTGGTCATGATCCATCAGCATCACAGCCACTGGGCCCTGTTGCATTGAGAAGCCCTTCTCAGCCATAAGCGGGAAAAGCAATGTCTCCTCTTTTGCGTGGTGAAGTCCGTCGGCAAATTGTCTGATCAGTGTGACCACCTCCTCCAGATGGGACATAGTTGGTTCCTGTTGTTTGACCATTGCTTCCATCACTTCGATTAATTTCAAAATGTGTTGGTGGTCGTTTTCTAAATTTTGTGTTGCCCTAACCATAATTTTATTCCTTTTTTGATCCTCTTTTTCACGAAGTTTTTCAGCACAAATATAAAAATATTTTAATAAAAGACAAAAAGGTCTTATAATATTTAGATTAGATCTATTTTTTTGTATTTTTGAACTTCGATTCACTTAGAAACCAATCGGCCGTGTTTAAAAAAGAGACAGAATATGCATTGAGAGGAATGGTTTACATTCAGTTACAAAATCTGAAGGAACGCCGGCCCGGTGTAGCTGAGATAGCCCATGAGATTGAAGCCCCCTATTTTTTTACAGCCAAGATTTTTCAGCGCCTTGCCAAACGGGGATTTGTGAAGTCTATGAAAGGGAAAGGTGGCGGGTTTTACATCGAACCGGAAAAGAAGGATTTACCTTTAAAAGAACTCATCATCGCCATCGAAGGGGATGAGCTTTTTGTTGGCTGTGGTTTTGGATTAAAAAACTGTGATGAAAGCAACCCTTGTCCGTTACATCATCAATATGGCATGATCCGTGATCAGATCAACCGACTGGTGGCAGGTGAAACCATCCAGTCACTTGCCTGGAATACACTGAATAAGACGCTGGCTTTTTCCAGGGAAAATGCTGAGGAAAGATAAGACGGGAAGATTAGGGAGAGAAGGAAAGACTGCTAATTAATGTGAATTGGGTATCTGTTAATAATCTGGTGGGGAACGGAAGAAGAAGGTAATTGGTCGCTTAGAAGCCTTCGTGTATTATATATTGAGGATATAGCATACCTAAATGCTATTAAAACCATGATTGAATTAAAGGTGGCTGATGAAACCTATATTCTCGCTGATAATAAGATGAGCCGAGTAGAGGAGGGAAGAGAACAATTCAGGCACGGTAAAACGATTTCCAATGAATCTCTAAAGGCTGAAATTGATCAATGGTTAAATTAGTTTTTGTGTTTTCAGTCTCAAACTATTACTTACCACAGAAACTGAACTCAATGCCATTGCCGCCCCGGCGATCATCGGATTGAGCATAAATCCCCAGATTGGATACAAGATTCCGGCCGCGATCGGAATGCCGATGAGGTTGTAGAAGAAGGCCCAGAAGAGGTTCTGATGAATGGCATTGACGGTCAGTTTGGATAGGCGGATGGCTTTGGAGATGAGTTGAAGATCGGAGGAGATGATGGTCATTTTGGCCACATCCATGGCAATGTCGGAACCTTTCCCCATGGCGATGCTGACATCAGCCTGGGCCAGTGCCTGCGAATCGTTGATGCCGTCGCCCACCATGGCCACCACTTTGCCCTGCCGTTGCAGCTCTTTCACAAAATCATACTTATCAGAAGGCATCATCTCAGCCCTGAAATTTTTGAGTCCGACTTTCCCGGCTACGGCGCCTGCAGTTTGAAGATTATCACCGGTAAGCATGTAGACCTCAATCCCCTGTTGCTGAAGTGAGGCGATGGCAGTTGCAGAAGTAGCCTTGATTTTGTCTGAAATGGCTACAATGGCTGCCACATCTGCGCCAACAGCAAAAAAGACAACCGTGTTGGCCTCATTTTCCCACTCATTGACAGTGGTTTTCAGGTTTTCCGGCAGTTGAACGGAGTAATCGGCCATCAGTTTCTTGTTCCCTACCAGGAAAGTCTTCTGCCCAAAAACTGCCACAACTCCTTTGCCGGTGATGCTCTCAAAATGATCCGGGGTAATCCGCTCTTCCGTTTTGACGTCCAGATAAGTGATAACGGCGTCGGCCAGCGGATGTTCCGACAACGACTCAATGGCAAAAAGCATTTTGGTGAGATCAGGTAGCTCCGATTCAGGTACATTCCAGGCGATAGCCGTAACAGCGGGTTTGCCTTCACTGATGGTGCCGGTTTTGTCGAGCACAACGACATTGACCTTGTGGGCCAATTCCAGGCTTTCGGCGTCTTTGATCAGGATTCCGTTTTCAGCACCCTTGCCGATACCCACCATGATGGCGGTAGGAGTGGCCAATCCAAGGGCGCAGGGACAGGCGATCACCAAAACAGAGACCATTGCCAAAAGCGCATGGCTTATTGCATTTTCGCCTCCTGCCACCATCCAGACCAAGAAAGTCAAAACGGCTATTCCCATGACAACCGGAACAAAGATCCCAGCAATCTTATCGACCAATTTCTGTACCGGAGGTTTGCTGCCCTGCGCCTCCTGGACCATTTTGATAATTTGAGCCAATATGGTCTCACCTCCTACCTTTTCGGCAATAAGAACGAAGCTACCTTTTTGGTTGAGGGTACCAGCAAATACTTTTGCCCCCTGCTCTTTTTCGACAGGCAGGGATTCGCCGGTGATGGTACTCTCATCCACGAAAGAGGAACCTGAGAGGAGTTCACCGTCGACCGGGATTTTGTCTCCGGGTTTAACGAGAAGTTTGTCGTTCTTCTGTACCTGAGAAATGGATATTTCCAGTTCTGATCCGTCCTTTTGCACCAAACGGACAGTTTTGGGTTGCAGTCCGATCAGTTTCTTCAGGGCGGAGGAGGTATTCGATTTGGCCCTCTCTTCCAGGACTTTCCCGAGAAGGATAAAAGCGATCACTACCGCAGATGCCTCAAAATAGACGGGCGGATGGATGCCCTGGTTGTGCCATACCTCCGGTAATATTGTATTGAATGCGCTGAAAAGGTAAGAGATGCCTGTGCTCAGGGCAACGAGTGTGTCCATGTTGGCTGAGCCGTGTCTGGCCTGGTTGAAAGCGTTGATGAAGAAGCTGCGGCCAAACCAGCCGACAACAGGGGTTGCCAGAGCGAGCATGATCCAGTTGGCATAAGGCATATCCATCAAAAACATTCCGATTACAACGACTGGCAAGGCCAGGATAGAAGCTCCTATTGTGCTAATTATAAGTTTTTTATAATGGGATTGTTTGATCTCTTCCTGTTGGCTGTCCCCTTCTGCTTCAATCAGTAAATCATATCCGATAGACTGAATGGCTGACTTTAAATCGGCCGCATCGGTTTTACTTCCTTCAAATTCAACGAAGGCAGAAGAGTTGGCGTAATTGACAGATGCGCTTACAACACCTTTGTGTGCTTTCAACTCATCTTCAACGTGAATGGCGCACGACGCGCACGCTAGTCCCGTAACCGGGAAGCTCTTTTTAACGATAGTAGACATGAAATAAATTTGAACAAAGGTAATGAAGAATGTAGTTGTGAACAGCGTGCATATTGAAACGCATTAAAATGTGATTGGTTTCGTATTTTGTGGAGGAGAATTTATTGACGTTTCTTGTTAATATCTATTCTTGCTTTTGACATTCGTTCTCTCAAACCACCAAAACGAAGGAAATCATCTTCCAGGGATTTGATCTGCTTTGCGAGTAGGTAGGATGTCAAGTTTATCAACCCAATCATCACATTGGCAGATACTTCTGGATCGGGACTTTCAATGCCTTTTTGATAGGTTGCATAAGTAGCATTGGGTGTAGTAATTCTTTTGTGTAATTGTGGATAATAAGGATGTAGTTTGTTCCAAATTTGTAGATTCCTGTTGCGCAAAAAGTCTTTGTAATCATCCAGGAGTTCCTCAAGTGAGGCCCTGGCTACATTGGTGAGTTTGATCTCCATCTCCTTAGAGGTACCGGAGGCCATACTGCCTTCTACAATATTTTGTTTCCCTGAGCGGGCAGCTTGTACCATTTGGTCGATGGTGCGATCATATTGGTGAAAATATTTTGCGCAGAAATACTGGGTGCCGTCGTAGATGGCTATTGCTTTTTGGTAGCTCAACAAACGCTCATAACCACCATGTTTGGGGATAAAGCCATCGGGGTTGTATTGGTTGTTCATTGGAGAAAGGTTTTCTAAAATATCCCAGGATAATAATGACAATCAGGACTATCATGAAGGTCATGTCTGTCTCTTTTGTCCTGAGTTAAACAAATGTCTCTTATAAATATACAGAAAATTAGCGACTTTCCCAAGTTTTTGACTCATTATTTCCTATACAAACAGCATTCCGGTAACTTTTTGTATGCTTCATCTGATGCTTTGAATCTTTCGGTGTCGTGTCCGGCATAGGCGATCGCTTGCTGAATTTTATCTGAATTGGTTTTATTACCATCGAAATTTATTGCTAAAAGTTTGGTGGTGATGTTCCATTCTGCACTGGAAATTCCGTCAATGGTTTTTGCGATTTTTTCGATGCGCTCCTTACACATTTCGCAGTTTCCGGCGACTTTGATTGATAGTTGTTTGCGAGTACTTTGCGAAGCTTTTTGCTCACTTTTGACCGGGTCACTCTTCGTCGCCCCGTCAGTAGCGCTTAGATCATTGTTCATCATACTTGGCTTACCCTCAAGTTGCGCCGATGCATCTACACTGAATGCTCCCTGAGTGACAACTTCTTCTCCTTCTGAAAGACCGCTTATGACCACGTAACTGTTGCCCAACATGGTTCCCAGTTCAATCTCCCGAATCTTAAAGACCGGTTCTGACGACCCTTGTTGTTTTACGTATACCACCGATCGTTTTCCAGTCCACAGAACCGCTGTGCGCGGGATGACAATCTTGTCCTTCCATTCACTCAGGTTGGCTTTGATGGTTCCGGTTGCGAACATTTCCGGTTTCAGTTTTCCACCCTGGTTACCAATCTCGACCCTTACTCTGGCAACCCTGGTTACAGCATCGAGAACCGGGTCAATGAAGGTAATATTGCCGGTATAGTCAGTTCCGGGAATAGCCTGTACATTAAAGGAAACTTTCATACCTCTGGATAGATAGGGCAAATCGCTTTCATAAGCATCAAACATAATCCAGATATGCGAAAGGTCTGAGACTTCAAAGAGGACTGAACCCTGTGATACATAGTCGCCATTGTTTATTCGCCGTGATGAGATGACTCCTGTCGTATTTGCAAATACTTCAAACTCGGTTTTTACCTTGCCGGATGTCTCGATAGAGGCGACTTGTGCATCTGTTAGTTTCCACAAACGGAGCTTCTCTTTTGATGCTTCGTAAAGGGCAGGTTGTGACTCTTTTGTAGTTGCTGTTTCGAGTAATTCTTGCTGGGCGGTAACCAAATCGGGGGAATAGATGAGAGCCAGCGCTTGTCCTTTTCGTACCGATTCGCCGGTAAAATTAACGTACAACTTTTCAATACGTCCGGGCAGATAGGATACCTGACTTTGTAAAAGCCTTTCGTCAGCCTGAATTTTCCCATAGAGCCGAATCTCTTTCACCGGACTTTGTTTCGTTGCTACGGAGGTGAGGACATTGGCCAGTTGGGCAGCTTCTTTGGTCATGTGAATGGCGCCGGGGTCGGTGGTTGGACCACTCTGACCAATGGGGATCAGTTCCATGGCGCAAATCGGACATTTACCCGGTTCGTGCATTCGTATTTGAGGGTGCATCGCACAGGTCCAGATTGTTTCTTTCGCGGCTTCCGCTGCATGGTCGTGAGTTTCCACTTTGGCAGGTGTGGCATGAAAGAATATCCATCCAAGGAGGATGCCACTTATCAAGGTTGTGATAAGAATTAAAAATTGTTTTTTCATATTTCTACTTATTTCCATTTATTTCAATGTTTCCTAACCTTTTCATCCAGGCTACTGAAGTGTTGTAATCGGCAACAGCTTCCGTCTGTTTGTATTCATAATCCAGGGTTTGCTGTCTGACACGCAAAATATCAGTGAGACTGGCGCCTGAGGTTGCAAAACTTTTGAACAGTATATCGAGCGTTTTTGATGCTAAACGATATTGATCGGCATAGAGTTTTGTTCTTCGGTGCGCATCCTGAAACAGTTGCATTGCCTGATAATACTCGGTTTGCAGCGCATTGGCCGTTGCTTTGTAATTTTGTGAGTTGGCAGATTTCAACAAGTCGGTTTCGGTTTGCATGGCCTTGTATTTCTTTCGATAAATGGGCAAAGTAACTGTAACCATTGGCATAATCATATCTTTTCCATTCATGGGCGAGGTTGACATTTCACTTTTATTGATCAGTGAATAATTCAAACCTAAACCGACCATTGGATAGCTCATCTTTGTAACCATTTGCTTGCGGGCTTCGAGCGATTGTTGCTCAAACTGAAGCATACCCAGCATTGGATTGTTGCTCAGAATACTATCAGAAATTGAGGGAAAATATGGATGGTAATTATCTGCAATTAATACTTCAGGAAGAGTTACTGCTGTACCGGGCAACCGGTTTAAATAGCTGTTAAACTGAGCAGTAATTGTATTCCGCTGATTTTTTAACAGTCCAATATTGTTGCGAAGCTCACCCATCTCTATCTGAATTCGATAAACATCCGAAAGTCCGGAACTGCCGGAAGAGGAACCCATCGGACTTCCTGACATGGATGCCCCGGCCTGATTAGAAACAGATCCTGCAGAATTGCCGGAATTTCCTCCCATGGTGTTCATCCCAGATGATCCGGAAGAAGTACTTTGAGTAGATGTTATTGAACTCGTTCTGCCTGGTGCTGAAGTACCGCCCCCTGCCGGAGTTGCCTTGAACCTCACAATAGCCAACCTTTCGACAGTGTGAAGTATTTCGATGTTTTTTTCAGAGATACGGATATTTTGCTGAACCTTATGCAATTCGTACCAGGTGCGTTGCACGTCAAAGAAAACCTGCAGTTTGGCATCGCGAAACAATTCGTATTTTGCCTTTGCCATCAAACTCATTTCATCTTTGGCATTCTTCAAAACTCCGAACCAGGGAAACATCTGCATCAAACGAATATCAGCTACCTGGTTTCCACCGATAAGTTCCATAGGACTGAGGAAAATACCAAGGCTCAACTCCGGATCCGGAAGACTCCCAACCTGAGGCACTTTTTGCAATGCTGCCTGATATTCAGCAAATTTCTGGAGAACTGTGGGATTGTTTTTTGCGGCAGTTTCCAGGTAATATTGCAAAGAATCAGTCTGAGAGTATGCGGATATATATAACGTCAGAAGACTCAGAAATAATAGTGTTTTCATATTAGTTTTTTTTACCACAATAGGCACATAGAACACATAGATTCTATTGTGACCTATGTGTCTATGTGGTTACTTTTAATGGCATGTTCCCGCCACATTGCTTGAAATAGCGGTACAACAAATACCGTCATCACCTGAATGACCATACCTCCAAACATTGGAATAGCCATAGGGATCATGATATCGGAACCTTTTCCATTTGAGGATAAAACAGGTAGCAATGCGATGATTGCGACTGCGGCGGTCATCATGGCAGGACGCACACGTTTCATCCCGGCTGATACCACCGCTTCACGCACATCGTGAACAGTTGCAGGATGCCGGTCTTCGAATACCTGGTGAATGTACGTACCCATAATTACCCCATCGTTGGTTGCGATGCCAAAAAGGGCAATAAATCCGACCCAGACTGCAACACTCAGATTGATGGGGTGAATCTGGAACATATCCCGAAGGTTGATACCTGCCACGGAAAAATTGAGAAACCAATCCTGCCCATACAGCCATAGCATGATAAACCCGCCGGCAAAGGCCACAAATACGCCTGAAAAATGTATAAATGAAGCTGTTAAAGTTCTAAATTGGAAAAACAACAACAACAATATCAGGAGCAAACTAATGGGGATGACAATTGCCAGCCGTTTGGTAGCCCTCATCTGATGTTCGTAATTACCCGCAAATTTATAAGACACTCCGGCAGGTAAAATAAGGGCGTCCGAATTCAGCTTTTGCTGCAAAAATTTGGTTGCCTCCTCTACTACATCAACCTCCGCTTTGCCTTCGTTTTTGTCGAAAATAACATAGCCGTTCAGGAAAGTATTCTCGCTTCTGATCATTTGTGCCCCTCGAGTGTAATCGATATCGGCAATTTCACTCAGTGGAATTTGAACACCGTTCATGGCCGGGATCAGGATTCGTTTGAGGTCATCCGGATTATCGCGCAATTCACGGGCATACCGAACGCGAATGGGGAAGCGCTCCCGTCCTTCAACAGAATTACTCAATGCCATACCGCCCACAGCCACCTGCAGGATCTCCTGTACATCATTGACAGTCATGCCATAACGGGCCATCGCTTCGCGGTTAAGCTTGATTTCAAGATATGGAGCGCCAACAGCACGGTCGTAGAACACGGCTGAAGCTTTGATGGAAGGAACCTCTTTCAATGCCTGCTCCAACAGCATCCCTCCCTTTTCTATTGCATCCAAGTCAGGACCAAATACTTTCAACCCCATGGGGGCACGCATACCTGTTGAAAGCATCACCAGTCGGGCTTCAATGGGTTGCAACTTTGGAGCCGAGGTCAATCCGGGAATGTTGGTCACCTTTACGATCTCGTTCCAGATGTCATTTGGTTTCCTGATTTCCGGTCGCCATTGGCGGAAATACTCCCCATTGTTGGCAGGGGTAAGGCTATCACCAGGAATTACCCTAAACCCTTCCTTTTTGAGATTGTATTTAGAACCGCTTTTGAGGATATAACTGCCTTCCCTATCCACATTAAATTGCATGCGCTGCCCATTTTCATCGAGAATGTACTCCGACCGGTAATTGATCGTATTCTCAAACATCTGCACGGGTGCAGGATCGAGTGCTGAGTTAACACGTCCCCACTTGCCAACTGCTACCTCCACTTCAGGGATAACAGAAAGTCGCTTGTCTAGCGTCTCGATGTATTGAAGATTTTTTTCGATACTTGAATGGGGCATGCTGGTTGGCATCAACAGAAAGGAACCTTCGTTTAAGGATGGCATAAACTCTTTTCCCGTACCCGGAAAGGTTTTTGAAGGTCCCTGCCAAATGGCTGTTTGCCTGAAACTTTTCCAGCCTAATTTTTCGGCTCCGGCAGCAATAAAACCGAATGTTTTGTCGAATCCCAGCCATACCAACAGTCCAAAAAGTAAGGTCACAGCCGGGATTATCAGGAATTTCTGCTTGTTTGCCAGCGCCCAACGCATGATGTCTTCATAGAAATGGACCATAGACATCAAAGCGGCAAGAATGATGGCAATAATTCCACCAACAAACAGGAAGTTCACGAAGGCGCTGTTGTGAGCGCCCAATGGTAGCCACTCAATGGTTAGGTACCAGGATGCCACAAGCACGGTGATGGCAATGTTAATGTAATTCGGAAATTCTTTACGATGTTCCGGCCAGCGTTCACTAAGCAGGTTATTGATACCTACCGCGGTCAGGGCCAAGGCAGGCCAAGTATGCCAGATAATTAGAAACAAAAATCCTGCGATCATCAACCCTCCGTTCCAAATCCGGCTAATTTTCTTTGTATCAACACGAACATTGAAAAAGAGATAGGTCAATGTAGGTAAAACAATGATACCAAGCAGGAAGGCTGAAACCAGCGCAAACGTTTTGGTGAATGCCAATGGGTGAAAAAGTTTTCCTTCGGCCGCCTGCATGGCAAAAACAGGCAAGAAACTGACGATGGTTGTCGCAATGGAAGTAACCACCGCTGCACGTACTTCGGTCGTAGCTTGGTAAATAACCGACATCAGTTTTTTCCCTCTGATACCTTTGTTTTCAGGCATTTCCAGATGCCGGAGAATATTCTCAACATCCACTATCCCGATATCCACCATTACACCAATGGCAATGGCAATCCCCGATAGGGCTACGATATTGGCTTCAACACCAAAAATGCGCATCAGGATAAAGGTCATCAATACACCAATTGGCAACAATCCGGCTACGATGAGCGAGGCCCTCAGGTTCATGACAAGGACAATGATGACGATGATACTGATCAGGATTTCGTGAGAAAGGGCAGATTCCAGGGTTCCGATGGTCTCCATAATCAGTCCGGTACGGTCGTAAAACGGAACAATTGTAACTTTGGAAACGGTACCATCAGGCAAAGTCTTTTGGGGCAGGCCGGCCTGAATCTCCTTTATCTTTTCCTTTACATTGTTGATCACCTCCATGGGATTTGAACCATAGCGGGCAACAACAACGGCTCCCACTGCTTCGGAACCAGATTTGTCCAAACCACCACGACGGGTTGCCGGGCCAAATGCCACCCGGGCCACATCCTTGATGCGTACCGGGACATTGTTCCGAACCGTGACAACTGAAAGTTCAAGATCCTCTAGATTTTTGACATAGCCCAATCCCCTGATAATGTACTCCACATTGTTCAATTCCATCGTTTCAGCGCCAATGTCAAGGTTGCTTTTGCGTACGGCATTCATCACGTCCATTGCTGAAACATTGAATGCTTTCAAGGCTTCCGGGTTCAGGTCGACCTGGTATTCCTTGATAAAGCCGCCTGCGGATGCCACTTCCGAAACACCTTCGGCAGTGGAAAGACCATATTTTACATAGAAATCCTGGACTGACCTTAGTTCCTGTGGGTCCCAGCCACCATTGGGTTTTCCGGTTTTGGGATCGCGCCCTTCGAGGGTGTACCAGAAAATCTGCCCCAATGCAGTAGCATCGGGCCCAAGCGTTGGTTGGACTCCAAGAGGCAATGTTCCGGATGGCAGTGAACTGAGTTTCTCGAGAATACGGGAGCGGCTCCAGTAAAACTCAACGTTGTCTTTAAAAATGATATAGATAAAGGACATTCCAAACATGGAGGTACTGCGCACCGTTTGAACACCCGGGATCCCAAGCAAAGCAGTTGTCAAAGGGTAAGTAACCTGATCCTGAATGTCTTTGGGTGATCTCCCCATCCATTCTGTCGCTACAATTTGCTGGTTGTCACCTATATCCGGAATGGCATCTACCGCAATCGGATCTCGTGGAAAGATATCTGATTTCCAGTTGAAGGGCATAAATACCATTCCCAGTACAACAAATGAGATGAGTATGATAAAGGTGATCAACCGATTCTCGAGAAAATACTTAACGAGTCGATTAAACATGATGCTAATTTGAAAATTTGAAAATAGGAAATTGATATGTTGATGTGCTGATTAGCTGAAGTGATGATTAACTCTATGCCATCATCGCATCAGCTAATTTACACATCAGCTAATCAGCACATCAACGAATCACCTGTATTTGCAGCAACCTGGCAGACTGTTGTAGATCTTGGTGTCTGCCTTGTATTTTTCAGTATCGTGGCCTACTGCGGCGATTTTTTTCTGTATATCATCGCTCTTCACGATTGCAGGATTATAGACAAGGGTCAACATTTTGGTGCTTTTGTCCCAGTCAGCGTTGGTTACGCCCGCCACTTTAGCAGCTGCTTCAATGCGATCTTTGCACATTCCGCAGTTGCCGTATATCTTGATGGATTCTGTTTTGGAGGCAGTAGTCTTGGCCGTTGTCTGAGCGTATGAATTGGAGACAAACAAAATGGTTATAAAGGCTATAACAATGAATTTTAAAGTTTTCATCTTTGTGATTTTTTGATTTTACGATTGAAAGTAACAACAAGTTAAGGCACGCTACAATCTGTAACTGCTTAAATCAATACAACTCACAAAATCAAATAATGAAAACGCAGATAATACTTTGCTCTACTGAATTGTTAGGATTGAAGACTGGCGGACCTACCATGTAGTGATAGGTCTTTGAATATCGAATTACTGCCAGGCTTACGGCAGGAATGACTGCAAAAGAAGGTGCAGTTACAACGGTAACCTCCTTGACATCCTGCGTAGAGGGGAAATAATTGCTGTCAGCAACGCAAGATGCAACTCTGTTTTTGCAACAATCCGTTTCGATTGTTCCATTGACAGGAGATGTTGAGCTATGGTCCTCCATGCCGCATGTGGCTTTTTCTCCCGTCACTGACCATTTTACCGCCGCCAGCTCTCCGCAACAAATGTGAGAAGCAACTGTCAGATGCATTCCTGATAAGAGGATCAGCGAGGCAAATAATATGGAGAATAAACTCTTCATCTAATCTATTAAACGGATAACTGTTTAATTAGTTGGCTAAATAAGTGATTTATTTTGGAATAATATCAATTAATAGGGAAACTCTTAGTTCTGCATGACAAAACTAGCTTATCGTTTCCACTTATAGATCACCAATGCGATTCGTCCAATTTTTGATCCGAACCTTTGGTAGCTTTTTTTAGGTTGTTTAGAAGGCCCTTTTTTGGAGTTTCTTTACTTTTATCAGCGCTAACTTTGCCCTTTGCAGCGCTAACTTTGCCTTTCTCATTGGTAGCTGTATTTTTTGCCTTGTCAACAGTACCATTCTTCCCTTTGGCAATACTCTTCGCGTCACTTGCAGTACTCTTTGCATCGCTCACGGTACTTTTTGTATCCTTAACAGTACTTTTTGCATCTTTAACAGTGCTATTCGCAATTTCTGCGGTAGCTTTAGGATTTTTCAGAAAAGCCTTTGGATTGGTGGCCATAAATTTTGCAGTGGTCAAAACACCTTTCCCCTTTTTAGCCGTCTCTTTTCCTTTTTCAGCGGTCGCTTTTCCCTTTTCAACAGTTGCTTTGCTCTTTTCTGCCGTCTCTTTACCCTTGGCTACGCTGTTTTTACCTTTACCGAATAAACCCTTGGATTCTTGGGCCTGAACATTGGTTTGACATGTAAATAGAATAAACATTGCAGTAAACAAAATTTTCACGAAATTTTTCATTTTCACAAAGATTTTTTTTTTAATGGTTATGGTAAACAACCTCTTTTCTATGGCCCGGATTTCTATTTCCAAATAGTTAGTTACAATTGATAAACTACTGTGTTACATAACTTTCTGTAAATATTCTGAAAAATTGGCAATTAGATTTAGGTGCAATAAAATGTGACTTTACGAAAATAATAATTTATTATTCGAATTTTTGCATGATCTGATCTTTCAGGATAATTTATATTCAGTTTAAATGGAAGGTGGGACCTGAAACATAAAATCATCCAAAATTTTAAATACTTGTTTAAAATTTTGGATGATTTTATGTTTTGAAAACGATCTAAATAAAGTAGCTTATGCAACCTTCCGGTTACTCAAACATCCCCTTTACCCGATCAAAGAAATTTCGTTCCCTTGTTTCTTCAGGTACCTGAAAATTTGGAAGTTGTTGCAGTCTTTCCAGTTGTTTTTTCTCCTCGGAAGAGAGTTTTTGTGGCACCCAGGCGTGGATTTTGACCAATAGATCGCCCTTGCCGTAGCCATTCACATCCGGGATTCCTTTTCCGCGAAGGCGCAAAATTTTCTCTGGCTGAGTACCAGCTTCTATCTTAACCTTCACTTTTCCGTCGATGGTTGGGATTTCGGATGTTAGCCCCAGCGCTAAATCTGGGAATGAGAGGAACAAATTGTAAATCAGGTCGTTTTCGTCCCTTATCAATTCAGGATGTTCCTCCTCAGCAATCAGTACGAGCAGGTCGCCGGGAACACCGCCACGCCGGGCTGCATTTCCCTTGCCTCCAACTGAAAGCTGCATTCCTTCGCCAACTCCTGCAGGAATTTTAACCGTAACCACCTCTTCACCCTGGATCAGTCCTTCACCGTAACATTTCTCACATTTTTGGGTAATGATCTTCCCTTCGCCGCTACAGGTAGGACAGGTAGATGATTGCTGAATCTGTCCGAAGATGGAGTTGCTGATTCTTGTTACCTGGCCACTGCCTCTGCAGGTAGAGCAGGTAGTGTGTCCACTGCCGCCTTTTGCTCCGCTACCGTGACAGCTGTCGCAGGAGACGTATTTCTTGACTTTTAATTTCTTCTCACAACCGTTGGCTACTTCACTCAGATTAAGGGTCACCTTAATTCGAAGATTGGAACCGCGGTTGACACGTTGTCCGCGGGAACCGCCTCCCCCAAAACCCCCGAAACCACTAAATCCGCCGCCGCCAAAAATATCGCCGAAGGATGAGAAAATGTCTTCCATGGTCATGTGCTGACCGCCGAATCCGCCCTGGTTTCCCATACCTGCATGACCAAACTGATCGTACCGTTGTTTTTTCTCAGGGCTACTCAGAATTTCATAGGCTTCAGCAGCCTCCTTGAACTTTTCTTCCGAAGCCTTGTCCCCGGGATTTTTGTCGGGATGGAATTGAATGGCTTTTTGACGATAGGCTTTCTTGATCTCCTCAGCGGTTGCGTTTTTGGAGACTCCAAGGACTTCGTAATAATCTCTTTTAGACATTTCTATTTTTTTAGCGGTTGTAGTCGGATATTATTCGCCTATCACAACTTTAGCATAACGTATTACTTTATCATTCAGCATGTAACCCTTCTGAACGACCTCGACTATCTTTCCCTTTAAATCCTCTGTAGGAGCAGGTATTTTGGTAATGGCCTCGTGGTGGTCGGTGTCCAGTTCCAGACCTTTGGCCTCCATTTCGACTACCCCGTTTTGTTTGGTGAAATCTTTGAATTTATTGTATATCAGGTTGATTCCCTCTTTGGTAGTCTCAAGATTATCAGTAGTTTCAATGGCTTTGATGGCGCGTTCGACATCATCAATCACAGGAAGAAAACTGACAATGACAGATTCTGATGCATTTTTCATCAGGTCCATTTTCTCTTTAAGTGTACGTTTGCGGAAATTGTCAAATTCCGCCGACAGGCGAAGATATTTGTCGTTTGAAGCGGCAAGACCGGCTGTAAGTTCAGTAATTTTGTTTTCCAATTCCGTCTCTACGCTGACAATTTCCTCTCCTGCATAACTGCCGGATTGTTCTTGTGCAGTAGTTTCACCAGTAAATTGTGCTTCCTGTGCATGTACTGAATCCTGGCTATATTTTTTGTGTTCTTCTTTTCTCTTTGTCATAGTTCATCCATTGTTCAAATCTGTTTTTACCTCTTCAAATAGCTTGCCAATAGCCCCGATTCGGACATTTTGACACAAAAAAAAGCTGAAAACTGACAGCTTAACTTCTTATTCCCTTCTGATTTTAGCCCCTATCGCATTTAGCCTGGTATCAATATTTTCGTACCCGCGATCGATCTGATCGATGTTGTCGATGGTGGAGATTCCGTTGGCTGAAAGGGCGGCAATGAGCAGGGCAACGCCTGCGCGGATATCGGGTGAGGTCATGCGGGTAGCCCGAAGAGGGTGGGAGCGGTCGAGACCGATTACCGTGGCCCTGTGCGGATCGCAAAGGATTATTTTGGAGCCCATATCGATCAGCCTGTCCACGAAGAAGAGCCTGCTCTCAAACATTTTTTGGTGAATAAGTACGCTTCCCCTTGCCTGGGTTGCCACAACCAGGAATATGCTCAAAAGGTCGGGCGTCAAACCCGGCCAGGGTGCATCGGCTATGGTCATGATCGATCCATCGATGAAAGATTCTATCTCGTAATGATCCTGTACCGGAATGCGGATATCGTCACCCATCCGGATGACATGGATACCCATTTTCCGGAAGGAGTCGGGGATGATGCCCAACTCATCAAAAGCAACATTTTTGATGAGAAGATCGGAAGAGGTCATGGCAGCCAGACCGATAAAGCTTCCAACTTCGATCATGTCGGGAAGCAGCCGGTGCTCGCATCCCTTCAGCGAGGTCACACCATGAATGTGTAACAGGTTGGAGCCTGTACCGTCTATCCTAGCACCCATGGAGATCAGCATTCGGCAAAGTTGCTGAACATAGGGTTCGCATGCGGCATTGTAAATGGTGGTGGTGCCTTCGGCCATGACCGCTGCCATGATGAGGTTGGCGGTTCCGGTTACGGAGGCTTCGTCGAGCAGGATATAACATCCTTTCAGTTTTTTTGCCTCGACGCGGAAGAGCGCATTCTCAGCGTCAAAAATAAATTGAGCCCCCAGCGATTCAAATCCACGGAAGTGGGTATCCAGTCTGCGGCGCCCGATTTTATCCCCGCCGGGCTGGGGAATGGTTCCTTTTCCGAATCGTGCAAGCATCGGGCCAATGATCATGATCGAACCCCTCAAAGCCGCTGCCTGCAGAAAGAATTGGGGAGAATTAAGAACATCCGCATTGACTTTGTCGGCACAGAAGGTAAAAGTTCCTTTTGAGAGCCGTTCGATTGATACTCCGATATTTCTAAGTATATCTATAAGTTTGAGGACATCACTTATCTCGGGGATGTTGGATAGAGTGACCTTTTCGGAAGTTAGCAGTGTGGCACATATTACCTGCAGGGCTTCATTCTTGGCGCCTTGCGGTGTTAATGCCCCGGTCAGGGAATTTCCACCTTCGATGATAAATCTTGCCATGGCAACCGAAGCGGATTATTTGTGCTTCCGGTTCTGTCCGGAACCAACTTTAGACTTCTTTTTCTGAATTTTGATGATGTCGGTCACCTCTTGCAGACGCATGTCTTCGCGTACTTTCAATCTGCCCCGTGAGATCAACTTCAGGTCATCAATAATTTTTTCATCCTCCACTGTGTCCTTGTTCCAGGTGAGGTAGGATTTCTTCATTTGATTGGCCAACTGCTCTGTATTCAACTCTTTTGAAGGATTTTCATCCCCCATTTTAGTGATATTATCAATCAACTGCTCCATGATTTTCCCATAGTGGCGGAACCGGATATCCGACTGATTGTATGGAATATGCTTTGGTTTCTCAGTGAAAGTCTCCGGAACAGGCGGATCGTACGGATAGTCAATGTCGAGTTTAAAATCGGACATGATGGCAATATGGTCCCAAAGTTTGTGTTTGAAATCATTGATGTCGCGCAGGTAAGGATACATCATTCCCATGATGTCGATAATGGATTTTACGGCAAGATTGCGCTCATCGCGGTCTTCGATGGTGAGAACATGTTCGACCATTTTGTGAAGCGCCCTTCCATATTCCGGCAGCTTCATCTTGGTTCGCTGGGTGTTATAATCTTTGAACATCGTGAATTTCAGTTAAGTGCTTAAAAAAGCTATTCGTAATAGATGGTGCAAAGTTAGACATTTTGCCGATACTTTTATCTGATATTTGAAGACTGTCTAAATTTTTAACACAGAGGATATTTATTTAATAATCTGAAATTTAGTAGTCCATCAGTACCTAATCAATATAGCCCGTATATGAATAACAAAAAAGTTCACGCAAAGGACGCAAAGAAAGACTCAAAGAAGTCAGAACTGAACTTTGCGCTCTTTTGCGGTTTTTCTTTGCGTCCTTTGCGTGAAATATTGGAGTCTCAAAAGAGATATTGGAATTAAAGCCTCCGCGTGAATTTTAGAGAAAACACCCGGAGTTCACTGAGTTTAAAATCGCTAGCGATTTCTCTTTCTTCCTAAGTATGTGACTCTGAAATCCCCTTCGTTTTTCGTTGATCAGGACTATTCCTCCACAATTTTTAGTTTGGCAAATTTGAGCAGCAACTGCTTCTCCCCGGCATTGGCAAAGAAAACTTTGGCTTTTTTTTCAGGCATCAACCCTTCCAGGTCCACAATTTTGCCGCGACCAAACCGCTGGTGTTCGACGAACATCCCCACCTGCAATGAATTTGGATCAGAGGCGTCAAAGTTTTCGGCAGGTGCCGAGTCATTTCCCCGTCTATAGTTGGCTCCCAGGCTCCCGGATGGTTTCGGTGGTGTGAAACCACTCCTTTCACCTGATGAATAGGCATTTCGGTTAAATCCTCCATGGAGGTTGGATGGTTCGTTGGAGATATGATGCTGGAAGTACCTGCTGTTCTGAATGTCGAGGTACTGGGGATCAATCTCGCCGATAAAACGGCTGGGATGACAGAATTCAGTTTTACCCCATTTGAAACGCTGCTGGGCAAAAGAGAGGAATGCCTGGTGTTTGGAGCGTGTCAGGGCTACGTAAAACAGCCGGCGCTCTTCCTCCAGTTCGGGCAGTGTCATGGTTCCGGAAAAGCCGGAAGGAAAGAGGTTCTCTTCCAATCCAACGACAAAAACATTGTTGAACTCCAAACCTTTTGACGAGTGGACAGTCATGAGGGTTACCTTATCGAAGTCTTCGGTCTTTTCATTGTCCTGGTCGGTCAGGAGTGAAACCTCCTCCAGAAAGTTAGCCAACAGGGAAGAGTGACCCTCTTCTATGGCGCTGATGGTAAACTGCTGTATGGCATTCAGAAGCTCTTGGGTATTTTCATACCTGCTGATGTTTTCGGGCGACTTGTCCTGGTATAACTCAGAAAGAATGCCGGCTTCAGTCGCGATTCTTTGCGCCATTTCGTATGCCTCCATGGTCAGCGAACGTTCAGCGAAAGCGTCAATCAGGGTGACGAATTCCGTTACTTTTTTGGACGCTCCAGCGTTCAATCCGGCTTTTTGCAGCATCATCGGATCTGTGGCAACCGCAAACATGCTTGTATCATTTTGATTGGCATACTCTTCCAACTTTCCAATGGTAGTGGCGCCGATACCCCTAACGGGATAGTTGATCACCCTTTTGAACGACTCATCGTCTTTTGGGTTGATCACCAGTCGGAAATAGGCCAGCAGGTCTTTGATCTCCTTTCTTTGGTAAAAGGAGAGGCCCCCATAAATTTTGTATGGGATGTTCCTTTTCCGAAGCACCTCTTCAAACACCCTTGATTGTGCATTGGTGCGGTACAGAATCGCGAAGTCGGAATAGTTGTCGTGTTCCGCCATCCGTTTCTGGAAAATTTCATTGACGACCAGAAAGCCTTCCTCCTGGTCGTTCAGGGCATTGAGTACCTTGATTTTAGCGCCGGCATCATTTTCACTGAAAACAGTCTTTTGAAGCTGGTTCTTGTTTTTGGAGATGATGCTGTTGGCGGCGTTGACAATGGTCTGGGTGGAGCGGTAATTTTGTTCCAGTTTATATACCTTGAATTCGGGATAGTCGTTCTTGAAGTTGAGAATGTTTTCGATCCGGGCTCCCCGGAAGGAGTAAATACTTTGCGCGTCATCGCCTACGACACTCAGGTTGTGGTGCAATTCGGCGAGATTTTTGACGATCAGGTACTGAGAATAATTGGTATCCTGGTATTCATCCACTAAAATGTACCTGAAGATGCGCTGATATTTCATCAAAGTATCCGGAAATCGCTTGAAAAGAACATTGGTCATCAGCAGCAGGTCATCGAAGTCCATAGCCCCGGCATTTTTGCACCGGCGTGAATACTCTTCATAAATCTCCCAGGTACGGGGTATGCGTGCGGCCTGGTCGTTTTCCCTGGCGATCTCATTCTGCCTGTATCCGGCAGGAAGGACCAAATTGTTCTTGGCAGCCGAGATGCGTCCCATGATGGTTGAGGGTTTGTAGGTATTCTCTTCCAAAGCCATACTTTTGATGATGGTCCTTAGCAGGCTTTTGGCATCCTGGGTATCGTAGATGGTAAAAGTCGAAGGGTAATCAATGAGAGAAGCCTCCGCACGGAGAATCCGTGAGAAGATGGAATGGAAAGTTCCCATCCAAAGATATCTGGCCACCTGCGGGCCTACAACGCCGGCAATCCTCTCCTTCATCTCCCGGGCTGCCTTGTTGGTAAAAGTCAGCGCAAGAATAGAGGATGGAGGTACTTTATTTTGAAGTAAATGGGCAATTCTGTAAGTCAATACCCTCGTTTTACCCGAACCTGCACCGGCGATGATCAGGGAAGGACCTTCGAAATTTTTGACTGCCTGTTGCTGGGCCTCGTTCAGATTATCAAGATAATTAGCCAAAATGGAACTGTTTTTTGAAATGGTGGTGTCGCAAAGATAAGGCCCTTGAATGATCTTTTGTTAGGAAGAATGAAATTTATTAAGCTGAATTTAATGGCAATTTGGAATTGGTTTAAATTTTTGGCTTAAATTTGAGCGTACAATAATTGTTATGATGGATAAGTTACAATTGACAGCCGACTTAGGTTTTACACATGGCAAGTATCATTCTTTATTCCCTTCAATCTGTTCATTATCCTTTCGTCCTAGATCTTTTGCATTTAGAGGACTAATCACACTATTCCCAAGCTTTTTTTCTAAATCCCTTCTTGCATTACCTGCAACTCCCCCTCCTTTTTGAGCAACTTTTTTACTGGCAATAAATGTTTTGGGCTTTTCTTTTTTTGATAATTCTGTCGTTGAAGTTTCTGCAAGCATATTAAGCACCAACTCCAAATTTGTCATATTATCCCGAAGGTTTTCCTTTTTTAAATCCTTGATGTTTTTATATTCTTTTGTTGTTAATCCTGCCCAGGCTTTTGTGATTTCATCTGTTAATATCGCATATTCTTGTCCTTTTTTAATCCCCCGCGTTTCCCATTCGTCCGTAAGTTCCTTGCGAACCTCAATACTTTTAAGTCTTTGATTAATCCAATTAGTTGAATATCCTTTTTTTAAATAAGTCTCCATTGCTCGATCAAAGGCAATTTCCGGATCTTCAGTTTCTTCAATTCGTTCATAGCCAACTTTCGCTAACCACATTTTGAATGGTTCAGCCTTAGGTGAGGGAATTGATTGTATTAATCGTAAAAGCTGCTCAGTATCAGCAGCATCAGTTTCCCTCATCTTCCCATCAAAAGCTGCCATTTTCAACTGTACGATTTTTTCGTACAGTTGACTTCCTTCTTTATTTAGCTTTATCTTTAAATCACTCCAATATCGTCGTGGATTCTTGCTTTCTGATAATATCTCAATTATATCAATTATGGAGAAATACCATTTTTCAGCACTATCATCCCACAAAACCCTTACTTTTTTTGACTCAAATAGTCTTATCGTATTTTCTTTTGTCATATAATAATCAGTATATTACTCGGTAAGCACTTCGATTACATCAATTATCACGAATTACCATTTTTGTTCCGATTCGTTCCATTCTGAACGAATTTGTTTGCTCTCAAATAGTTTGATACTACTCATTTTATCCTTTTTTTTGATACTCAACAATGCTCATTTCGCCCGAAGCGCTGCCCTTCAATTTACTAAATTCCTGCCAACGAAGCAACGAATCCGATTTGTGGGTAGCTTGCCGTTGTGGGTAGTTTGGAGATTTTTCTGTCCTTATTTGTCAGTTTTGCAACCATTTTCTCAAATTTTTCAGACTGAAATCAATGAAGGGAAGGTGTCACTGTCACAGATTACAACCAAAGAACTACCGCATAGTTTTTTTAGCATTTCTATACATTCCTCGAATGTAGGAAAATAGTGGTAGCGAGCATTTGATTTGTCCTTAATACCCTCTTTGTTCATTTTCCTTATGGTTTCTAGTTCTCCTATTTGTGTGTACAATAGCCAATTATCGGGAGATTTCCTTTCAATATAACCCTCGTTATTCATTCCATAAGTCAACAAATAAAAGATTGTATTCTTGACCTGTTCTCCATTTCTACTAATAAATCCTTTATCTTTTAGACCATCCTTGACTACATATAGGTTTCTCATTTATTTTATTATTATGCAGATTAAAAGTACATGAATGGCAATCCCTATAAAGTTGCATGGCTTTTTGCTTATTGAAATTAAATGTTGCCAATAATATTTCCGTTATTATCAATCGAAAAAGAGTCATGAAATTCCCCATGAAATTCAATTAAAGGAATTTCATGTCTTGAAATTTTGAGTTTGAATAAATTGATATTCTCAACTTGACTAACATTTAGTCCTTTTCTTAAAAGAATTTCAATAATTTCTTCAGAAACACAGAAACTATGTAAGTTAAGAATACACCAAATCAAATAATCGGGATGTGTTCTTAAAATCTCTTTTATGGACAGTCCCATATGCTTTCCAAAGTCAACGAAGTAATTCTTAGCAATTGAATCTTTAACTGGTAAAGTATATTCATATTCATTTATTCTGATTTTTCTAATTTCATCTTCATTAGGTATTGGAGTTTCGAAGGTCTTGAGCTGTGTCTCAAATCTTAAATGTACTTTGCAATTTTTAATATCTTTTGAGATTTGATGGTCCTCAAATAATTCCGGGTTATCTGAAAGTGTTGAACTATCAATTACTTTATAAAATTCTATTAGTGCCTGAATATGTTCGCCTCGGTTTCCGATTAATGTTGCTCTTTGATAAAGTAGGTCTAAATTATTTGAATTTGCATTAATTGCCTTATCGAAAATTGGAATTACGAAATCATAGAGATTGTTTTCAACAGCAATTGTTGCAATAATTCCATAGACCTCATTCACATTAGGGTTGATTTCTAGTACCCTCTCGAACAATTGTATTGCTCTATTAGGGTTTGATTTACTGAGATTCATTGCTTTGCAAAAGATGAATTCATCATTATTTGGTTCGCTCATAAGCAATTGGTCATATATTTCATCTGCTAGATGGTTTTGACCTTCCCACCTTAGGTCATTGGCTTTTTCAAGTAAATCTCTGTTCATATTTGTATTCTTAAAATGGCACACACTAAATATGTTCAATAAAACCACACATATCCAACTAACGTGGGCTGTATAGGTTCAGGTTCATATTGTTGGCAACAATAAAAGTAATAAAATTAATGCTTTGCCACTGTAATTTATGGAAATTTTGAGGTCATTCATCTTGTTTAAAAGAGAAAACCCGCCTGCCTCCTTTACATTCAAGGCATAGCGGGTTTGCTATTTCAAAAAATCGCGAATGGTTTATACGACCGGTTTTGGCCTGTCCGTCTTGGGGGCGGGGTGAGGCGCACCAGCAGATCGGCTAAATAACTTTTCCAAAGTTGCGAGTTTAGAAAGGTATTAGCGCAAAAGTCTCGAACTTTGGAAAAGTTATTGGTAAAATAAATGCTTTGTCAGGTTGTATAGTTGTTTAAATTTGTATGCTCGTTGTCATTCAGATTTATACAATATGCTCAGGACCCGATTCTTCTTCTTGTCGCTTCTGTTACTGGTTGTGATTTCTATCTTACCAGGAAACCTGCAGGCACAATCACTCGCATCGGGTAGTGCAGACTACAAGGAGAATACAGCCTATCCAACCTTTCCGGTTAATGATCCGATCTATTTCTTTTGTACCCAGGAGGGCGCCGACATCGGCTTGCTCACTGCAAAATCGGCCAGTGCTACAGTCTCCTTTCTTTGGGAAAAATTTGATCCGGTAACCCTCAAATTCGTGAATTTTTCGAACGAAACAGGGTCCACTTCGACAATCAATCATCTTTCGAATGGTTGTTACAGGGTTTCCTTTACCGAAAATGGTCAGAATTTTCAATTTCGGGCATGGGTTTTGAATGGCTGGAGCAAACCGGTTGCGGCCATCGCTGAATCTACCTGCACCAGTTTGAGGTTGACTTCATCGGTAACGGGTTCCACCTATCAGTACTATGATCTAACATCAGGGAAAGTTGTTGGCATAAGCCCAGACTACCATTTCCGGTGGTATGTCGGAACGCAGTACCTCTCTTCCATTCAAAATCCAACTATCTTTCAACCGCCCTCCCAAAATACAGTTTACCGGGTGGAGGTAACTGACCGTGCAGGATGTATGAAGAGCGCTGAGGTCAACTATATTTCTCCGATTCCGATTGCCAAATTCTCCTGGACTACGCCACAACAAAACGATCCGCAATATTCGTTTCCACAGGCGCCAGCCAACATAGATTTCAAAAACCTTAGCGAAAACGGCGATGCCGGCAAGTATGAGTGGTATCTTTTCAAAGACAAAACCATTCTTGAATCAATGGGAGGAGGCAAGGCCGTCATTGACTCGTTTCAGGCAGTATTGTATGATGACAATCCGCTTTACACTTATGAGCTGTCGGGGAAATACAAAGTCAAACTGGTTGCATCCAAAACAGTGCAGGCCCTGACCTGCCGCGACACTTTCTATCTGCCCGATTTCATCATCGTAGACACCTCGCTGGTGAAAGTTTCGCCGGTCTTTACTCCTAACGGGGATGGTGTCAATGACAAAATGATCATCAAAACAAGATCGCTCGAATCGCTCGACCTCACCGTATTAAATCGCTGGGGGAAGATGGTACATCAGTTTTCGTCACGTAACTACATTCCCGCCGAGTCGGAGATTGCAGCCTGGGATGGCCGTGTCAATGGCAACCTCTTGCCTGCCGGGGTCTACTTCTATGTGGTTGATGCCCAGGGGAGAGATGGTGTAAGACGACGGTTGAAGGGGTTTGTGGAGATGATCTGGTAGAAAATGTGGTGATGAGCTGATGTGATGATTAGTTGATGTGTTGATTTGAATATGAGCTTTGGAGCTAATTGCTTGAATCTTGGGAGTTGCCTAATTTCCACATCATCACATCAGCTAATCAGCACATCCTCAAATCTCCACATCTTCAATTTTTAAATTGCAAAGAACATGAATAAAGAATTAGAGTACGCAAAAACCATCCTTTGGGCACAGCAGCAGCGGCCGGGGATCTATTTTTTCAAGTTTATTGTTCCCAATGACAAGGAGAAATTAGAACTGGTCAAAAAACTGTTTCTACACGAAGACCAAATCACCTATCGAACCTCCAAAGACATCCGGTTTATTGCCATTTCGTGCAAGCAAGAGATGAAAAACCCGGACGAGGTGCTCGCGATTTATGAGAAGGCAAGGGAGATCGAGGGAGTTATATCGCTTTAATCAAAATAACTGAATCGATTACTTTGTCTCTTTTTCAGAGAAGAGGGGGCGATTGGGAGAAGGGGCGAGTGCGACTACCAATATTTATAGTTTATTTTCACATGGAGTTTAACATTTCAAACTCCTAATTTCTTTTTTTATTTGTGTAATTTGTGTAATCTGTGGTAAGGGCAGTTAAATCCTTTAATCAATTATATGTTTCAATCAAAATTCAAATCAACTTTTAGGCGTTCAGCCCTATTATCATTATTTTTATTTATTTCATTTCTTTCCCTTGTTGCCCAGTCGCTTCAGGATCGCATCAAGGCATTGCCCGATATTATCTCGGTAGAAAAGATGGAGCAGAATTCTTTTTTTAGCGAGGCGTATATCGTCAATGTCAAACAACCGGTTGATCACAGGCATCCTGAGAAGGGATATTTCCCGCAAAGGGTAATGCTTTCGCATCTTTCGTACGACCGACCGGTTGTATTTGTCACCGAAGGTTATGGAGGCGGGTATGCGATTGGAAGCAAATATCTTAACGAACTATGCGGGATACTACAAGCAAATCAGCTATTTGTAGAGCACCGCTATTTTGGGACGTCCCATCCCGATTCGATCAAATGGGTCGACCTGACTGTGGAAAATGCGGCAGCAGACCAGCACTATGTGGTAGAGTTATTTAAAAAGATTTATAGTCAGAAGTGGGTGAACACGGGCATCAGCAAAGGAGGGGAGACTGCCCTCTACCACCGCATGCTTTATCCTGACGATGTGGAGGTTTCTGTCCCATATGTGGCCCCGCTTAACTTCTCTGTTGAGGAGGCACGGCATCCGTATTTCATTGAAAAAGAGGTTGCATCCAAAAATGATCGAAAAATAGTCAAGGCCTTTCAGATGGAGGTGCTTCGAAGAAAGGATCGTCTGATGCCGATGTTTGAGCAACTTTGCAGTGAGAAGAAATATCACTTCAAGGCACCCGAAAGAGAGATATTTGATTATTCCGTGTTGGAGTTTTCTTTCTCCTTCTGGCAGTGGGGACATTCGGTCAAAGAGATTCCGGCTACGACAGCCACAGACAAGGTTGTTTTTGATTTTTTCCAGAAAATAAGTTCGTGCAGCTATTTCGACATTGAGAGCGGAAAGGCAACAGCGCCCTTCTTCGTTCAGGCACACCGCCAGCTTGGTTATTATGCATATGATACAAAGCCTTTTAGAAAAGTAATTGAGACCAGGGATATGAGCGGATACATCGAAAAATTGTTCCTGGGGAAAGATCAGATTTTCCCCTACGACCCAGAAATGAGCAAGGAGACCGATTACTATTTGAAGCACAAAGCAACGAAAGTTCTGCTGATTTATGGCGCTGTCGATCCCTGGTCGGCTTCAGCGGCATCGGGGGGAAAGAATCCGGGCGTTGTGAAAATTTATCAGCCCGGCGGTTGCCACAAGAGCCGGATTTCCAACTTGCCGGAGGAGCTGAAACAGAAGGCGATTGATACGTTGAATGAGTGGATGAAATGATGCTGATTAGTTGATGTACTGGTTAGTTGATGTGCTAATTCTTCGTCCACATCATACCATCAGCTAATCAACACATCCTCTAATAAACACATCAATTTACTTTTTTGAGGATGAAATTATTTTATTCAGGATTTTTTTGATGCTCGTTAATTTGACTTGCAAATCGTTTGTATCCGGATAATTTTTTGAATAATGACATAAGAGTAACCAATATTCTGTTTCATCAGCTTCTTTTGCTGCAATCTTCATTTTATGGATGAAATCTGCTTTGCTTTCAGCATTTTGGGCTTCTCTGACATTAGCACCAATAGATGTTCCAGATTTTAATATTTGGTTAGCAATGATAAATTTCCTGTTGTTTTCAAGAATTTCGGCAAACTCAACAATTGCAAGAGCAAATTCAAAAGTAACATCCAATATTTCATTTCCTGATTTTTCCATTTTTGTCTTATTTTAGAAATTACACATTTAAATTTTCTCAGCACATCAACAAATTAGCACATCAACACATCAGCACATCATCACATCACCGCTTCTGCCAAACAGTCACCTCCACCTCTTTCAATATTGATTTACGTTTGTTGACCCTAAATAAAGATGGAAGAGTGGTGGTTACATCCGTTTTGACAAAATACTCTTTCAACAGTTCATCCAATGTTTCTATTCCCCTGACAGGTTCGGCAGAACTGCGGTATCCACCCAACCAGTTTTCGGGTTTGGTGAATTTTGCGTCCCAGTCGTAGGCTGTTGCTATCACAAGAATGCCGTTGTCGTTGATTCTCTTGTGCAGATGGGAAATCAACTCTTTGGGCTGATAAATCCGGTCCAGGATATCGTTGAGCAGAACCAGGTCGTAGCCGCTAAAGACATTTTTGAGATTGGCAAAATCAGACTGCAAAAATTTTACCTTGTCGACCAGGGGTTTCAAATCGAAATCTTCCAGTGTTACCTGACGGTAATCACACACTTCGCCTTCATCAGGAAAGATGTAATTGAACCTGCCCCTTTCCTGCAGTTGGGTAGCGACCTTAATGGTCCTGGCAGAAAGGTCAACTCCGGTCACATTTCTGTATGTGCGTGCCAGTTCCCAACTGGTTCGGCCTGTTTTGCAGCCCAGATCCAGCGCGCATCGCTTCAGATTGGAAAGTTTAAGATTTGTGCAGAAATTCGCGATAGCCTTATGGTAGTTTGGAACGCCAAGAGGGGAGGTGCCATAGTGCGATTCGCAATATTGAATGACCTCTGGATCAGTTTCATAGTTGTCGTCTTTTATGACAACTTCCTGGTAAGACGAGACATACCTAAACCCGGCATGTTGGTAAAAATGTCGTCTGAATGCATACCTGGAAGCCCGGATGGCTTCATTGCCTGTCGAAATCCATGATCCTCCCTTGATCATGTTGTGGCGTGTGTCGAAAGTGGGTGTTGAAAAATCATCGTAGTAAGGATGGATTTTGAATCCCTCATAGCTGGAAATAGGCGTTTCAGTCCATTGCCAGACATTGCCGATCAGATCGTAAAAATCGCCTGATTTGAATTGATCGACAGGACACGGACTCTGAAAATGTTCCAGATTGATGTTCCCGGGAGCGGTTTCCCAATCCGGCAAATCGGGGATATTGGCACTATCATGCAGGATATACCACTCCTCTTCGGTCATCAGTCGGATGGGTAACCCGCTCTTCTCCGTTTTCCAGTTGCAGAAAGCTTTGGCTTCCAGGTAATTGACCTCTACCGGCCAGTTCCATGGCATATCTATCTCTTCGAAAACCAACCTTAATTGGTAGTTGTCCCCCTTTTTTCTCCAGAACAATGGGTGTTCAGCTTTTGTATATGATTTCCATTTCCATCCTTCCACAGTCCAGAGATACTCTTTCTGATAGCCATCGTCTCGAATAAATCCAAGGAACTCTCCATTGGAACAAAGGAATATAGAGGCTTCAAATTCATCAATATCAGTTTGATGGGTTCCATATTCATTGTCCCAACCATAATACGGATCGTTGAATGATTTACCAAGGTTAACTCTTCCCCCATTTACTGGCAACAATTTGTTTTTTTGTGCATCACCGCTGGAAGTACATGTTATCCATCCAGGTATGGGTTTAAGAAATTCCAGCGGGAGCTGGCGGATCAGGACAGAGGAAGTCTCGATGTGAATACGAGAGTGTTCGATGCCCATCAGGATGATCCAGATGGGGTCTTCCCAATGGATAGGAACTTGAATGGGGAGCGTTTCGATTTGATTGACAACTATTTCATAGACTTGTTTTCGGTACTTTTTAATCTCCTCAATGGTAGGCCATTTGTAGTTACTTTGATTAAGGTCGTCCCACGACATTTCGTCCACCCCGATGGCAAACATCGATTCAAATTTTGGATTGATCCGCGTCTCCAATATCTTGGATATTACGAGTTTATTGATGTAAAATGCTGCCGTATGTCCGAAATAAAAAATCAATGGATGGCGCAAGGGGTCTGCGGTCCGGTACATGGCTGAGGTATCGGCGAAAACTTCATAGAGATGCTCATCCAGGCTATAGGTTTTTTTAAAATAGCTTAGGATCTCGGCTCTTTTTTGTTCCGGGTCGCCGGTATGCAGGTTGATTGTTTTAGTAATGAAACGCGGATCCATATAATTGATGATTAAGGGATTCTATAGACTACAAAATATTTAATGATAATTTGTTAAGACATCGTTCACGCAAAGAACGCAAAGGAAGAAGCGAAGGTCGCAAAGAAGATGGATTTGTCTATTTCTGCGTTC
The DNA here is from genome assembly GCA_023229575.1 of Prolixibacteraceae bacterium. Lineage (GTDB taxonomy): Bacteria > Bacteroidota > Bacteroidia > Bacteroidales > Prolixibacteraceae > CAINVV01. Next base: position 51,599 of record JALNYZ010000023.1, read on the forward strand.
TCTGCGTCTTCCTTTGCGTTCTTTGCGTGAACTTTTTCATCTTTTACAAAAATTTCCCAACCTCTTTTTTGAGGTCAGACAATGCAAGGGCAACTGGAGATGGTTCTTCCTCCTGGTAATTGCTGAAGATTTTTTTGCTCAGTTCATAACCAGCCCCTTTTGGATCGACCTCCTCTGCCGAACGATTGATGATCGTGACCAATTTTTCTTTAGCGCCCCGGATAGTCTCCCAAAGTATAGATGAAATATAGATCTGCTGGGAAAGATTGTGCTCAAACTCCTGCCTGATCGTGGTAAGCAGGATTTGGTGGTATTGCCCGGCCGTTAGGTCCTGTGGGGAGTTCCTGATCATCATGGACTCGGGCGAAATCCTTTCCAGGAATAGGGTCAGGCGTTCGTATGCCTGAAGTTTTACCGGGGTCATCTCCTTGGCATGCAGTACCCTGAATTCGAACTCCCGACGGCGCTTGTCATTTTCGAGCATATCTCGAAATAGAAAATAGGCGGTGAGGAAGACTATTAAAGCAGGTAATGTGATCTTCAAAATTTCCCAAAAACCATTGATGTCATTAGCCATAATATTGTCGTTTGCAATAATTAAAATACGTTGGTTCTTTACTTTGGTTTCTGAATCAGGCTATAGTACTGAAAAAACTGGATGGCAAAGAAGAGGACGGTAAGAATGGCCATCAACAGATACCTCCTGTTTTTGTAACGGAAATACAGGAGTGAACACAATGAAAGTGCAGCACCTGCCAAATTCAGATAACCTGCCTTAACCAGAATAGTTGCTGTTTCGCTCATTTGACTGTTTTCCTGGTAAGATAACGGGGAAATCTGAAACAAGTTGTAAAAAAGTGAGAGCAAACCAACCAGGATAAGCATGCTCCATCCTGAATAGGTATAAACCGGTTTTTTATCAACAAATCCTATGACTATCAAAGCAATGCCAATAAAGATTCCCCACAATGGAAGTAGCATGGGAAGATAAAGTTCGTGGTTTTGCATGGCGGAAAAAGATTAAACGGGTGGTTTATTTTGCAGATGCAAATTAGCAAATTATCCTGAAAGTAGGATTGGTGTTTCCTCTTTGCATTGAAGTTTGTGGAATTGGATACAGTTGTTAATCGCTGAATTAGTTATTTTTGCCCAAAACGAGTTTATCCGATGACAAAAATACAAGAGTTAACAGTCGATCCCAAAGCCAAAGGTCTAATATTTGATATTGATGGTACCATTTCAGACACTATGCCAATCCATCTTATTGCCTATCAGGAGACTGCTGCCGAATATGGTTTTGAAATTACCTCTGAGCTTTTCTATAGCTTAAGTGGAATACCCGCTTACCAGACGAGTTGCCTGCTAAAAGAAAAATTTAAACAGGATTTTGATCCTCAGGAGTTTGCTAATAAAAAGGAGTACCACTTTCTGCAGAATATATACAAAGCTGAACCAATTAAGCCGGTGATAAAAATAATAAGGGAGTATACCGGAAAGCTTCCCATGGCGTGCGGAACGGGTGGCACCAGGTTCTATGCAACCAAAACCCTTGAACTTGCAGGCGTGCTTGACCATTTTGAACATATCGTAACAGCGGAAGATGTGGAGAATCACAAACCGCACCCGGATACCTTTTTAAGGGCAGCCGAACTGATTGGTGTGGAACCGGAATTCTGTCAGGTATTCGAAGATAGTCCGCTGGGAATCAAGGCAGCCGAAGCTGCGGGGATGATTGCAACGGATATCTTGCCGTTCATCAAAGCATAAAAAAGTATGAACTTCAAGATAACCGCCGACTTCATTCCTACCGGTGATCAGCCGCAGGCGATCACTCAGCTGAGTGAGGGGATCCTTTTGGGTGTTCCTTACCAGACGCTCCTGGGCGTAACGGGGTCGGGGAAGACTTTTACCATAGCCAATGTGATCGAAAAAGTTCAGAAACCAACGCTCATTCTGAGTCACAACAAGACTCTTGCAGCCCAGCTTTACGGTGAAATGAAACAGTTCTTCCCGGAGAATGCGGTCCAGTATTTTGTCTCCTATTATGATTATTACCAACCTGAAGCCTATCTTCCGGTGACAGATACTTTTATTGAGAAAGATCTGGCCATTAACAAAGAGATTGAAAAGCTTAGGTTGGCTGCTACCTCTTCCCTTTTGTCCGGTAGGAGGGATATTGTCGTGGTTTCATCTGTCTCCTGTATTTATGGAATTGGTAATCCGGACGACTTTCATGCCAACGTGACCCATGTCAAAGTAGGGGAGCTTCTGGGCAGAAATGTAATGCTGCGAAAGCTGGTCGATGCCATGTACTCGAGAACAGATATTGATTTTCAACGGGGCAATTTCAGGGTGAAAGGTGATTCCGTTGATATTTTTCCGGCTTACGCGGATGATGCGGTCAGGATCCAGTTTTTTGGCGACGAAGTGGAAGAGATCTCTACTTTTAATCCGGAAACCGGCGCCTTGCTTCAAACGCATGAGCACTATTCGGTCTATCCGGCCAATATCTTTGTGACCACCAAGGACCGGACAAAATCGGCCATCCGGCAGATTCAGGATGACCTGATCAGGCAGATTGATTTTTTCAGGGAGGGTGGCAAACATGCCGAGGCGAAACGGATTGAAGACCGTGTAAACTACGATCTGGAGATGATCCGGGAGTTGGGTTATTGTCCGGGTATCGAAAATTATTCCAGGTATTTTGATGGACGCGTTCCGGGTTCACGACCATTTTGCCTGCTCGATTTCTTCCCTGATGATTTTTTGATGATCATCGATGAAAGTCATGTCACCATGCCGCAAATCCGGGCCATGTATGGAGGTGACAGATCGAGAAAAACCACTTTGGTAGATTATGGCTTCAGGTTACCGGCGGCCATTGACAACCGGCCATTGAAATTCGATGAGTTCGAGGCTGTTGCGACACAATTGGTTTTTGTCAGTGCAACCCCTGCCGATTATGAACTTCAGAAAAGTGAGGGGGTCATTGTGGAGCAGATCATTCGACCGACTGGCCTGCTCGATCCGATCATTGAGGTACGGCCGGCACACAACCAGATCGATGACCTGATCCATGAGATTCATTTAAGGATTGAAAAGAATGAGCGGATTCTGGTCACCACCCTGACCAAAAGAATGGCAGAAGAGCTCTCCAAATACTTTGACCGCATCAACATCAAATGCAGGTACATCCACTCGGATGTGGATACGATGGAGCGGGTAGAGATCATGGAGGAGCTTCGGAAAGGCAGTTTTGATGTACTGGTGGGCATCAACCTTCTGCGTGAAGGCCTTGACCTGCCTGAAGTTTCGCTGGTTGCCATACTGGATGCGGACAAGGAGGGATTCCTTCGTTCGGAGCGTTCGTTGACCCAGACAGCAGGCCGAGCAGCACGAAACCTGAATGGCAGGGTGCTGATGTATGCGGACAAGATCACCGATTCGATGCAAAGAACCATTGACTCATCGAATTACAGGCGAAACAAGCAGCATGAGTATAACCTGGCCAACGGCATTACACCGACAGCCATCATCAAACCCACCAGGGAGATTATCGGTCTGGAATACAGAGCGGCCAAAGTGCCTGGGGCGCGGCCATACCTGCCACCCGAAACGGTCGACTATGCCGCGGATCCTGTTTTGGCCTACCTGAAACCGGAAGCGCTGGAAATGGCGATACTGAAGACGAAAAAGGAGATGGAGAAAGCAGCCAAAGAGCTCGATTTTATTGAAGCTGCAAGGTTACGGGATGAGATGTTCGCCATGCTAAAATTGTTAAAAGAGCGGAAAAATGGATAATCAAGTTGTGGTCGCTTTGCAGGAGATGATCCGGCGAAACAGGGGAGATAAGAAAAGAATCGAGCATTCACTCAAGGTGTTTGGCTATGCCCAATTGCTGGGTCGGTTGGAGGGTTTAAATCCATCGAAGCAGTTTGTGCTTGAGTCGGCAGCTGTTTTGCATGACATCGGCATCCACGTAGCAGAAGCTAAATTTGGTTATTGTGATGGAACACTACAGGAGTTGGAAGGTCCGCCGATAGCCAGGGCGATTCTTGAATCTATTCCGGTTGACCCTGAAGTTGTTGACCGGGTTTGTTTTATCATCTCCAAGCACCATACCTTTTCGGCTATCGACGACATCGACTTTCAGCTTCTGGTTGAGGCCGATTTTCTGGTGAATTCTGTGGAAGAGGAGGTTTCCACGGAAGGGGTCAAAAAGTTTGTGGAGATGAATTTCAAGTCGGAGAGCGGCAGGAGAGTGATAGGGGAGTTGTTTGCTATTTGACAAATCTAATGTGATTAATTCTTTTTGATCCGTTGTATGGTAATCCGGTTACTTGGGCAGCCACCGGGAGTAAGATGCCAATCCAGTTGTACGGATATGGGCAATGGTTCTTTTTCCAAAACAAAACCTGAATTGGCCGGGATTGAATCGAACTGAGAATCATGCTTTTAGTAAATTTCTTTTTGAATGATACATTAACAGATAAGCTCTTTTATTCGGCTCACTTAAAAATGAGTGATTGATCAAAGTTTCAACAAGAATTTGTTTTTCTAAAAATGGGGAAAGAATTTTTTCAATCCTGCTTTCCATAATGCCTATCCGTACAGCGAATTCCTTAAAATCTACAATGGAAGGATGTCCTTTTTTTTGATATTGTTCGCTTTTAAATTCATCAGCGAATAGTCCTTGGTCTAGCGCAAAATCAGTGTCGTCAACATGTAGTCTCGTATTAATCAAGTCGTAAGCAGGACTTAATAAAAAATCACCTTTTGAGGATTCTAACAAAGAAAAGTTCTTTAAGTGTGCGTCTCCATTTGAGAACAGGAAATTAAATACCACCAGGGAGAAGTATTTTTCAATTTCAACTCTCCATGCAAAAACATACTTTTGTATCAAAAGTCCTAATTCTTCATAACTGTATTCGTATTTAAAATTGTCACCGGCATTATCTTTCGTCTTCCCGGCTAATGAGGCAAAATCTTCTTTTCCCCATTTTCCAGCATCTTTCCTTACATCAAATCTCTTGGTAATGTAAGCTGGCGAACCGTTTTTAAAAAAGATCATTGCATTTGCGGCTGTGTTTATTCCGTAAACCTGCTTTGCAATTTGCATAGTGAGGTGTTCATTGGCCGGAACCTGGTCTACTTTTTTCAAATCTCCGGGTATAGGTTTCAAAATATAGGTTCCCTGTTCGCCTTCTTTGGTTAAACGCAGAAGATTTTTTTCGAGGATTAAGCTTAGCTTTTCCTGCACTCCTGAGATAGAAATACGTTTTCTGTTTTCCAAAAATTGCTCGGCTACTTCTTCGTTATGTTGAGGTGATTCGTAGGGTAAATAGTGACTTACTTTTTTCCCATCGAATAAGTTCCTCAAACATCCGGGGCTATAGGTAGTAAATCCTACAGCCAAAGTTCCGGGGCAATATTTGAACCCTTTCAAACTCATTTCTGCGGAATTGGTTTTACAGTTATTGCACCAACTGTGTCCTGTTGTGCTGTTGCCATAAGCAAACCAAAATTGTCGTTTTCGTCGATTTTAAGTTGAGTAATCTGCAATTTTTTGTTTACGCCTTCACTCAACATGTTGAAAAAGAAAGGGAATAAGAATTCACTTTTGTATTTCTGCTGTGTCTTTGGGAGCGTTAGACTAATAGCGACTTTGCTGCCATCGTTGAAATAGACATCATCATATTGGTACGTATAATTTTTACGGTTTTCTTCAGTAAGAATTCCGGCAAAAATTCCATTTCGATATATTTCCATTGCCCTCATTTGGTCAATTTACCTTTTAACCTCCAGTTTCAATTCCAGACCCAAAACCTCTGCCAGTTTGTGAAGAACCTCCAATGTGGGATTGCTCTGTCCGCGCTCAAGTTTATACAGCGTATTGGTGCTGATCCCTGCCAGTTCTGCCAGATGGGGTTGGGTTATTCCCAACTCTTTTCTGCGATTTTTTATGGTTTCACCAAGATTATTAACCAACATTATAATGTGATATTTCGGTAAAAGTAAGAAAAATATATTTATGGTGCAATTAAAATCACATCAAAATGTGATTAGTTGGTAATAGTTGGTATAAAAGATTCAAAATGAGCGATAATCACATTATAATATGATTTGGTGTATGATTATAAGGGCTCGTTCGCTAGTTCTGACGGTTGGTTTATATTCTTGCAGGAACGTTGCAAGGATTGAACGTATCACAGATCCGTGGTTTAGGAGTGCAGATTGCAAATCTGCTCCAGCGGCGGCCATACAAAAAGCCCTGATCCGCAATGAATCAGGGCTTTTTACTATTTTATAAGGATATTATCCCAGGTATGTTTTTAGCAATTTGCTTCTTGAAGTGTGACGCAAGCGGCGGATTGCCTTCTCTTTGATCTGGCGCACCCGTTCGCGGGTCAGTCCAAAGTGCTCTCCGATCTCTTCGAGCGTCATCTCCGTGCTGGCGATTCCGAAGAACATGCGGATGATGTCGGCTTCCCTTTCGGTGAGCGTGGCCAGAGAGCGTTCAATCTCACGCGAGAGTGACTCATCGATCAAAACCCGGTCGGCATTGGGCGAATCGTTGTTGATCAATACATCCAACAGACTGTTGTCTTCACCATCAACGAAAGGGGCATCCACGGATACGTGGCGTCCCGAGACGCGAAGGGTATCGGCAACCTTCTCAGCTGGAAGTTCCAACTGATCTGCCAACTCTTCGGGTGAAGGTCTGCGTTCATGCTCCTGCTCAAACTTGGAATAGGCTTTGTTGATCTTGTTCAAAGAACCAACCTGGTTCAAAGGAAGTCGCACAATACGTGACTGCTCGGCCAAAGCTTGCAGAATGGATTGGCGGATCCACCATACCGCGTAGGAGATGAATTTAAAACCTCTCGTTTCGTCGAATTTTTCAGCAGCTTTGATCAAACCCAAATTACCCTCATTGATCAGGTCGGGCAGACTCAATCCTTGATTCTGGTACTGTTTGGCAACAGATACCACAAACCGGAGGTTGGCCCTTGTCAATTTTTCAAGCGCGGCCTGGTCTCCCTTTTTGATCCGTTGCGCCAACTCAACTTCTTCTTCAACTGATATAAGTTCCTCTTTACCAATTTCCTGAAGATATTTGTCAAGCGAAGCGCTTTCGCGGTTCGTGATCGACTTGGTTATTTTTAGTTGTCTCATGCTCTGCAATTAAAAGTCTGCAAAGATACTAATAAAGTTGTTTTCAACAATATTAAATCTTTCGT
>JALNYZ010000024.1 GCA_023229575.1 Prolixibacteraceae bacterium
ACGATCTGGGTCTGTTTTGTTTGGCATTAAATTACGACAAGTTGAACAACTAATGAAAACCGCCGCGGTACGAAAGTATGCCAGGTGGTGTGGGAGGACAGCGGTGTGAGCCGCTTCCTACCCGATTTAGCCCCGGGTGGAGTGAAACGGAACCCGGGGTTGGGAATGCATGGCGTCCACCGTCCGCGGTAGACAATAGAAAAATCAGGACGACTTTTTTCGGACGGAACGGCTGGATTTTGGAAGAAGAAGATTAGGTAATTTATTAGAAGTTCGATTTAAAATAAATAAAATGAAAAACATTGCAGTATTATTGGTTTTGGTAATATCCGTACTTGGTTCATACGGGCAAGAGATTACAGGTCAATGGAATGGGGCATTGAAGGTGCAGGGGATGCAGCTGAGGATCGTCTTCAACATCACCGGCAATGACAAACGCTACATTTCGACTATGGACAGTCCGGATCAGGGAGCCAAGGGCATTCCGGTTACGACCACCACTTTTGTAGATTCAAAATTGAAGTTGGAGATGCCCAACCTGAGAATTGAATACAGTGGCGAATTGAAGGAGAATACGATTACTGGAACCTTCAAACAAAATGGAATGGAGTTTCCTTTGAATTTGTCGAAGGAAAAGATCGAAAAGCAGGTTGTAAAAAGGTCCCAAAACCCCGTTCAGACTTATCCCTACTATTCTGAAGAGGTTACTTTCCCGAACGGCAAAGCAGGTATCACCTTAGCCGGGACCTTAACCATGCCAACGAAAGAGGGGAAATATCCTGCTGTTATCCTGATTACCGGTAGCGGGCCTCAAAACCGGGACGAAGAGCTGATGGGGCACAAGCCCTTTTTGGTGCTTTCCGATTACCTGACCCGGCAAGGTATTGCCGTACTGAGATACGATGACAGGGGAGTGGGCCAATCGAAAGGGGAGTTTAAAAATGCAACTACAGTGGATTTTGCTTCGGATGTTGAGAGTGCAATTGCCTTTCTGAATATAAGGGGTGAGATCCTTCCCAAAAAGATCGGTCTCGTTGGCCACAGCGAAGGCGGGATCATCGCACCCATGGTGGCAGCCCGGACCAAAGAGGTGAATTTTATCGTTTTACTTGCCGGCACCGGCATTCGTGGCGATAAATTGTTGTTGCTTCAGCAGGAGCTGGTTGCATCGGCAGCAGGATTGTCTCAGGAGAAAATCTCAAAATCCAAAGAGATTAACAGTCTGGTCTTTGACATGATACTCAAATCCAATGATTCTCCTGCCCTTAAAGATGACTTGAAGGCCCTTCTCTCAGAGCACTTAAAGAATACCCCGGATAATGGAAAACCTGAGGGAATGAAAGATGAGGATTTCCTTTCATTGCAGCTAAACCAGATAACCAGTCCGTGGATGCTTTACTTTATAAAATATGATCCGGCACCAGCATTGGAAAAGGTGAAATGCCCGGTTTTGGCAGTTAACGGAGATAAGGATTTACAGGTTCCCTCCAAAGTCAACCTGCCGGCCATCGAAAAGGCATTGAAAAAGGGAGGCAATCAGCAGGTAACCACCAAAGAATTTCCCGGATTAAACCATCTTTTCCAGGAGTGCAAAACAGGTTCACCGACTGAATATGCTGAGATCGACCAGACCTTTTCGCCCGTAGCCCTTGATTTCATCGCCAAATGGATATTGTTGAAGACGAAATAATAATGTGAAAATTGGGAAATGTGGAAATTGGATAATTGAAGTGGGACAGATTAGTACATCTTTAACAGTTTAAATGAAAATCAGAAACCATTTCCATTAAATATTTTGGTCGTCCCAATGGTCATCACTGTCCTGAGAAAAAGATTGAAATAATTGTAAAAGATAGAAATAAAATGAAAAGAACAAAAATCGTTCAGGAGCTGGTATTGATCGTTCTGACCCTGCTTCCAATTCTTTACCTGGCAATCAATTGGAGCGCTTTGCCCGAGTCGATGCCGATCCATTTTGATGCACAAGGTAATCCCAACGGGTATGGCTCAAGAATGGTTTATGTGTTTATGCCAATCGGTTTATACTTTCTAATGCTGGTAATTCCAAAAATCGATCCCCGTAAAGCGAATTATGTCGTTTTTGAAGGAAGCTATTACCGGATCAGGCTGATCATGGCCATATTCATCGGACTGATTGATTCGATGATAATTTGGCAAGTTGTTAACAATACCAATGCCATACACAAATTTTTGCCACTTACGATTTTCATCCTCTTAATGTTGATTGGCAACTACATGGGCAATTTCAGGCCTAACTATTTTGTGGGGATCAAAGTTCCCTGGACGCTCAACAGCGACGAAGTATGGGTCCGTACCCACAAGTTGGCCGGAAAGCTATGGTTCTGGGGCAGTTTGGCTGGGATGGCGCTCTATTTCGTTGTACCAAAGCCGGAGTGGGTCTTTGTTCCCCTGGTGGTCATTTTGGTGGCCGTGCCAATTGTTTATTCTTATGTGATTTACCGGAAATTGGGGAAATAGTGCTGATTTTTATAACGTTGTGGATATTTTAGTATACCTTACGTTTGAGAGTAGGAGAATCCCGTAGGCCCAACTTTAATTTCAAACGCAATTCTGCAACTATCCATATTTTTTTATCTTTGTGGATAGTACCCTCGCTGCAATTTCTATTGTGGCGGAATAGGGGAGTGTATTTGTTAAGCTCCAATTAAACCAGACGCATGAACCAACTATTTAGAAGAAAATCGGTAACCGTTCTTTTGGCTGAGGCACAAACGGATGAACATAAATTTAACCGCGCCCTCACCGCCAGGAACCTGATCACCCTGGGAATCGGAGCCATCATCGGAACCGGTATTTTTGTTTTAACCGGCACAGCAGCAGCCAATTATGCCGGACCTTCCATCATGCTCTCTTTTATCTTTTCGGCTTTGGGATGCGTTTTTGCCGGATTGTGTTATGCCGAATTTGCCTCAATGATACCGATTGCTGGTAGTGCTTATACGTACGCTTATGCTACGCTGGGCGAGTTTTTGGCCTGGATCATCGGCTGGGATTTGATCCTGGAGTATCTTTTCGCCTCATCTACGGTTGCAGTTGGATGGTCAGGCTATTTCGTAAGTTTCCTGAAGGATTTCAATATCATCATACCCCATGCGCTATGCTCTGCCCCTTTTAACCACATAGCTGGTCAGGGCTGGGAGAAGACCGGTAGCATCCTGAATTTTCCGGCTGTCGCCCTGGTGATGCTGATTACGGCACTTCTGGTCATTGGTATCCGCGAATCGAGCAAGTTCAACAACTTGATTGTCATCATCAAACTGACGGTTATTCTCCTTTTCATAGGTTTTGGCATGTCGTATATCAATGTCGACAACTGGACTCCTTTTATCCCTGAAAACACCGGTAAACTTGGTTCATTTGGCATCTCGGGAATCTTCACCGGTGCCGCTGTCATCTTCTTTGCCTACATTGGGTTTGATGCCCTTTCTACTGCCGCACAAGAGACCAAAAATCCGGCACGCGACATGCCTATAGGAATTCTCTGGTCGCTTGTCATCTGTACGGTGCTCTATGTTGCTGTCGCTGCTGTCCTTACCGGGATGGTCAACTACAAGGACCTGAACGTTTCTGCCCCCATTGCCCTGGCGATCGACAGCGCCGGGGATTCGCTTGTTTGGCTGCGTCCGTTTATTAAAGTCGGCGCATTGGCCGGATTGAGTTCTGTCGTGTTGGTTATGCTGATGGCCCAGCCACGTATTTTCTACACCATGGCCAAAGACGGACTGCTACCCCCGGCATTCACGGTAGTGCACAGCAAATTTAAAACGCCTTATATTACAACCATTGTTACCGGTACTATTGCTGCGCTGATAGCCGGTCTTTTCCCCATCGCGGTGCTTGGTGAACTGGTCTCAATTGGTACACTTCTTGCGTTTGTCATTGTTTGCGCTGGAATTATCATCTTGCGCAAAACCGACCCGGATGCTGTAAGACCATTTCGTACTCCATTTGTTCCCTGGTTTCCTGTTCTGGGTATGCTTATTTGTTTGGCACAAATGGCTGCACTCCCTTTCGATACCTGGATGCGACTGATTATCTGGATGGCATTGGGCATGATTATCTATTTTCTTTATGGAAAAAGAAGGAGCAAAGTTTTTATCAATGAATCAAATCAAGAAGGAAAATGAAGAACTTATTGAAATGGATAATGCCTGTTTTACTCGTGCTCTTCGTTGTCTCGTGTAAAAAGGGCGGCACAACCGATGTCCCTCCTGTCGTTGTTCCGGATACGACAAAACCAACCATTAGCATTGTGGATCCTACCGCGAACAAGATCATCACATTGGGAACGGCGATGCACCTTCAAATGGATTTGAGCGACAATGTTGAGCTAAAATCGTATAAAGTCACCATCGCAAAGAGTTTAAAAGGGGTTACCACTTCAGATTGGGCCTATTCCAACACATGGGCCATTCCTGCAGGGAAAAAGGCGCTGGCAGTTAACCACAACGAAATATTGGTGCCATTAACCTTTACCGGTAATCAGGTGACGCTGGGGAATTACGATGTGCTGATAACTTGTGAAGATCTTGCCGGCAACAGTGCTACGGCTACGTCAGTCGTTGTGTTCTCTAAGTAGAAGGATAAAGGATAAAGTAAAAAGGATAAAGTGAGATTTGTGGGGAGATAGATCTTTAATGTCTTGATTTACAACGCTTCAATCAAGATCGCGGCGTTTTTACTTTATCCTTTTTACTTTATCCTTTATCCTTTTCCCTTCACCGCTTCCAGCCCCAACTCCTTTCCCTTTTTCATCATGAACAGGTGGGCTTCTTCAAAATTGTTACTGATTTCGCCATCAAGTATAGCCTCTTTGATGGCAGATTTAATTAATCCAATCTCTTTACAAGGCTGCAGTCCAAATGTTTCCATGATTAATTCACCTGTTACAGGAGGTTGAAAATTGCGTACCGCATCCTTCTCCTCAATCTCTTTGAGTTTTTCTCTAACCAGTTGAAAATTGGCCAGGAAGCGGGTAACTTTCTCCTCGTTTTTAGAGGTGATATCGGCTTCACAAAGGGTCATCAGGTCGTCGATGTCATCGCCGGCATCAAACAGCAGTCGTCTTACGGCCGAATCGGTCACCTCCTCTTCCGACAAGACAATGGGCCGCATGTGCAGCAAGACCATCTTTTGCACAAACTTCATCTTCTCGTTGAGCGGTAATCTCAGACGGTCGAACAGTTTTGGCACCATCTTTTCCCCAACGAAATTGTGGGCATGAAAAGTCCAGCCCAGCGCTGGCGAAAACCTTTTGGTGACAGGTTTGGCCACATCGTGCAGCAGTGCCGACCAGCGAAGCCAGAGGTTGTCAGTGTTTACGCAAATCCGGTCGAGAACTTCAAGCGTATGGTAGAAATTGTCCTTGTGGTATATCCCGTTGATGCTCTCCCTGCCTTTCAGGTTTTGGATCTCAGGAAGAATAATTTTCAACAATCCACTCACTTCAAGTAATTTAAAGCCAATAGAAGGTTTGTCAGAGAGGATAATCTTATTTAGCTCCTCTGAAATCCGCTCTTTCGAAACAATATTGATTCTGTCGGCCTGTTTGGTGATGGCCGAAAAGGTCCCTCCCTCAATTCTGAAGTTGAGTTGGGAAGCAAAACGTATGGCACGCATCATGCGCAACGGATCATCGGAAAAAGTGATGTCGGGATCCAGTGGTGTACGGATCAGTTTTGCCTCCAGATCGCCCAGGCCGTTGAACGGGTCGACCAGATCCCCGTAGCGTTCCTTGTTAAGGGATATAGCCAGGGTATTCATCGTAAAATCGCGCCTGTTCTGGTCGTCAACCAGGGTGCCATCTTCCACAATGGGCTTACGGCTATCCCGCCTGTATGACTCCTTTCGCGTTCCGACAAATTCAAAATCAACCTCATTATCGCGAAACATGGCCGTTCCGAAATTTTTAAAGACAGTCACATTTAATTTTGGATGAATGGCAAAAGCCACTTTTTTTGCCAGGCCGATTCCACTACCTACCGTGACAATGTCGATATCGTAATGTTCTCTCTTTCGGTACATCAGCAGGTCCCTCACAAAGCCTCCGATTACATAGGTTTCCAGTCCTTCGGAATCAGATATTGATCCGATCAGTGCGAAGGTCGGGTGTTGAAGATGTTCCTTTAAATTGAGTGATGCTGACATGAATGATCTGTTGGTACAATAATTTGTGCAAAATTAATCAAATATAGGGAAGTGGGCTTTACAACTCCGGACGGATGGTTTCAAGTTTCATACCCCGTGAACCTTTGATCAAAAGAAGATAATCCGACAAGCAATGTTGCTGAAGGAAAAGCGCCAAGTCAGCCGACTGGTTGAAGTGTCGGAATTGTTCAGGGGTCTTGCATGCCAAATAGTTCGGGCCAACCAGATAAACCAAATCAAGTTTCAGCGTAGAAAGAAAATCAATGATCTTCTGGTGTTCCTCTTGCGATACGGCACCAAGCTCAAGCATATCGCCCAAAATCACCCCTTTCTTTGGCGCAGCAATATGTACGAAGTTTTCCAGGGCAGCCCTGGTGCTGGATGGGTTGGCGTTGTATGCATCCATCAAAATCCTGTTGCGCTCTGTTACCACCATCTGTGATCTGTTGTTGTCGGGTTTGTAGCTTTCGATAGCGTGGGCGATAACAGTTGGATCTACTCCGAAATAGTGTCCTATGGCAGTTGCTGAGAGGGCATTTTCGAGGTTGTAACTTCCAACAAGCTGTGTTTTAATGTAAAGCCAACCTTTTGGGAAAAGCGTCTTAAAGACAAGCATCGGATCCGCACTTACAGTCTCTCCTTCGAGGCCGTCAAATAGTCTGGATGTGGTATAACCAACTTTATTTACCTTTTCGGCTTTGCCTGATAAGTATGGATTGGCATTGTTGATAAAGATAGTACCCCCTTTTTGTTCAAGATAACGGTATAACTCAGTTTTGGTTTGGATAACCCCTTCAAAAGAGCCAAACCCTTCGAGATGGGCTCTTCCGACATTGGTGATCAATCCATAATCGGGCAACGCAATCCTGCACAACTCCTCAATCTCCCCTGGATGGTTTGCGCCCATTTCAACTACCGCAAATTCAGTTTCCGGTCTGAGGGAGAGCAGGGTTAATGGAACACCAATGTGGTTGTTGAGATTTCCTTTGGTGCTGATGAGATTATATTTTTTGGAAAGTACAACAGAAACCAACTCCTTGGTGGTAGTCTTTCCGTTGGTTCCGGTAATAGCAAGGATAGGAATGGCTAATTTTTGCCTGTGGAGACGGGCCAGCTTCTGAAGAGTGCTGAGCACATTTTCTACAAGAATGATCTTTTCATGAACGGCTAATTCGGCCTCGTCAACAACTGCATATGCGGCTCCGGCTTCAAGAGCGGAGAGCGCAAAGGCATTGCCATTAAAATTATCACCTTTCAATGCGAAAAATATGGAATCCTTCTCAATCCTGCGACTGTCAATCGTTACCACGGGATGGTTCAGGAACATCGGGTAAATTTCTTCTGGCGTCATGTACAGGTTTAAAAAAACCTCATCCGAAGATGAGGTTTTTGTTACATTTATCTTGGCTCTGCATCTCCAAGTTTCGTCATGGCACATCGGAAACCAATGTCGTTGGTCGACTTCCTTTCGTCCATATACCTCCTGGTACCCGGACTCAGCCAATAAGGCCTGTCTTTCCAGCTGCCGCCTTTGTACACCCTCGTCTGATCCGAAATCCTGGGTACATAATTCCCTTTTAGATTGGGATACATGGCATTGGTACTGATACCGCTTTTGATCGAATCATCTTTGTTTTTCCAAAGACTCTCATCAATATTGGATTGAAAATCACCATCCTTAAAATTGGTAAAATTGGCAACTGTATCCTTAACCATTTCACCATACTGATTGCGCACAAAATTACCGGTTGAATCCTTCTTGAAATTGGTATATACACTTCCGCGAAGTGGTTGAAATTCATTGAATTCCTGGAAAGAGGTAGGCCGATATACGTCCTGTACCCATTCATTCACATTTCCTGCCATGCAATAGAGTCCCAGATCGTTGGGTTCAAATGATTTCACAGGAGCAGTGATCTCAAAACCATCGTTCAAAGTACCGGCAACACCCATGTAGTCGCCGCGTCCCCTTACACTGTTGGCCTTGAACAAGCCTCGGGTCTGCTTGACCGTTGAACGGATATGGCTGCCATTCCAGGGATATATACGGCGGTCGGTAATAACTTCTTCATCCGTATTTCCAATCAGCGCTACTGCAGCATATTCCCATTCTGCTTCGGTAGGAAGACGATACCTGGGAAGTACAATCCCATCCGACATGCTGGTCCTTCTGGTCGCACCATCTTTCCCCAAATTCTTCAAGGGTTTTTTGCCGTCTGTCCCATTGTAAAGACCGTTAAGGTAACTGTCTGATGTGAAGGTGTTTTGTCCGCTTTGTTTGGTGTCTTCAGCAAGGATACGGTCATTGATCAGAATTCTTTCGTTGACCCTGTCTGTTCTCCATTTGCAATAATTGTTAGCTTGTACCCAGCTTAGTCCGACAACGGGGTATTCCGAGTAGGCAGCATGTCGTAAATAGTTCTCGAGAAAAGGTTCATTGAATGCCATCTCATTTCTCCAAACGAGCGTGTCGGGTAGAGCGGCCTTGTATACCTCGGGATTGTCGGGATAAACTCTTTGTAACCAATAGAGATACTCGCGCCAGTCGATATTGCGTACTTCCGTCTCATCCATGTAGAAGGAGGCTACGGTTACGCGGCGCGGCGCATTGTTGTAATCAAAAATGACATCCTGTTCAACACGGCCCATCGGGAAGGTCCCTCCCTGAACATAAACCAGTCCGGGCCCGGTCTCCTGCGAATAGTTGGCATTGTATTCAAATCCGCCGTTTTTGGGATTGTTATAGCTCCAACCTGTCGTGGAAGAGTTAGACTTTTTGGTTGGCAATAGATTGCATGACGCCACTAAAAGGCTTGTAGATAACAATATAATAGCATTTAGCTTCATGTGTAAATATTTTTTTATTGGTTATATGTCACGTTTTTCAATTCCTTGCTTATTTTGAAAGTTATTGATCAAAAAAGTCACATATAATTCGCAAAGTTATATCCCTGAAAAAATCTTTACCCGATATTTATTTGGTCCCTATTATTGGAAAATTTTACAATACCCAAGAATTAACGATAGCCACAAATATATTGCAAAATAATGAAAACTGTATTTATTTTTCAACAATGAAGTTCACTATGCACATCGATTTTTTTAATTTTGTTCAACAGTTACGGGATAAAAAAGCATTTGTTGTTTTTTTTTATGGGTTATCTGCTTTTATGGATGATCCCGTCTCCAAAAAATCTGCCGGTAAAAATGTTCAATCGTCTCTATTATAGCCTACTATTCGTTTTTTTCGCTTTAATTTTTTGCCATACAGGGTTGGCACAGTCTGTTGCGCCCAATTCCCTCTTCGCAAGCGGAAAATGGGTAAAAATTGAAACTTCTGCAACTGGAATCCACAAAATTTACTATTCATGGTTGAAAAATAGTGGATTTTTGCATCCCGAAAACGTCAAAATCTTTGGAAGCAGGAACGAAATGATGTCGGGACAGAATGAGGTTTCGTCAGAAAATAGCCCAGTGGAGGTTCCATTGCTTCGATTCAAAGAAGCCCAAGGGGAAGAGTCACTGCTATTCTACGTTCAGGGTCCGGTTAATTGGGTGCTTGAACAAGCCACAGGTCAATACCATCCTGTTAGAAATCAACCGGCCCGCGGATTTTCCTATTTCTTTCTAACGGAGCATGCGCGGGAGGATCTTTCGTTATCCTTATCAAAGCCACCAATAGGATATCCTGATTTTCAATGTGATGATTTTGATGCCTTTGAATTGTGGGAGGAGGAAAATTTGAATTTGCTTGAATCAGGATCAAGATGGTTCACAGCTTTACTGGCTGGAGGAAATGTATTATCCAGAAGTTTTACATTTCAAGACCGTGTGGAAACTGAGCCAATTAATCTTAATGTTTATGCCGCCGGCAAAAGTACATCTTCCACCCGGATGGAGGTGACCGCCAATGGAACGGGCATGGGAGCCATAAGGTTTAATCCAGTTCAAAATTCTCCTGTGTCTGATTTTGCTACTATAGATTCTTTGAAAATATCGAGGACTTTGGCAGGGGCAAGTGTCATCCTGTCAGTTAGATATAGTGGAGTTGGCTCCGATCAGTGCTGGTTGGATTATGCCACATTGCAGTTCAGGAGAACCCTTCAATATAGGGGTATACCACTGCTTTTCCGTGATTGTAGGACGATCGGTAAGGATAAAGTTGTTGAATTTCAGATCAAAGGGGCAAGCAGTATGCTCCAGCTTTGGGAGGTTACCAATCCGCTTTCTCCGGTTCAGCATAGCTTTCAATTTGCCAACGGACTATTGACATTCAGGATCAACAGTGATTCCCTGCGTAGTTTTATCCTGTTTGATCCTCAAAATAAATACCCGGAAGTAACCAAAACGGAAGAGATAAGAAATTTTGACATCCTTCATGTTGCTACCCCCCAGTTTTTGATTTTAACCCCGGTGGACTTTCTGGATCAGGCCATGCGGCTGGCCCGGTTCCACCAGGCAAAGGATAACATGAACGTAAAAGTTGTTACCGTTGAAGAGCTGTTCAACGGATTAGCCGGTGGTTACAAGGATGTTGCAGCATTGAGGAATTATGTCATCCACCTCTACCGGCAAGGTGGTGGTTCAATTGGGCCGGGGCTTAAATATTTATTACTTTTTGGTAAAGGCACCTGCGATCCGGTACACAAGAGTGGCGACGATAATCCCAATTGGATTCCGACGCGGCAGTCGTTGAATTCGCTCAATGAGGTTGGGTCCTATGTATCGGATGATTTTTTCGGACAACTGGAAAGCTTTCCTGTCGGTTATAATGGAACCCTGAACATGAACATTGGAGTCGGGAGGATTCCTGCAAGTACGTTTGCGGAAGCAACCCTTGCTGTCGATAAAATCATCCATTACCATGAAGCCGGAACTTTGGGCGATTGGCGCAACAACATCCTCTTTATTGCGGATGACGAAGACAACAACCTGCATGTCAACGATTCTGAAAATTTGGCTTTGGCACAGGCCCGGAATAACCCAGAATACAATGGATCAAAGATCTATTTTGATGCTTATCCTGAAATCCATACACCAGAACAGCGTTATCCTGGTGTTACGGAGGCAATTCGTCGTTCTGTGCAGACCGGTGACCTGATTGTCAATTATGTCGGCCATGCGAGCGAGGACGGATTGGCACATGAGAGGGTATTAACGGTGAACGACATTGGCGGCTGGTCAAACAAAGACCGACTTCCACTCTTTGTAACGGCCACCTGTGAGTTCAGCAGATGGGATATGCGGGTGAAACGGTCCGCCGGGGAACATCTTCTATTTCACCCTGCAGGAGGGGCCATCGCTTTGCTGTCAGCAACCAGGCTGGTCTATTCGGCCTCCAATTTTGAGATCAACAAGAGTTTTTTTAGTCACGTTTTCAATAGGGACGGACAGGGAGACCATTTGCGGTTAGGCGATATCATGCTGTTGGTAAAAAATGAAAACGGAGGAACAATAAATACCGCCAAATTTTGTCTGCTTGGCGATCCGGCCATGCGCCTCAGTTATCCGGAACAGCAATGTGTAAATGTGGAAATCAACCATCAATCGGTAGAACAGTTCAGCGGTGTTCTCTCTCCGCTAAGCCAGGTTACCATTTCTGGTGAAATTGAGGATAGAAGCGGTTCCAAAATAGGGTCACTCAGCGGTAACCTGTCCATTCAGGTGTTTGACCAGCCTTCAACGAAAACCACTTTGGGCAATGGAGGACAACAACCGTTCACCTATAAAGTACAAGAGAATATTTTGTTCAACGGTGCTGTAACAGTAAAAAACGGATTATTTAACTACTCATTTGTTGTCCCGAAGGATGTGAACTTCTACAAAGACCCGGGTCTGATCCGATACTATTTCGAAAACGAAGAGACCGATGGCAATGGATCATTTGACAATATTCATTTCAATGGAACAGCGCTTATAACCTCTTCTGACAACAAAGGCCCGGATATTCGTCTTTATCTGGAAAACGGGAAATTTGCTGATGGCGGTACTGTTTCTGCCAATCCATTGTTGTTGGTTTACCTGAGCGATGAAAGTGGCATCAACAGTACGGGATATGGGATTGGCCACGATATCACACTCGAAATAGATGGACAACATGCAGATCCACTGATTTTGAACAATTATTTCAGGGCAGATACTTCCACCTGGAAAACCGGAACAATCATTTGTCCATTGACTATTCCCGGCAATGGCGCGCATACATTGACATTAAAGGCTTGGGACAGTGCGAATAACTCCTCGTCCTTGACAGTCCGGTTTTTTATCAGCAAGGAGATGGTGATTCGTGAAATGTACAATTTCCCCAATCCTTTTTCGGATCAGACCAGGTTTGTCATCGTGCAAAACCGATACGATGAACTCTTCACTGTGAATCTGGAGGTGATGGACCTGACCGGGAGAACCGTGTACCAAAACAAACAAGTAGTCCCTTCCAGGGGATATGAAATCAATGATTTGTACTGGACTCCACAGGAGATGAATCAACAGCCCGGATATGGCGTATATGTCTACCGGATGACCCTTATCGGGCAGGATGGCAAACAAGTTTCAAAATCAGGGAGGTTTGTTAGGAATAAATAAGTGCCTAAAGTGCCTATAGTGAACTAAAGTGACTAAAGTACTTGTAGCTTCAGAACGATAATGTAACTTTACCCTAACTTTAGTCACTCTAGTCACTTTAGTTCACTATAGGCACTTCTTGGAAAATGAACATCCGCATTGGTCTTGGTTACGACGTCCATCAGTTGGCAGAGGGTGAAGAGCTCTGGCTTGGAGGGATTCTGGTACCCCACGAAAAGGGCACTGTTGCCCATTCCGACGGGGATGTGCTCCTTCACGCCATTTGTGATGCACTGTTGGGCGCCGTCGGACTGAGGGACATCGGCTATCACTTTCCGGACACGGATCCGGCATTCAAAAATATTGACAGCAAAAAATTGCTGGCAGAGGTGTACCGACTGGTCAAAGAAAAGGGCTATCGGCTGGTGAACCTGGATGCTACAATCTCCGCACAGCGTCCAAAGTTGAAGGATTTTATTCCCAATATGGAGGATGTCATCGCGGGGATTCTTGAGGGACTGAACGATCAGGTAAACATCAAAGCTACCACTACTGAGAAATTGGGGTTCGAAGGAAGGGAAGAGGGAATTTCTGTTCAGGCAGTGGTGTTGGTTCAGAAAATCAATTAATTGTTAATAATAGGTTAAACAATTCCGTATAACCCAAATACCACTAGAATCCGGAATTTAGTATGTAATTTCACATTGATAATTTAGACTAATCAAAAAAAACAATAGTTATGAGCAAAACAGCATGGATTGTAATTGGAGTCATTGTATTGGCCCTGTTTTTCGGAATTAGTTGGGGCATTAAAACAGGTAACAACATGGTATCCATGGAAGAGGGCGTCTCCTCGGCCTGGTCTCAGGTAGAAAACGTGTACCAACGTCGTGCAGATCTGATCCCGAATCTGGTCAGTACAGTAAAGGGTTATGCAGCCCATGAAAATGAGACATTGACAGCGGTGGTCGAAGCGAGGGCCAAAGCTACTTCCGTTACCGTGGATCCAACGAAATTGAATGCGGCATCCATACAGCAATTTCAACAGGCCCAGGGTGGTTTGTCTTCAGCTTTATCAAGACTGATGGTTGTTGTGGAAAAATATCCCGATCTAAAAGCCAACGAGAATTTCCTGAACTTACAGGCGCAACTCGAAGGGACAGAAAACAGGATAACCGTTGAACGTCAGAAATTCAACCAATCGGCGCAGGCTTTTAACACCTATATCCGGTTGTTCCCACAGAACATGATCGCATCAATGCGCAATTTTGAGAAAAAGGCCTACTTCGAAGCAGAAAAGGGCGCAGCAAAAGCGCCAAAGGTCCAATTCTAGTTGCCACTGGGATGGTTCCAGATTAAAACCTGAATGATTAAATGCGGCAATCATTTGTAATCTGTAATTTTTAATTTTAATCCAATTATTCCGATTAATCCAATTAATCCAAATCCAGGATGAGTAGCAATAAATTTCTCTCCAAAGAGGATGAACTGTTGGTAGTTCAGGCTATTCAGTCAGCCGAGCACCAAACCAGCGGGGAGATTCGCGTTCATATCGAATCTGTCTGCAAGGGCAAAGTACTTGACAGGGCCGCCTGGTTGTTCAAATCACTGAAAATGCACGAAACGGCGCAAAGGAATGGAGTGCTGATCTATCTCTCGACCAAAGACCGAAAATTTGCCATTATAGGCGATGCAGGAATCAATAAAGTCGTTCCAGCCGGATTTTGGAACGATGTGAAAGAGCTGATGATCAGTAATTTTTCCAACGGGAATCTGACTGAAGGATTTGTATTGGGGATCGGTAAAGTAGGAGAGAAGCTGAAAGAGTTTTTCCCATACCAAAAAGAAGATGTTAATGAACTTCCCGACGAAATAACATATGGTAAATAGACAATGAGAAAATCATTTCACAGGATTCCAGTTATTAAAATATTACTAGGCGTAGTCCTGTTTTTCATTTTTGCAACGGTCCATGCTGCCGATGAGTTTCCTGAACGTCCAGAACCTCCGCGTCTGGTCAATGATTTTGCAGGAATACTCTCCGGAGCTCAGACTGCCAGTCTGGAAAGTAAGTTGGATGCATTCAACCGGCGCACCTCCACACAGATTGCCATTGTCATTGTCAAAGATATTTTTGGGTATGACAAGGGAGATTACACTTTCAAACTTGCTGAAAAATGGGGTATTGGCCAAAAGGGCAAAAACAATGGTATACTTATCATGGTAAAGCCCAAATCCGGCAATGGAGAGACTGGAAAAGTGTTTATTGCAGTCGGATATGGATTGGAAGGTGCAGTTCCTGATATTACAGCCCGCAAGACAATCATTTCCGCAGAAATGATGCCAAGCTTCAAGTCAAATGATTATTATACCGGCCTCGACCGGGCTACATCGGTCCTTATGAAATTGACAGCTGGGGAGTTTACTGCCGATCAATACGACGAGGAAGTGGCCAAACACCCGGTATTTCCTGGTTTCGCAATTTTGCTGGTTATCTTTCTGGTTTTCATGCTATTTAACCGAAACCGCTATCGCAGCGTAGGAGCCGATGGAAGTGCCGGAAGTTTGCTGGGATCTCTCTGGCTACTGAGTATGCTTGGAGGCAGGGGCGGCGGCGGTTCCTGGAACGATTTCTCGGGTGGAGGCGGTGGTGATTCCGGCGGCTTCGGCGGATTTGGCGGCGGCAGCTTTGGTGGCGGCGGCGCCGGGGGTGAGTGGTAGAACGAATTGATATAAAAAAGGCCCGGAAGGGCTTTTTTTATGTCAATTCTATTAGTAACTTGCATCGATTTAAACAATTACCTTACCTGAAGCGATTATTGTTGTGCTTACTTTAGTCGCATATTCCTTTGAAGAGTTTTGTCAAATATTTAAATGCATGGATAATGCTATTCGATGTCGATAAACAAACGATAAAGGACTTGAATCTCTTCGAAGAGCGGGCGAATGTAAAATCCGTTTTTTCCGTTTACAATCGAACAGTAACGAAGGGTGGACGTGAATTGCTTAACAGATTATTTAGGACTCCTGTTTCAGATTTGGAATTTTTACAAAGTCGCAAAGCGGAGATTAATTTCTTCTTTTTAAATAAATGCCTGTTAAAACTCAATTCGCGTCACATAGATTTTATTGAGCATTACCTAACCAACGACAGGGTTCCACTTCGCAATAACTTTATCGATGCTACTTACAATGGATTAATGAATAAGCTTTCAGCTGACGGTAATTATTGGATTATCTCGAATGGAATATTTTATACGATTAGGTTGTTGATTGATCTTAAAGCGTTTTTATCAGAATCCGAAGATTTTTCTGTCCCCGCATCAATGGGAGAGGATCTTGATCGGCTAAAAAGCTTTATGGATCTTCATCCTGTTAAGAATTATCTGAATGCCCCTCCTGAAGACATTAAGGAGTTAACCTTCCTTCAAATCAACAATCTTGATCAACTTTTGAGGGTAAGTAAAAAGAACGCTTTCAGGGAGGTGTTGAACATCGTTTATAAAATTGATGTACTACAGACTTTAAGCAGGATCATGAAAAGTGATGGTTATAGTTTATCCGAATATCTTCCAGGATCACAACCATCATTTGAAGTGATCGATGCTTTTAATCCTATTCTTCCCAAAGCAGTACCGAATAGTTTTACTTTTGGCCAGGGCTCTACTATCTGTTTTGTTACAGGCCCAAATATGGCTGGGAAATCGACCTTTTTGAAAACGATGGGATTAATGATTTACATCTCCCATCTGGGATTTCCTGTGCCGGCCAAAATATTGAAAACCACAGTTTTCGATGGCCTTTTTACGACGATCAATCTCGCCGACAATCTGAATTTAGGATACAGCCATTTCTATTCTGAGGTACACAGGGTGAAGGATATGGTTGTAAAAATAAATACTAAAAAAAAACTGTTTGTTATTTTCGATGAGTTGTTTAGAGGTACAAATGTCAAGGATGCCTACGATGCCACCTTAATGATTATCTCAGCCCTGGCAAAGATCCGGGGGAATTTCTTTTTCATTTCAACCCATATCTTGGAAGTGGCTGAAGAACTCCAACTTCAGAATTCAATAGTTTTCAATTGCTTCGAATCAGAACTTGATGATCAAACTCCGGTTTACGACTATAAGTTGAAGAAGGGCGTGTCGAAAGAGCGAATCGGAATATTCATCATCAAACAAGAGCGCATCGTAGAAATATTGGAGCAAATTGCTGAAAAGCAAACTCATTCAGTTACCCCTTAACTGTCGTTACTTTTAATTTGCTGTCTACACACCCATTTGGCTTTCCACTCTTTTTTCTGGTTTTTTTTTGGTATATTTATAGTAGCGGTAATTCATAACAGCAAAATTGATGGATGAAATTCTTAAGTATTACCATGCAACTGCCTGTAATTCAAAGGAAAATTTACGAGGTCAGAGAACTGACCGTGATGCTTGATTTCGATCTGGCAGAGCTTTATGATACTGAAACAAAGTATCTAAAAAGAGCCGTGAGAGCAAATATTAAAAGATTTCCACCTGATTTTATGTTTGAGCTTTCAAAGGATGAGTGGGAATCTTTGAGGTGCAATTTCTGCACCTCAAAGATTCGAGGTGGAGCGAGGTATTCCCCTTTTGCCTTTACCGAACAGGGCGTTGCAATGCTCAGCGGTATCCTCAACTCAGAAAAGGCAATTGATGTGAATATTGCCATCATGAGGGCCTTCGTGTTGGTACGGCAATATGCTTTGACTGATAAAGAGTTAATGGTTAGAATGAATGAGCTCGAAACCAAATACAACCAGCAATTTAAAGACGTGTATGATGCCATTAACTTTCTGCTCCAAAGGGATAAGCAGAGGGCTGATCAACAACAGCGGAAAAGAATTGGATACCAGCCATAAAAAAAGAAGCCGTCTCATTTTTAATTGGGACGGCTTCTTATTAGTGATCTGACTTATAGTTAATTCTCTTCTTCTTGTGGCGTTGCAATATCTTTGTCTACCAAAATTCTTCCGCAATACTCACAAACGATAATCTTCTTGCGCGAAGCGATATCAAGCTGGCGCTGTGGCGGGATCTTGTTGAAACAGCCACCGCATGCATCACGCTGAACAGTTACTACAGAAAGGCCGTTGCGTGCGTTTTTGCGAATCTTGTTGAAGGCTGTAAGCAAGCGCTCTTCAATCAAGGTCGCGATCTTTGCAGTTTTGGCTTTGAGCAACTCCTCTTCAACTGCCGTCTCGGCGGTGATCTCTTCCAGCTCTTTTTTCTTGCGAACAAGGTCCTCTTCGCGCTCTTTCAGCAACATATTGGATGCATCGAGTAATTCACCCTTGCTTTTAACATCTGCCGAATACTCCTTGATCCTTTTTTCAGCCAATTCAATCTCGAGGTTCTGGAACTCCATCTCTTTGGAAATTGAATCAAATTCGCGGTTGTTGCGAACATTCTCCTGCTGCTCTTTGTAATGGTCGATCTTGGCTTTGGAATCTTTGATCTCCGTTTTCTTGTTGGTTACAGCCGTATTGAGGTTCTTAATCTCATCCTGCAAATTGGAAAGCCTTGTTTTCAAACCAACGATCTCATCTTCCAGGTCTTGCACCTCCAGGGGTAACTCGCCGCGCAGCGTGTTGATTTTATCGATTTCTGAAACAACAGTTTGCAGTTCATAGAGCATTTTCAATTTGTCCTGAACTGAAACCTCTTTGCCTTCGGTTGTTTTGTTTATTTCTAACGACATATCCAGTATATTATATTATAACTTAGCTTTCTAAAGGTAAGAAACCGGGTTGGTTTTTACATTCGATAAATGGAGTGCAAATGTAGGGAATTTTTTTAAAACTATCTCTTTTAAAACCTCTTTCGTAAATTGTTCGCTTTCGTAGTGCCCGATGTCTGCCAGAACGATTTTATTGTCGGCTTCAAAAAAGTCGTGGTACTTAAAATCAGCAGAGATAAAGAGGTCGGCTCCTTCCGCGATAGCTTTGGAAACCAGGAAACTACCAGACCCGCCGCAGACGGCAATTTTACTGATTTTTTGCCCCAGTAACGTGGTATGTTTGATCATTTGACAACCAAATATCCCCTTGATTCGTTGAAGGAATTTAAGTTCGTCGGATGGAAAGGTCAACTCTCCGATCATGCCCATTCCTACACCCTGAAAATCATTCTCCAGCGGAACCAGATCATACGCTACCTCTTCGTATGGATGCGATGCGTTGAGGGCTGCCACAACTTTTGAAATGAGGTGACGCGGCACGATCGTTTCGAACCGGATTTCTTGTTCGGTATGCAAAGCACCTGGAATTCCAACGTAAGGATTACTCTCTTCATTCCCCCTGAAAGTTCCTGATCCCTGTGCGCTGTAACTGCATTGGTCGTAATTGCCGATGATTCCGGCTCCAGCAGAAAAAATGGCCGATCTTACAGCCTCCAGATGATCTTCAGGTATATAGGTTATTAATTTGATTAACTGATTCTTGGCAGGAGATAAAATATGGCATTTCACCAATCCGATCTTATCACAGATTATGGAATTTACCCCTCCGGTGATGCTATCCAGATTGGTATGGGCTGCATAAATGGCCAAATCATTTCTGATGGCTTTAATCAGGCATCTTTCCACCTCGTTACTGCCCGTAATGCGCTTGATCCCCTTGAAGATAAGCGGATGATGACTGATAATCAGTTCACATCCCAACGAAATTGCTTCATCCACCACCTCCTCCGTAACATCAAGCGTGATGAGCGCAGAACTAATTTCACGGTTTTTATCTCCCAAAATAAGCCCTGCATTGTCGTACGGTTCCTGGTAAGAAATCGGGGCAATGGTCTCAAGATGTTGAACAATATTTTGGAGGAGCATAGGCCTCTATTTAATTATTTAGATAAGTGTCTAATTGACAATAGTTCCAATAATTGTCAATTTTTAATTTTTAATTTTTAATTTTTAATTCTTTTTACAGCGTTTCCTTGATCTCAATCAGATATTTCTTGATCTCCTGAAGCTTCTGCACAATTTCGAAGTTGTGATCTACTTCCTCCTTGTTATCTTTGATCTTGGCTTTTGCCCCTTTCAAGGTCAGGCCACGCTCTTTGACCAAATGATTGATGATGGCAAGATGGTCGATATCTTCCTGGGTATAAAAACGATTGCCTTTCTTGTTTTTAAATGGCTTGATCGTATCGAACTCTTTTTCCCAAAACCGGAGTGCCGATGGTGCAAGATTGAACTTCTCTGCCACTTCGCCGATCGAGAAATAGAGCTTTTCTGATTTAGGTGCTTTGAATCCCACTGTTTTTTAATTTTAGGTTAATCGAAACTTTGGCCCGTATTCGATGAGATGGTGATCATCTTCTCGTATTCCAGCGGATTGAGATCCTGGAAGTAGTAATTCTGCGGATTGACCTTCTGTCCGTTTTTCATTACCTCGTAGTGAAGGTGAGGAGCGGTAGATGCACCTGAGCTTCCCACGAATCCTATCACATCACCTCTGTTGACAGTTTGACCTATTTTAACGTTGATTCGCGACAGGTGTCCGTACATGGTTTCATAGCCATAACCGTGGTCGATCAAAACGATGTTGCCATATCCGGCATTCCTGCCAACCTCTTTCACGATTCCGTTTCCGGTAGCAAAAATATCCGTCCCGGTAGGGGCAGTAAAATCCATCCCGTAATGAAAACGCGGTATGCGGTAAATCGGATGCATGCGCATACCCCAGCCCGAGGCTGTCCTTTTGAGGTCCCGGTTGGAGACAGGCATGATGGAGGGAATACTGGCCAGCATCTTCTCCTTGCCAAGTGCCATTCTAACTACATCATCGTACGATTTTGACTGAACATAAACCTGTTTGGAGAGGATATCCAACTTTCTTGCTACCGAGATAATCAACTCCGAATTGTCCATGCTCTCCAGTTTGGTGTAACGGTTGGCACCTCCGAATCCGGCCATCCTGACTGACGACGGAATCGGATTTGCTTCGAAAATTACACGGTAAATATTGTCATCCCTCATCTGTATATCTTCCAATGCCTTGCTGATCTTTTCAATATCCTTGTTCATCAGGCTGTATTGGGACAGCAATTGTTCGTTTTCCCGCTTTAACCTCTTGGTAACGGGTGTCTCAAAAAATTGAAGGAAAATGAAAAAGAAGATTATTCCCGAAACAATGCCTGTGGACAGATAACCAAGAAACCTTTTGATCAAAGTACGAACATTTCGTTCGATCTTATCAAAACTTAAAGTATCCGGATTAAATCTGTAGTTAATGCCCATTCCGATTGATTTATTTTGAACCGAGGTAGGCCAAAATTAATGAAATAATCTAATTTTGCAACGATTTTGACCCCTTACGGCGTTCCTTGAAGGGGCAAAATTAGTTTATTTATAGGCATTCGCGGATTTTTGTACGAATGCCTAATGCCATTTAAAGCTTTTTAACATTACCCGATGATGGATTCAAAACAGATACGCACAGCCTTTTTGGACTTTTTTGCCTCCAAAACGCACCAGATTGTTCCCTCCGCGCCCATGGTGGTGAAGAATGACCCAACCCTGATGTTTACCAACGCGGGAATGAACCAGTTCAAGGATATTTTTCTGGGCAATGCTCCGGTGAAGAGCCCCAGGATTGCCGATACGCAAAAGTGTCTTCGCGTATCCGGAAAGCACAACGATCTTGAGGAGGTTGGCCACGATACCTATCACCACACCATGTTCGAAATGCTTGGCAACTGGTCGTTTGGCGATTATTTCAAAAAAGAGGCCATCGACTGGGCCTGGGAACTGCTCGTGGGCCGTTTCAATATTCCTGTAGATCGTCTCTATGCGACTGTTTTTGAAGGCGATGCCAAGGATGGTGTTCCTGTTGATTCAGAGGCTCTAGCCTTGTGGAAAAAGTATCTTCCCGAAGATCAGATTCTTTTTGGGAACAAAAAAGACAATTTCTGGGAGATGGGCGACAGCGGTCCCTGCGGTCCCTGTTCCGAGATCCATGTGGATATTCGGGATGATGATGAGCGTGCAAAAATCCCCGGCAGGGAGATGGTCAACCAAAGCCATCCGCAGGTCATTGAAATCTGGAACCTGGTTTTTATCCAGTTCAACCGCAAGGCCAACGGCCAGTTGGAGGAGCTTCCTGCCAGGCATGTCGACACGGGGATGGGCTTCGAACGCCTTTGCATGGTGCTTCAACAGAAACAATCCAATTACGATACCGATGTATTTCAGCCGGTGATTACTGAGATCGGATATCTGGCCGGAAAAAAATATGGAGAAAATGAGAAGTCCGACATCGCCATGCGTGTCATCGCTGACCACTTGCGCGCCATCGCTTTTGCCATCACCGACGGGCAGTTGCCTTCCAACAACAAAGCCGGCTATGTGATCCGCCGCATTTTGCGCAGGGCTGTGCGTTATGGCTATACTTTCCTGGGTTTCAGGAAGCCATTCATACACCAACTGATCAAGGTATTGGCAGAGCAGATGGGTACTGCCTTCCCCGAACTGATCAAACAGCAGGATCTTGTCACCAAGGTGATCCGCGAAGAGGAAGACTCCTTCCTTCGTACCCTGGAGACCGGTATCAGAATGCTGGAAAACATCATGGAGGCAGCCAAAAAGAAGAACCAAACCGAAATCAGCGGCACCGTTGCATTCGAATTGTATGATACATACGGATTTCCGCTCGACCTGACTGAACTGATCCTGCGGGAGGAGTCTTTCACGGTCAACCGCGATGAGTTCGAAAAGGCCATGGAAGAGCAGAAAAACCGTTCACGGAATGCCACCCAATTGGAAACAGGCGACTGGATCGAAATCCGTCCTTTGATTGAAAGCCAATTTGTTGGTTATGACGCCACCCAGGCAGAATTGAGGATTTGCCGTTACAGGAAAGTAAAAGATAAAAAGGGCGAGTACTTTCAGCTGGTTTTTGATGCGACTCCCTTCTATGCTGAGTCGGGGGGGCAGGTTGGGGACACCGGCCGGATTGAAGCCGAAGGTTCCAAAATTGAGATATTCGATACCATCAAGGAGAACGGGCTGACCGTTCATTTGGCCAAAGCGCTTCCATCAGATCCCTCCGCGATATTTACCGGTTATGTGAACAGTT
Source organism: Prolixibacteraceae bacterium (assembly GCA_023229575.1). Taxonomy (GTDB): domain Bacteria; phylum Bacteroidota; class Bacteroidia; order Bacteroidales; family Prolixibacteraceae; genus CAINVV01. The sequence goes on from JALNYZ010000024.1 coordinate 22,853, forward strand.
CCAATCAGCGGTCTACCGCCGGAAACCATACTGCCACGCACCTTCTCGATCATGCCTTGAGGGAAATTCTGGGAAACCACATCGAACAGAAGGGTTCCCTGGTAAATCCTGATTCATTGCGTTTCGACTTTTCCCACTTCCAGAAAGTTTCGGAAGAGGAGCTTGAGAAAATAGAAAAAAGAGTCAACGAATTGATTCGTCAGAACGCATCCAGGGACGAACGCCGCGAAATGCCGATGGCAGAGGCCGAAAAGCTGGGCGCCATAGCCCTCTTTGGCGAGAAATATGGCGATAAGGTTCGGGTGATCAAATTCGGTGATTCGATCGAACTTTGTGGCGGTATCCATGTTGGGGCCACGGGCGAAATAGGCCAGTTTGTGATCATCTCCGAAGGATCCATTTCTGCCGGGGTCAGGCGTATTGAGGCCATCACAGGGGCAAAAGCCGAAGAATTCCTGCGCAGCAAGATGAAGATGGCCAAAGAATTATCCATGCTGCTGAACAATCCTTCGGATGTGAAAATAGCTGTCGAACAACTCCTTCAAAAGGTAAGTCTGTTGAATGGTCAGGTCGAAGCCTTCAAAAAAGAGGCTGCTTCCGGTCTGAAAAAAGAGCTGCTCAAACAAATCTCCAACATCAATGGGATCAACTTCCTGGCAAGTAACCTGCCACTGGATGATGCGGGAATTATCAAGGATCTCGCTTTCCAGCTGAAGGGTGAAGTGGAGAACCTCTTTCTGGTTTTTGCCGCAGAGATAGACGGAAAGGCTTCCGTTCATGTGATGATCGCTGACAATCTGGTGAAGGAGAAGGGATTGCACGCCGGAAACATCGTTCGCGACCTGGCCAAACTGGTCGATGGCGGCGGCGGAGGTCAGCCGTTCTATGCCAGCGCCGGGGGAAAGAACCCCAAGGGCATAGACAATCTGCTGGCAACAGCAAAGGAGCTCATATTAAAAAGTTGAAAGTTGAAGGTGAAAAGTATTATGGAGACAAAATATTCTCCGTTCACTTTTCACTTTTAACGCTCCGCTTTCCACTACTCAACTACTAATGACTACTACAGAAATCCCCAACAAGCGTAAACTGTCGATCGACCAGTTTCGCGGCTTCGCCATCTTCGGAATGATCATGGTGAACTACCTGCTCTCTTTGCTTCAGCCCCAGGAATACTGGCAGTTTTCACAACGCAGCATGAGCATCGCTTATCCCATTCTTTCATCCGGGATTGGGTTTATTACTTTCCTGCTATTTTATGTGGTGAATGATATCAAAAAAATTGAAATCCCTCATCTCACTGTCTTGGGGGTCAATCCACTGTTGCTTTATATTGTGCAGAGTATTCTGATTGGCATGCACGGGGGCGTACTTCCATCCAATGCTCCGCTCTGGCAAGCCCTTTCAGGTTTCGTGATTATCTATACCCTCTGCTACTTGGTCGCTCATTACCTATGGAGGAATAAGATGGTTGTTAAAATATAGGATTAAATGAAAGGATACCCATTCTTCTGTTTAACCACAAAGTACACACGGAGGACACAAATACAGGTTATTCATGGTAAGACTTTTATGCCCTTTGTGGTTCCCTTCGCGCCCTTTGTGGTTAAATATTGATAGCACTTCTTTCAATGTTACTGTAAAAAGTGAGCTATGTAAATTTATATTGAAAAATCCACCTTCACATTCGAAAGGTTTATTCTAAATAGCTTTAAAAGAGTCCGAATTTCCTGTATATGTTAAGCGTTTGATCAAAATCACAATTTCGAAATGTCATTAATATTTACCTTTAGGTCAAAAACCAAACCATGGAAGTAACCCGAACTTTTGATCTGCTTGAACACTGTCTTAAAAATGTTCCCCGAGAAGATGCTGTAGCCGGAAAACAGGGAAATACCTGGGTCAAATATAGCACAGCCGAATTCGTAAGAAATGCAGAATTATTGGCTTACGGTCTGTTGTCCCTGGGAATACAAAAAGGTGACAGGGTCTCTACTGTCAGCGGAAACCGGCCTGAATGGAGCTTTGTGGACATGGCCCTCTCCATGACAGGGGCTGTGCATGTACCCGTTTATCCAACGATTAGCGAAGAGGAGTACAGTTACATCTTCAAGCACGCTGAAATTCGCTTCCTGTTTGTTTCTGATGAGAAATTGTACAACAAGCTCTCTCCTGTGGTGGTCGAAGTGGAAAGCATGGAGAAGGTATTTACATTTAACGATGTGCCGGGAGCCGACAATATTTCGGTATTGATGGAACTTGGAAAAAAGAACGAGGAAACCCTGAGGGACAAATTGGCGGAGATCAAAAATAGCATCAGGGAGGATGAAATGGTTACCATGATCTATACCAGCGGAACCACCGGTATTCCCAAAGGGGTAATGCTTTCACACAGGAACCTGGTCTCAAATTTCGAAACTTGCTCTCACCATTTTGCTCTTGGTCCGGGACATCGTTCCATCTCTTTTTTACCGCTTTGCCATATTTTTGAGCGAACGGTTAACAATGTTTTCATGTACCGTGGCATCGGGATTTATTACGTTGAGAGCCTTCCCCAGATTGTCCAGTCAATCAAAGAGGTCAAACCACATATATTTACTGCTGTTCCACGTCTGATGGAAAGCGTATATGACGGCATCATGGCCAAAGGAAAGTTGCTGACAGGTATCAAATTCAAGTTGTTTTTCTGGGCTGTTGAACTTGGAAAGGACTTTGATTTCAATAAAAAGTTCAGTCTTGTCAAAAGGATAAAAATGGCCATTGCCGACAAGCTGATATACTCCAAATGGCGTGCCGGTTTGGGAGGCAACATCCAGTTGATCGTATCGGGCGGGGCGCTTTTGCAATCTCGTATTGCAAGGGTTTTCAGTGCTGCCGGATTAACGGTTCTGGAGGGTTATGGATTAACCGAAACATCCCCCGTTATCGCAGTGAGCAATGCTGTAACCAATGAAATTAAAATTGGCACCAATGGCCCGGTTATCAAGGGCGTACAGGTAAAGATTGCCGACGATGGCGAAATTCTGGCAAAAGGGCCCAACCTAATGATGGGGTATTACAAAGAACCCGAACTTACCAGCGAGGTGATTGATGCCGAAGGATGGTTCCATACAGGTGATGTTGGAATGCTTGATGAGGGTAAATACCTTAAAATAACGGACCGTAAAAAGGAAATTTTCAAGCTCTCGGGTGGCAAATACATAGCACCCCAACTGATTGAAAATAAACTAAAAGAGTCGGTTTTAATCGAACAGGCCATTGTTATTGGTAACCATGAAAAATTTGCCAGCGCACTGATCTCACCCAATTTTGTCTATCTGCACGAATGTTGCAATGAAAATGAAATTCTTTTCAAGGACAACGCGGATCTGATTGTCCAGCCTAAAGTACTGGCCATGTTCCAGGCCGAAGTGAAAGAGATCAACAAAACACTTGGGCTGCACGAGGAGATCAAACGGTTTAGGCTGGTGCCCGATTCCTGGTCTGCCCAGTCAGGAGAGCTCTCCCAAACCCTTAAACTAAAGCGAAAAGTAATCGAACAAAAATACTGCGACCTGATTGAAGAGATTTTTGCCTCTTCAAGGGAGGATTGACAGTTAAAAAATATATTTTTGCCCCGTTGGTCTTTAGACTTTAACTTTTCGAAAATAATAGTTGATCCTTCTATGGATAAATTTTTAATAACGGGTGCAACCGGGAATGTCGGTCTTTCAACCATGCGATATTTGTTGGATCAGAAAGAGGCGGACTTCGAAGTCGTTGGCGCTGTTCGGGGTGTTGAGGCTGCCCGAAAAATGGAAGGATTGGGACAGGCCCAGTTGGTAAATTTCGAGTTCGATGAGCCTTCCACGCATGCGGCAGCGCTAAAAGGGATTACAAAATTGTTGCTAATCCGGCCAAACCAGGTATCCGATGTCTCCAAACATATCTTCCCATTTCTTAATCAGGTCGAAAAATCAGGTGTAAAACACATTGTTTTCGTCTCCATTGTTGGCGCCGAACGCAACAGGGTGTTTGCCAATCACCGGATTGAGACCCATTTGAAAAAAATGGGCATCCCGCATACCATTGTACGTCCTTCCCTTTACATGCAAAATCTTGTAACACTACATGGACAGGAGATCAGGAAGAACAACCACCTTTACATTCCTGCGGGTTCGGGAATGGTAAATTTCATTGATGCCCGGGATGTTGCCAGGGTAGTGGTAGAACTACTTACAAAACATGGTCACGAAGGGAAAGAGTACGAAATTACAGGTCAGGAACCCATGGATTTCTACAAGATCGCATCTCTCTTTACTACTGAGCTGGGCCGGGAAATCAAATATGCACGACCACTGACCATCAAATTCATCCGTCAGAAAATGCATGAGAAGAAACAGTTGCCATTCATAGTAACACTCTCGTTGCTTTACGGCGCAGCAAGGAATGGCAAGATGGGCCATACTTCCTCTGTTTTCAAGGAGTTGACAGGAGTAGAACCACGCCAATTGGCAGATTTTATCCACGAAAACCGGAAGATTTGGGAAAAGTAAAAGTAGTTGGTGAAAAAGTAATCAGAAACTTTGGCCGGAAGGATTTAATGTATATCTTTGCACCGCATTAAAATAAGGTGCCATAGCTCAGTTGGTAGAGCAACGGACTGAAAATCCGTGTGTCCCTAGTTCGATTCTTGGTGGCACCACGAAAGGGTAAAGAGCATTCTTTACCCTTTCCTTTTTTGTTATCTTTGCCGACCTGAATCTTTTGTATGGAATATACCTCAATGACATTACCCAACGGGATCCGGCTGATTCATGCCTCAGTCGACTCACCCGTTGCACACTGCGGAGTGGTCATCAACACCGGCTCGAGGGACGAAAAGCCCGAGGAGCAGGGGATGGCACATTTCATTGAGCATACCATCTTCAAGGGTACCGTCAAAAGAAAAGCCTACCACATCATCAGCCGACTGGAGGACGTTGGGGGGGAGATGAACGCCTATACTTCTAAGGAGGAGACGGCCATTCATGCCTCGTTTCTTTGCGAGTATTATGAACGTACCGTCGAACTGTTCAGCGACATCCTGATTGATAGTACATTTCCCGAGAAGGAGTTGAAAAAAGAGCAGGAGGTCATTGTCGACGAGATCAATTCCTACAACGATACCCCTTCGGAACTTATTTTCGATGAGTTTGAAGAGATGATTTACAAAGGTCATCCAATGGGCAGGAATATCCTCGGTACCCCGGATCTTGTCAGGAGCTTTCAGGCTTCAGACATCCGCCACTTCATGGCTGAAAATTACCACACCGACCAGATGGTGATCTGTTCGGTAGGTAATATACCCGCGAAAAAATTCTTTCACTTGGCTCAGCGCTATTTTGAAAGGCTAAAAGCCAATTTGCGCACTGAAAACCGCAATCGATTCACTACCTACCGGCCAATACAGAAAACCGTCGAAAAGGGGACCTTTCAGGCGCATTGTATTTTGGGAGGGGAGGCATTCGATGTGTACCATCCCGACCGTTTGCCATTGGTCCTGTTGAACAGCATTTTGGGCGGACAGTCCGGAAATTCAAGGTTAAACCTGAGTCTTCGCGAGCGCAACGGCATTGCCTACAACCTCGAATCATCCTACACGGCATACACCGATACCGGTACCCTGACCATCTATTTTGGCACCGATCCGGAGAACCTCGAAAGGGCGCTCAACCTGATCGATAGGGAGATCAGGCTCCTCCGGGACAAAGCACTGGGAGAGCTTCAGCTGAGCAAATCGAGGAAGCAGTTGATCGGTCAGCTGGCCATGTCGCAGGAAAACCATGAAGACCTGATGCTGGCCATCGGCAAAAGTATGCTGGTTTTCAACAAAGTCGAGAGTTTACAGGATATCTACAAAAGGATCAGTGAAATTACCGCCCCGCAACTGCTGGATGTTGCCAACCGGATTTTGAATCCCGAAAATCTGTCGGGATTGATTTACAAATGATGAAGATCGATCAGCAACTCGAAAATTATATCCTCGCGCACACCGTCGACGAGGATCCGGTACTGAAAAGGCTCTATCGCGAGACCTACCTTAAGCTTGTAAACGGACGGATGTGTTCCGGCCACCTGCAGGGAAGTCTCCTGACCTTTTTCAGCAAGATGATCGCTCCCAAACGAATACTTGAAATCGGCACCTATACCGGATATTCGGCCATTTGTCTGGCAAAAGGACTGCCTAACGGTGGAATGCTCCACACCATAGAGATCAACGATGAGCTGGAGCAGTTTGCCGCCCGCTATTTTGAGGAGACAGGGTTGAGGGACCGAATCGTCCAGCACATTGGCGACGCCACCGATATTCTTCCGCACCTGAACGAAAAATTCGAGCTGGCCTTCCTGGATGCCGATAAGCGGCAATATCTAACTCATTATGAGATGATTTTGCCGAAAATAATCCCGGGCGGTTTGATCATTGCCGACAACACCCTCTGGGGTGGCAAAGTGATAGGCAAAATCTCCCGGAACGATGAGCAAACCCTTGCCATCCTGGCCTTCAACGATTTCATCAAAACCGATCCCCGCGTGGAAGCTACCATTCTACCGGTGCGTGATGGGATGACGCTGATATACAAAAAATAGGCCAAAAAAATTTCATTTATCCAATGATTTTTTCAAAATGAAGAAAGCCCTTTTGAGGGATTGTAATATTATGTTTATTTTTGATAGGTATACAAGACCAGAGAGTACGGCTACCTGAGTTATTATCAGTGGGATGTATTGTTTTTGGTTAGGCTGCAATACATTAGCGGTAATTCTATTTTTTGAAAAAACCAGGCATTTTATAATCACTAAATAATAACAAACATGAAAAGTGCATATTCTATTTGGGAATTCTTGAAAAGTTTGTTTAGCAATCACTGGCTCATAATTATTCTATTAATAGTTTTATTTATTATGGGTTTTATTTTATTCAAGAGCAAAGCTCAGCGTTTTGTTGATACCAGAATTAAACTTTCACCACATGATTTTATTAATATTGTTATTGCAGTATTTGGAGTCATATTAATTTGGGGTCAACTGCAAAATACTGATAGACAAATAAATCTTATAGGAGAACAATTAGAACAGCAAAAACTTATCAATTCTGCGAGCCAATTTAGAGATGGTATAGATTTACTAAAATCAAATAATGATGCGTTAGTTGTTGGCGGTATAATTTTACTCGACGACCTTGCTCATAACTTCCCCGATAAGTATGCAAAAAATATTTTCGAAGTTTTTTGTGGGTATTTGCGTGTGGACACTAGAGAAAATTGGGACAAATATATTCTGAATAATAAATCTAAATACAATACTGATAGCCTTTTACTTGCTAATTACTATTTCCCAAATAAATATCAAACAATTATTAATAGAGTATTTAGAGACACAAACTCATTTTACAGAAAATCCATGGTAAAGAATTCTTAATTGATTTAAATGGAGTTTATCTTAAAAAAGCTGATTTATCGAAAACTGATTTTGAAGGGGCTGATTTAGAAAATTCGAGCATGCAATGGTCAATTCTTAATGAAGCGAATTTAAAGAACGCAAAACTGAGATATGCGAACATTAAAGAAGTAACCCTATTCTACGCTATATTGGTTAAGAGTGATTTGTCTGGGGCACAATTACAAGGATCATATTTTTTGTGCACAAATATGCAAGGTTCAAACTTACAAGGGACTTCGCTTGAAACCTCTTTTATTATTGATACGCACTTGGAAGGTGCATTTCTTGCTACGGCTCATCTAGAGGGTTCTTATTTACTTGATGTACATTTGGAGGGTGCAAACTTATGGCGCACTCATTTAGAAGGAGCAATTCTATTCAATCTATATTTACAAGGAGCTACTGCCAATTTTCAAAGTATTGACGATTCTTTTTTAAAAGCCGAAGATATGAGTGGAGGTTATTCTCCAATAGTATTTTTCCAGGGAGGAGGTGAACATTCAATTAGTAATGATGTTTTGATGAATTACAATGCTGGCCACAAGTTAATTATATTAAAATCGCTTACCGGAAAACCTAGTTTCATTAAAGAAAGTAAAGATGGAGCTTTACTTATGGCTGGTCGTACAGAAAACGAAATAAGTGCCATTAGGAAACGCTTAGAAATAGAACAAGTTGACACTAATGAATGGAAAAAAAGTTCTATACACTTTGGGGAACTCACAGAAAAGAGAATAATTGAGATACAAGCTAATCTAGCAAAAATACATGTAGATACAGCAAATCAAAACAATATAATTTTCTTTATAAGAGATCGGAATAAGTCAGAACATAACTTAAGAGAGCAACTTATTAAAGGTGGAGGTATACTTACCATTGAGAATGCACAAATAATAATAAACAGAGTAAATAAACAATTAGGCAATGAATAATTTAACATGAATTACCGCTAAAAATGAGGAGTTCCCCCGCTGGGGCGAAGTGTCTCCTGAAGTAAATGGACGAATTTAGTAATAAAGAACGTTCTTTTACATGCTGTATAAAAGATGAAGGGGTTTCTGAAAGTGAATGATCCTTCGTTGGCGGTTTACAGGAGTAGCCAACAAACCCGCAATAGTGGGATTTTTTAATAATGATATCTACATTGGGCAATGTATAAAATATCATCGTCAACTTTGTAAACAAGCCGGTGTTCCCCGGTAATCCTTCTGGACCAAAACCCGGAAAAGTTTTGTTTCAATGCTTCAGGTTTTCCCGATCCGGTGTAAGGGGTACGCTGGCACTCTTTAATCAAGGAATTTATCTTTTGAAATACTTTACGGTCGGAATCAATCCAAAATTGATAATCATCCCAGGCCGATTTATCCCAAAGAATATCCATAGCAATTACTCAATAATGGAATGCTTTAATAAATTGTGCTTCTCGTTAATGTTTTCAATGGACGCTTCAAGACGCTGCCGGTTGGCTTTGCTCCGGTTCAGATGATAAGTTTCCTGAAGGGAATTGTATTCATCCAAAGGCATCATGACAATACTTTTCCCTTTGGGCCGGTGAACAACCAGTAACTCATCATCATTGGAAACCGCATCGAGACTGGTTTTTAAATTTTGCCTTAATTCTGAATAGTTAACGGCTCTCATGATTTTATCCTTTTAATTAGGTACAAAATTACGTACTTTTATCGATATTTCCAAATCTTTCAAGAGCCTTTTTCAGTACGCACATACAATTGCCCCCAAAGAATACATTTGCGCAGCAGCAATTCTCCGTGAATGAGCCGGACATACAAGTTCCATAATCCCGGTGGCCTCTATTTTGTAACTTTTGCCCTACAAGGCCGGGAGGTTGTTTTTGCAGAAAGGGCACAGATTTGCAAATCCGCGTCAGCGGGGGGAATGAACCTTCGTTGGCGGTTTACAGGAGTAGCCAACAAACCCCCGCTGGCATTGGCTTTGGGCCTGCAAGAATTCGGCCAGCATAGGTGGCTGGGTATTGCGGATTTTAATTATACTGATTCAGTAAAACAACAACAACCAGGCTAACAGCCTGGTTGTTGTTGTTTTAAATTACTTATGCTGCGGGTTTTATTTTGTCAATGATCACATAAGCCAGATCAAATCCTTCCAAAATAATCCTTGAATCTTTTGATCCATCGTAATAGCCAAAAAGGTGAAGAGAATTATAAGCTTCTGTAACATAATTCAACAATTTTTTATCAAACCTGGAAACAGCTTCCTTATAAAAATCAATATCTTTTCTCCCCTTTTTCTTTTCGATGCCTTGTAGCAGGAGGTAACCGTCGAGAGCCAGTAATACAGCATTGTATGCCGTTCCACAGGCTGTTTTTACATATTTTTTGTCGATATAAAACCGATCCTCTTTACCGGCCTTTTGTAAGGTTTCCCTGGCATTCTCCATGTAACGAATTGCTTCGTTGTAATAGGTTTTCCTGATCCGGTTTTGTTCTTCAATGACCATTTTACTTCTTTTTCCAAAGTTAAGGTATTTTGAATAAAAACAGAAATGGAAAGTCATTTTTATTGAAATTGTTGGAAAAATTGTATTTTGCAACTCGATTGTAAGTACCTATATTTGTACGTAATTAATAACGCAAAAAAAATTGAAATTATGATTGCAGCAAATTTTTCTGAGTTTAGGACTCAATTGAAGAAATACCTTGATCGTGTTGAGGACAATAATGAGACCCTGATTGTCAAAAGAAAGACCGGTAAAGGGACAGTCATGATATCGCTGGATGAATACAACTCGATCATGGAGACTGTTCATTTATTAAGTTCCAAAACCAATGTGGATAGATTGTATGAATCGATTCATCAAATGAAAGAGGGCCAGACTGTTATACGTGATTTGATTGAAGAATGAAACGGATTGTATTTTCTAAAAATGGCTGGGAAGATTATCTTTCATGGCAAAAAGAAGATAAGAAGATGCTCAGAAAGATTAATGAGTTGATAAAGGATATCCAGAGGACTCCTTTTGAAGGGATAGGTAAACCAGAAGCTTTAAAATTTGATTTGGCCGGGTTTTGGTCGCGTCGGATTGATTTGGAACACAGATTGGTGTATCAATATCGCGATGAAGTAATATTAATTTATAGCTGTAGATTTCATTACGGGAGATAAATCCGCGCCAGCAGGCGGGAAATCTGGCGATCGATAGGAAACAGACAGAAACTAATGGTACAAAAGAAAAACATATTGGCAATTATTGGAAGTGCAAGTTCAAATTCCGCAAATCTAAAGCTTGTTGAAAAAATTGCAAGTATGACCGAACAGGATTTTAATTTGAGCATTTTTGAAGACTTAAAAATGCTTCCGCATTTTGATCCGGAACTTTCAGCCGACAATCCTCCAAAACCAATTCTAGAATTTAGAAATGCAATCGAGAAATCGGACGGAATAATAATTTGCACTCCAGAATATGTTTTTAGCATCCCAAGTGGACTGAAAAACGCCATTGAATGGTCTATTTCGACAACAATATTTACAGACAAACCGACAGGATTAATTACTGCTTCCGCAAGTGGACAGAAAGGGCACGAAGAATTGCAGTTGATAATGAAGACTGCAATGGCGAAATTCACTGACGAAACAACTTTGCTGATTCAAGGGATAAAAGGGAAATTTGACACGAAAGGAAATTTAAACGACAATGAGACTTTTAAACGGCTAATCGGGTTTATTAATCATTTTAAAAAATTATTAAACAATAACTGACGACTAAAAACAACCAACAGTCAACATTGATTGGGAAAGATCGGCGCTGACCCCTTGCTTATTCCATTGGTGATGGCGACGAAGTTTTTTATATCATCATTCCAGATAGCAGGGAAAATGATGTTAGGATGCAACTTTCCAGACTATCAATTAGAAATATCAAAGTCCCAATTAACTATATTTTGTTTTCAGACTTGCGACAACATTGCGACACACTTTGCAAGTTTGGCGACAGTCATCATATTCTTGAAAAAATTGCAAAGACAGCTAATTAGATATTTATATCATGACAAAGATTTTTGTTGATCGAATAAGCAATGATTTAAAAGAAAGCCAAATAAATTGGAAAGTTGCATTTTTATTGATACCCATTGCCTTTTTTACCTATTTCTTTCACGAATTTGGACATTGGGTCTTTGGAGAAATTTCGGGAAATGATATGACAATCAGTTTAAATAACTCTGCTCCTAAAAGCGGGTATTTCATAAACAATTCCAGCGCTCTTTGGTCAGCTATAGGGGGACCGGCCTTTACAATACTGCAATCTTTTATTTTCTTGTTGGTTGTTCAAAGGACCCAATCAAAATATGCTTATTCTGTATTGTTTTTTGGTGTCTTCTCACGTTTCTTCTCAATTTTTTTTGGCGGATTTAGCCTACAGGACGAAGCAAGGATATCATCCATGTTGGGCGTCAATGCGTATTTAACAGCAGTGATTGTACTGCTGATATTATTATTGATTTTATTGCGAAGCAACCTTGTGATGAAATTGGATCTGAAAGCGGTTGGATATTTTACAACCATTTGTACTTTGGCAAATCTTTTGGTAATTGGGGTAAATCATTTGATGAAGTAAAACAAAACAAAAATTGGAATGAATTGGCAACCCGAAATTCTTGAAAGCGATCTATTAAAAATTATACCACTCACTGAAGCTGATTTTGACAACCTGTTTAAAGTAGCTTCTGATCCATTAATTTGGGAACAACACCCGGCAAACGACAGATACCAATTGGAAGTATTTAAACCCTATTTTGATGGGGCAATATCCGGGAAGAGTGCCTTTAAAATTATTGACAAATCTAAAAATCAAATTATTGGATCAACACGTTATTACGATTATTCTCCTGAAAATTCAAGTATTGCAATAGGGTTTACATTTTTGGCAAAAGAGTATTGGGGAGGCACATATAATAAATCAGCAAAAAAGCTGTTGATAGATTACGCTTTTCAGTTTGTGGACAACATCTATTTCCATATTGGTATTACGAATTTTCGTTCCCAAATTGCGATAAAGAAAATTGGGGCGATAAAAATAAATGATGTTAATTTTGAAAATAACGGACAGTCATTGCCGCATTTTGAATACTTAATCCAAAAGCAAAACTGGATAAGTGAATAAATGGATTGAACTGCCAACCTAGAATATTTAACTATTTATAAATCAATTCAAATGCAATTATATTCTACCCTTCAAGATATCCGCCAGCTATTGAAAGACAGTATTGATGAAAGTAGACTGACTTCCGAAAAGAAATTTTTTAAAGAGGAGATTAAATTATATGGTGTAGATACGGCAACTGTTGGCAAGATTGGAAAGCACTTTTTTATTCCTGTAAAAGTTTTTCCCAAAAAGGATATTTTTGAATTGTGCGAGGAACTGTGGAAGTCGGGGTTTATAGAAGAGGCCTTAATAGCGTGCAACTATTCATTTTATCTTTCAACAAAATATGAACCCTCTGATTTTGTAATTTTTGAAGGATGGATTAACAATTATGTAACCAATTGGGCTACATGTGATACACTATGTAACCATACGGTCGGGGCATTCGTGGAAATGTACCCCGATTATATAGCAGAGCTGAAGAGATGGGCAAAATCTCCGAATCGGTGGATGAGACGTGCTTCAGCAGTCTCGTTAATAGTTCCGGCGAAAAAAGGGTTATTTCTTGCCCACATATTTGAAATTGCGGATATTTTACTCCTTGATAAAGATGACCTGGTTCAGAAGGGTTATGGTTGGATGTTAAAGGTTGCCAGTGCGGCACATCTGGAGAGCGTTTATGATTACATAATCTCACGAAAAGCAGTTATGCCCCGCACGGCTTTACGCTATGCTATAGAGAAAATGCCTTCCGACATGAAAGCGGACGCGATGAAAAAATAGACAAGGATAGTGGCACAGATTGTCCTGATCAGCCCGCTAAAATGTCCACTTTACACCCCTGTCCAATTCATTTAAGGCAATACATTTGTTGCATACAATTCACTTTCCGAATACCCTTCGGGATAAAAACATGAAAAAAATGAGAACCTTAGATTTTACTACCACTCTGTTGGTGGACCAGACTCCGAAAGAGGCATTCAATAGCATTAACCGCGTCACAAAATGGTGGACAGAAAATTTGGAAGGGAGTTCGCAAAAACTGGATGATGAATTTGCCGTTCGTTTTGGCGATGTCCATTTTTCAAGACAAAAACTGGTCGAGGTTATTCCCGATAAAAAGGTAGTATGGCTTGTGACTGACAGTATACTTAATTTCGTTAAAGACAAAAGCGAATGGACTGGTACAAAAATCAGTTTCGAAATCTCTGAAAAGGATAACAAAACGCAAATTTGTTTCACGCACCTGGGTTTAGTTCCTGAATATGAGTGTTTTGACGCCTGTTCTAATGCTTGGGACGAATATATTCAACAAAGTTTACTAAGCTTGATCACGACTGGCAAAGGCCATCCTACCCATAAAGAAGGTCAGGTCTAGGATCCCAACTGAAGTGTTAACAGAAGCTGGTATTGGTTCAGCGATTTGTTTGGAATTTCGTTGTAGAATCAGCATCTTCGCTAAGGAGAAACCTTAGGTGGCAGGTGCATAAAACTTGAAACACGCAAATACAATCAAATTGATAAATAGCAAATTAAAAATGAGTAAGCATGGCAACGATTTTAAAATCCGACCAGAGGAATTTCCAGGAAGAAGCTGGTAAAATTGATAATTTCCGCTTATCCACTGATTTATCAAGAAAGAAAAGCGGAATAACCCCCCAAAATCTAAATTTTGACATGAGATTGTTACATCCCGGACAATTCTCCGCCCCGTATCATTTTCACAGAAATGCCGAAGAATTATTTATGGTGGTGTCAGGGTCGATGACCTTGAGATCTCCGGACGGACTGGAAATTGTTACCAGCGGGGATATTATCTTTTTTGAAATGGGGGAATCCGGTTCGCACCAGTTTTTTAATCACGGGACAGAACCTTGTACCTATCTGGATATAAGAACTTTTGTCGGATATGATGTGTGTGAATTTCCTGATTCCGGTAAAATGTTATTGGTGCCTTCGTATGAATTATTCAATAAAGGGGCAAAGTCTGGTTATTTTGAAGGGGAGGAGAATATTTTGGAAAAATGGAGACAATTGAAAGATGGTAAGAGGCCTTAGTCCAGCATTTCCCAAATTCCCTGCCATTCCGTCCGAAACGATCGGTTCTGCATTAGCATCATTCAACCGCGGACGGCTCATCAGTCATCGTCCCCAACCCGGGGTGCCGCTCCTACGTCGCTTTACCCCGGGCTATTAACATGTAACCCCTCCGGGGTATGATTTGCGGAGGCTCATCATGGTGGTCGGGGAATTTGGAACTGTGCCACTGCCAGTTTCTGCATTTTTGCATTTTCCACTTCGACCCTTCCGCTCTTCGACTTCGCTCGGGGGACCGAAATGCTTGTTATCACATAATTCCTGTAAGCAACTGCGGACGGCCTATCGGTCATTATCCCCAACCCTGGGTGCCGCTCCTTCGTCGCTTTATCCCTTGCAATTGACATTTAACACCTCTGGGGTATGATTTTCGAAGTCTCACTGCAGTGGTCAAGAATTTTAGGATTGCGCAACTGCCAATTTTCACATTTTCAAATTTCCTAATTTTCACATTTTCAAATTATCCTTCTTTTTCTCCTCAAAATCCCGTAACTTATAGTTTCTGATAATGAGGTGAATATGAAGGAAGATTTTCTCCATTTTCTATGGAAAAACAGGCTATTCGAACCTGAAAAACCTGTCACGGCCGATGGCGAACCCATCGAGATTGTTTCAGTCGGCAGGCACAACATCCATGCAGGTCCGGATTTTTTCGATGCCCGTATCCGGATTGGAAAAACACTTTGGGCCGGCAATGTGGAGATCCATCTAAAGGCGTCCGACTGGAACCGGCATGGTCATCACACTGATCCGCTTTACCGGAATACCATTTTGCATGTGGTGGCGGAGAACGATGGTGTTGTCTACAACAATGCCGGGGCCTCCATCCCGACGCTGCAAATAGGTTGGCCTTTGTGGGTCGAATACAACTACAAGGCCCTGATGCAGCAGCACGATTGGGTCAATTGCGCCTCCCAGTTGAATAAAATTGACCCATTTCGAATCCGCTTTTTTCTGAATGGATTGGCCATCGAACGACTGCAACAAAAGATCGGCGCAATAGAAAAATTGTTGGAAGGATCGAAGGGAGACTGGAGTGAGACCTTTTATCTTTTCCTGGCCAGAAGCTTTGGTTTCAGGCAAAACGGCGATCCTTTTGAGATGCTGGCTCGATCCCTGCCGCTGTCTGTTCTTCAAAAACATCACGACCAACTCTTTCAGATGGAGGCCCTTTTGTTCGGACAGGCCGGGTTGCTTGGTGATTTGTTGTACGAGGAAGAGCATCCGGTCGCTTTGCGCAGGGAGCATGAATTCCTCGCCTCGAAATACGGACTCAAGCCAATCCCCGGCCACCTCTGGAAATTCATGCGCATGCACCCATTGAATTTCCCCACCATCAGGTTGGCCCAGTTCGCCGGATTGCTAAAAAGTTGTGGCGCACTTTTCCCAACGGTCATCCGAATGGAAACGGTCGATGATTATCGCTCCCTTTTCAGGACTGAGACTTCAGGGTACTGGGACAGTCACTACACCTTTCTGAAAACCTCCTCTTACCAAAAGAAAGAGATGGGGGAGGAGTCATTTCAATTGATCCTGGTCAATGTGCTGGTGCCTTTTCTTTTCCTGTATGGCGAGCGAAACAACAAACAAGAGCTAAAAGAGCGTGCTTTGAAGATATTGGAAGAACTGCCCCCCGAAAACAACACCATTCTCCGTCATTGGGAATCAGCCGGCATCTCTTCTTTTAATGCCCTCGAGTCGCAGGCGCTAATCCATCTGCACCACGAGTATTGCGAGCCAAAGCGATGTCTGGAGTGCAGTATTGGGCAGAAGTTGATAACACATAGTGCCTAAAGTATTTAAAGTGCCTAGAGTGCCTAAAGTTAAAGGAGTGGAATTGAACATTAAAATTATATATTATGGATAACAAAGAATTTAGCAGACAATTGGAGGTTCGGACTAAGAAATTTGCAATCAGCATTATTAAAATGTCCGGGAAATTGCCGGAAACGGTGGAAGGGAGAGTTGTTAGAAATCAGGCAACAAAGTCAGGAACAAGTATTGGAGCAAATTACAGAGAAGCCAACAGATCCAGGAGTAAAGCCGATTTCATTAACAAAATTTTGATTTGTGAAAGTGAAGCAAGTGATACGCTTTATTGGCTTGAAATTATCACAGATTTGGAATGGAGTACTGCTGATAACATGCAAAAAAATAGTTTCTGAAGCTACAGAAATCCTGGCAATTTTTACATCTATCGACAAGAACTTCAAAAGGAACACCTAATAGCAAATAAGAGAAAATTTGATCACAATGGCTATTAAAGCTTTTATTTGCTACATGACAATCTGCTTTTTGCCACAAGCTGAAGTACTTTAGGCACTCTAGGCACTTTAAATACTTTAGGCACTTTCTCTTGCAAATAAAAGATTAAAAGCCACTTGCAAGTGTTGTGATTATTCCTTAATTTTGTCCCCAATTAATACCGAACCGTCGTGATCGAACACGAATCCTGCGGAGCGGTCATTGTATCACTGATAAAACAATTGGTTATGTATTTGAATCCTGAGATTAAAAAGACATTTTTCGAGAAGTATGGCAAGAGCGCTACCGACACCGGTACCTCAGAAGGACAAATTGCCCTGTTCTCACACCGAATCAACCACCTGACAGAGCACCTGAAAGCCAACAAAAAAGATTTCAGTACCCAACGTGCCCTGATCTCCATGGTAGGTAAACGTCGTTCTTTGCTCGACTATCTGAAACGCAAAGACATTGAACGCTATCGTACCATCATCAAAGAATTAAATCTTCGTAAATAAGCGAACAACCTCAAAAGGCAATTTTCGGATTGCCTTTTTTGCATCTTTTAATTCTGTTTATCCCCACTTTTTTTGAATAACAATTTAATTGGTTACGATATATGTACAAAGCTATAAATAAGACTATTGATCTGGGCGATGGCCGCACAATCCAGATTGAGACCGGTAAACTGGCCAAGCAGGCCGACGGTGCAGTTGTGGTAAAAATGGGTGATACCATGTTGCTTGCTACTGTTGTTTCGGCTAATGAAGCGGCTGCCAACGTTGATTTCATGCCGCTTTCGGTTGATTACCGTGAGAAATTCTCTGCAGCGGGCAGATTCCCGGGCGGTTTCATGAAAAGGGAAGCCCGCCCATCGGATGATGAAATTCTGATCGCCCGTCTGGTCGACCGTGCTTTGCGTCCGCTTTTCCCTGATGATTACCATGCAGAAACTGCGGTAATGATTACATTGATCTCTTCGGGAAAGAACGAAATGCCTGATTGTCTGGCAGGATTGGCTGCTTCTGCAGCGATCGCCGTTTCAAATGTTCCGTTCAACGGACCTATTTCTGAAGTTCGCGTAGCCCGTATCAAAGGGAATTTTGTCATCAATCCATCGGCAGAACAGCTTGCTGAAGCCGATATCGATATCATGGTTGGTGCATCGTACGACAACATCATGATGGTAGAGGGAGAAATGGACGAGGTTTCTGAAGAAGAGATGCTCGAAGCCATTAAAATTGCCCACGACAACATCAAGATTCACTGCAAAATACAGGAAGAACTGGCTACAGAAGTTGGTGTGGCTAAGCGCACCTATTGCCACGAAGAGAACGACGAAACCCTTCGTGACGAAGTCTGGAAAGCCACCTACGATAAAGTATACAAAGTTGCCCGCTCCCTGATCAACGACAAACACCTGCGTTACGACTCTTTCGTGCAAATAAAAGAGGAGTTTACAGTAGCTTACAGCGAGGGCAAAGAGGCCGGGGATGTCAACAAGACTTTGATCGGAAAATATTACCACGATGTGGAGAAAGAGGCCATGCGCCGCATGATCCTCGATGAAGGTGTTCGCCTCGACGGTCGTTCGACCACAGATATCCGTGCCATCTGGGGCGAGGTTGATTACCTGCCGGGATCTCACGGATCTTCCATTTTCACCCGCGGCGAAACTCAATCATTGAGCAGCGTTACCCTGGGTACCAAAATGGATGAGAAAATCATCGACAATGTTACCTTCAAAGGCAAAGAGCGCTTTTTGCTGCACTACAACTTTCCACCTTTCAGCACCGGTGAATCCAAAACGCCAAGAGGCCTTTCCCGCCGTGAAATCGGTCACGGAAACCTTGCCCATCGTGCATTGAAGAGAATGATTCCTGAGGGATTCCCTTACATCGTTCGTATCGTATCTGATATTTTGGAGTCCAACGGTTCTTCTTCCATGGCAACAGTCTGTGCCGGGACAATGGCCATGCTGGATGCCGGTATCAACATGAAACGTCCTGTTTCGGGTATTGCCATGGGTCTGATCACCGACAAAAAATCGGATAAATTCGCAGTCCTTTCAGATATTCTTGGAGACGAAGATCACCTTGGTGACATGGACTTCAAGGTTACCGGAACAGAAAAAGGGATCACTGCCACCCAGATGGATATCAAGGTTGATGGTTTGTCCTATGAGGTGCTTTCAAAAGCATTGAATCAGGCGAAACAAGGCCGCGAGCACATCATGGGCAAAATTCTGGAGGTGATCAGCGTTCCGCGCGAAGATTACAAACCAAACGTTCCCCGTATCGTGAAGATGACCATTCCGAAAGATATGATCGGTCCTGTTATTGGTCCCGGCGGAAAGATTATCCAACAGATACAAGCGGATACGAAGGCCACAATCGCCATCGAGGAGATCGACGATCTTGGGTATGTTGAGATCAGCGCTCCGGACAAATCTTCCATCGATGCTGCAGTTGCGCGCATCCGTGCCATCGTTGCCCTTCCCGAGCCGGGAGAGGTGTACGAAGGAAAGGTGAAATCGATCGTTCAATTCGGCGCATTTATCGAAATTATGCCGGGCAAGGAAGGTTTGCTTCACGTTTCTGAGTTCGACTGGAAAAGAATTGACAAACCCGAAGATGTACTCAGTGTTGGTGACATCGTGAAGGTTAAATTACTTGAAGTTGAGCAACGCACCGGAAAACTGAAACTTTCCATGAAAGCACTGATGCCAAAACCGGAAGGTTTTGTTGAAAGGGAGCAAGGACGCGGTGATCGTGACCATGGACGTGGAGACAGGGATCATGGACGCGGGGAGAGACAGCCTCATCACAGCGAAGAGCGCAAAGCCCCAACCCATAGTCATTCGCTCAAAAAACCCAATCAGGAATAAAAAAAATCCACCATAAGTTTGAAATGCCCGTTAACAGCGGGCATTTTTATTTTACTTTTAGGGATTCAACCGTAGAATCCCAAGTAGGATGATGAACCATGATTTTCTGGTAATTGAGGGGAATATCGGCGCAGGTAAAACAACTTTTGCCAGAATGCTGAGCGAAGAATTTGATGCCAAACTGATTCTTGAGCAGTTTGCTGAAAATCCCTTTCTGCCCAAATTTTACAATGATCCGGAAAAGTACTCTTTCCCGCTTGAACTCTCATTTTTGGCCGAAAGGTACGGCCAGCTGAAGAAGGACCTGGCAAACAGGGACCTTTTTCACCAGCACACCATTGCTGATTATTACTTTATGAAATCGCTCATTTTTGCCCAGAATACGCTGGCCCAGGATGAATACAACCTCTATCGAAATTTCTTCGATATCATCTACGAACGGTTGCCAAAACCTGACTTGTTTGTTTACCTTCATCTGCCTGAAGAGTTGTTGCTCATCAACATAAGGAAGCGGGGCAGGACCTACGAACAATCTATTGAGGCAGAGTACCTAAAAAAAATCAGGGAGGGCTATTTTTCTTTTTTCTCTCAGCAGAATGACTTTCCGGTATTGATTGTTGATACCTCAGCGATTGATTTTGTTGCCATTAGCGATCATTACAGGGTGCTTCGGGATTTGGTGACCAGAACAGTCGACTGGACAGGAATCCGAAGGGAGATATTACTTCCGGATCTTTAACAATTAACAAATATTCACTTTTGTATTTATCGAAAATGAGTATTTTTAGCCCTTAAATCTCAAATTATCAATTACTACGAATATCAAAATTTATGTCATTTTATGAAGAAAACTAAATTCATCGTACCGCTGCTAATAGTATCCGGTGCACTCGTTATCAGCGGATGTTCATCATTGAAAAAGATGCAGAAGGATGCTGGGTCTGTGACTTATACCGTAGTTCCGGAATTGCTTGAAACGCATGCAGGGAAAGTAGATGCAACCATCCAAAACCAGTATCCGGCCAAATATTTTGCGCCAAAAGTGACCTTAACTGTTACCCCGGTACTGAAGTACAATGGCGGTGAAACAGCCATGACGCCTTATGTCGTTCAAGGAGACAAGGTGAGGGCCAACAACAAGGTGATTTCCAATAAGGCTGGTGGAAGTGTTTCCTACAAAGGGTCTCTGCCTTATAACAAAGAAATGCAACATTCAGATCTTGAACTTCGCATCAAAGGATCTCAGGGATCGAAAACAGTTGATTTCAAAACTGTTACTGTAGCAAAGGGGGTGATTGCTACTTCTACTTTGGTTGATAACAGTCCACTTGCCATTACAGGCTGGCAGAAAAAGGCCAATAAAACAGGTATCTACGATCCGACCTTGGACAAATATCAAAGGATCGTTCCGGATGCCTACATGGCCGACCTGGTTTATTTGATCAACAGCGCGGATGTGAGGACAAAAGAGTTGTCAAAAGCCGAGATTGCCCACCTGAACAAATACATTGCTGATGCCTACAATGCCCAAAATAAAGAGCTGAAAGGAGTTGAAGTATCGGCTTATGCCTCACCGGATGGAACCATGGACCTGAATTCCAAGCTTGCCGGAAAACGCGAGGGTTCTGCCACGGGTGTTGTTGACAAGGACCTTCAAAAAAGTAAAATAAAAACGGATGTCATCTCAAAAAACACTCCCGAAGACTGGGAAGGCTTCAAAGCATTGATGGAGAAATCGAATATTCAGGATAAAGATCTGATTCTTCGCGTTTTGGCCATGTATTCTGATCCTGAAGTCCGTGAGCGCGAAATCAAAAACCTTTCGTCTGCCTTTACAAAAGTTGCCGACGAAATCCTGCCACAACTGCGTCGCGCTAAAATTACCGCCAATGTAAATTTGGTAGGTAAGACAGATGCTGAAATTAACCGTCTTACTGATTCTGATCCATCCAAATTGAACCAGGCAGAGTTACTTTACGCTGCGACCCTCACCAATGATGCGGCCAAACAAAAGGCCATCTATACAAGTTTCACCAAAACCTATTCGGACGACTGGAGAGGTTTCAACAATCTTGGTTTCGTGCAAATGAACGAAGGTGATTTTGCAGCTGCCGGCAACAATTTTCAGAAGGCTGACCAGCTGGATCCAAAAAATCCGATTGTTCAGAACAACCTTGGCTGTGTAGCGTTGAAAAACGGGGAATGGGCAAAAGCTGAAATCTTGTTTGGAGCTGCTACCGGTGCTGGTAAAGAGGTTAAAGAAAACATGGGTATCCTGAAAATCAAGCAGGGGGATTATGACACTGCCGTGAAATATCTTGATGAAAAGTCAACTTCTTATGCCAACCGTGGGCTTGCCCAACTGTTGAATGAAGATAACAATGGCGCGCTGAAGACGCTGAACGCGGCTCCTGTTGAATCAGGACGTGTCGCCTATCTGAAGGCAATTGTATATGCCCGTGCCGGCAAAACCAGCCCAATGTACGAAGCATTGGTCAATGCCATGAAAAAGGATCCCGCGTACAAGGCGATAGCGCAAAGTGATCGGGAGTTTGACAAATATGCCAACGACCAGAATTTCAAGCTGCTTTTTTAAATCGAAAATTTGATATTGAGTGACAAAGAAAAGGCATCCCGCGGGGTGCCTTTTTTAGTCAAGGAGAAAGTTCCCAAAGTTTTAGTTACGAGCGAATTTTGCCCGTAACTAAAACTTTGGGAACTTTTTTTCGCTAATATTTTTAGACCATTCTGTCCCGATATCACCGAAATCTACACAGTGTATCGACCCGCAGTTTGCATAAGATAAAATCTCCTTTCGATGACTTTGATGTTTAATTCTAACTATGTATATTCATATTAAATATAACACGCAACCAACCTTCCTCAACATTTCAAAAGTCACCATCTAAACGAAGACTTGTAGCGGGTACAAAGGAGTTCGCGGTCAGGTTAAGTGCGACACTGCAAAAAGAAACTTTAACGACGTAAGACACTAAAATTTATAACCAAAAGTCAGATTATTTTACACTTTTGATTGTTGTTATCATTTTTCTATCATTACTTATTCCTGCTATTCTTACTGACGTAATTAAGTTTCAGATTAAAAACACAAAATTTCCTTCAAAATTCAAAACGAGTTCTTTTGACTTACAACAATTTCTCACAGGACAATGGCAGCTTGATTACGAAAACGCTCTTCACAACCTTAGAAATAATGAATCTGTGACTTTTGACAAAGGAAACCAATACAAGATACAAGGACAACTTTGCTTTGTAATGACTGATATTGATTTTAATGAAAAGAAGAAAGAATTAAAATGGACAAAAACAAAATACCCTAATCAAAAACACTCACGAGAGACGTTAAAAATAATCAACGACAAAACAATGGAAGGCACAGACGACATTGGTTTTAAACTTAAGTATACAAAGAAATGAAACCCGAACCGCTAAAGGATTCAAAAATGAATCACTGACTCACGTTGGCAGATATTTTCCGAACAGCGCATGCATTAAAGTAGCCCAATGCCCCATTTGAAATATTCGATACCGGATTTGCAGGCGAAGCTGACTCTCCGCCATCACTTCCGGCAGTCCGGAAATATTCAAAAACGCCATGGTCGATCGACTCGAGCCACACTGTAACCAAATCACCTTTAACCAGCTTTATATTGCTGCCTCTGGATAGCAGGGCATACCTGATAATGGCTCCCTGGAAAAGATCATCATCCAGCACATAGAAGGCTTTTTGCCGGACTTTATTGATAAAATAGACCAAGCGGTAATAATTGACAATGAAGGGAGGATCCAGGATTCTTACTGTCGTCATTTTTTCACCACTGAATAGACTGGAGGAAAAATAGATACTATCGATGGGCACCGCCAGTGGCATGGTTGCAGTGGAAAGATAGTTTTCATTCCCAATTTTAACAGAGAGGGAGTATGTTCTTCCGGGGACTCCACGGAGCTTAGAGGTTAAATAGGTGCCGGCAGTTGTTTCTGTCAATTTTTCATTCTGACCGGAATTGTCTGAAATTGTAATAGCTGCTCCGGTGACAGGAGGATAATTACTGGAGGCATCAAAATTCACTGAATTGGATATTTTGACAATATAGGGACCGGGTTGGTCGTAAATATTGCCCTGAATAACAATTTTCGGTGTACTTTTTTTCAAATCGAGTTGGATCACTTTTTCGCATGAGCCGAAAGATAAGATCAAAGCAACGTATGCGACAACTCCCGCTAGGATCCGATACAGGGTTAAGGTCCTGATTTTGGTGAAACCGTGGCCAACGGGAGTATGAAAGGGGTAAGCTCTTCTCATCTTTCAGAATTTAAAGTTGTATGTCACTGAAGGTACCATCTTGAAAAGCGTTGTCTGGACTGTCTCGGTCCTGGATGGATCGGATTTGCTGTCGCGGAATTCAATCATGTAGGCATTCTCATGTCCATAAGCATTGTAGAGCGAGAAATTCCAGCTGGATTCAAATTTTGCACTCTTTTTTTTGATCCAGGTAGCGCCAAGATCGAGGCGATGGTAGGCAGGCATCCGGTCTGCGTTTCGATCAGGGTAATAGAACAAGGTTTTGCCATCAACCGAATACTTTGCGGTAGGAAACGTCACGGCATTGCCTGTGTAATAAACCCATGTTGCGGATAGTGTCCAGCTATTGCTAAGCTCATAGATCCCTACCAACGAAAGATCATGGATACGGTCCTGCTTGGCCGGAAAGTAGATTCCACTGTTGATAGCATTAAATTTCCGTTCGCTGCGAGACAGCGTGTAACTAATCCATCCATTGAAACGTCCCTGTTTTTTCTTCAGGAATAGTTCCAGACCGTATGTACGCCCTTTCCCGAAGATAATTTGGGATTCCACATTTTCGTTGAACATAAGCTCAGCCCCATTTTTGTAATCAATCTGGTTCCATAAATTTTTGTAGTAAGTCTCGGCGGAAAACTCATATCTGTTGTCATCGAAGTTGCGGTAGTAACCCATTGAAACCTGATCAGCCAGTTCCGGTTTAACAATATTACTGCTTGGAATCCATAGATCTGTGGGATTTCCGGAGGTCGAATTGGAGAGTAGATGAAGATTCTGAATATTGCGGCAGAGGGAGAGTTTGACTGAACTTTCCTGACTAAGGAGGTAATCCACCGTGATGCGCGGTTCGGCATTCAGGTAATTCTTGACAAATTGACCCGAATGATAGGTAGTTACATTTAATATTCGCCCGTTTGAATCATACATATAAATATCCCCCGGGCCGAGAGCACTGAAAAGAGTAAAACGGGAACCATATTCGATCTTAACCTTATCATTCATCCTGAACTGATGCGACAAGTAAACAGAATTTTCCCAATCGTATTTGTTGGTCAGTTTCTTTAAATCGATGTTGGCATCAGAAGTGATAACGCCGGGTATAATTTTATGGTAAATAGAATTGAACCCAAACTTAAGGGTCGAATTGGCTTGAATGAAATATTGCAGGTCCTGTTTGATGCCGTAATCCTGAATTCGGGATATGATATTCAACCTGTTGCCGTTGTTAATGAATATTTTGTAGTCGTAATTACTGAAAATCAGTGAAGTATTTGAAAATAACCTGTCAGAGAAAAGATGATTCCATCGCAATGTTCCGGAAATATTGCCCCAGTTTATTCCGAAAGTATTTTTCAAGGAGATGAGATCTTTGCCAAAATAACCTGAAAGGTAGATCCGGTTGTTGCTGTTGAGGCGGTAACTTGCCTTGGCATTCAGGTCATAGAAGTAAAGTTTCGTTTGGTTTTTGTCGCTGTCTGAAGATAGCTTCAGGAACAGATCGGCATATGTCCTTCTCGCTGTAATCATGAACGAACCCTTCTCTTTGACGATCGGACCTTCGATGTTGATCCGTGATGAAATAAGGCCAATTCCACCTGATACCTTCATCTTTTGGTCATTTCCGTCGTTCATTTTGATATCGAGTACGGATGATAGCCTTCCACCGTATTCTGCCGGTTCATTGCCTTTGTAAACGGTGATATCCTTGATTGCATCTGAGTTAAATACAGAGAAAAAGCCCATCAAGTGTGATGCATTAAATACAGTTGCTTCATCGAGGAGTATCAGGTTTTGATCAGCAGAACCTCCCCGGACATTGAAGCCACTGCTACCCTCTCCTGCAGGCTTTATGCCCGGCAAAAGCTGTATGGTTTTCAGTACGTCGTTTTCACCGAATAGCACTGGAATACTCTTGATTTCACTGGTATTGAGTTTTTGCATGCCCATGGTCATCCTTGAGACATTCTCATCCTTCCGCTGACCGGAGACTTCTACTTCACCCAGTGTATTTACCTGTTCATTTAACGCAAAATTTTGTTTAACTGGCTGATTGAGGGTGATTTGCAAAATCTGTGGGGTATAACCGATGAATTGTCCGGTGATCTGGTAATGTCCTGCCGGAAGGGTGATGGAATAGAAGCCATAGGCGTTGGTACCTGTTCCTCTACCCTTAAGTTCATTGATGGTTAATGTAGCTCCGATCAGGTTCTCTCCTGTTTTTGCATCCTTGAAATAGCCGCTGATGGTAAACTTTTGCTGTGCAAAGGATTGAAATGCAGGGAGAAGAATCAGGAAGAACAGATAAATCTTCAATCTTTCCATACCATCTCCTCTATCATATTCTGTTCCATCTTCTGCACTGTTCATAAAAGGTGAAACCGGTTTTTGTTTCAGACAACAATGATAAGCATTCATATTCAAAATGTTGTTTGAAATGGGTGGAAACTGCATTCAGGTTCGACAAAATATTGTACTTTTAAGCTATGGGATCTCATGATTAACTGAAACAAATCACAATGACTACTTACTTGATGCTCTCTGTTTCGCTGATTACCCTGGCACTCCTATTCTATTCATTGGGTGTTTGGGCGGAAAGGCTGGCCAGCTATTTGAAAGGTTGGCACGTTGTGGCCTTTTGGACTGGTTTTGTCTTCGATGTTTCAGGTACCCTTGCGATGGGGAAATTATCGAATAATCCATTTGATCTGAGTGATTTGCATACGCTTTTCGGACAGCTCGCCCTTTGGCTGATGCTTGCCCATGCAATTTGGGCCACAGCAGTGGTCAGACAGGGAAGTGAAAAACGGCGTATCGAATTCCACACTTACAGCCTGATGGTCTGGATGTTTTGGTTGATTCCCTATATTGGAGGCATGTGGATGGGGAACAAGTAGGTGGTTAAAAAAATATTACACAGAGGAAATACTTCTAGTACGCTAGAATCCAGATTAATAGAGATATTTCCTCTGTGTAATATTTTTAACATGCTATATTTTGAATACGCGGACTACTCCTTTTGTATCTTCACAGACAGTGGTTTTCCCTTCTCTCCCAGGTAGATGGCGAGTAGTACCAGATCGCTGCTCTCTTTGTTAATTCCCCGGTGAGCCGTGTGAATTACCTCAGAGAAGGAGCTGTTTTCAGCGAACTTAAGTACTTTGTTGCCTTCCAGTTCTACCGTCAATGTCCCTTTTAAAACATAGGCAAAAACAGGATTATCATGTTTGTGCCAGCCGGTTGTTTTCCCTGGAGGAAGGTTGATTTTCAGCATCAGTTCGCAACTCTGTGGAACAGAGAAACGCACACCTGTCAGACGTATAACCGTGATTTACAATATTATATAATCTGTGCGATTGTCAAATGTATATACTTTTTAAATTTAATGGCGATTGCTGTAGAATTGTATTACAATTGCAATGAAAAGTACTATAATTTCGCTCTATTAAGGAATAGTTTTGAAGCTTTGATGATGTTTAAATGCTATTAAAATTAAACTAAAAAACTATTCTTTTCACGTGGTACAAAATATTATTGAGCTATCTGTTAAACTGAATGAGTTATCTGTTAAACTGAAATAGTATGATTAAAAAGAACTTTACCCGGAGAGATTTCATAGGAAAATCCACAGCAGGATTAGCCGGAGCAATTGTTTCAACAAGCATCTCGTCATTTGGTGCAAGTTCATTCAATAGAAGTATTTATGTAGGTAAGGATGACAAATATTCAACTGGAGCCTTTGCTAGTGAGGTTGAACGGCTTCCCCTTGAAGCGCCATATGATTATCATAAGCGGCTTTCCACCTCTCCGGTGCATATAATCAGGAGGGACAAAGAAGCAAAACTTTTGGAAGATGAGATGTCCGTCCCCGTTAAAGGATGGAAAATAAAATGGAACCAGGGCTGTTCGGTAATAATCCAAAATGCCGTTGATGATTTTCAGGACTATCTCGATAAGTCACAAGGAGTAAAAGTTGATGTTGAAGGTCAAAATTCCTTGGAAGACTACCGGGATTACCGGCAAAGCATTGTGGTGGGTACACGTGAACAGTTGCCGGGTGTTGGATTAACCCTCAAGGCTCCAAAAGACTATGAGATTGTTGCTACGCCTGAACAAATTATTGTCTGTGGTTATGATGAACGTGGAGCAATGTTTGGTCTCTACAACCTTGAGGCACGGATGAACCTTCGAGAAGCGCCCTTTTTACCAAATAACCTGAAAACGGTGCGACATAGCCTCTATGATACCCGTATGGTCCTATCCTGGATGGGATGGATGGAATGGCCTGACCAGCTACTTTCACACTTGGTTCACGACGGTTTTGACGGCATTTTTGCCTCGGTTTATGCGAATCCGAACGGCGACCGTACGACTGCTGAATCTTCAACCGAGTTTTATGCGCGGATTCTGTTCAATGTTCGTCCACAAGATCCCAAACGGATTCATGATCTTATCGCCAGAGCGGACCGGTTTGGCATAAAGGTCTACACACCAATTGTATACCAATATATTGGGACTCCTGAAAGCGAAGCAGGATTGCGCAAGTTGGTACGTGATATCGTAAAGGAATTTCCCGGCATCCGGGGTTATATCCTCCTCACTGAAGGTTTCTGGTATAAGGAATGGAGAGCGGGTCACTCATCTGACGATGAGTATATGAAAGAATGGGCACGAAACTGGTGTAGGGCTGTTGGTATAGTGGAAGATGAATGCCACCGGATTAATCCTTCAATTGAAATTCTGCCATGGGAATACAATATTGATTTCAGACCACAAAAAGCCGAATTGAAGCGTTATTTCATACAACAGCTTCCGGATGACACCATACCATTACTTACCTGGGAAAACGGGAAAAGCTTTGAAATAGACGGAATGCAAGGGTATCTGCGCGATTATTCACTATCGCAGATAGGCCCTGCTGAAGTAACTGATGCTCAGACTGAAGAGGCACGTAACAGAAATATGAAAGTCTATTGTAAAGCTGACACTTTTGCAAGTTGGCAGTTTGGCACTATCCCTTATCTTCCTGTTCCAAATCAATGGGTTGAACGATATAAGGCGTTGGAGAAATATGGAGTAAATGGTACCCTCGAGAGCTGGAGTAGCGGATACAAGCCTAACTTTATAAGTGAGTTACGGGCATGGACTTGCTGGAGTGATGCACCTACCATCGATGAACTTTTGAATTTTATTGCTGCGCGGATTTTTGGGGAGGAAGGAAAATTAAAAGCTGTTAAAGCCTGGTATTTCTTCAGTCAGGCGATTAAACTTGTCCCTGATACCGGTCCTAATATGGGAACAAATAATGCCGTGGGAAACCCTATTTTCTTCCAGGTGCCACCACTAAGAACAAACACTTATTATCATTCATGGACCGATTTTGATAATAATCCATACTGGCCTTTCACTGTTTCTCGTATGGTCTTTTACCCTGATTTTACTAACAAAACCAATAAGGCGGAATTATATGCCAGAAGTGCAACAGGTATTGAGGTTGAAGAGCAGACAAAAGTACTGCCGGTCTTTCTCAGGTACATGAAGAAGGCCGCAGATATGATGGAGGAGGGACTGATACTTTATAGGGAAGCAGCACTAATGGGCCCTGAATCAAAACGTCAACCGGCCATTCGGGAAGTAATAGTAGCTGAACAATTGCAAAGGATGATGCAGAGTGACTGTGCTATACTCGAGTTTGAAGATCTTCGATTGAAGCAGGTTGAAGAAAAGGATATTAAGAAAAGTGAGAAAATTCTGGATCGTATGGAAAGTATTGTTCGCGAGGAGATTATACGCACAGAGCTTTCTCTGCTTGCTGCCACCCGGGACTCACGTTTGGGCTTCCAGTTTGAGCAGGACTATGTCTACACTCCATATTCACTTAGAGAAAAATTAGGAGTTTTGAAAGAGACTCTGGATATGCAATTACCAATTGCCCGGAGTCGAAAGTCAGTATCTGGGTGATTGTCTGGAGACCTGATAATTAATTTTTTATGAATATTATTTACATGTAATAATTCGAGTTAGCAGAGAATATTTTTACATGGTTTTTGAATAGAAATTTGCACCACAATCTATAACAGATGAGTCTAGTCTTAAATAGCCTATTATTGAAAATGAGTAAATCGCATAAGTATTATAATTAATTAATTACAGTTAAAAAGTTAATATGTACACAACAACAATTCCAAAACAAGAGTTTTACGACCGTATTGCAAAATTTCAGGCAAACATCAGGGCTGCAGGTCTTGATGCCTGCCTGGTTCATGCCAGCGAATCCGATATGGCCAATGTAAGATATTTGAGCGAGTATTGGCCAACCTTTGAAGCATCAGCAGTATTTGTTCCGGCAGAAGGCGAATCTGTTCTTCTGGTAGGTCCTGAAAGTGAGATTTATGCCGCTCACCGTAGTGTCTTTAAGAACATTGAAAAGATGATTGAATACCGCGAATCGGCCGAACCTGAATGCCCGGGAATGGTTTTTAAGAGTTATAAAGATATCGTAGCCAAATACACCCCCAAAGGGAATATTAAGAAACTTGGCATCGTTGGTTGGGCGATCACACCACTACCGGTAATTACGTCAATAAAGGAGCAATTTCCGGAAGTTGAACTGGTTAAAGCGGATGCTACTTTTCTTCCGTTACGTTTTGTCAAAAGCGAAAATGAGCTTGACTGCATGCGCAAGGCTTATGCCATTGCAGAACTGGCTGTTGAAGCAATTATCAATGAGATCAAACCCGGGATGACAGAACTGCAGGTTATCGGGATTGCACAGCGGGAGATTTATAAACATGGAGGAGAATACGAAGGGCACTCCCTTTATTGTTTTTGTGGTACATCAACCAATAATGCCATATCCAGGCCAACTCACAACTCGATAGCCAGAAACGAAGTGATTCAGCTTAATATCGGAGCGCGTGTCAGCGGGTATTCTTCAAGCGTCGGGTTACCAATTTCAATAGGTCCATTGCCTGAGCATAAGAGGAAACTCATTGATTTTGGTCTGGAGGCGCATTTCAAGACCATCGAGATGCTGGCTGCCGGTAAACCTGCCAGTGCGGTTGTTAAAGAATATGAAGCGTGGGTTAAATCGCGTGGCTTTGAAAAACAGATGCTTTATGGCCCTTGTCACTCCATTGGAATGATGGAAGTGGAGCAGCCATGGATGGAGTCTACCTCCGACTATGAGTTAATAGAGAACATGACCTTCCAGGTTGATACGTTTTTCTACGAACACGACTTTGGCCTTCGCTGGGAAAATGGAGTCATTGTAAGAGAAGGAGGGGTAGAAATGCTTTCATCCAAATTCATGAAAATTATTGAGATCTAATTCAATTAACTAAAAAGAAAGGAAAAGAATTATGCACTATGAAATGATGTTTCCGGACCAGATCCGGGAGGCTATTGATAAAAATACACCTGTTGCGATGGCTCTTGGGGTACTGGAGTACCACGGCGAACACCTCTCGCCGGGTGTTGATACCTTGTTGCCGATACGCGCACTGGAAATACTTGAGAAAGAAATGCCATTGGTCATCATGCCACCGTTCTATTATGGGGCAGGTTCTTATGCTGTGGCAGCACCAGAGCGTAATGGAGGAATACATGTTGACTCACAGGTCTTGCAACAATTCGCGCGTCAGTATTTTTATAACCTTTTGCGCATTGGCTTCCGCAATATTTACGTTTTTATCCACCACCAGAGTGAGAACTTTGCAAATGGAATGCCTACCGATCTGGCTTTCAAACTGGCAGCGCGCCAGGAGATATTTGCATTCATAGAACGTGAACGCGGTGATGGCTGGTGGGGAGATAACTCTTCAGAGAACTATTACGAAGAGCATAATGCAGGTTCTGACCCATTTAACTGGATACACATCTGTCCATTTATGAGCGCTAAAGCCCAGTCCCAGTTTCCAATTGACCATGCCGGGGAACAGGAGACATCCCTGATGATGGCATTCTGCCCTGAAGGCGTCGATATGTCCAAGTTTAGTAGCGCAGAATGGTACTCACAGGGAGCGAAGCAGGCCTCCCTCAGTTATGGTAGCCGTGCCAAAGCTATCACGCTTCGTGATATGAAAAAAGTGATGGGGTACTAACCAATGACCGGAAATACGCTAATTGATTTGATGCGGCACGCGCACCGCAGGGTATTTGTAACAGGCACCCTTGAAAACGGGATTATTGCCGCATTGGATCTGGAAGGCCGGCTTTTTACTGTGGTCAACAACAAGGTACTCAACAGGGTAGTGCCCTCTGCCATTCTGAACCGCAGCAACAGGGATGTTTATCACAATCCGGGTGGCGATGCCTTATGGCCTGCCCCTGAAGGTACCTGCCTGGGGTACGAATATGGCTCGGGGGAATGGAGGGTCCCTCCTGCAATAACGGGGGCAGTCTGGGAAGTTGTGGAACAGGCAGAAAACAAAGCAGTGATAAGGGCAGAAATAGATTTGGTGAATAATCAACAGCTTGGTATCCCGTGTGAATTTGAGCGGCATATCGAAATTGAACAGCACGAAAACTCCCTGACCCAGCATGTCACGGAAATAATCCGGTATATTGGCAATAGGACATTGGGAAATGGAGAATTCAGCCTGGCCCCCTGGTCGTTATGCCAGTTCGATTCCGGTCAGGGGTGCAAAGTCTTTATGCCGCCACCATCAACTGAGGACATCCGTGATATGTATGACTCAAGCCTATCGCAGCGTGGAATGTCGGGAGATAAATATGTTGTGGACACACAAACAGATTTTCGTTTTCAACTGGGAGTAGGTGAAAACGTACCATGGATGGAATTCATCAGCGGCAATGATTTTCGCGTAAAGCGGTATGCCGGAACTTTACCTCCGGGGCAAAGGTATATTGATATTGCTGATGCCGATCCCAAACAATTTCCTTCAGATTGCGGGGTCAAGCTCAGCATTTACAGCGACCCTTCAGGATTTATGGAAATAGAAGCCTGTGGAGGTTGTACCAATTCCCTTTCCCCGGGGACTGAACTGAGTGTTAAAATAACTACGGAGTATGTGGTTGATGCAGACGATAGTTCGTTAGTTGATGATCGCGGATTCCTGCAATCAGTTGCCTGTCATCATTAGTCTGTTTTTGGATTAATATTCATATTTAAAGAACTAAATACTTTTTATAAAACTATCTGACTATGACCAATAATAAAAAAACTTTGGTTGTTCCTATGATGTTAATAGGTTCAATGTTCGCAGTACTCGGCTTTGCTCTTGGGATAAACGCGTTTTTTGTTCCTTTTGTAAAAGAAGCATTTCATATTTCAATAACCATGTCGTACCTGGTGATGACTGCGACATTCTTATCTTTTGTGGTTTTTGGGCTTCCTTCCGGGGCAATTATTAAGAAGTTTGGGTATAAGGGTGGGATGATCATCGCATTTTTGATCATGGCTATAGGTTTTTACCTGATTGCACCAGCGGCTAAACTGATCAGTTTTCCGTTGCTGCTGCTAGCTTTATTTATAAGCGGGATGGGGCAGACCCTGCTGACCGGGGCCGTAAATACGTATGTCGCTATTTTAGGCCCTCCGGAAAGCGCCGCCAAACGTATTGCCATTATGGGGATCTGCAATAAAACTTTTTTTGCGGTTGCCTCACTGATGCTTGCGGTTTTTATGGACCTGTCGGATGTACGGATTGAAGACACGGTTCTTCCGTTTTATATCATATCCTGCATCCTGGTGGTGATGGGAGTTTTATATTATTTCGCGCCACTGCCGGAAGTTTTGGCCATTGGTGAAGAAGAAGATTCCTCCACAGCATCTTCCTATGCCGCTTCCAAAACCAGTATATTTCAGTTTCCCCACCTGTTGCTGGGTGTTTTCGCGGTATTTTTCGATATCGGCGTTGAATATGTTGCCTTGGGCACCATCAACGACTACGCTGCCATACTGGATTTGCCGTCACCAGAGAACTATGTATGGTATGTTTCGGCAGCCATGGTGCTTGGTTATTTGTTTGGCGTACTGTTCATCCCTAAATTTTTAAGCCAGGGCATGGCCTTATTATTATCGACTCTGACAGGTATTTTGGTAACCATATCGATCGTGGTTTTCCCCTTTGGCATTTCAATCTACCTGGTTTCCCTTCTCGGATTGGCCAATGCATTAATGTGGCCTGCCATCTGGCCTTTGGCCATAGCCGATCTGGGCAAATTCACGAAAATGGGGTCTTCTTTCCTGGTGATGGGGATTATAGGCGGAGCTTTCCTGCCCTTGCTGTTCGGGTATGTTGCCGATGTGGCCTCTCACCAGGTTGCTTATCTGGTTTGCCTTCCTGCCTACCTGTATATCATGTATTTCGCTTTTTCCGGAAGTAAAATCAGGACTAAATATTGATAATTTGGATTTAAACTTATTTATCTGTATTAGAATATTTTTGTAAAAGTGCCGGATTAATTCCAGTTCAAATAATTCAAGTATATATATAAAAATTACAAATATCTACTCAAATGAAAACAACTACAAGAAGGGATTTTTTAGGCAATACCGCTAAATTAGCTATTGCAGCTTCAGTTTTTCCACTATACTCATTCGCGAACGATAAAAAACCGGGAACAGCGATAAAAACAAAACTAGCCCTGGTTGGAACAGGCAGCCGTGGAACTTTTTCCTGGGGAAAACCAGTCATTGAAGCCTACAAAGACATTGTTGAGATGGTTGCTTTGTGTGACATCAACCCCAAACGGATGGTAGCTTCAAAATTACTGATGGGAACCAATGCCAAAACTTACGAAGCGAAGGATTTCGACCTGATGATACAAGAGACAAATCCCGATATCGTTATTGTTACGACCCCTGATTGTTTTCATGAAAAGTACATTATACGTGCAATGGAACTTGGATGCGATGTAATCTCTGAAAAGCCGATTGCCATTGATGCGGAACAATGCCAGCGTATTGCCGATGCTGAAAACCGTACCGGTAGAAAAGTGTATGTTGGATTTAATGTCAGGTACATGAACGATTCGATGGAGATGAAAAAAATTTTAATGTCCGGCGAACTGGGCAAGATCATTGCCATTGAATACCAGGAACGCCTCAATACTTCTCATGGCGCTAGCTATTACAGGCGTTGGCATGGAAAAATGAAGTATTCAGGCTCTTTATTGCTCCACAAGGCATCCCACCATTTTGACCTGATAAACTGGCTCATGGATTCAGATCCGGTTGATGTTCAGGCTATTGGGAAATTGGCCTATTACGGTCATAACAACAGTTTCAGGGGCCGCAACTGCCGTACCTGTTCGTTTACCAAAGAGTGCAAGTTTTACATCGACATAACCAAGAGCAGCACATCCATGGCCATGTATGGAAATTGCGAAGATGTGGACGGTTACTACGCTGACGGCTGCCTTTGGGACAATGAAATAGACAGTTACGATACCAGTTCGGTCCTGGTCAATTATGATAACGGCACAGAACTGACCTATACCATGAACACTTTCCTTCCTTTTGAAGGGCAATTGATTTGTTTTTCGGGCGAAAATGGCAGGTTGGAAGTCCGTCATAATAACCAGCAACCCTGGAAAGTGGAAGGCA